>CAMWXD010000004.1 GCA_947178105.1 uncultured Eubacterium sp. | reverse complement strand
GAGCAGCTGATTTGTAATCAGCAGGTTATCGGTTCGAGTCCGATCATCGGCTTATAGTTTAATACTATATGGATGGATTCCCGAGTGGCCAAAGGGGACAGACTGTAAATCTGCTGCAAATTGCTTCGGTGGTTCGAATCCACCTCCATCCATTAGCCGAAAGGCAACAATTAAATATCGCGGGGTGGAGCAGTCTGGAAGCTCGTCGGGCTCATAACCCGAAGGTCATAGGTTCAAATCCTGTCCCCGCAACTTTATGCCCAGTTAGCTCAGTTGGTAGAGCAGAGGACTGAAAATCCTCGTGTCTCTGGTTCGATTCCGGAACTGGGCATTTGTATTCACTTTATTGTGGATCATGGGATACTAGCTCAGTTGGTAGAGCACTTGACTTTTAATCAAGTTGTCGGGGGTTCGAATCCCCCGTGTCTCATTTTTTTAATATTCGTGAAGTTCATGTTTTAGAAGAAAAGCACTCCGTTTTGGAGTGCTTTTTTGTATGAATCAATAAAGCGTTTCTTTACAAAAGTACTTGACATATCTGTATATGTACTGTATATATTATTATATACAGTACATATACAGATATGTCAGATCTTTACGTTACTAATTTTACGATACAAACACAGGAACCAGAAAGGAAAATATTATGATACAGTTTCAGAAGGTGAATAAACAGCTTGGAGAATTTGCTTTGCAGAATATCTCTTTTGAACTGCCGAAAGGCTATGTAATGGGTTTGATTGGGGAAAATGGTGCGGGAAAAACAAGCCTGCTGCATTTAATTCTTGGGTTGTATTTGCCGGATTCTGGAAAAATCAGTATTATGGGAAACACTTATGGTGAGGCGGAACGTGAGATCAAAAATAAGACGGGTTATGTGGTGCTTGATGAACAGCTTTTTTTGTCTGCTACAAGTTTGGTTGATAATGCAAAGCTGTATGGAAGGTTTTATGCTGATTATGACGGTGAGCTTCTTCTTGATTATTGTGGACAATTTGCGCTGGATCCGCATAAAAGGTGGAAAAGCTTGTCAAAGGGAGAAAAATTAAAGTTTCAGTTTGCATTTGCATTGGCACATCATCCAAAGTTATTGGTATTAGATGAACCAACTGCAAATTTCGATCCTCAATTTCGGGAGCAGTTTATGCAGATTCTTGCTAATTTTGTTAGTGATGGAGAAAAAAGCGTGATCTTGGCTACACATCAGATGCAGGAATTGGATCAAATTGCAGATTATATTACTTTTTTGCATCGCGGGAAGCTGGTATTTTCGGCGGAGAAGGAAACAGTAACAGATAAATTGAGAATTGTCAGCGGGGCGCCTTATAAAGTGAATTTGCTCAAAGAGGAGCGGGTGATCTGCAAGGAGATAAAAAACTATGCGGCGGCTGCGCTTGTCAGGCACAGAGATCGAGATACCTATGACAGCGCGCTGACTGTGAGCATTCCAACAATGGAGGATGTGATGTACTATCTGATCAAGAGCGGGAAGCTGGATGGATGAAATGCTAAATTTTGCAGAGCAAAGGAGAGGATAATTATGTTAAAGCTTGTATGGGGGAATTACCGGTGCAGATTTTTAGTTGTATGGAAAGCGCATAATAAAATGATTTTATGGTATATCTTTTGGAGCTATGTATATATCATGATTGTGCTGAGATTGGATGTTATAAAATATACTATGGGCATGATTCCGATGCTGCTTGGGTTTTGGCTGTCCAGAATGTATCCGAATGAATTAAGTAAAATATTGTTTTTATGTCCAATGTCAGAAAAAGAAAGGTTGAAGTATTTGCGGACTGCGTATGGGCTGCGTGTGGGGATTGCGGTTGGAGTCTATTTTGTATTGAGCCTGCCAGCCGTAGTATGTGGGTATTTATTATGCCTCCAGTATATCGGGATAAGCTTGCTGGTTATTTCGTTTGTCCTGGGAGCAAATATGCATCATGTATTTTTAAGCCTGTTCCTTGTGAGGCAAATGGGAGAAAAAGAGTTCAGGCTTTCCCTTGTATATGTGGTATTGAGCTTGTTTTCACATTTGTGTGCGTGGGGTACAATGATTTTTTATGCGTCGTTCGGTATCAATGGATCGGAAACACATACAGACAATATAATATTTACTGTGATGGTGGGGATTGCATTCGTGATAAATGCGGCAATATGCATGATTTGCTATAAGCCTGTGATAAGAAATGGGATAAATTATGAAAGCTGCTGGATGATCGGCAGCAAAGAGAAGGGAGCAGGCATAGAAAGGAATGCAGGAGCATGAATATTGTAATAAGTACGAACAGTAATCTGGCGATCTATGAGCAGATCGTAAATCAGTTGAAAAATGCGATATTTAATCACGAGCTGCTTCCTGGGGAAGCGCTTCCTTCGATCCGTATGCTGGCGAGCCGCCTTGAGGTCAGTGTAATAACGACCAAGCGGGCGTATGAGGAATTGGAAAAAGAAAAACTGATCCGTTCTGTAGCAGGGAAAGGGTTTTATGTCTGTGACACAAATACCGCATATTTAAAAGAAAAGCAGTATATTATGCTGGAAAGAAAAATGACTGAGGTTTTGGAGGAATGTAAAAAGGCAGGAATGAGCAAAGAAGAAATACTATCCATGGTCAAGGTGATTACAGAAGAGAGCTAGAGCGTGCCTTAATAAATAAAGGGGCAAAAGATCAAGGGACTGAAAAGGTCAAGGGGATGAAAAGATCAAAGGATTGAAAAGATAAAGAGGCTGAAAATGGAGATAGAGTTTATCAATATGACATACAAACGAAAAAAATTTATTCTGCGAGATATTACGTTTAAAATCCGCGAAGGATACATTACGGCGTTGATTGGGAAAAACGGTGCCGGCAAGACAACACTGTTTCATGCACTGTTAGACAAAAATGCGGGTTATGAAGGAGAAATATTGGCAGATGGTGCAGATTGGCGCCGGGTGCAGGCGGAGTGTATGAATCAGACCGCATTTGTATCCGATGAACAGAAGTTTTTTATGAACCAGACCGCGTTGGAAAATGTGTCGATGTTACAATGGCTGTTTGCACAGTTTTCACTGGACAGCTTTCAGGAAAGTATGGAGCGTATGAACCTGTCTGTCCAAAAAAAGCTTTGCGATATGTCTCGTGGGGAATATTTGAAATATCAACTGGCTTTTGGGATGGCGCATGGTTCGCAGTTATATCTGCTCGATGAGGCGACAGCAGGAATGGATCCGGTGTTTAAGCGAGAGTTTTTTCAGATGCTTCATACATTACTTGTACAGGAGCATTGTGCGGTTTTAATGAGTACGCATTTGCAGGATGAAATAGAAAAACATATGGATTATATAGTCCATATAGAAGCAGGACGTATCGTTTCGGAGTATGAAGTGGGAATGGATCAGCAATTTTTTCAGTGAGAAAGGATGTTGGAAAATGGAACAGGTTAGAAAATTTGACGAAGAATTGAAGTGTATTTGCCAGGATGCATTTTTTATGGGGAAGTTTGCAGGAGGGCTGCTTTGCTGCCTAGGAATGATGTTTATGCTGTTTCCATTTGAAATGGCAAAAAAATCAGAGATGCTTCAAACGATGCTGCCTGGCTTTTTATGCTGTGTAAACGGTGTGTGCACATGGTTGAGGCCTTATTTAAGTATCCGTGAGGGTGACAGGACGGTATCGATTTATAAAAAGCTGGAATTTATGCCGGTGACTAAGGCTGAGATCAGAAAAGTCCGATATGGGTACTTGCATCGGTTTTGTATTCGCCTGGGGGCAGCGGCGTTTTTGATGCAACAGGCGGTGTCGGTGTTAAACCATAGCTTCGGCGCAGCATCGATGTTATTTGCAGCCGCATGGACAGCCGCCGTGTGGCTTGCCGGATGGTTCTATATTTATTGGCGGAGGAAATAAGCATATGTATAAAATAATGATAATTGAAGATGATGAAACAATGGCGCTTACGATCAAACGGCAGATCGAGTCCTGGGGGAATGAGGTATTGTGTGCAGATGATTTTCAAAACATTATGCCGGATTTTGTAAAATTTGATCCGCATATGGTGTTGGTAGATTTGATGCTGCCGTTTTATAATGGCTATTATTGGTGTACGGAAATACGTAAAATTTCAAATGTGCCGGTCATTTTCCTCTCTTCGGCATCGGATAATATGAACATTGTAATGGCAATGAATATGGGAGGGGATGATTTCATTCCAAAGCCGGTGGATTTGAATGTGTTGACAGCAAAGCTGCAGGCGGCGCTGCGCAGGGCGTATGATATGGGAGGGAAAATACCGGTATTGGAACATCGTGGAGCGGTGCTGAATTTGAATGATGCTTCGTTGACGTATATGGGAAAGCGGATCGAATTGACGAAGAATGATTTTAGAATCTTACAGCTCCTTTTGGAACAGAAAGGAAAAGTAGTCAGCAGAGATACGTTAATGACGAAATTGTGGCAGATGGATTCTTATGTGGAAGAAAACACGCTGACTGTCAACGTCACAAGGCTTCGAAAAAAGCTGGAAAAGGCAGGACTGACAGACTTTATTATGACGAAGGTAGGCAGCGGTTATCTGATCGAATAATGCGCCTATGGAAAGGAACAACGAAAGGAAGATGAATGGAAAGGAAGAACGGAGCGAATGAAAGAAAAACGGGGCGAACATCTTTTGCGGGCGTATCTATGGCAGTATAAGTATTCGTTTTGTATGTTTGCAGCTTATATCGTTATTTTTGCAGTTGTTTTTTCTTTGTATGAGCTTGAGACGGAAGCGGTGCTGTATGCTGGCGGATTGTGCGCGGCTTTAACAGTGACAGTATTGATGGTGCACTACCTTTTTTACCGGAACCGGCACTTTATCAGGAAGGAAATGGTAAAAAATATCCGTATCCTGGATGAACGGCTTCCGGTGCCGGGGACGCTTGCCGAAGCGGATTATCAGCAAATGATCCTTGCATTAAAGCAGATCTGCGATGAGGATCTGACGCAATGGCAGAAAGAACGGCAGGAGCATATGGATTATTATACGACCTGGGTGCACCAGATCAAAACGCCGATTGCTGTTATGCGTATGGTTTTGCAGGAAGAAGATACGCAGGAGCACCGGGAATTGCTGGCGGAATTGTTTCGGATTGAACAATATGTGGAAATGGCCTTGAGTTATTTAAGGCTAGGCAGTGAATCTACGGATTTTGTTTTTCAGCAATACAGGCTGGATGATTTGATTCGCCAGGCGATTCATAAATATGCATCTCAGTTTGTACGCAAGCGCATCCGCCTGCTGTATGAGCCGACGGAAGCAGTTGTATTGACGGATGAAAAGTGGCTGCTGTTTATGATTGAGCAGATTTTGTCCAATGCGGTCAAGTATACGCGGGAAGGCACAGTGCGGATTACAGTGACAAAGGAGAAGGTTTTGCAGATTGCAGATACGGGGATCGGGATTGCGCCGGAGGATCTGCCGCGTATTTTTGAGAAAGGATTTACCGGGTACAACGGGAGGGCGGATAAGAAATCAACCGGGCTGGGGCTGTATTTGTGTCAGAAGGCGGCGCAGCGGCTGTCCCATCGGATTGATGCCGCATCAGAGGTTGGGAAAGGAACGGTTTTTTCGATAGACCTGCATACGGAAAAGCTGGAAATGGTGTAAAGCCTTACAAAAATGTCACATGAAACGGTAAAATGTCACCTGATTCGATGTCGGAATACGGGCGCGGCTGCTATGATAAGGATACAGAAACAAAGACTGACAGGAAATAAGGAGGACGAGGGAATGGCAATTTTGGAAGCACAATGCCTGAAAAAAATATATACAACCCGGTTCGGGGGAAATCAGGTGCAGGCATTGTCGAATGTATCCTTTTCTGTAGAAGAGGGAGAGTATGTGGCGATTATGGGAGAATCTGGTTCCGGCAAGACGACATTGCTGAATATACTTGCAGCGCTGGATAAGCCTACAGGCGGCCAGGTATTATTAGCCGGCAAAAATATGTCAGCGATTAAAGAAAGGGAGATGACAGCATTCCGCAGGAATAATCTTGGATTTGTATTTCAGGATTTTAACCTGCTGGATACGTTTTCTTTGCAGGACAATATTTTCCTGCCGCTTGTACTGGGCAAAAACCCTTATCTGGTTATGCACGCGCGTCTGATGCCGATTGCGGAAAAGCTGGGGATCAAAGATATCCTTGCAAAGTATCCATATGAGGTGTCCGGCGGGCAGAAGCAGCGGGCGGCAGTTGCGCGGGCACTGATTACAAAGCCGAAGCTGGTGCTTGCCGATGAACCAACCGGGGCGTTGGATTCTAGGTCTGCCGATGGGCTGCTGCGGATTTTTGGAGAGGTGAATGCAGAAGGGCAGACGATCCTGATGGTGACGCATTCTGCAAAGGCGGCAAGCCATGCAGGCAGGGTGCTTTTTATAAAGGACGGCGAGGTATTTCATCAGATTTACCGCGGCAACAGTACAAATGAGCAGATGTATCAGAAGATTTCAGACACGCTGACATTGCTGACGACAGGTGGTGAGAGAAGATGAAGGCTGGATTTTACCCAAAGCTTGCGGCAGGCAATATAAAAAAGAATGGGCAGGCTTATTTTCCGTATATTTTGACCTGCATTTTGACGATTGCAATGTTTTATATCTTTAAATCGCTGTCCATGAATCCGGGCCTGAATGATATGAGAGGGACTACGTATCTTTCGTTTATGATGATGCTTGGAAGTGTGGTCATTGGTTTATTTGCATTGATTTTTTTGTTTTATACAAACAGCTTTCTGATCAAGCGAAGAAAAAAGGAGTTTGGTGTATTTAATATCCTTGGTATGGAAAAACGGCATCTGGCGCTTGTGATAGGCTGGGAAACGCTGTATGTCATGCTGGCAAGCCTGGCTGCGGGGCTGGGGATCGGCATTGCATTGGATAAAGCGATGTTTTTGCTGATCGGAAGAATCGTAGGTACGGAGGTTGTGCTTGGTTTTTTTATTTCACCAAAGGTCATTGCCATAACGGTGGAATTGTTTGCAGGCATCTTTTTTCTGATTTTTCTTAATTCCGTATGCCAGATTCATATTGCGAATCCAATAGAGCTGCTGCGCGCAGGCAACGCAGGAGAAAAGGAGCCAAAAACCAGGTGGCTGATTGCATTTATCGGGGCAGCATGTGTCGGAACCGGTTATTTTATTGCAATCACAACAGAAAATCCGCTTACATCGATTTTTGCTTTTTTTGTCGCGGTTGTGTTGGTAATCCTGGGCACATATCTGCTGTTTACCGCAGGAAGCATCGCGTTTTTAAAACTTCTGCGCAAAAATAAAAATTATTACTATAAGACGAGGCATTTTACAAGTGTTTCGGGGATGATCTACCGGATGAAACAAAATGCGGTAGGGCTGGCGAATATTTGTATCCTTTCTACGATGGTGCTTGTTATGGTAACTTCGACAAGCTCTATGATGATTGGGATGGAAGACATTTTAGATACTCGTTATCCGTCTGGGTTTATGGTGCTGTCGCATGAGACAGAACCAGAGCGCAGCAAGGAAGTGTTAGAAACGGTGCGTGCATTGCAAAAGGAATGGGATTTCCGCATAAAAAATGAAATAGAGTATACGTACCTGGATTTTTCCGCCTTTTGTGACGGCGATACATTTTATGTAGAGCTTGATGCTGCGATTACAGCGATCGATTCCAGTCATGTACTGTTTTTTATGACGCTGGACGATTATAACAGGGTCGAAGGGCAGCATAAGACGCTGCGTGACGATGAAATTTTAATCTATTCCAACCGTACCGCGTACAATGAACCAGTGCTGAAATTGTTTGGAAAAGAGTACCGGGTAGCGGAAAAGCTGGAGCATTTTATGGGAAACGGTACTCAGGCGGCAAGCATGGCAAGCGCACATTATATTGTTGTGCCAAAAATGGAGCAAATGGAGGAAATCTGTGCAAAACAAAAAGAAGTGTATGGGGACATTTCCTCCGGTATTGACACTTTTTATGGATTTGACAGCGATCATGAAGAAAAGGAACAGATCCAGTTTTACAATGCGATCGTCAAAACGTTAAAGTCCCGGGGACTGAATGTGTGGATAGAATCCAGGGCGGAGGCACGTACAGACTTTGTAAGCTTATATGGCGGATTCTTTTTTATGGGGATCTTTATTGGCGCATTGTTTGTCATGGCTACAGTGCTGATTATTTATTACAAGCAGATTTCCGAAGGGTATGATGACAGGGAACGGTTTGTGATTATGCAGAAGGTGGGGATGGATCATGGAGAGGTAAAGGCTTCGATTCGGTCGCAGGTGCTTACCGTATTTTTTCTGCCGCTGGTTGTGGCGGGAATCCATGTAGCTGCAGCATTTCCTCTGATATCCAGGCTGCTGGCGCTGCTGAATTTTGTGAATACAAGGTTGTATCTGGTTTGCACCGTTGTTTCGTTTGGTGTATTTGCAGGGATGTATATTGTTATTTATGCGGTGACAGCCAGGGTATATTACCGGATTGTCACCCGGTGATGCAGGATTTTCAAAAAAGAAAAGCCCCGGAGGTACAGCCTTCGGGGCTGAAATTGTTTTATCATGCATGTTCCAGGCAGTAGGATATTTTACAGCTTTTTTTGTAACAGGCAATCCCATATTTGTGGATTTTCTGCATTCCATCTTGTCTTAGGATTTCTGCATAGCCATGTTTCTCTATCTGCTCCATCGCTTTGGCACAGGCAAGATCATATTGTCCTTTTTCCGCATATTTTACCTCGATGATACAGCCTGTATTTGTGGATGGGATTTCGAGCTGGATATCCATGTAGCCGATTCCGGATTCTGCATTTGATTTGACACGCCAGCTTCCCTCGGCACGCAGGAGTCCTAAGATCATGCCGTGATAAAAATTTTCTTTCAGTTCCTTCTTTACATAAGTATCCCGGATGCTGATAGAATCGGACATAAATGTATTGAATAAATGTTGCACTTCTGTATGATTTCCAGTTTTTACAGCATCGCAGAATGCGCTCCATCTGGATGTATTGCTTACAGTCTTTGATTTGAACCAGGAACAAATCCGTTTTTCATAGATACCTAAAACTTCCCGGTTTGGAATGATAAGCGAATGAACGCCGTTTTCCGGGATGCTGGCGTCTGTCAGATAACCTGTTGCAAAAAGTATGCTCCACAGACATGCCTGCCGTATCTCCTGGTCTTTGCTGTCCAGGTCAGTATAAGTCAATTCTGGAAGCAGTGCCTTTTTTACAGCTTCACCGGAAATCAGGGCTTCTACATCGCTTTTTGTAGTTTCTGTTGCAGTTTCAAGAAGATTCTGTACGATTGCATTCCTGCTGCTGTTTTCCCAATGAGCTTCCATAGGGGCGTCCCTTTTCTCCAGAAATTTATCACATTGATTGATTACGTCCCATGGGCAGTAGACCTCTACCATGCCAAAACGATATCCGTCATACCATTCTTTCAGCAGGTCAAATTTTTCTTCCAGATGATAATAATGCAGCAATTCTTTGATTTCTTTTACCGTAAAACCAAAGTATGATGCAAAACGAATATCCGATATGGTTCGTACCTTAAAATTATTAAGGCCTGTAAAGATGCTTTCCTTTGCAATACGAAGGCATCCGGTAATAACGGCAAAATATAAATGTTCATTCGTTTTCAATACTTGGCTGAACAAAGAGCGGATGAGGTTTGCCATTTCTGGATAATAGCCATATTGATAGGCTTTGTCCAAAGGGACATCATACTCATCGATGAAAACAATGACTGGGGTTTTATGGTGCTTGCAAAGCAGTCTTGTCAAAAGCCTTAAGCTGCTGTGAAGATAAAACGGTTTTTCAAAATCTCCTTCCATAAGACGGGTCAATTTTCTTTTTTCAGAGGAGGCAAGTTCCTTGCTGTTTAAAAGATAGGCAAAGCGTTCTGCTTCTTCACTGACGGCAGATCCAAGCATATCATATGCCATCTGGAAATTCAACCCTGCTGCGTCCTTTAAGCTAATGGAAATGACTGGATATTTCCCCATATATTGTTCGCAGATAGCGTTATCTTTGGAGATTTCCAATCCATCAAACAGAGTAGGGTCAGTGCCTAACTCAAAAAAGGTTTTCAGCATATCGATATTCAGGCTCTTACCAAAACGCCTCGGACGCGTGATCAGGTTTACGCTGCCGCGCGAATGAACCAGATCACGGATCAAGCCGGTTTTGTCCACATAGTAAAAACCATCTCTTTTAAAATCTTTAAAATACTCAATTCCGATCGGGAGTTTTTTTTGCCATTCCATGATAACTGCACCTCCAAAGCAATGCTGTTTTTGATAGTATAACAATTTCATGCCAGTGAAGCAATGAAAAACTGAATTCGAATCAAATTGTCTTGACATTTCCAAAAATCCATATTATATTATACTTAGTAATACTAAATATAAAGGAATGGAAAATGAATGATAAATATATCAGACAGATGAAAAAAGGGGTGCTGGACATGCTTGTCCTAAAGCTGCTGTATAAAGAAAAAAAGTATGGGTATCAGTTAATCCATGAATTAAAAGAAAAAAGCGGGGAATTGTTTATCTTAAAGGAAGGGACGCTGTATCCGATTTTATACCGGCTGGAGGATGACGGGCTGGTGGAAAGCTGCTGGAGCAGCCCGCAGGGAAAGCAAATGGCGCGCAAATATTATCAGATCACGGAGCAGGGAAAACAGGCGCTTTCTGAAATCGGAGGGCTGTGGATGCAGATGAGCGACGGGATCCGGCGGATTATGGAAGAATAACGGGAAATAACCAAAGCATATAGGAAAGACAGGGTAAAATGCGTGAACGGTTGGAGGAATGAGTGATGACAGCACAGGTTTATGTAAATCAGATTGTAAAAAAAGTTAAATGTTCTAAGAATAAGCGGAAGGATATACGCAGACAGATCCTGGCGGATATCGATGCGCAGATGGAGCAGGGGGTGCCGCTGGATGTCGTGCTGCTTCGTATGGGAGAGCCGATTGCGATTGCCGAGGAGTTTAACCAGAATCTGACAGAGCAGGAGCTGAAAAAATATAGGAGAGCATTCGCAGCAAAAATCGTTTCAGGCATTGCGGTTGGATTGCTTGCTATTGTTCTTGTGCTGCTGTGGTTTTTGCCGGTCGGCTTAAAAATGGGCAGCAGCGGGCAGTTTCAGGAGGCTGTGGTAGAGGAGCAGGCAAAAAAGGTGATCCGCCTGTTGGATGCTGAGGATTATGAGGCATTTTGGGCATGTACCGATCCCCGTTTGCGGGACATACTGACAAAAGAGGCCATTGACGATGCGAAAAAGCAGGCAGGCGAGAATTGGGGAGAATTTCAGGAATTTGGGAAATGCTATATGGGAGAACAAAGGCAGCAGGGCAAGGTACGGGCAGTAGTGCAGATCAATGCTTCGTATCAAAATATCGGGATTACGTATACGCTGTTGTTTAACCCAGACATGAAGCTGTCTGGCTTTTACATTAAATAAGCGGAGTGGGAAAAAATATAGGAAGGAACATAGATTTGTGCCATTGCGTTGATAGTAGTATATTCAAGGATAGAGAAAAAATATCGGGTGAGGTGATTTTATGGAAGGAATCATTGGATTTGCAAGCTGCCTGTTATGCGCACTCCCTTTTTTCATCATTGGTGCGTTTGATAAAAACAGCAGCACGCCGATCTCATTTTGGAGCGGTGACCGGTCTTTAAAGGATAGAATTGAAAATGTGCCGGAATACAACCGCAGAATGTCCAAAGTGTACCTGAAATGGGGGATGGGATTTTTGGCTGCGGGAGCCTGCTGCTTTTTTAGTACAGTGGCAGGAATTGCAGTACTCTTTGCCGTATGTACGGCTGGGACGTATATTGCTTATAAGTGCTATTCAAATATACGGGAGGACTGCTCGTATTCTGAAAGCTTGTATGTGAATGACAGGAACCATACAGATGGGATAAAAAAGAGACGGAGCTAAAACAGAAAAGAATGTCTATGCTGAACAGAGAGACATGGGATTATGCGCACCTGTATTTTGGACGGCAGTGGCTGCGTATGGGGCTGTGTGTGCTGCCGTTTACCGTAATCGGAATGCTGATGGTCTATGGGCAGGACGAAACAGTCGTGGGGATTGTCGGCGGAGCGGTTGCAGCAGTCCAGATTTTTCTGATGCTGCTGCCGATCGTATGGACAGAGCGGGAGTTACACAGAAGATTTGATGAATAACGGGAAGAAACCAGCCAAAAAGCGTCAGCAGGTGCTTTTGGCTGATTTTTTTGTTGTGAGTGAAATACTTGAGTTCTGGGAACATTATTGTTATAATGAAATAAGCAGTAAACATTAATATGCAACATGTCGATATTCAATATAAAAAAAGGATTATTATGGATGAAGTGGAATATAGAATGGGTTGATCTGCAAAATATGGAGCGGATGGTAGCAGAATGCTGGCGCATGAGTGAGCATCAGTTGGAACGGTATGTCCAAAAGCTGTCAAAGCAGAAGGATCTGATTTTTGCTGGAGAGCTTGGAATCAAGTTTTTGGAATTGCTGCAAAAATCGACAGACGAGGGGAAAAAGCTCGATTGGCCGAAATTACAGAAAGATATCCGCCTGATGAAGGACTTGATACAGGACGGACAAGCACAGCACGATGTTTATTGGAAAAGCCAGTACCAGGAGCTAACAGCAGATACAAGAGCTTATTTTGCAACAGAATTCGGCAGGGCATTTACAGAACAGCTCGCAGCAAAGCTGGATCTGGACAAGAGCGACGGGCAGCGAATGCTGCAAAACGATATCGGAAAGATCCAGAAAATTTGTCAGACCTGTAACTGGGATGATGAAGAAAAGGCAAGAAAAGCGCTTTTGCTGCTGACGCAGGATGAAAAATATTATTTTTCCAGTTGGCTGGGAGATGCTTTTATTAATGTACTGCAAGAACGCTATGGAAAAAAGGAGGCTGAGGAAAAGTCAGGATTAAGAATACAGCCGGAAACGGCGCAGATAAAACCATCATCCTTTCAGGTGAAAATCATATGGACGCTGCTGGTCTGTATTTCGATCGGCATGATCTGCATATTATTATATTTGCAGTCGGATGGGACAAGAGGTGCAGAAAAGCTAAAGGAGCTGTTCACTGGGATGGCGTCTGAAATGACATCTGAAATTGCGTCTGAAATTATGCCTGATAAAGAGGCGGAAAAGAAAACGCAAAATGTGGAGCAGTATGATGTACAGCAGTATGATGTACAGCAGAATGATACGCAGATTGCAGACAATGATACAGCGGACATAAAAAGCCAGGATGGAAGCCAGATAAAGGGTGATGATCAAGCTGGACAGATACAAAAGCAGGATGCAGATAGCCATGCCTTGGATGCGAACACGGCGGATACAGGAACAGACAGCGTCCCTGAGACAGTGGCTGACCCGCATATTTTGCCGCAGTATGAGTCTTTCCATCAGGATTATCCGGATTTATTCGGCTGGCTGAAAATACCAGGTACGAGTATCGATCATCCGGTCATGCAGTCGGATGACGAACAGCGGGGAGAGAAGTATTATTATCTGCACCGGGATTATACCGGAAAGCAGTCGGAGGCGGGTTCCTTGTTTGTAGAAAGCAAGAGCAGTTGCTTCCCGCAGGACGATAATACGGTAATCTATGGACACAATATGAGCAATGGGCGCAATTTCGGGGTGCTGGAGAAGTATAAGGATTCGGGCTTTTTCAAAGAGCATCCAGTCATACAGTACGACACAATCTATGAAACCGGGATATACCAGATTGTGGCGGTATTGATTACAAGAATCCTGTATCAGGAAGAAGAAGGCTTTCGTTACTATCGGTTTTACAAGTATCAGTCGCAGCAGGAATTTCAGGAATGCAGCGACTTTATACAAAAAAACCGGTTATATGATACGGGGCAGGACTTAGAGTACGGGGATCAGCTTGTGATGCTTTCTACCTGTGAGTATTCCAGGGAAAACGGACGGCTGGTAGTTGTAGCGAAAAAGGTTGGATAGGGAGGAGATCATATGAATTTATTGTACAAAAAAAAGAAGCAATTTCTAATCACAGTGACATTTTGCTTTGTTATGATGACGGCTTTACTTATGAGCAAAAATCATATGCAGGCACATGCAACTGCACAGGGGATTAACGCCAGATACCGTACGGCGCAGGAGATCCGCAGTTATGTGGCGGCAAACAGTGCAAGCATCCGGGACAGCTTTACGTTTGTAACAGATCCATATACAGAGGTGCCGTATACGCTTGGCAGGCTGACAGACGCCACGCAGCAGTCGGCGTTGAACATGCTCAACCAGATCCGTTATATTGCAGGCGTCTCAGACAACGTAACGATCTCTACGCAGTATACGGAATACGCACAGGCTGCGGCTTTGGTCAACTATATCAACGGACAGGTATCGCACAATCCTGACCGTCCGTATTCGATGGGGAATACGATGTTTCAGATGGCACAGAGGGGAGCGGCAGGCTGTAATAATTCCTGGGCAACCTGGGGAAACCGCAGCCTGAATGAAACGATTCTGAATTCCTGGATGGGAAATGCAGACAGCGCGGATATTTCTGCCCTGGAAGAACGCAGATGGCTGCTGAATCCGCTGCTAAAGCAGACAGGCTTTGGCGTAGTCAGCGGTTTGAAAGGCACATTCAGCAGCGTTTATGTAAACGATATGACCAATACAACTGCAAATGAAACCGGGGTCGCATGGCCGGCACGTACGATGCCAGTGGAATATTTTGCGGCTGAGTATCCATGGAGCTACAGCGTAGGCTATGCGGTCAATGCGAATGACCTTGAAGTTACGCTGCTGCGGTACAGGGATTATAAAACATGGCGTTTTACTTATAGAGGGGCTTCAGACGGAGACTTTTTTGTAAACAACAATGCATATGGACAGCCGGGATGCATTATTTTCCGCCCATTGGGCATTGGCGAATATCAAAACGGAGACTCTTTCCAGGTAAGGATCAGCGGAGCAGGACTGTCTATTTCCTATAATGTAGAGTTTTTCAATCTGGGGCTTCCAAGGATTACATGTACGACAACCTTTGACAGCCAGGGCGGCAGCGCTATATCTTCGATTGTAACAGAGGAATTAGGCACGATCAACCCGCTCCCGGTACCTGTAAAAGCAGGGTCAGATTTCCTTGGATGGTATACGGCACCGAACGGGCAAGGTACAAGGCTGACAGAAACAACACTGATCAGCAAAAACCAGACTTATTATGCATATTGGAGAGATACAAAAGCAGTCAGCAGCCTGACGCTTACCTACAACGGATTGAAATATGCGGGCGCAAATGTATCCGACGGGCTGGTAGTGCAGGCAAACTACGCAAGCGGCACATCAGAAAGAGTCTCTGGCTATTCCTTGTCGCAGCAAACGCTTACCAATGGGCAGAACCGGATTGTAGTATCATATGGCGGAGTCACAGAGACGATCTATATTACGGTAGGAAGCTCGTCCAACAACAACACGACACAGCCGACGGTGCCGACAGACGATGAGGATGGTTACCATGATATCTTTTTCCATGCAAATGGAGGACAAAACCTGAATTATCAGAAGATATCGCTTGCAGCAGGCGATATCCTGGATGCGATGCCGACTGTGGAACGGGTGAATTATAAATTTAAGGGCTGGTATACAAAACCGTCCGGCGGGAAAAAGATCAGCAGGACGACGATTCCAAATACAGACTGTGTGCTGTATGCACAGTGGATCAGGGTTACAAAGCCGAAACAGATGGCAGTACCGACGTTTGCATCGAACGAAAACGGGCAGTTAAAGGTGCGGTATGAGGCGGTCTCTGGAGCAGAGGGATATGAGGTTTCTTATTCTACAAACAAGAATTTTTCATCTGGTACGAAAAAAGTGTCTGCAAGCTACACTGCAAAGACTTTGAAAAATCTGAAACGGGGACAGATTTACTATGTAAGAGTGCGTGCCTATAAGACAGATTCGATGGAACGCAAGATTTATGGCAAATACAGCGCATCAAGGGGCGTGAAGGTTTCTTAGCAAAGCTGCTGCGCAAAAAGCGATTGCAGAAAAAGCTGGTACAATGAAAACTGTTGCAGAAAAGCTGTTGTATAAAAAGAGGTTCTCTTTTATACAACAGCTTTTTTGTACGGCAGGCGCGGTGCCAGATCAGACAGTGATGATTGGATGCTTTGGTACAGGATTGGTATAATGTTGGCATTGTTTTTTTCGTCTAATCCTGTTACAATAAACATAGTCTAGGAAAAAGAAATTTCAATCTAAAGGCGGGCAGGAGGATGATAATATGCCGGAATTTTTGTTATCGCCAATCTTTTTATGGCTGGCACTGATGGTCATTTTTATCATAGTCGAGATTATTACGGTCGGGCTCACAAGCATCTGGTTTGCAGGAGGAGCGCTTGTTTCGTTAATATCTGCACTGGTTGGATGGAATGTGATGATTCAGGTGATTTTATTTTTTGCAGTATCTTTTGTATTGCTGTTTTGTACAAGGCCGTTTGCGTTAAAATATGTCAAGCCGCATAATGTCAAAACCAATTATGAAGAAATGATTGGCAAAGAGGTGCGGGTGACCGAACGGATCGACAATCGGAACGGAACCGGCACAGCAGTATGTAACGGACAGGAATGGACAGCAAGGAGTGCAGCGGATGGGCATGTGATTGAAGCAGGGACAACCGCGCAGGTAGTAGAGATTAAAGGGGTAAAACTGTATGTAAAGAGCTGATAAGCAGCAGTTTTGACATGTTAGCATATCATTTGGATCACGGGGATATATTGCAGGAGGAGCATTCATGCCAGGTTTTACAACACATTATTTATTTGGGGTAAATAACTTAAAGCAGATCAGGAAAAAAGGCGCTTGTACGACGTTATTGCACAGTATCGGCAATAACAAGACAGTATTCCAGATCGGGCTGCAGGGGCCGGATATTTTTTTCTATCATCTGGCTTCGCAGTTGCGGGCAACCCGTCCGGGGTCGATTGTGCATAAAAGATGGACGGGGGATTTTTTAAAATGCCTGATCGAAGCGCCGGAGATTTTCTGGAAAGAAGAACAGCAGCAGACGGCGCAGGCATATGCAGCCGGATTTATCGGCCATTACATTTTGGATACGCAAATGCATCCCTATGTATATGACCAGACTGGAATCGGCGAGGAATTAAAAAAGAAAGGCTATGCAGATCATATCGCGCTGGAGTCGGATATGGATGCCAGCCTGCTGATGCGGTATGCCAAATGCCTGCCGTCTGCATTTCCATATGCAAAGACGATCGCGTTTGATGCAAAAAAGCGCGATGTCACAGCGGATATTTTACATTATGCGTATCAGACTGTATTTCCAGAGCTGTCGCTGTCCAAAGGCTTCCTTTCCAGGGCGATCCATTCCATGCAGATTGGAACCAGGCTGACCTACAATCCGCACAATTACAAACGCCAGGTGCTGGAAGCGGCTGAGCGGGCGATTTTTGGAAAGCCGCAGATCTCGCCGGTCATTCCGAGCGACTTGATACAGTGCAATGAAGATCCGCTGAATCTGGAGCACCGGCAGTGGAAAAATCCGTGGGATCCCAAGATGCGTTCTACGGACAGTGTGCCGGATATGATAAAAAAAGCCTCCGGCAGATACCAGAAGGCTTTAAGGCAGTTAGACCGCCTGTATGCAGCGGGTTCCTCCGATGCACAATATGATGAGCTGTTAGACAGGCTATGCCTGTTTTTGGGGAACCAGTCGTTTCACAGCGGTTTGGGCTGGATCTTTGGAGAATGAAAAAAATCATCGATCTGGCGCCAGATCGTTTGCATCAGCCGGTGGCGGGCCTCAGCGCCTGCCCAGGCAATATGCGGTGTGATCAAAAGCCGCTCGCTGTCCTTGATGGCTTTTAGCGGGTTATCTGCGCTCATCGGTTCTGTGCATAGGACATCAATGCCGGCAGCTTGCAGCTCGCCAGCCGTTAGCGCGTCTGCAAGATCCTGTTCTACGACGATCTGTCCGCGTCCAAGATTCAAGAAAATGGCGCTTTTTTTCATTTGCTGGAACGCTTTGCGGTCCATCAGCCCTTCGGTGCGGTCTGTAAGCGGAGCATGAACAGACACAATGTCTGACTGGGTCAGCAATTCTTCAAAAGAAACACGCTGATATTGCGGATGGTCATGGCAGCCGGAAGCGGAATAATAGATCACCCGGCACCCAAACAGTGCTGCGATCTGCGCTACCCGCTGCCCTATGGCGCCCAGCCCGATAATGCCCCAAGTCATGCCGTGGATTTCGTGAAATACGTTTGCAAAATGTGTAAAGGTTGTATTATTTACATAAGCTTCGCTTTTCACATAGTTATCATAATAAGGAAGCTTTTCCAGTAAGTAGAACAGCATGGCAAAGGTATGCTGTGTGACGCATTCTGTAGAATAGCCGGCTACATTGCGCCAGGCAATGCCGCGTTGTGCCAGATAGTCTTTATCCAGGTTGTTTGTACCAGTTGCAGTTACACAGACAAGCTTTAAGTGTGCAGCCTTTTCCAGTGTATAAGCGTTTACAAGCATTTTATTCAGGATAATTACATCTGCGTCTGTGATACGATCACGCATTTCCTCCTGTGTTGAAAATCCATAAATCGTTACTGTTCCCAGTTTTTCAAAAATAGATAAATCCATATCTTTGCCGATTGTGTCAGCGTCCAAGAATACAATATGCATCGTTTTCCTCCCCTTCCTTTTTTTCTTTTTATTATAAAAGAAAGTGCGCCGGCACGTCAATTATTTCCTTGATCAGTAAAAGCCCACCCAAAACAAAATATGCAAAAACAGTTAAAATTGCTAAGAAGTTATGTTATACTGATTAGTAACCATCCGAATACTACGCAGACAGCGACGACGAATCAGGAGATATGACCATATGGCTGAAAAGAAGAAAAATGTACTGCTTCAGGGCGGAATTCTTGCAGGAGCAGGTATTATTACGAAAATGATTGGATTTGCGTACCGCATCCCGATGGGAAATATGATGGGAGAAGAGGGAAACGGCCTATATTCAGTTGCATTTGGGATCTATGGAATTGCATTGACGATATCCTCGTACAGCCTGCCTCTTGCGGTATCGAAAATGGTATCAGCAAGAGTCGCAAAAGCAGAATATCAAAATATGCGCAGAGTATTGGTAAGCGCACTTGTCTATGGATTGATTGCGGGACTGGTGGCGATGAATGTACTGTTTTTTGGCGCGGGGGTTATGGAAATGCTGTATCATAAGCCAGGCATTGAACGGCCGCTGCGCGTGTTGGCGCCAACGACCTTTATTGTGGCGCTGCTTGGCGTCTTTCGCGGATATTTTCAGGGACACGGCGATATGGTGCCTACGTCCGTTTCACAGATTTTAGAGCAGATCGTAAATGCAGTCATCAGCGTATTTGCAACCTGGCAGTTTATGAAAATGTATGGACAGTCACCAGATGCGCCTTCTTATGGGGCTGCAGGCGGGACGCTGGGAACACTGGCAGGGGCAGGGACGGCGCTTTTGTTTATTATGTATCTGTTTGGAACGACCCGTAAGCGGTACATGAATAAAATAAATCCCGCGGAACGCCTGGAATCCAGCAGTTCTATTTACAGGGCTTTGTTTTTGACAATTGTGCCGGTGATTTTAAGCCAGACGATTTATCAGATCGGCTATACGATCGACGATCTGATGTTTGGAAACCTGATGGCGCTGCATGGCTATCAGGATCAGGTCGTCACGTCTTTGCAGGGCGTGTATAATACGCAGTACAACCAGTTGGTGAACCTGCCGGTAGCGATTGCGACGGCAATGGCAGCGTCCACGCTGCCGAGCATTGTGTTGTCAAGGATGCAGAATGATGCAAGGGCAGTCAATCAGAAGATCACGCAGGTAATTAAGGTCAATATGGTCATTGCATTTCCTTCGGCGGTCGGACTTGCTGTCTTGGCGGAACCGATTATGAAAATGCTGTTTCCAAGGCTTGTGACGTATCAGCCGCAGGCAATTATGCTGCTGATGTCGGGTTCGAGCGCGGTGGTCTTTTATGCCTTATCGACGCTGACTACGTCTATCTTGCAGGGACATAATTTTATGCGGCTTCCGGTGATACATTCAGCGATATCACTCGGCATTCATATCATCTTGCTGGGAATCCTGCTTGTAGCTACAGATTTGAATGTGTATGCGCTGGTCATCTGTAATGTGCTGTTTCCGTTTGTCGTAAGTATGCTGAATTGCCGTGCAATTACAAAGGAAGTCGGCTATCGGTGGGAATTTTTGAATACGTTTATCAAACCGCTGATCGCTTCAGGCGCTATGGGGATCGTGGCGTTTGCGGTATACCAGGTATTTTATGAGGCGTTTAAAAATGTATATATTGTCTCCGTCATGGCTTTTGGAGCGGCAGTTATCGTCTATGCGGTAGTAATTTTGCAGATCCGCTGTTTTAGTGAGGACGAACTGAGATCGATACCTGGAGGACGCTTTTTAGCGCGACTGATGCGCTAGAGGATATCATTATATGAGGATTATATATATTGTAATTGGAGCTGCCTGCATTTTCCTGCTGCAAAGGCTGATATACCAAAAATGCTGGAACAAAAAGCTGTCGGTTGATCTTGCGTTTGCGCAGCGGGAGATTACCGAACAGGAAGAAGGCGAGCTGTATGAAACGATTGTCAATCGAAAGTGGCTGCCCCTTCCGATGCTGCGTGTAAAATTTGAAGCGGACAGGCATTTGGATTTTATGCAGGAAGAAAATATATCTGTAACAGATCGCTGCTATAAAAGCGATATCTTTTCAGTTATGATGTATCAAAAAATTACAAGGAGATTAAAGTTTATTGGAAAACGGCGCGGATACTATTCCATTGATCGAATAGCAGTTGATACGACAGATTTGTTTATGGAACGGCATTTGGATGCGGGATTTGCCTGCAATGCCTGGATTTATGTCTATCCAGGACAGGCGGACAAAAGGCGGCTGCTGGTTCCATACCAAAAAATCATGGGGGATATCCTGACAAGACGCTATACGTACGAAGACCCGTTTGAATTTCAGGGGATACGCCAGTATGAGCCCTATGACAGTATGCGTGATGTAAATTGGAAAGCGACGGCCCGCACCGGCGAGCTGCGTACGAACCTGCATGGCTTCACGGTACGCCAGGAGGTGTGCCTTTTGCTGAACCTGGAGCTGGAATCTATGATGGAATATCCGCAGTTAAGAGAAGAAAGTATACGGATTGCAAATACTCTTTCTGAGATGTTTTTAAAACAGGGGATTCCGGTAGGGATATACAGTAATGCAAAAGACTTGTTAAACTCAAAAGAGTTGCATCTGATGCCGGGAGCAGACCAGCAGCATTTGGCGCTGATCCGGGAACATCTGGCAAGACTGGACTTATCACAGCCGATGGAGGAATTTGGCATATTTGTCAATCAGAAGATCCAAAAAAGCACCGACGAGGTACGTTATGTGCTCATCTCAACATCGCAGCGGACCGGGGTGCGCCAGGCGTATACCTGTCTTGCCAAAAAATCTGCCGGGAGCTGCTGGATCCTGCCGCTGCACCCCTGGATGGACCAGAAAGTTTTTTCACAAAAAGACCAACTGGTGATGCGGTGGGACGTGGAACAAAATACGTGAAGCGTATGCGCGAAGCTGCTGCGTTTGTGCAGATAAGAGCCGCATAGATTAAATGTAAAGTGAATTTTTCTGGGAGGGGATACAGAATGCAGGAAAGAAATTTTACACGGAGGGGTTATGTATATGTCTGGGGATGAATGGCTGGGAAACGCGCTTGTACTGTGTATGAAGGGTCTATTGTACCATAGCCTGGCATGTGTACTGTATCATCTGCCGTCAGAGAAAACGCCTGCCGTGTGCCTGCGCTTGTTGGCTTTGGTTGTGCCGCTTGTAATGTTTGACGTAGTCCGCAGAAAATGCGGAAAATTCTTTATGTTTTTACTGTGTCATGTGATAATAAGCGGCATTTTTATGCTGATTTTTCAAGGCTTGGAGGAACGCGCTGCGGCGGGAATCTGTGTGGTATGGATGGCGTTGGCTTCTATTTATAAACGTTTCACTGGTGATCCAAAAGAGGGATGCCCGCCGATTGGCGCATATCTGATATTTTTTGCCATGTATGCAGCAGCTTCTCAAAGCGGACGCCAATATATTATGAAGCTTTGTTGTTATGAAGCTTTTTTATTCCTGATTTTATTTGTGACATACCGCAGCCTTACAAGCACATCTGCATTCTTAAAATCTAACGAGAACATAAAAAATCTGCCGGCAGCGCAGCTTAGGGGCTTAAATCGGCTGATGTTTGGAGTGTTTCTTTTGTTTTTTATTGCAGGAATGCTTTTGGTGCCTTATCTGCCAGTCAGTATGGTTTTTGACGGGGCGGCGGATTTTGTGCGCCTGGTACTCCGCGGATTGATATGGCTGCTGCTGTGGATTTTTTCCAGATTTACACCAGAGACGGAAACGCTTGAACGGGGCATGGAGCAATCGGCGCCGACGTTTGAACCTGGCGGGACTTCCGTGCTGATGCAGATTTTAGAAAAAATATTGATGACTGCGTTTTCGGTGCTGGCGGCAGCGGGGCTGCTCTATCTTGCAGGCAGGCTGATCTATCGTATGTATCAGCGATTTTACGACCAGCATAAGGAAGATTCTGACGAAAGCGAATTTTTATGGAAAACTCCGGTACTGAAAGAGCGTATCGTACGGCAGCGCCGGAAAAAAAGGGATGTGGCAGACAGAAGCGTGAACCAAAGAATCCGCCGCATGTACAAAAAAAATATACGGCGCCGGTTTGGCACGAAAGCAGTGATTGCGCAATCCTGGACACCAACAGAATGGGAGTATATGCTGCATCAAAAGCAGGCGGATGCCCGTAATCAGGCGGATGCCCGGATACACACTAACGCTCAGGCGCAGGTGAGGATTTTCTTGTATGAAAAGGCTCGTTACAGCCAGCATGAATGCGATAAACAGGAGCTTGAGGCGGCCAGAAAGAGCTTTCATAACGCAGGGAAAGGTTAAAGTAATTCACATTGTAAAAAAATAACAATACAGTAACGGCGAAGGTTCGGAAAATGGCAGCATGTATAAAAGTCCGTATTTTACAGATACTACAACAGCATCAAGTTAAAATCTGTAAATGGAGGAATTTTTCATATGAAAGCAACAGGTATAGTCAGACGAATAGATGATTTGGGGCGCGTCGTCATCCCCAAAGAAATCAGAAGAACTTTGCGGATCCGTGAGGGAGACCCTCTGGAGATATTTACAGACCGTGAAGGCGAGATTATCCTTAAAAAGTACTCTCCGATCGGCGAGCTCAGCGAGTTTGCCGGACAATATGCCGAATCATTGGCACAGACGACAGGTATGCTGGTATGCATTACAGACCGCGACCATGTAATTGCTGCATCTGGAAACGGCAAGAAGGATTTTGAAGGAAAGCCAATCAGCCATCAATTAGAATGTGTGATTGAAGACCGCAACAGCATGGTGGCCAGCAAGGAAGAAAGCGATTTTGTCAAAGTGACGTTGGATGATAATGGAGATTACGCTTCACAGGCAATCAGTACGATTATTTGTGAAGGGGATGCGATCGGGTCTGTCATCCTTTATAACAAAGATGAAAAGACCAAGATGGGTGAGACAGAGAGCAAGCTTGCAATGACTGCCGCTGGGTTTCTGGGAAGGCAGATGGAACAATAGTCTGTAACGGACAGAAAATATCAAAATAAGGGAGAGATAATTAAATTGTTAATCAATTAAAGTTGAAATTAAAACAGCCACATGCGTGTTCGTAACTCAGCTAGATCACTTGGAACGAGAAAATCATGTGGCTGTTTATCTTAATAAGATTTGTTTAATAGGATTATAATTTGTTTTGCTGTAGTTTGATTCGCAGATTGCGAGTTTGGGGCATTCTTGTCAAGCTGCTGGCTCCGCTTTATTCATCCTCATGTTCTGCTTCTACTTCTGTAATTTCGGCATGGTTGACTAAAAAGTTCAGCACCTTATCTTCAAGAAGAGTCGTGCGAACCTCCTCTTCACCGTAGGTTTCCAAAAGCTCTTCTTTGGATTCTGCTCCGGTCTGCTCCATGTAGTAGCGGATGCCGTCTTCATATTCGTCGTCAGAGACGGAAAGCTGTTCATTCTTTACAATCGCGTTGACAATCAGTGTCCGGTAAAGTGTAATTTGAACTTCTTCCTCGACATCCTCTTTTGTCATATCCAAAAACTCGTACACATCTTCCAGGTTTTCCATACCAAAAATCTCAAGGTAGCCTCCGTATGTGTTTTGAACCCGTTCACGCGCTGCCTCATAGTCTTCTTGGGTATATTGCAGGATGCTGGAATTGTCAATCACTTGCTGGAGCAGGTTTTCCTGAAGCTCCTGTGTGCTTTCCTGCTCATAGCTGTCTGTAATGGAAGTGCGCATAGCGGCTTCAAACTCATCATAGGAGCTGTAACTGGTGTTTTCTTTGATAAACGCATCTGTAGGGTCAGGCAGCAGCTCTTCCTGGATGCCTGTGACACGAATTTCAAAGTCAACTGTTTTTCCAGCCCATTCAACATCCATAAAATCAGAGTCGTAATCCAATGAAAAATGCAGCTCGTCATCGACAGAAACACCGGTCAGCTTTTCGTCAAACGCTTCGCCATACTCCTGTGCACCGAGAATCACGTCGTAGCTGGTCTCTTTCATAACAACAGAGCCGTCAATCGACGCCTGAAAGTCTGTCTGTACATAATCGCCGGATTTTGCCGGCCGGTCAACAGACTGATATTCCGCAAACTCCATCAGCTCTTCATGGATTTGGTCGTCTACAGCGTTTTCTGTCACAATATAATTTTTTTTCTCTGCTTTCAATCCGGTATAGGGCGCCAGAGATACAGAGTCGTCCGTATAGACGGCATTTTCAATCGGCTCATTGCCGGTCGTGGTCGGGCCTTTGCTCCCGCACGCTGTGAGCATACAGGCAGCCAGTAAAAAGATCGCAAATTTCTTTTTCAAAATAAATCCTCCTGTGAAGTCGTAGTTTATCCTTGCAAAATCAGAATTCAATTATAACATATCCTAACAGCAAATTGTGACTAAAATCTGAAAATCTGAAAATCATTTTATGCCATATTGTACTATTGAGAATTTTGCGCATAATGTGTAAAATAATTGTAGACGTCCAAAGGCACATACAAAAACGATACAGAAAATGAGGATAAATGAACATGGCGAAACAGAAAAAAAGAAGAAAAAAGTACCGCGGTTTTTGGATTTTCTTTAAATTGCAGCTTTTGCTGCTTCTGCTGCTTGCCGCAGGAACCGGATATTACTTTGCAGGAGGTTATGCCCAGACGATTACACAGCTCAAAGAGGACGCAGACCTTTTAGTGGCAAAATCCAACAAAAACATCTTTCGAAAAGGTGAGACCGGGCTTGTATACGGCGCAGACGGAAAGCTGTTAAAGGCATATAAAGGCGAAAAAGATTCCTATTATCTCGAATATAAAGACATCCCTGAAATTGTAGTAAAAGCATTTGTCGCAGTGGAAGACAGGAAATTCTACAAGCATAAGGGAGTGGACTATCTCGCCATTTTACGCGCAGTGATCGCCATGTTTCGAAATGGAGAGGTGACTCAGGGAGGGAGTACGATTACCCAGCAGTTAGCCCGGACGGTTTTTTTGAGCAATGAAGTCACCTGGGAACGAAAGATGGAAGAAATCTTTATTGCACGCAACCTGGAAGCAAAATATACAAAGAGCCAGATTATGGAATTTTACATTAATAATATTTACTTTGGAAACGGCTACTATGGCATCCAGGCGGCAGCGCAGGGATATTTCAGCAAAAATGTGGATAAGCTGGATCTGTCTCAAATCGTATTTTTATGCGCGATCCCAAATAATCCGTCCTTGTATGACCCTGTGCATCATAAAAAGAATACGATCGGACGGCGAGACAGGATGCTTACAGCCATGTATGAACAGGGAGCCATATCGCTGTCAGCCTCCAAAGAAGCCAAAGCAGAAAAAATAAAGCTGAAACGGAAGAAAGGGATCAAAAAGAATGATTATGTGGAAACTTATGTAAACTACTGCGCAGTACGGGCATTAATGAAACAGCAGGGGTTTGAATTCCAGTCTTATTTTGATTCGGAAAAGCAGGAGAAAAAATATAACCGTGAATATAAAAAAGCATACCGTGAATGTGAAAGCAGCCTTTACACATCTGGTTATCGTATCTACACTTCCATTAATATGAGCCAGCAGGAAAAACTGCAAGATGCCATCGATACCGGACTGGAAGGATTTCAGGATGTCAATGACGAGGGCGTGTACAAATTGCAGGGCGCAGGAGTGACGATAGATAACACAACCGGGTATGTAACAGCGGTCGTAGGAGGCAGGTCACAGGATTTTGAAGGCTATACGTTAAATCGCGCATACCAGAGCTTCCGGCAGCCAGGCAGTGCAATCAAGCCGCTGCTTGTCTATGCGCCGATTCTTGAGCGCGGATATACGCCGGACACTATGGTAGCAGATCAGCCAATCGAGGACGGGCCGGCAAACACAGACGGCGTGTATGAAGGGATGATTACGGTACGCCATGCAGTAAAAAGGTCGAAAAATACAATAGCCTGGAAGCTGCTTGACGAGTTAACGCCAGTAGCAGGGCTTTCTTATTTAAAAGCTATGAATTTTTCACGGCTGGATCCAGAAGACGAAAGGCTCCCGATCGCGCTCGGAGGCTTTACCATCGGTGTATCGCCGCTGGAAATGGCAGCCGGGTTTGCCACACTGCAAAATGACGGCTGCTACAGGGAGCCTACGTGCATCATCAAAATTGAGGATACACAGGGCAACCTGATCTACACGTCAGAAAATGAAGAATACGAAAAGAAAAGCTCTAAAAAAGAACAGGCAGAGGGCACACGTATTTACAAATCCAATGCCGCACGCATGATGACAGATATGCTTCAGACAGTTATGGCAGAAGGCACTGCAAGAGGCTTAGGCCTGGGCGATATGCCAAGCGCAGGAAAAACCGGCACGACCAACGACAACAAAGACGGATGGTTTGCAGGATATACCCGATATTACACAACAAGCATCTGGGTCGGCTACGACCAGCCCGTAACGCTGCCCGGCCTGACAGGCTCTTCCTATCCAGGCCATATCTGGCACAATTATATGACATCGATCCACGAAAACATGACGCCAATGAGCTTTATCCCCTATATCGAACAGAAAGAGGTGGATCAGGACTTTGCAGAATAAAGGCGCAGCAAACATATGGACTTGTCATTAACAAACTACCTGAAATAAATTAGGGTATTTTGAAATCAACCAGAATAAATATAAAAAAATTAGAAAAAATATAAAAAATGACTGGACAAAGGACAGTATCTGTGATAACATAATTCAGGTGATAAGTTTTAGTACTTTGAATTATGATCGATGCGTGGCTCAGTTTGGTAGAGCGCTGCGTTCGGGACGCAGAGGCCGCAGGTTCAAATCCTGTCGCATCGACTCTTGGCAGGGGCACCGGAAACGTTGATTTTAAAGGGTTTCCGGTTCTTTTTTTGTCTTTTTGCAGCTTCTCAGAATGGGGCTGATTTTTCATTTGACCGCATTTTGACCGCATTTTTTTCAAAATCTCTATGTTTTATCAGCGTTTCGCATTGTTTCTTATTTTCACTTATCTTTTTCAAAATCCTTGTATGACAGAAAAAATATATATTTTTTCCGGAGCACCTGGCTGTACTGCATGAAAATTTAACAATCGTTGGACCTGCTTTTTGTCCCCTGGCGGCAGGGTACTGCCTTATAAGCTAGGAGGGGCTTGTTTTTCTTATCCGTTGCTATATACTAAGATAAAATAACAAAGGTGAAAAGCATGGAGAAGGCAGGAGGGGCGGTAGATATGATGCTTACGCTATATAGCTAGGAAGATTATAGAAGAAATAGAAAAAGGGGCACATCAAAAGGTGTAGGAAAAATCAATAAAAAGCAAAAAACGACTTTAGAGCCAGCCGGAAAAAAGGCTCTTTTTTGTTACTTAAAAGCAAAAACATAGTGAAAGGAGCCAGGTTTTATGGCAGGAATAAAAATTAGTAATGTGGACATCTTGGAATTTATGGGAAGGGTTGTTAGGAAGCACACAAAGCATTACCAGTCTGATTTTGAAATTGACAAGGAGGTATTAACAGAAGCGGCAGGCAAACAGGAACAGTAGGCCAAGGCTTTTATCTGGCTGTGCCGCACACTCGGGACATGGTGCTTACTGGAAAGGAATGTGTTTCTCAAAGATACAAGGGAGCATCATACATTCCGCTTTTACGCAGGGCAGGCTACAGAGCCAGTGCTTGCGTTTCTGATAGAGGTTACAAGCAGCACGCAGGGGCCCATAACAGGCAATATATATATATCCTGGATTATAAATTATTTCACATTCATGTTTGTGCTGTAGCCCTACATGCGGAGGCTATTTTTATGCAGTATGAGCATGGCACACGTATCCAGAGTACAGTGGAACCTGTTAGCGGCTATCCTGACCCAGCGTATGGAAAGCTTGTATTTATCCAGTTTATGCCACTCACAGAAGAAGAACTGGCAGGGCTGTTGAGGAAGGAACAGGAGGAACGAAAGCGTTTTAAAGAGGGGGATGCAGGCGCATACATAGAAAGCCTGTAAGAGGCAGTGCCCTAAGCATGGCGATAAAAGGCTTATTCAGCCATGAGGCTTGTTTTTCTATAAGATCTGGTATATACTAAGATAAAATAACAAAGGAGAAAAGCATGGAGAAAGGGCAGGAAGTACAGCAGAAACCCCCAAAGCGTACAGCAAAGGATACGGTATTTACCAGACTGTTCCGGGACAAGGGATACCTGCTCCAACTGTACCAGGCGCTGCACCCGGAGGATGCCAGTGCGAAGGAGGAAGACTTAAAAATCATTACGCTGGAAAATATCATGGCAGGCGGGATTTTTAATGACTTGGGGTTTTTGTTTAAAGAAAAATTAATTTTTTGATTGAAGCGCAGTCAACATGGACGATGAATATACTTGTAAGAGTGGTCATGTATCTTGCAAAATCCTACCAGGATTATATCATACGGACAGGGCAGGATATCTATGGGAGCAAAAAGGTAACGCTGCCAGAACCAGAACTTTATGTGATTTATACAGGAAGCCGGAAGGCGAGGCCAGAAACGATATCATTTGCAGAAGAATTTTTTCCGGGTGGGGAAGGTTGCCTGAATGTGACAGTACGTATGATTTATGATGGGAAAAAGGGAGATATTATTGACCAGTATATAAGTTTTACAAAAGTATTTGATGAACAGGTAAAGAAGTATGGGCTTACGGTACAGGCAGTCCGGGAGGCTATACGTATCTGCAAAGACAGGGATGTGCTGAAAGAATACTTGTCAGGTAGGGAAAGTGAGGTAGTGGACATTATGCTTACGCTGTTTAGCCAGGAAGAAATATGGGATATGCATGTACAGAGTGAAAAGAAGAAAACTGCAATCAGGACAACGATAGAAGATGGACAGGATTATGGAATACCAAAGGAAGATGTATTGATCAAATTAAAGTGTAAATATGGGCTGTCTGAAATGGATGCGAAGAAACAAATAGAACTATATTGGCAGTAATTGAGAAAGGTTTTCTTTTCCATGCATCCTTTGTCTTACTACTAATATGGACAGGGAAACCATACGCATCTACAAAGGCAGGGATGTATTGAAAGAGTATCTGTCAGGCAGGGAAAGTGAGGTAGTGGATATTATACTTACGTTGTTTAGTCAGGAAGAAGTATAAGATATACGGGAAAGAAGCTAAAAAAGAAACTGCGGTCTGGTAGCTTAATATCTGCCCTTTATGATAGTGACTATGTACGTTACCCAAAACGTTACCCAAAATCCAGTCAGGCAAATAAATCAGATGCCCTGTTGGATATTTCGCTCAAGTCGTTTTCACTGGTATTCAGCCGTTAGCGGTTGAAATGAGCGTAAATATTTAAAGTAGTTTGTGTATCCATATGACCTAACCAGTATTGCAGTTTTTTTAAATCCCATCCTCTATTAATCAGCATGGATGCACAGCTATGTCTAAGATTGTGAAGTGTGATTTCCGGTCTGCCAAATTCTTTTGTTGCCTTACAAAAAATCTTGGTGATGTAGTTCGGATTGTAAAGAGTGCCATCTTCCCAAGTAAAAATATAGCTGTCTGTATTTTTATAATCTCCGTGAATAAGCTTTGAGCATTTATTATTTGCTTATATCTGCCCGGATGTCACCTAAAATGTTACCCAAAATGCAATGTGAAAATTCGTAAGTATTAAACACATGCCACATTAAGGCTCTTTAAATCTTTGTTATACTGAACAGACTGTTAGAGAAACGTATAAAAACGTTGGAGAACATGATTTGGTACAGTTTGTTTTTTCTAGGTAATCAGCAGGACAATCTTCAAAGCGCCGAAAAAGAACTTGCAAACGAATAAAAGATGTGTTATATTATAAGCATAAAAAGAGCAACCGCCAACAAAGTGGTTGACCAGGTTGAATAGCAATGCCACCCATCACTAGCCAAAGTATCAGGGTGGCTTTTGCTATGTATAGCTACTTACAAAACGTAAATACGAATGTAAGCAATGCCAAAAGGAATATGCCAAATGTCAGCAATTCCATAAGAGAAATATGATTTCTACGTCTTCTCTTTTTCATAAGCATCACCCCCATTCTTTTAGAATGAGGTCAACACACCCTATAACACGGTTACTCTTATATATTGTAGCACATCTTTTGACATCATACAACATTATTTTTATCATATGCAAAAAGATGTTAAACGATAGATACCATTGTACTATTACGTTTCATATTCAAGCCTTTATCATTTCGCTTTTCTGTCGTAGCTTTTATAATATAATTAACTGTGTTTTTGTATGCTCCAAGATGTTCTTGTAATGCTGCTTGTGTTTCCAAATAAATTATAAGTGTTTATTGTATGCTTATATCTGCCCGTATGTTACCCAAAACGTTACCCAAAATGCAATGTACAATTTTTGTACAGAATTAAGATTCTGCAACCGTAGTATTCTCCAAACCCTTATTTTACGGGGCTTTCACACCATTTGAGGAACAAACAGAAACATTGGAGAACATGATTTGATACAGTTCTGGACGCAGAGGCCGCAGGTTCAAATCCTGTCGCATCGACTCAAAAAGGCATGTACAATCAATCAGGTACATGTCTTTTTTTTGACGTTTGATAGATAGGTTTCTGTTAAAAATAATAAATACAGGCAAAATGTAAAAAATCCATTGAATTTTAAAAAGCACGGTTGACAGTAACATTTCAGCTAATTATTCCTGCCGCTTCTTCGCCACTTCCCTGCCGCCTGAAAGGCATTCCGTAATAATGGTTCAACCCCCAATAAAAGCATATATTATTTTTTTGATAAAGAAACAGCAGCAAGGAAGCCTGCTGTTTCTTTTAAATTTACAAATAGAAGGGAGAGGAAGAAGCATGGTGCATATCCATTTGCCATTATTAGAAGGTACGGGGCAGCTAGTATTGGGAAGATGAACGGAAAGGAGCATACAAAAATGAAGCTGGAAAAGAAAGTGTCCACAATGACAACAACTGTGATTGGTACGGAATCAAACACGTATGAAACCATAAGGGAAATCAAGGGCATGGAAGATGGGGAGGAAGCCTACATTATCCAACTGTACCCTACCATCAGCATTAAAAGCGCGGAAAGGATAGACTCTACGGCACAGCATTTAATAAACAAGATGCTTGAAATGAAGTGGAAGAAAGCCCACTTGCTAAACCTGTACTCTATGGTGGCATACCAGAAGCCAAAAGCAGGAGACTTGAAAAACGTTGACAAGGAAAACCTGGCGGATATCCGAAAGATACTTTCCAGTGCGGATGCTAAGGCTAAGGTAATTATTGGATGGGGTAACAGCTTACAGTCGAACAAGAGCGCAAATGAAAGCAAGCTGGTACTGTTAGAGGGGCTTGCGGGCGCACAGGGGAAAAGGAAGCTGTGGCAGATTGTAGCGGATGGCATGGATATTGAGCTTATAGGGACGCATATCTTATTCTTAGGGCTGAGGTATGCGGGCTGTGCCTGGACACTTACGGAATATCCTGCCAAAACAGAAATGGACAAGCTTACAAAAGCTTTGGTAAAGAATGCTGGAAAGGCGAAAAAGGAAACAAAGAAGAAAGAAGAAGTGCAGGAGGAGGTTAAAAACGATGTTCCTGAGGAGTGTGGACAAGCTGGATCTTGACTGTATGGAAGCAATGATTGCGGATGCCATAAAGGAAGATGTATGGAAAGAAATGGTTATGGGCAGGATAAAGGAAACGGTGGGCATCCTGGATGAGAGCTACCGGAAAGACCGTATGCCGTATGATATGGGCGGGTATGTGTTCCTGGTTACAGTATTCTGACATACTGTGTGAAGGGAGTGGTATACAGTGGCATGAAGAGTTATACCTGGCAACCGATGATGACAGTATCATGATAATATATCCGACATTAGTATAAAAAGGGGGATGTGCTGCTATGAATGGGATCGGGTTTGGAATCGGGCTGGCTTTTGGAGTTGGCGTTTGCATTGCTATCGACAATGCACTGGATTTTCACTAAAGAAAAAGGAGTGTGGCAATTATGTTTTCAATGCTGCAATGCCAATATGAAATAGGAAATTCGTTTTGGATTTATAAATAAAACGAAAAAAGCCCAGCATAAAAATAATTCCAGACAACATCCATCGGCAGCCTGCTGGAATTATAAACTCTATGGTTAAATCTGGTAAAATTCAGAAATTTGTAGTATTGACAATATATGTCATATAGAGAAATTAAGATGGATGTATGAATTTCAGATTTAATAGATAAGAAAGTAGTTCAGGACTGCTGTACAAACAAATGCCAGCAGATGATATAAAAGTCAGGATTGGTAATGAGACTGGCGGTTACTGGCAGGGATGTAAGCAGGTGAAGTAAGAAAGGTGTGGTGCGGGAAAAAGAGCAGGTGTTATAAGCAGAACTGAAACTATATGGAAGAAAGTGAGGTATTGAAAGATGAAAACAATAGTTAAGAGAATGGCTGCTATGATGGTTGCCGCAGGATGTTTGTTTACAGGGATGCCCGATTTTGTAATGGAGATTAAGGCAGAAGAAATCTTGGGTGAAGGGCAGTTTATACAGCCAGCCGAAAATGTTTCTGACGCGCCAGAAATTAAGTTCAATACGCTGTACTATACAGTTGATAGCGGGTTTGTCACAGATGGATACGTTACATTAAAGCCGGAAAAAGACTGCTACGTCATACGGGGCGACAGGTATAATGGCTGGACTTTGTATGACAGCACCTTGGATAGACTTCCTACAAACAGCGACGGGATTTATTATGAAAAATTAAAAGCAGGCGAAACCTATTATGTTTTAGTCTCAGGACAGTTTATGCTGAATAATTTTAATGATGAAACCGGAGGAGATTCAAAGGAAGAAGCCATGCTGATAAATACAAATCAGGAATATGACGGATCACTGGCTGTTTATGGTGACACGGACTATTTCAAATTCGTGGCGGATGTGACGGGCAGAGCAAAGGTCGTGATATACAACAGCATGAACCAGTCATCCTCATTTATTGAGGTGACAGCCGAATATTATAACAGCGGGATTTCATTATTGAAAGATGAAATAGAGCTCATTGAACCGGACAGCACAGGGAGCTTTTATATAAATGTGAAAGAAGGAGAAGCCTACTGCCTGAAACTAAGGGAGTCATCTCCTTTTGATGGTGAAGGGAAATACAGCCTGCAGGTTGTAACAGCTCAGGTGGAATCCATTGAATTTTCGCCATCTCAGGTGAGCATGAATGTGCAGGAAGATTATCAGTTAAAACCAGTTATATTGCCTGAAAATGTGGTGGATGCTTCTGTAAAGTATCAAAGTTCCAATGAGAAAGTAGCAACAGTCAGCAATGAGGGCATGGTCTATGCAAAAAATGCAGGGACTACAACTATAATCTGTACAGCAAAGGATGGAAGCGGTACAGAAGGCGTATGTGAGGTTATTGTCAAAAACCCAATCAAAGAACATACGTCTGCCATTAACGCACTTACAAATATGGGACAAGGGATTGTAAGGGTAAATGCAAAGAAAGATAAGTATGCTACAGGATATCAGATTAAATATTCAGAGTCGAAATCTATGAAAGGCGCAAAAAGCGCATCAATGGCAGGTACAAGCAGGAATATCACAAATTTAAAGCGTGGCAGGAAATATTACTTCCAGGTGCGGGCGTATGCGTTAAATGCGGAAGGGAACAGGATATACAGCAAATATTCGCCTGTTAAAGCCATCAGGGTTTCAAAAGGGTAAGGTAAGGATTTTCATATATGAGATACAGAAATAGGTATTAAATGCTAGAAATCTGTATAAGGTCAAAACGTTTGCATAGAGAAGTTATTACATTTTATAAGGAGAGAAATATGTTACGAAAAAAAACCGAATTAATAATATTGACAGTATTTATGATGATGTTAGGATTGATTTCATATGTAAAGCCCATAAATGTAAATGCAGCAAGTAAAACAGAGTTTACAGCAGGCTCTTATAAGAAAGTTAATAAAGATTTTACAAAGATTTTAGAAATTGGTTATTTTACAGATGATTATGGATTTGAAGAAGAATATGGTTTTAGTGTCAATGAAACACACTGGCAGTATTATATATTGACTGTGATTCACAGAAAGACGAAGCAAAAGACAATTTTTTCTGGAGTCATCAAGATTGACGGAAAGACAAAAACGGAGTTTATACAAGGCAGTTATGGAGATGTTCCTCCAGCAAACATATCAGCTAAAAAGCTTTCAGCTAAAAAAGTCAAGCTGTCAGCTTCATTTTCTGGTAATGCACAGTTAGCAGCTAGCATGGAAGAACAGTTTAAAATAAGCGGTACATATAAGCTGTATAAAAAAATCAATTTAGACGAAGTAGGCTAAGGGCAGTACAAAAGAAATTTCTATGAAGTTTTATAGGAAATTAAAGATTTTATAAGCAGGTATCATGGAGCAATATACCAAATAAGTTTTATATCTAAATGGTTATAAGAGGGCAGTGAAAGAAATTTCGCTGTCTTTTTATATTGCAGAAAATTAGGAGGGTAACAAAAATTCGTATTCGCTCCTGACGGATTTTTTCACCAAATGATTTTCTATCCATAGATAGCAGCACCTCTAAAATATATGATGAAAACTATTTTATCGAATATTTGAAAAAAGATAACAAAAAGAAGGCACAATGATTAGGTACGATCATTTTAATAACTAAAATTAGCCATTTATGGCTAATGTCCGGCAAATATATTGCAGGTTATTATTAGAATAATAAAGGTATGAAGGAGATTGTGCTTTGATTTCATATGAGAAATTGTGGCTGACGATGAAAGAAAAGGGAATATCGCAGTATGCCCTGATAAAGAAATACCATGTAAGTGCCGGGCAGCTTTCCAGGCTGCGGAGTAATTCATATGTCAGTACCCATACGATTGATACCCTGTGCGGAATTTTAGAGTGTAATGTGGAAGATATTATGACATATAGGAAAGAATCCTAAGACGGAATAAAAAGGTATGGGCGTCTTAAAGACGCCTTTTTTGTATTGGCTATTTTTCATTTTCTTAAACCCAATGATGATATGAGATAGTTACACAGTGTCTTACGGAGATGCGCTTGCATGAGATGAAAATTTTTTGGTTGCAGCTAATGAAAGTGTTATGGTCTGTGAAAAATTGAGCTATCAACAAGGGATGAAGGAAGATGGGACAGATATAGAAATTTATTTTTATGTATATATCTTAACTATGTAGCAATCAATGCTCGTAGTAATTGCCGTATCGACCAGACATAAGGCAGCAAAGCAGGAGTGGGAACCAAAAAGGGTTCCCGCTTTTTGCGTCTGTCTGGATATCTTTGCTAATCGTATTTGTGCGCCATGCATGGACGTACTACAATATGTCAGAAAATGTTTTCTTTTTTGCCTGTTTTTTGTGGAAATTGATAGCTGCGGTTCCTAATGTAGTGGAAAAAGTGTATTTGTTTTTATTTTATATTTTTTTTATAATTAGGTCAGAAGGTTTTCAGTAACATCCTTGCCGGCGGGGATGATGCTAATTATTACACAGGAGGAGAAGCTATGAATTCCAAATTTCAAGACACATTAATGAAGTACATGATGCCGATTGCGAATAAAGTGGAACAGCAAAAGCATTTGCAGGCGATTAAAGATGGAATGATTTCTGTTGTTCCGATTATTATTGTCGGTTCGATCAGCCTGCTGCCGTTAGCGATAGCAAACCTGATCGGAAGCGGGCCGGTGTATGATTTTTTGAATGCGCATATGTCTGTCTTTACGTATGCGGGGATGTTTACGACAGATATGCTGTCTATTTATGCTGCGATGTTTATTGCGATTGCGCTGGCAAAGCGTTATGATATTTGCAACAACCTGACAGGAGCGACAGCGATTATGGTGCATTTGATTTTAAGCGGGCTGTCGATTGAAGGCGGTATGGATATTTCCTATCTCGGAGCGTCTGGATTGTTTACGTGTATAGTTTCTGCGATACTCAGCGTGGAAGTGACCAGGATCTTGACAAAGAACAAGATTATTATTCGCCTGCCTGACAGTGTGCCGTCGATGGTAGGAGAGAGCTTTGCTTCTTTGATTCCGCTGGTGGTGAATGCGCTGCTGGCAGTGATTATTGCGAATCTCTCGCTTTCATTTGCAGGAAAGGTATTTCCGGCATTCATTATGGGTATCCTAGCTCCAGCAATCAGTACGATGGATACGCTGCCGGCATTGCTGATCGTGATATTCCTGACGCAGTTTTTATGGTTCTTTGGGCTGCATGGACCGTCGATTACATCTGCGGTGTGGGCGTCCTTTGCGATTGCCTATGAGGCTGAAAATATGGCAAATTATGCAGCAGGGCAGCCAGTAGAGCATATTTTTACCTTTGGCTTGTTTTATGCAGTATTGCAGGTAACTGGTTCTGGGCTGACGCTCGGCCTTGTAATTATGATGATGCGGTCGAAGGCACAGTCTTTAAGGTCGATCGGGACTGTTGGCATTGTGCCGACATTGTTTGGGATTAATGAGCCAATCATTTTTGGTGCGCCGATTATATTAAATCCGTTTTTGTTTATCCCGTTTGTATTCGGGCCGTTAGTCATTACGGTGATCACGTATCTGACGATGACAGGCGGATTAGTAGGAAAGCCGATTGCCAGCCCGCCTGGATTCCTTCCGCCGGGAGTCGGTGCGTTTATTATGACGCTGGATTGGAAATGCGTGGCGCTGGTATTTGTGAATTTGATTATTATGACGGTATTTTACTATCCATTCTTTAAGATGATGGAGGCTGATGAGTTGAAGAAGGAGCAGGGTGAAGCAGCTTAAGGGTTGATAGGAGAGAACGATGTTTACGAGGAGACAGTCTAAGCTTTTGGAAATATTGCTGAATCATGTGCAGGGAGTTACAGGTACGAAGCTGGCGGAATATCTGGAAGTGTCTTCTCGTACGGTTCGCAGCGAGATCGGGGAGATCAACCGTGCCTGGAAAGATGGGAACATTATTAAATCCTCCAGAAAACGCGGTTATTATATAGAAGAAACAGACTTGGATGCGGTGCGCAGCTATTTTCTCTCGGAAGGACAGGAAAAAAGAGAGGAAGAGGTCGCAGACCGCGGCTGGATGATTTTAGGCATGGTGCTGGAAGCGGGACGTGCAGATATTTTTGATATCGGCAGCGTGCTGGCATTGTCGCAGCCGGCTATGTATAAGGAGATCAGCCGTTTTCAAAAAAAGCTTTTGTCGGAGTACCAGTGTGAGCTGCTGCGGATGAGCGGGGACAGGATCTGGATTGAAAATGATGAAGCAAAAATCCGGCAGATGCTGTTTCGGATTATCAAAAATGAAACGCACGACCGGACGAGGCATTATGCCTGGTTTCTAAAGACGTTTCTGCCAAACGATTTTGACCAGAAAGAGTATGAATGGATTGTAAAGCTGGTCAAGGAATATTTTGACAGCAAGTGTATCCAGATATCCGACGACAATCTGTATATGATTGTCAGTGCAGTTTATATTACGATGATCCGCAATTATCAGAACCATAAAGTGGCTGCATCAGCGGAGACAGAACCGGCAAAAGAGGAAGTGCAGCAGTTTTTTCGTTTTTTAAAAGAGCAGGGCTTTGATTTTGACCATGGTGACCGGCAGGTTTTGGAAGGGCTGCTGCATGGCTTTAGGATGTCGGCAAGCATGTCAACGCAGAGTGAGATTGACAGCCTGAGCATCTTGATTCTGGAGGATTTTTGCCATGACGTGATGGAAAAATACCACTTTGACCTGTGGCAGTCGCAGAGCTTTTATGATAATATCCTAAACCATATCGAATATATGATGCGCAGGATGGGTACCGGATATGAGGCGAAAAACCCGATTTTGAATGAGATCAAGAAGCAGTATCCGTACGCGTATGAGATCTCTATGCTGATGGTGCCGATTGTGTATCGGTATAAAAACTGTTATATTCAGGATGATGAGATTTCTTTTATTGCTATTTTTGTAGAGCATTTTCTGGAAAATGTAAATAAAAAGCTGAAAGCAGTGATGATTAGTTCCGCCAGGTTCAGCGTGAACAGTATAGTCAGCAACTGGATCCAGACGAATTTTCAAAATCAGATCGAACTGCTGGAGATTATGCCGAAACACAGCCTGGAACATTATCTGGAGACACATGCGGTAGACCTTGTGATCTCCATTATGGATACGTTTGTCCATCCTACGGTCGCCACGTTCCGGGTGGATGGGATACCGAACCAGTATACGCTGGCGGCTATGAATGCCCTGGTCTACAAAATACGTGTAAAGTATCGTTTTCGTGAGATCATAAAAGAACATTTTAACCAAAAAACAATTCGGATCTACAGAGAAAAGGTGGAATTTGTACAGTTGATCGAAGAGCTGTCGGAAGCATTGAAGACAGAGGATTATATTTATGATGTAAATGAGTTTGTAAATGATGTGCTCCAGCGGGAGGTCAATTACCCGACTTATATCGGGGATTGGTTTATGATCCCGCATCCGCTGATGACGTTTGCCAAAAAGACGGCAATCGGCGTCGGGATCTTGAAAAAACCTGCATGGATACATGGCAGGGAGATACAGGTCGTGTTTTTGCTGGCGATGGAGCATAAGCAGAACGAACAAATCGGAGTCCTGTTTGAATTTTTCCGGCATATGGCACAAGACCGTTCTGCGCTTGGCAGGCTTGCCGCAGTAGAGACAGAAGAAGAGTTTGTGGAAGTATTGATCCATATTTCAAATTCACTGGAAAGCTGATGATCGAAAAGTATAGAAAGGAAGTCAAGAGTTTATATGAAAAAGTTTTCAATAGTTATTGCCGGAGGCGGCAGTACGTATACACCGGAAATTATTTTAATGCTGCTGGATAATCTGGACAGGCTGCCGTTGCGTTCCATAAAGCTGTATGATAATGATGGGGAACGCCAGAACAAAGTGGCGAAGGCGTGCGAGATCCTGATTAAAGAAAAAGACCCGTCGATTGCGTATCTTGCCACGACAGACCCGAAAGAAGCGTATACGGATGTGGATTTTTGCCTGGCACATATCCGTGTCGGGAAGCTGGCGATGCGTGAGCTGGATGAGAAGATCCCGCTGAAATACGGGGTGGTAGGACAGGAAACATGCGGGCCGGGCGGTATCGCGTATGGAATGCGTTCGATTGCGGGCGTGCTGGAAAATATTGACTATATGGAAAAATACTCCCCGGACTGCTGGATGCTCAATTATTCCAATCCGGCGGCAATCGTAGCAGAAGCGTGCAGAAGGCTTCGCCCGAACTCCCGTGTCATTAATATTTGTGATATGCCGATTGGCATGGAGCAGAGCTTTGCAAAAATACTCGGATTTAACGACCGCAAAGAGATGGATGTCCGTTATTTTGGGCTGAACCATTTCGGATGGTGGACTTCCATCAAGGATGCAGACGGCAAGGAGTATATTGACGAGCTGATTGCACACCAGCTTACATACGGAAACTGCCCGAAGGAATCGACAGAAAAAGACTATACAGACGAAAGCTGGCATGAGACGGCAAAGAAGGTGAAAGACCTTGTGGCGGTAGACCCGACGATGTCCCCTAGCTCTTATTTGCAGTATTATCTGTACCCAGATGACATGGTAGCGCATTCAGACCCGAATTATACGAGGGCGAACCAGGTCATTGACGGAAGGGAAAAGCGGGTATTCGGCGAGTGCGCAAAGATCGAAGCTGCGGGGACAGCAAAGGATACAAAGCTGGAAATCGGCATCCATGCACTGTTTATCGTAGACCTTGCCACAGCGCTTGCATTTAATACGAAGGAACGGATGCTTTTGATTGTGGAAAATAACGGGGCGATTGAAAACTTTCCGTCGGATGCGATGGTAGAGATCCCTTGTATTGTCGGAAAAGACGGCTACGAGCCGCTGAGCATCGGCAAAATCCCGATGTTCCAGAAAGGGCTGATGGAGCAGCAGGTAGCTGTAGAGAAGCTGACGGTGGATGCGTGGATGGAAGGGAGCTATCAAAAGCTCTGGCAGGCGCTGACGCTGTCAAAGACCGTACCGAGCGCGAAGGTTGCGAAGTTGATTCTGGATGACCTGGTCGAAGCAAACAAAGCTTATTGGCCGGAATTAAAATAAAAATATAAACGTACATACGTCAAAAGAAAGGAGTTTCATATGAATATTTTATTATGTTGCAATGCGGGGATGTCCAGCTCTATTTTGGTAAAAAAGATTCGTGAAGCAGCGCAGAAGCGCGGGATGGAGATTCAAATTACGGCGGTTCCCAGCGCTGCGATCCGCGATGAAGTGGGCAAGTGGGATGTATGCCTGGTCGGGCCGCAGTTGGTATATGCGGTATCTAACATTAAGTCGCAGTTGAATATTCCGGTAGCAAGCGTGGAGCCTAGGGTATATGCAATGGCGGATGGAGACAAGGCACTTGATTTTGCGATTGGCCTGATGGAAGGATAGGATAAGATGGTAAATATTGAAAAAATATCAGAGACCGCAATGCAGGTCATTACCTATTCAGGTATGGCGAAATCCTGTTATATGGAAGCTCTGGCGCTGGCAAAGCAGGGAAAGATGCAGGAATCAGATGAAAAAATGGAGGAAGGCAGCGGCCATTTTGTAGAGGCGCACCATGGGCATATGGATGTGCTGCAGGAAGAGATGAGCACGGAAGAGCCGCAGATCAGCCTGTTAATGACACATGCAGAAGACCAGCTTATGGGGGCGGAGATGCTGAAAACGGTCATTGCGGAGCTGATTGAGATTTATAAACAAAAATAGCCGTTTCGGGCAAAGAATACAAGAGCAAAAAGGATTGATAAGGAGAAAACAGAATGGGAGATTATAATATTTGGGCAGCATCAGTGACAGCAAACGGTTTTGCAGCAGATGAGATTATTTCCTGCCTGCAAAAATCCATCCGCAGGGCTATGGTGGAAGAAGCCTGCCAGTATGCGTACGAGCTGTATGTATCAGGCCCTGTATTTTTAGAGAAAATGTGGAGAAGGCTGCTTACGATATCCGTAGAGGATATCGGGTTCGGCAATCTGAATGCAGCGGTGCAGGTAAATACGATGAATGAAATGCGCAAGAACTTTCCGTATGACGACGGCGACCAGCCGATGTATTTTATCCATGCGATCCGTATTCTCTGCGAGAGTGAGAAAGACCGTTCGAGCGATTATCTGAAAAACATCATCATTAAAGAAGCGGCAATGGGCAAAAAGCCGGAAATTATGGATGTGGCACTGGATAAGCATACGAAGAGGGGACAGGAGATGGGCAGAGGTTCCAAGCATTTCTTTGAAGAAGGGACAAAGGTCATTCCACAGCTTAAGATCGATAATGATTACAGAGAGCGCTATGGAAAGATCCTGGAAAGCTACAGCCCGGATAAAAATGTTCCGAATGCGTTTCGATACAATACAGGACAATATTAAATAGAAAGAATATACAAAAGAGAGAAAAGCCGCGAGCGGAATGGTTCGTGGCTTTTTTTATTTTTAAGGAAAATTTTGGTTAGGATAGCATTTTTGTGCCGGATTATGTTAGAATAAGAATAAGACTAAAATATTATGGAGAAGGTGCGTATCATGAATCCGAAAAAAAACACGAAAGCAAATCGTACATTGGCGTGGCTTTGTGCTGTCGCTGTCCTCGTTACTACAGTAATGCAGCTTGTGTCAGCACAGCCGACAGCGGCGTATGCGGCTGGCACAGGAGGGATCAAAGGGAATATCTTACCGGCTGGCTATGTGACAGAGCGCCAGATGAAACTGGCGAACCCTTGGTCGGGAACAAATGAGTACCCGCTTTTTAACGTTATGCGAAAAGCACAGAGCGGGCAGAGGGTGACGATTGCTTTTATCGGCGGCTCGATTACGAAAGGCACGATGTCCACCGGGACGAGAGACAGCAGTATGAATAAAAAGCTGACGTATGTCGATTACTTTACGGACTGGTGGTATAAAACGTTTCCAAGGGCAGACCTGCGGTTTGTAAACGCGGGGATCAGCGCGACGGATTCTTATTTGGGTGTCCACCGGGTACAGAAGGATGTGCTGGACAAAGAGCCGGATCTGGTTGTGGTAGAATTTGCGGTCAATGATAAGAAAACGGCGTATCATAAGCAGTCTTATGAAAACCTGATCCGAAAGATCCTGGATTCACCGACGAAGCCGGCTGTGATGCTGCTTTTTATGGCAAAGCTCAACGGCTGGAGCTGCCAACTGCAGCAGTCGCAGATCGGGAAGCATTATAACCTGCCGATGCTTAGTTATGGAAATGTCATGATGGATATGATCAACCAGGGCATCTATACGAGGGAAGAGCTGTCAGGCGATGCGATCCATCCATCGGCGCTTGGCTATGCCGTAGTCGGCGAGATCCTGGTGCGCTATCTGAATTCTGTGCAGGAGAAGTCGCTGGGGCAGGTGCTGTCAAAGAAAACGCCCACAAAGTATGTGACGTCAAAGAAGTACGGCAGTGCAAAAGTCCTGACGTGCAAGGATATCAAGATCCAAAGGATGGGCACCTTTGAGGAGAGCAGCAAGAGCAATATATTTAAAAATAACCTGACGACCGCGAGCGGGGACGGCGGCCTGACGTTTACAGTGACCGGCAAAACAATCGGATTGGTGTTTGCCCAGCAGGTCAATGGAAGAGGCGGGCAGTTTGACGTCTATGTGGACGGCAAGAAAACAGCCACGATTGATGCGGATAATTCCGCAGGCAGGCACAGCAAGCCTGGTTCGGTGCCGTGTTATTCTTCCAGTACAAAAAAGACGCATACGGTACGGATTGTGAGAAATAAAAAATCATCCGGGCGCGCGCTTACGCTCTTTGCGGTGCTTGTTTCGTAAAAAATAGTTTTCGCCCTCATACATTGAATTGTGCTGAGAAATATGTTAGAATGCCAATTACGGAAAGTAATTTCAGGCGGTGAACAAAGAAAGAGGGTACATATAACAGTGTAAGCCGCAGAGGAAAAACAAGTGGAATGTCTATGAAGGGAATGGATGAAAATTATGGCACAGGAAAAGAAGTATAAATTGGGTGAGCTCGAATTTGAGACAGAGCAGGAATATCGGGAGGCAGCCATGGACCTTAAGCGGATTAAGGGGCTGATGGATAAGTACGATGTAGAAAATCCAGAACAGGCAAAAAAAATCCTCCTATCCGTCAAGGCGCATCCGGAAACATTCCGGTCGCCATTCGGGCAGAAATTTGTTGCGAAGCTGGAACATACGGCAGGGATCGCATCTGCGCCAGGCAGCACAGCGACTTTGCAAAAAGAGGACACAGCATCGATAAAACAGGAAAAAAGAGAGAAAAAGCAGAACGAACGCCTGGCAAAAAGAAAGGAAAAGAAGAAAGACGGTACAGATAAAGAAAAGTTCCAGATCTTTACGCCGCGCAATTTTGCAATCGGCGTTGTGATCGTCGCATGTGTCGTCGTGTTCAGTGTGTTTGCACCGCGCCTGTTTTCTCTGAACAACAGCGGCGACAGCAACGGGGATATCCGGCGAAATATGGTTACCGCATATGCAAACAGCCAGGCAGAACTGAAGATGCAGCTATATACGTATTATTATAATGTCGTAGGGCAGACAGAGGAAGAAGCGCAAAAAGACGCAGAGGAGGGGCTGAGCCATTATGTTATGGATCTTTCAGACCGTACCGTCAGCAGAATGACCGATTCGGAGATCTCAGACATCTATGGCCGTCTCGTAGAAGGCGGGGATATCCAAAACAATAGCTTTGTGGAGCCGTCTGAAATCACCGTCTTAAAGGATAAACTGCTCGCAGCCGGGCTGTCCGGCAATACCGGCAACGGCGTGGAGGGCGAGACGGCTGTGGAAGCTGCGATTAACAGCATGATGGATTATCAACACCGCATTTATACTTCGCTGTGCTATCAGTATTCTTTGCTTGGCAACTCCAAGGAAGATGCCGAAGCATACGCCAACGAAGATATGGAGTCGATGTTTGGCGAGGTCATTTACAACTATAGCATGGGCATTGACGACAAACAGAGTTATTTCGACAGCTTTATCAAAAGAGGGCTGATCAAAGACAACCAGATCGTCCGGTTTTCAGCAGATCCGACCGCATACAGCCTGCCGGAGCTCACGCCTGCCATTGAAATCACATTTTCCGGCGAAGAGGCAAAGGCGTACCAATGCAGCATGATTAGCTACGCGCCGGCGGCAAGCGTCTTTTATGAAATACATGCAGGAAAAAAGACCGGCTACCTGTGGTTCCGCAACAACGGAGGAAATACGGACTATATTTCTCTGGACGACGAGACTTCTGTGACCGTCCAAGGTGACTTTCTGATGGTATTCGGCTCGGAGACACACAGCGGCGAGTGGTTTTACAACCGCCAGAATATCGGAATCAAGATCAATGGGGATACAAGCAGCGTGATCAGCTATGTGCATGACCTGACGTATTAAAAGAATATAGGGCTGCCAGGAAAAGGCGTGGGTTTCCTTTTCTGACAGCCCTTTTGTATGTTGCTAAAAGCAGGCTTACTTACATCACTGCCTGCCTGTGCGGCGCTTCTACAGCGATTCGTCGGATACGCGCCAGCGCATTCTTAACTGGCGCGGCATAAAGCGCAGCAATCGTCAGAGCGGCTTCCGGGAACAGGTACATCGCGTTATAGGACAGGGAGTAGGCTGGAATGCTCATATGATAGTCCGCCGCGTATGCTCCGAAAAAGATCATGCCGGACAGGAATGCGAAAAAATACCGTCCAAGCACAGCCGCGAGATATCCGATCACCAGGCCGTTTTTCCTGCTGCGGAAAAAGCCGGAGATGCCCAGGGCGCCGAACGCCAGAGGATAATCTATCAGCACCTGCGGCAGCGTATAGAAAACAGGCTGTAAAATAAATTGCAGCAGCCCATAGGCAACCGCCGTCGTGATCCCGATTTTCGCGCCGTACCAGTGCCCGATCAAAACAATAAACAGCATACTGAACAGCGTAATAGATCCGCCCATCGGCAGGTCTGCAAATTTTATCATGGAAGCGACCGTGCCAAGCGCCATCGCAGCAGCAGAAAATACAAGCTGCTTTGTCGTAATGCCCTTTGCCCGTTCTGCTTTCGGCCGCATCACAAGCGCAGTAACTACCAGCGCGGCAATCAAAGCCGCGACCGCATAAAATCCTGCATGAGTCAGCGTTACAGCATCAACGCCATAGGCATCCTGTGCAGGCATTGTGAAAAATTGAAACATCGTATCTTCCTTTCTTTATCTTTGTATCATTGCCGGGGCATTCGCCTGTAGATTCCAGTGGCGTCTGTATGTGTTCCCCGGTCAGTAAAACTATAGCATAACCGGCAGAGAAGTGCAATGGGCTGAATTTCCTTTTGGCGGAATAACGAACGGGATCTGGGGCGTGAAGCTGCGCCTTTGGGCATTTTATTTTGGGCTTTTGTTTTTGGGCCAGGTATGATATACTGATTGCATTACACAATGACGTGGTAAATGCTGCTGTATAATTCGCATATACGGATAAAATACGGATTATTTAATTCAGAGGGGGACAGAGATGATTATTAGTGAACGGATTTTTGCACTTATGCAGGAAAAGGGAATTTCACAAAAAGAGCTATCAGATAAAACGGGAATATCCCAAAGCACGATCAGTGACTGGAAGCGGAAAAAGACGAACCCGTCTGCGGATAAGCTGAAAGTGATCTGCGATGTGCTGCGGGTCACTTTATATGAGCTGCTGGCGGATACAGGGGAGGAAAGCAGCCGCCCGGTGGATTATGTGATCGTGGATAAAGAGAGTGAGGATTATCTTCTGCTGATGGAGTACCATGAGCTGCCTGGTGCTTTTCGTGCGCGGCTGGCGGGGTATCTGGATGCGCTGAGGGATTTGGCGGGAGAGTATGGGCGAAATAGCAGTTGACATTTTTGTGAAAAATCACTATAATCTAAATGGGTAGTATAAAAGATGTACAATTAGAAAGTGCCGAATGGAATTACGGCTTGCTTTAAATCACATTCAAAACTACGCAGTTGTAAATCATACTACAAGCATTGCTTTGAATGTGATTTTTCATACGGATTTGTTACGTTTATACGGAATAAATTTGTAAATACGAAAAATAAGGGGTGACATGATGCTGGAAGCTGGATACAGGAATCTCTTTGAAGAAGCGGGGCAGAGAGGATATGAAATCGGAGTGTCAAATGTGCTGCTTGATATGTTGGCTGAGAGTATTGGGTTTGTCAAAATAGCTATGTCGGATGAGAGATGGGAGCGGTATAAGAGAAGCCAGGAAATAAAGATAAGAAAAGAGATGTCAGAAGGAAAGCTACAAGACATTTGTTACGAATATATTTGTGACGAGAACAGACATATTATAAAAGAAAAATGGCTTGATGAAAAACAGATAGAGATGAAGTGCATGGGGTTTCCAATGGAAGGCTGGGAGGATATTCGTGCTTTTGTTGAAAAATATCCTGAACTTCCGCCATGTAAACTGGCTGAAAGAATTGTCAGAGAAAGTGAATATAAATACATATGAAGAAAAGGAAAAAGAAAATACCTTCTATGATTCCTCTTGGAATTGCGATGGATTATCCGGTGAATTGGGGAATACACCGAATCATAAGAGATTTTGTGCAGAATTTTTATGACAGTATAGGACCTGAACGTTTTGCAAAAGAGTTTATGTACAAGTGGGAAATTGAAGATGAGCCGGACGGCAGATTTATTCATGTTAGGATGCAGGCATTTGGACATGCGTTCTCTTATGAATGGTTATCTCATATAGGAGGCAGCACAAAGACAGGAAAGAGTGGATATGCCGGAAAATATGGGGAAGGTTTTAAAATTGCTCTGCTTTGTCTGGTAAAGCAAGGCGGAGATGCAGTGATGTCTTCTGGGGAGTGGACACTGTTTCCGTGTGAATATACAGAAAAAATTGATAAACAGCGAATCCAGATGTTCGGATATCATATGCAGCATCGAAAAGACGACGGATTCACTACATTGGATTTATATGGAATCCCTGCATTTGATGAAAATGTCCGTTATGTCAAAGAAGCGTTACTGGAGTTTTTTTATCCGCAAAATGAGCTTTTCGGAGATAAAATACAATTGGATGAGAGGTGTGCGTTATACAGCAGATCTGAACAAAAAATTCCATGTATTGACGGTGATATAGACGGAATTTTTTATTATAAATACATTGCGAGAGGGAGGCTGCCGTTCCCTGTGATTGCGCATCTGTCTGAAAAAAGTATGAACTTTGATGAAGATCGTTCCAGAGATGTTTTATGCAATGCGACAGTCATTCATGCTATGTATAAGCTTGCTGAAAAGCTGACGCCAAAAGCATCTCTTTGGTTGCTGACTCAGATGGAGAAGCAGTGGAGTGAACTGCCGAAATGGCAAAAGTGTATGCCTGTGGATCTTCACACATGGTATTATGTTGTCTGCCAGCTAGTGCGTAATATCAGTTTGGACAGCAGCTTGAAAGAAGAATTTGCGAGGCTATATCCATTGGAGGATTATGCTTATTTGGAGCGGACTGGCAGGGACCAGTCGAAAAACAGGCTGATTCGCGAAGCAAGGAAATGGTTCCAGGAAGAAAAACAGAAAGAGAAAAGGCGCCGTTTAGTTAATCCGATTTTCCGTATGCTTGGAGTATCGTCTGTCATTGATGAATATTTGAGACTTAAAAACACATTGTATCGAAAACCGGATGAAAAAGAACATTATTATGTAAATTTGTTGCAAGAATGTACAAAGCTGCTGTTTCCGCAGTTTATACAGAACGGGCTCCCGGAAGTAGTGCTATACAGGGAGTGTGGGACAGAGAAAAAGAAAAGCATCGCATACCGAAACTATGGGATATCAGTGCATGTGGAGACAAAGACAGAAAGGGTGGTTCCTTCAGCGGACAGGGATCGGCATATCAGATATCGGGTGAAAGAGGCTGTATTAGAGGCGGATGAATTATCAGAAAAAGTAGAATTTCAGCAGGTATTGCTGAAATATGTGGATGCATGTGTGCGTATGTATGGCACTGAAAAAAGTGCTTATCCTAATGCGGTACTTACAGAGGTTGGAGCAGGGCTTTACCAATTCAGGCCACTGATCAGAAAATTCGCGCGAAAATGGAATCATATGGATGAAAGAGAGCTCACAGATGATGGAACAGGAAGGCTGGTATAATTTATGACGACAAAATTAAATCTGGTTATGACGTATCCGACCCATTGGGATCTGCAACATATTATGGAGGATTATATTCAGAATTTTTATGATGTGTTAGGCCCGGATGAGTTTAAAAACGGGTTTTATTATGAATATCAACAAGAAACAAAGATGCTTCGGATGAGAAGCAAAAAGGGATTTCATGTAAAATGGCTGAAATACATTGGAGTATCCACAAAGAGAAAAGGAAACAGTGAACATCCTACAGCAGGGAAGTTTGGAGAAGGATTCAAGATCGCATCTCTTTGCGCATATCGCGACTATCAGATCAGTGTGCATATGGAGTCTTTGGATTGGGCACTTGATGTAATGAAAACACCAGGCAGCATTGACGGACAGCGAGTTGAATTTCTTGCTTATGATATGAAAAAACGCAAATCAAAAAAGGATGCTATATTAGTGCTGGGAAACATTGATGAGGGTGCATATCAAGTGTTTCTTGCTGCAATGAACAGCTTTTTTTATTCTGAAAATCCGTTATTTGGGGAATGCATAGCACAGGAACGCTGTTATTCAGTGTATAGGGCAAACAATGCTTTGGATGGAAAAGTATTTGTATCCTTGCAGAAACGGGCGGATATTTATCGAATTCCATTGATATTTTGCAATCACAATTACAAAAACTTTATGGAAGATGACAGGGACAGAGAGTTTTTCAGCGATTATGATACACAAAATGCAGTAGAGGAAATCGTGCGCAAGCTGTCTGGGGAGGCTTTGAAGGACGTATTTTTTGCTTTTCGGTATTATTGGCGTGATTCCAAAGGAAATAAGAAATATGGGCTGGACTGGAAGCGTGTGATCATGTCTCTGATATTTAGAATTAAAGAAGAAAAGGCGCTTCTACAGGACATTTGTGAGACGCTACAAGGGAATTTTATCGCGGATATGAGTCCATATGAAGTGAGGCTGGATCGAAATAGATATCATACTGCAATCGCATGGTTTCGCCGATCTGGTTTTTATGGGAATTGTACGATACTGCCGCATTATTTTTCGGATCTTGGAATGAAAACATTATACAGCTTGTGCGAGGAGCACGAAGGATTTCATGTGACCCATAAGCCAGACACGCAGCAGAAAAGGAGGATTCAAGTGCTCGAACAGATGGCGGCTAATATATTTGGAGACCTGCTTTGTTACGAAAAGCTGCCTGAGTGCAGGGTTATTATAAATGAAGAAACACCACATGCTGGTTTTGCCAGTGCGACCAAAACAGATGGTTCCGCTAAAAACGTGTTGGGTATGAAAGTAGTCTATCATATAAGTGAAGTCAATTTAAGAGAAAAACTGTTTAGGACAAACGCATTTCCGCAGGCGATGACTGTGTATATGCATGAGCTGCTTCACCAGTACGGGGCTGATGCAAGCAGGCAGTTTCGTACTGCAATCCTTGCCATGGACTACAGGATTATGGAAAAAGGCAGGGAATTAGAAGCCTATGAAAAAGAATGGCAAAAATAAGTAATGTTGTGCTTTGCATAGTACTTTTATTAAAGCAGAAAAAAGTCGAAAAAAATAGTTGATTATCAGTTGTAAATGGTGTATACTTTTAGTTGGGAAGTATTTTCCTCTGCATATTTATTATTTTTGTGGCTAGGATAATAGATATCAGGCGGACGATGCTTCCCTTTTTGACAATAAAATACAAAAATAGTAAAATTATTCTTGCAGTTTTCCAATTTATGTGCTAAAATATTAAGAAATCACATCTGAAACGACAGAAAAAGGCAGAGAATTACAGAAGATAACTGTTTCGGGTGTGGTTTTTTTCTGTTGTTTTCTTTTCTGGAATATTGATTTTGATGGAAGCTGTCTTGTCTTAGAACATAATCTTTGCATATATATCAATATTACTCTCTATCGGGCAATTTCCAATTATCATGGCATAAGCAATCTTGACGCTTATGCATATCAGATTCTGAACGAACTATACAACTATTATGCATATAAAGAATATGCCGTATTAGTGTACAATATACGAAAAACCAAACCAATTAAGCCAAGGGAATTAAGCCAGTTAATTTATGGGAACACAGAGTGCTTGTGTTCAATTATTCCAGAAGAACATATTTCTACACAGATGGAATTGCATTCTCCTGGAGATGCTATATATGCTACAAGCAGAAACTAAAGGAATCAGGAATAGAGCCGGAATCCTTATTAGAACCGCTGGAATCCGTAATCAGAAGTGCCGATTCATTAATGGCTGAACCTATTATTTTAGACGAAGAACAGCCTATTCCATCTTTGAATGACGAAAGCGAAGAATCCAGTGATACAGAGGACGAGTAAACAGGCTTGCAAGAAGCAGGCCGCAAATCCAAAGTCCTATTATAACATATGAATTAGTGTATATATAATCATTTACAAATGTATATGATATGATTTTAAAAAAGCTGCATAGAATAAAAAGGAAGCACAAAATAAAGATTATATGATTTATAATTGTTAATAAAAAATGTTTCATATAAAATGTTTCATATAAAATCCTCCTTTCGCTATAGAAAACGTATCTACTTTGAAAAAATTATAACATTACTTTGGTGAAAATACAAGTAAATGAGTGTTTTTCAGCACTTTCAACATCAATTTGCTGGCAATGTGGCGATTGTAGATTATGAAAGTGAGTACCAAAAGGCAGATAAGGTAAAATACCGGAATTACTTAACAGGAATCGCAAACCGCTACCAGAGGGAAAAGAAGGACTGCCCGGTGCTGCGGATGGTTGTGGCCTATACAGGCGATGTAGAAAGGCGCCAGGTAGCAGACAGCTTCGACATCGGCGCAGTCAAAATGCACATAGAGACAGCATTTTTGTCAGAACTGGACAAAGACGGCATTTCCCGCAGGCTGGCGAAAAAAGATTGGGGACAGGATGCAGCAGGCGTTTGTGCTGTCGGGGATGCTTTCTCCCGGCTCCTTTATCGGAGCGCTGCACCTCCACATTCAGTTTTGCCCCTGTATTGTCTGTAGCCAGAATATCCAGCCTCACCGAACGGTTCAGCAGATTCTCCACAAATACCTGTGTACGAACGTCCAGCACTTTTAAATCCGGCTTTTCCAGAACAATCTGCAATACCAGTTCTATGCTTGCCGTATCTCCCTCAAAACACTTTGTGAGGAAATCATCATCAAGCAGGCGAAAACCTCTTAGCCTCTGTAAATCTTCCTGATGTTTCTGGTCTATCTGTTCCGTCACTGCCAATCTTCCCACCTGCTTTCCCTTTCGTTTTCATATCTCCACACTATCATAGTCCTCCCGATTTTACAAGCCGGGATCAGACCTTGTAAGAAAAATGCTCTAAATGTGTCATTCAATAACCATGAGAAAATCCCGTGATTAAGAAAACAATTTATCATTACAATTTTTATCTCATGCGGGCTGTATTGCAAAGGGGTTTCACAAAGTATTTCTAATTGAAATTCATACCAAAATGTGTTATAATCCAGGAAAGCATATTTTCTCCATACGGAGCATCTAAGCCCTGTATGCCAGAGGGAGAAATCCCATCAAATGACAATTCTATGGGACTTGCCGGCAAGCAGCCGTCAAAAGCCATAATCAAAGAAAATCCATGCTTCACAACAAAATACGAAAGCAGGGGTTTTCACAAAGGCTCCTGCAAAAGACAGGAGGAAACATATGGGCAAAGAGAAAAGAGCGGATCACAAAAGGGCTAGAACAAGCCGCAGGGGCAAAAACAGGAGCATCGCATACCAAAACAAGGACATTACAAGCAAGGTGCTTGCTGAAAATTTTAAAGGAAAGACTTTCCGTGTATACGGGCTGGACCTTCCTGAAATCGAGGAAGCAGAACCGACCAATATCCCGGCGGTATCAGTGAATGAGCTGCGGCTGGACAACCTGTTCCGCCTGGCAGACCAGACTGTGGCGATTGTAGATTATGAGAGTGAGTACCAAAAGGCGGATAAGGTAAAATACCTGAACTATCTTGCCGGGATCGCAAAACGCTACCAGAGGGAAAAGAAGGACTGTCCGGTGCTGCGAATGGTTGTGATCTATACAGGCGATGTAGAAAGGCGCTAGGTGTCAGAAAGCTATGATATTGGTGCAGTCAAAATGCACATAGAGACAGCATTTTTGTCAGAACTGGACAAAGACGGCATTTCCCGCAGGCTGGAGGAAAAGGTAAAGGGCAGGCAGCCGTTTACAGATGAAGAGCTTATGGAATACATAATCCTTCCGCTTTCTTATAAAGAGAAAGAGGAAAAACAGCAGAAGATCCGGGAACTGGCGGAACTGGCGAAAAAGATCGGGGACAGGATGCAGCAGGCGTTTGTGTTGTCGGGGATGCTTGCTTTTACAGATAAAGTGATTGATAAAGAAACAGCGAATAAAATAAGGGAGGTAATTAAGATGACAAAAGTAGAGCGGATGATCAGAAAGGAACTTAGAAAAGAAATGAGGGAAGAAATGAGGGAAGAAATAAAGATAGAAGAAAGACGGAAAACAGAGACAGAGAAAAAGAAATACATCATAAATATGATAAACGAAGGGTTCCCGTCAGAAACGATTATACGGATTATTCCTGAATACTCGTATGATGCGGTGGAAGCAATACGGAAAGAGAACGGGCAGGGATTAGAACATCATCTGGAAACAGTCTGATAAACATGTGGGATGCACAGGCTAATGTGCTTGTTAAGGTATGGAACGGTATCATTCTTAACGGGTTTTTAATGGTTGTATAATAGGATTGGCTCATTAGGATAATTTAAAAAAATTCTATCTTAAGGTTAATATTCTAAAAAATGAGCCGATATATTTATAAACTATCTTAATGGGATAAGTCTGCGTGTTTGCCTGTCTGGCAGGAAGGAAACAGCCTTGTGCCGGGCAGTTGCGGCATACATACTTTTCTCTTAGATATAGATGATGTGTGTAGGATGCACATGCCATCCGAAAATACAGGAACGCTGCACCCGGCAGCAAACGGACAGGATCTTGCAGATTCTGAGTTTTCGCACAGACCGACAGAGCAGGCAGAAGATTGAAAAGTGTGGGAAACGGCGGAATAACTGGGGGATCGCTGTCTGGAACGTTGCCGGAGCGCAGTGTCAGGACAGGAACAATCTGCATATTTTATTCTGTGAACCGCACTTGGCACGACACCTGTTGGGAATCCGGCGGGCGGCTGAGAGCCGGAGCTGTGGGAAACAGATGTCTTGCGAATTGCGGTGGATGGGATATGGAGATGGAGCTGTGTGTCCTGAGTGGTTCAAGTAATCCGGGATTAATAAAGTCTTCTGTTTAGGATGACGGAGAGGAAGGTAATGTATGTACAAGGATGTATGGAAAAGGTTTGGGACGAAAATATTAATCGTATTTTGTTCTGTGCTTTTGCTTGGGGGTGTGGCGATTGCTGCGCCTAGGCTGCGGGCAGATCAGCAAAAATATACGTTTGCAGATTTGAAAAATGCGACTATTGAATTGGCTGAGGAGGTTCAATATAATTACGGTGAAAAGGTATATCCGGAAAAGATTAAAGTGACAGGTCAGACAGTTTCAGGCAGTGCAATTGATTTGACGCTTGAGCGGGGTACTGATTATACAATTGGGCAGGAGGGCACTATCACAGGGGTTACAAATGGGAAAACAGCTTATGTAACGATTGAACCAAAGAACAGTAATAAAATCATAACAACATTGATAGATGGCTCTGAGGATAATACATCACTAGAGGTATATTATGAAATATCAAAGAGAGAGTTGGAGACAACAGAAGTAGATATTAATTTTATAACAACATATTCTTATGATAATTTGCCGACAAATACATCTGGTTATTGGGTCGTTAACAGCCTTCCAGCATCCTTTGAAGGGAAAGATTGGGAAGTGACTGTTAAAGAGGAAGGTAAGAATCCGGTAACATTGACATATGGCTCGGATTATCAGATTGAAAATTCAGAGGCGACAAGTCTGGGAGCTTATTCTAAACCAATTACATTTACAAACTTTGAGGTGCCAGGAAGCAGTGTATCCACAGATGTATATATGAATGTAGAAAGCCTTGAGTGCAGTATAGAAAGTGATGAGTTGGTTGTCAAACGCAAAGCAGCTACTGGAGATATTACATTAGAAAAAAATATTCACTATACAGCTAAGGAAGAGAATGGGCAATGGACAATTAGGGGAATATGGAATAAAGGAGGAACTGGTGCAGAGAAAGCTTATTATGTAGGCATTAAAATATATTCGTCAGGAACGGCAGGATCGGGTAATTATGCTTTGCAGCATGATGCACTTCAAAGCCCAGTTGACTATGTGAATGATCTTCACAGAACTATTCAGCAGAATCCAAGGTCAGTTTGGGTTCAGGATAGAGATACTGGGAGAACGATTACTTTGGGAGAGAACGCGTATACGAAAACATTCGCTGTTGCAACAGAAAGAGGAAATGAGGACTTTAAAGATGGTAGGACAGCAGGTTGGGTCAGATTGGCACTTCAGGCAGGATCGCCATATAATGTTGCGACAAATACGTGGTATAAGCTGCGGAGAGCACTTGCTGCGAATGAAATGGGATGGGTATTGGAACCTACATCGCCAGATGAGACGTATACTTATAATACGAATTACCATGAGGTAAAGCCTATAATTCACTTTAATGATTCAGAAAAGTATACTTTAATAGAAGGACAGGATTATGAGCTATCCTATTGTTTGGTTTGCAGAAATGGAGTAGATGTTATTACAACAACTGATCCTAAAAGATTGATAAATGCTGGTGAAGTTTATATAACGATCATAGGTAAAGCTGGTAAAGATGCCACAGAAAAGCCGAATGAGGCTGGATATTATGGTGAGATAGATCCTTTGAAATTGCTTGATGTCAAGGGGCTAAAGTATACTATTGAACCATTGGATTTAGAAGAAGAAGGGTATAATATTGCTTTACAAAATGATTACATGCAGAGGAATGATGTATTTGATGTAACATGTCAAAAAGCAGAAGTTTTGGAAAAGGTATGGCTGGTAAACAGCGAAAGGTCTTTGAAACTCAAAGATGTAGCAAATAATGATGTAATCAATACGAATGAATATGAGGTTACATTTACATCAGGCGGAGAAGTTATTTCTGATGATGATTGGGGAAGCCTAAAGCCAGGACAGTATACAATTGAAATTGACTTTAAAGGCAATTTGGATGGTGTTTTAACACAGACCTTTACAATTGAGGAATATAAAGAAAGTGAGATTCGAATTGAATATGAGGAGTGTTCAGAAGGTGATGGAAAAGATCATATATACACTGGAAGACAGCACAGGCCAAGAGTGACAGGAGTTACTTACAAAAATATTCCGATCGATTTGGATTCCTGTACCATTGACTACGGTGAAAATATTGAATCGGGTACAAGAATAGGTACAATTATGGTAACTGTACCAGGGAATGTCACCAAGACGGAAAGGTTTGATATAGCAAAACGCGAATTGCAAAGTGAATATATTAAACTTCCAGAAACAGATTTCCCGAATGGAGAACATGAATACTGTGGCAAGGGAAAAGCACCTGATCTTAAGACACTGGAATATAGGTATACAACCGCAAATGGTTCAAATAAAACAATGACCCTTGAAAAAGACAAAGATTATACCGTAGACCCAGGGTTATTTGATAAAGATGGTAGAGACATTGATCTGACAAATATTGATATAGGAAACACTGAGTATTACTTTAAAATCAGACCGATTAATAACTGTAAGACAGAGGAAAATAATAGAGAGTATGTTTTAGCAGGAGAATTTAAGTTTAAACAGCGGAGTATCAGACCGGCATATATTAAATGTGAGATTGATGCCCCGATGCCGTATACAAAAGGTGATAAAGATGATGAGTTTATCAAATATTTGGGAACAAATCGTCATTTGACAGTAGAAGATACAACTTTTGGTGATCATTTGGTGTACAATACGGATTATACAATCAGTATTACAAAGAATGATGTGGAGAATACGGGGACAGTTATTTTCTCGATAAATGGAACAGGCTGCTATAACGATGTCAAAGAGGAATTAACCTTATATGTAGGTAACGATATTGTAAATGCACAGATTCAAGAACGTAATAAATTTACAATTTATTTTGATGAAGTTGAACGTTATGCAAAGCTGCAATGGCCGGAATACAAAAAAAGTGACGATGTAGTATTTATGAAGGAAGGCGATAGTGTAGCTAATACAGTTCTGTTACGTTATCAAAATTTATCAGGGAGTTTTAAGTCGCTTTATTATGGGGAAGAATATAGTGTTGAGTTTGACCCAGATGTGTATACAGAGGGAAGCGGTCCAACAGCACAACGCTATGGCATAGCCAGAATTCAGGGTAAGAATGGATATTTTGGTAAGGTAAGCATAAGGTTTGATATAAAGAGAGTAGATCTGGAAAAAGAGGGATATAGCATTATAATCGTGGATCAAGAGTCAGACTATTATGTTTATAATGGGGAACCTATAGATGCTATGATTAGAGTTGTGAAGTATGATTCAGATGGAAATATTCTTGATGAACTTGAGGACAACGAATATGAAGCTGTATGTTCAAACCATACAGACGCAACAGAGGATTTTACCTTGAATAGTCAGAAAGCAGTTGTTACAGTTACAGGATTGTATGGATATTCGGGCACAATTACTGCAGTTTATGATATTTGGAAGTTAGACTTAGGGACTAAAAAGCAAGATGATTTAGGGAATGAATATATAGGTATGGCAGGAGGATTCTCACTGGAAGGTTTAAAAATGAGTCCGAATGCATATGAGTATACACAGATGACGACATTGTCTACAGGTGAAAAAAAAGCAGGGGTCTGGCCGGAAGTAAAGATAGTGTTTAACAATGGAAGAAAGACTTTTGTGCTGAATGATCCTGAAAAGCAGCAGTGTGAGTATGTATGTTACAATAATGAGAATGTCTGTGATGCTAAAACGCCATACGACAATCGCGCAAGAGTTAGAGTTACGCCGACATCTTCTAATCATAATTTTAAAGGTGAGTTTAATGTGCTATTTGATATCGCTGCGGTTGATCTGGAAAATCCAAACAAATGCGAAGTGCGCTTATCTCCACAAAGAATGCCGTTTGTAGGGGATAAAGAACTGCAGCATCCAGAAGTAAATGTATATCAGATTAAAGAGAATGGTCAACGTGATAAAATTGATGAAAGTCAGTATGAAATTAGCTGGGAAAGTGATGAATGGGTTACTGGTAGTAATTCAGAAGATGGATTTTTAGAGACGCGGGTGGTCATTTCTGGCAATCGGACAGATGGAAAATATACAGGAAATTATATTGGAAGTACGGCAAAGTCATATGTTATATATGGCGACTTGAATCCAAGCCCTTCTTCAGCAGGATATGGATTTACAAAAACAGAAATTACTCCAAGGCCGATACCATATACAACAAATGGTATACAATATAATGGGGTTGTAGTGAAATTCTACCAGAGGAGGCAGAACAGCACACCGCCAACAGCATCAGGCTATGATAAAGAACACATATTAACTTGGGGAACAGATTACGAAGTTAGATGCGAAAGTGAGCGGGTAGGCGTACATGAAGGTGCGATTGTAGAAGGAAAAGGAAATTATATTAATTGGCAGACTACAACGATCGTAATACAAGGCGATCTGGGGAATGATAGCTATACAGAATGCAAGTTGAAGAGCGGTTCAGATACGATTGCTTATGTTCCAGGACAGCAGATTGTACTACAGGACTTAATAACCGTTATTTGTGGCGGAAAAACATTAGTGTATGGAACTGACTATATATTCCAAGATGATCCGACAGCAAACCTCGGAGAAAATCATGTAGTGATCCTTCCAACAGATTCTGCAAAGCAGGCAGGTTATCTGACGGGCGAGTTGGACTTCAAATACTATGTGAAGTCCGACCTTGAAAGCGATGCTATTATCGGAAATGTGGAAAAAGAATATGACTATGCACATGGCGAACCAGTTATTGATCCAGCACAGATTACAGTTACGATTGGCAGCAACAGACCTTTGCGGTATCAGGAAGATTATGATGTTGAGATTGATGATGCTGTAAATGTCGGAAAGCATACGATCAAAATTATCGGTAAAGGCAATTACAGTGGAACACGTACAGAGAATTTTACGATTAATCCTTATCATTTGAAAAATGGTTGGGATCGCGGAGAGGTAAAGGTAAGATATAAAGAAGCTGTTACTTATACAGGTTCTACAGTATATCCTGAGATTGAGTCTGTTACGGTAACAAAGAAGAGCGGTGGGACAGCAACATTGACGGCGGGAGATAGTGAGACGCCAGCAAATTATGCAATCCGTTCTGGCTCTCAAGGGGATCATGTGAACTGGACAGATACACAGAGCGGTGATGTCAAACCAGACTTTATTCTTGGTGGTCAGGGCAATTATACAGGAGATCTATCTTTTGAATATTTGATAGAGCGTAAATATATCAACGAAGACGATGTTCTGTTTGGAACGATTGAGCCGCAGCCATATCAAAACGGAAAAGATGTTGCACCAATACCGACAGCAACTTATCTGGGTAAGGATTTATCTGGAGTGCCTTATAGTGGAAATGCGAATGAATATGTGAACTGGAAAGATTACACAAAGCATTTTACATGGCAGCATTTGGATATTAATGATGGAAATGATATCAAGAGTGTTGGGCAAAAGAAAATAAAAATCCGTGGTATTGGCAACTTTATCGGAGAAACGGAAAGGACTTATACGGTTATACCATTGGATATTAGTCTTGCTGAGCTGAACTATACTTATGATACACCAGTCTATAATGGAAAACCGCAGAAACCGGCATTTACACTGACTTATGCAGGTGACACAATTCTGGAATATACAGGTGAAAAGATTGTCTCTGAGTTTATTAAGAGTCCGGTTGTAGAGTTTGAGAATAATATAAATGCAACCAAGACAGCAGTGCTTCGAATTTCAATTGCGGATGAAAATGATAACTATACTGGGGTGAAGGAAGTTACCTTTATCATTTTACCAGCATCGTTAACGAACCATACGAAATTCTCTTATCGTCCAGTGAATCAGGAAGGTATTGTAGACCTGAGTGCTTATAAGATGAGTATGGATTTTATAGAGGGTCAGACTCGTCTGCCGAAATATGCAGCATCGGCAACATTGAATGAAGAAGAAGTAGGAGTTTTCTTTAATGACACAAAGAGTGAGAATCATGGTGCTATTTTAATTAACGAAACAGATTTTGATGTCAGCTATATGTATGTAGAGCCAGACACAGATGATGTGGAAATACGTGAGGAGTATCGGAATCCTACACCGCCGTTTAGCTATGCAGGCAAAGTGAAGGTTACGATTACAGGTAAGAATAATTATGCGGATGAAGCAAGCTTCTGGTATTTTATTGGAAATGATATCAGTACAGATGCTAAAATCAGTATTGCACCGACAACAACGATTTACAATTCGCAGCCTCAGCCACCAAAGGTAACTATATCTGGGGTAGATAAGGATAAGTGTACGATTGCAGAATATAGAAATGAAGTAGCAGTTGAAAATCTCATAAAAGACAGAAACAGAGATTTTATCAATGCAGGAACTTATTATATTCGTGTTGAAGGCAATCCAATGAAAGGCACCTATTCAACCAAACCAGAAACCCTAACCTTTACCATCACCCCAAGAGCATTCTCCAACAACCTCATCATCGACGGTTTCAAACGAGAATACTCCTACACAGGCTACGATATCTGTCCGGTAGGTATTTCTGTCACAGATTACATTGACAATATTAAATACAGACTGACCGAAGACGTAGACTACACATTAACTTACACAAACAACTTAAACGCTGGAACAGCTTATATCAATGTAGAAGGCAAGAATAATTTCAGCGGCAAGGCTACCGCAAACTTTATGATTACCAGCTCTACGATCAGCAGCGGCGGTTCGTGGGGATCGAACAGCTTCCTGGATCAGGGTACAGGCGAGATTTCGGGATCATCGGCAGTAGCGCCGAGTGATGTCAGCCTGTCGATGGATACGGTCGATGCGATGTACTATACGGGCAGAGCGGTATATCCAAAGGTATCGGTTCCGGGCATGACGGAAAATGTGGACTATACAGTGACGTTCAGCAACAACGTGGAAGTAGGTACGGCGGTTGCTACGATTACGGGTATTGGCAATAACAATGGTACGATTACGAAGAACTTCCGTATCATTGCACAGTTGTCGAAGTGTACGATTTCACCGATTCCGGCTCAGCAGTATACGGGCTCCGAAGTGAAGCCGGCGCTGACAGTAAAATGCGGCAACAATATACTGATGGAGGGTACGGATTATACAGCGACGTATTCCAATAATGTGAATATCGGTACGGCAACAGTAACGCTGCGTGCGCTGAACAATGCGAACTATACAGGAACAACGACAGTGACGTTCAGCATCGCCAACGATGTAGGCGGATTTATTATCAGCGGTTATGCGCCAAGCTATGCTTATACGGGCAATGCGATTACACCTGGAGTTGTAGTTGAGACTGGCAGCAGGACATTGGTATTAGGTACGGAGTATACGGTATCTTACGCAAATAATGTGAATGCTGGTACGGCGACGATTACGGTAACGGGTGTTGGCAGATATTCCGGTACGCAGACAGCGACGTTTGTCATTGAGCCGAAGAGTATGCAGAGTCTGGATACATCGGATGTTGCAGACCGCACGTATACAGGCGATGCCTATACGCCGGATATTACAGTCAGTGATGGCGGCAAGGTATTGACAAAGGGTGTGGATTATACCGTTACGTATAAGAATAATACAGATCCTGGTGTAGCGTCGATCGTTATTGAAGGACTGAACAGCAATTATGCGGGAACAAAGATTGTCAGCTTTAAGATTTCAGCAGTTGCGGTTTCAGGATTAAAGGCTTCTTCTGTGAAGTACAACAGCATCAAGCTGAAATGGACGAAGCAGGCATATGCGACTGGTTACCAGATCTGCGATTCCAATTCCAAGGTAATTAAGACCGTAAAGGCAAACAGCGCGACGATTACAGGGCTTTCCGCAGGCAAGACTTATAAGTACAAAGTAAGGTCTTATGTTAAAAATACGGATGGCACGAGGTCTTATGGGGCGTTCTCATCGGTACTGAGTACGACGACGAAGCTGAAAACGCCTACCGTAAAGGTTGTATCTAATGCGAAGGGGCAGGCGCGGATTAGCTGGTCTAAGGTAACAGGGGCGTCAGGCTATGAGATTTATTATAAGAAAACTGCGACAGCGAAGTATAAGAAGTTAAAGACTGTAAACAATCCGAATATCCGGGTATGTACAGTACGCGGTATGAAGAGCGGCGACCGGGCATATTTCCGTGTCCGCGCGTTCCGCAAAAACGGCAGCAAGAAGGTTTACAGTGCACTGAATCCATTAAAGGTTATTACGGTGAAATAAGCAGGGCATGAGTGGAAAATACAGAATAGGCGATTATGAATTTAATACCTATGAAGAGTATCTTGCGGCGCAGGAGGATGCGAAGAAGATCGACTTCATTACGAAGGAGCTTGATATTACGGATCCCGATGTTGCCGTGAGGCTCTACACTCTGATCAGGAATAAGGAAATCGTATTCCGTACAAAGCTGGGGATTTCCTTTTCCTGGTATGTGATGGATGTGCTTGCGCAAAATTCCCAGAAATTACTGGAAGAAAAGCGCAGGAAAGATGAGCAGAAGCAGAAAGGGAAAAAGCTCGGAGCAGCGGGCTGTATGTGTATCCTGGCTGCGGTGTTCTGTCTGGGATATTATGGCGTGACGCTGTGGCAGGAGCATCTGGAGAGCCAGGAATTTGAGCGGCTCCAGAATATGCAGAACCTGACGGGGCATCTGATCCGGGAGTCTTCTGTGGATGATGAGCAGGAAGGCAGCGCTTCACAGGATGCAGGCGGAGAGGATGCGCAGGCTTCTGACAAGAACGCTGCAAAAACGAGCAAAGCTGCGGCAAAAAAAGCAGCCAAAGAGAAAGCAGAAAAGCAGGCGGAAAAAAAGATCGATCCGGCTGACCTGACTGTTTTAAAGAAATACAGAGAGTTATATAAACAAAATAAGGATCTGGCTGGCTGGCTGTCGATTGAGGGGACGGTAATCAATTATCCGGTCATGCAGACAGGCAGCAAAAACCCGGATTATTATTTACATCATGATTTTGAAAAAAAGGAAAGCGATCATGGTACACTGTTTGTAGACGCGAGAAATGATTATGTCAATCGGGATACGAACTTGATTATTTATGGGCACAATATGAGGGACGGCACGATGTTTGGCGGCCTTAAGCGCTTCATGGAGAAGGAGTATTTTGAGCAGCATCAAAAACTGGTGTTTGACACGATCTATGAAAAGGCGGAGTACCAGATTGTGGCAGTGTGCCTGTCCAAAGTGAATTATCAGGATGACCACACGTTTCGGTATTATAATTTCCTGAATGCTGCGGACAAGGAAGAGTTTAACGCATTTTTGGCAAATATCCAGCAGTTGACGGTGTTTGACCAGAAAATTGATCTATCGTATGGGGATGAATTGCTGACGTTATCGACGTGCAACAGCTATGTGCAGGACGGCAGGCTGTTCCTCATAGCGAAGAAGGAGTGACGCAAATGAGTAGTTCAAAAAGAAAAAAAAGGTCAGCCATATTTATGGCATTGGCAATGGTATTATTCCTGATACCGTGTGAAAATGTATTTGCATCCAATTCAGCAAATATGACCATCTCCGGCGGCGTACTGACTGCGTATAACGGCGGGGGCGGTGCAGTCACGATACCTTCGGAAGTAACATCCATTGGCGCCGGGGCATTTTCCGGCAAAGCAATCAGCAGTGTCAGCATTCCAAGCAGTGTTACCAGCATTGGTGAAAGTGCGTTTGCAAACTGTACATCATTATCAAACGTGACCATTCCAGGCAGCGTGACGAGTATGGGCAGCGGCGTCTTTGCAGGATGCAGCGGCTTAAGCTCCGTCAGCTTACAGGCTTCGATATCATCGATTCCGGCTTCTACGTTCAGCGGATGCCGCTCTTTGTCGAGTATTGCGATTTCAGCAGGAGTCAGCAGCATCGGCAGCGGCGCGTTTTCCGGCTGTTCCGGCTTAAGCTCGATGTCGATTCCGTCTGGTGTGACGAGTATCGGTGACAGTGCGTTTGCAAATTGCAGCAATTTATCGGCAATCTCGATTCCGGCAAGTACGACGAGCATTGGCGGCAGTGCATTATCCGGCTGCTCCAGCCTGTCTACGATCAATGTCGCTTCGGGGAATTCGGCATATGCTTCGGACGGCGGATGCCTGTACAATGCTTCTTTGACAAGACTGATTATGGTTCCGGTCGGTAAGTCCAGCGTGTCGTTAAATTCCAATACAAGAATTATCGGCAGCGGTGCGTTAGCGGGATGCAGCAGAGTGACATCCTTATCTTTGCCGGGCAGCCTTACGACGATTGAAAGCGGTGCGTTTTCCGGCAGCGGAATCAGTTCGATTACGATTCCGCGTTCTGTGACCTCGATTGGCTCACAGTCAGGATGGTCGCCGGACTCGATTACAGGATACAGCAACTCTGCGGCGGAGACGTTTGCGGCTTCGGCTGGGTATCCGTTCAGCAGCCTGGACGGCGGCAGCTCTTCTGACAGCAGTGATGACGACGATGATGACAGCGCAGGATCTTCTTCGGGCGGAAGTGTAAGCGTGGATGTCAGTGAAAATACATCCAATATCGGCAGCGGCGGCTCATCCTCAAATAACGATGATGTCGATGAAACCGGTGCGGGAAGCACATCCGTTGATCTTGGGCAAACTTCGGGCGGTTCTGGTAACAGTACTGGCGGCTCATCCGGCAGCGGTTCGGGCAGTGCTTCTGGCAGTTCTGGATCCGGCAGCGGTTCGGGCAGTGCGTCCGGCGGTTCAGGATCTGGTAGTGGATCGGGCAGTACCGGCGGCTCATCCGGCAGCGGCAGTAGCTCCGGCGGCAGTTCAGGCTCAGGCAGTACATCAGGTACTACAAAGGCAAGCTCATCTGGCGGCGCAAGCTCGGGCAGCGGCTCTTCTGGGGCATATGCAGGAACGACTTCCGGCAGCCATACACTGGATGAAACGCCGAAGACAGCAGACGGGACGATCGACCCATTCCTGTTTTTGATCTGCGGGCTTGTGTTTGTTGGATGCGGGCTGGTGATTGTTGGGAAGAAGCAGGGGGTTTAGGCTTGCTGATAAAATAATAAAACGGCAGGGATCGAACTTTTGGGAGGGAGGTTCCTGTCTTTTCTGGTTTCTCATTCTACTAATTGACAATACATCGCAAGCGTATTATAATCGAATCAATGATAAGAATCGTTTTACAGAAGTATATAAAAATGGGCATTGTTTGGGGAAGATTTTTTACAGCAGTACTATTTTTCAGTATGAGCCGGATAGAGAAGAATGAGGACACAAAAAAGGCAGGGTTTTAACGCCCTGCCAATTTTATATATCTATTTATTTTTTAAAGAGCCAACTTGTATAAAGCCAACTGATTAAGGCTTACACCCTCTTGTTCCGCTTCTATTGCCAGTCTTTGATGTAAAGACTTTGGAAGTCTTACAACAAATTTACCGCTGTACTTATCGGCTGTTCCCGGAACTGGTATAGGCAGGTTATTTTCTTGCTTTACCTCGAAATACCCCTCCATTGCTTCATTAAGGCTCTGATATAGTTCCTCCAATGTATCGCCTGTACTCTGACAACCGTCGAGTTCTAAAATCCTGCCATAGAAGTAATGGCCGCTTTCGTCGTTCATCTCCTGCACCAGTCTTGTATATGGCAATTTCATATAATCTTTAATTTCCACGCTTTTTTCTCCTTTCCGCTTGCCGTGTTGTGCCAGGATAAGGGGATTACTCTCCGATCCTGTTCAGCACGTCAACCACATAAGCCTTTTTTAATGGATTTTCTTGTTTTATTGTTATCAAATCCCCAGTTTCTTTATTCAAGTAATGCTTGTGGCTTCCCTTTTGCCTTGCCGGAACATATCCGTATGCACCTAAAACTTTTTCAACTTCTTCTGGTCGTATTCCGTTCGGCTGTTGATTCATTTTCTCGATTAGCTTCTTTACGTTTGGCACCTTGTTTCCTCCATTTATCTATTATAGTATCATATATAGTATCACATGTCAATTGAAATATTAAATAAGAGAGGAAATTTCCTCTACTGGGCAATATTCTTTTTACTTTCCGGCTTTTCCGAATTTCGTATAAGCCTGTTTCTGTGCATTTTCCAAAAGTCTGTTTCTATCTATATTGTAGCGTGTCTATGCTTGCAGTTCTGAAAATATCAACACTTCATTCAGACTAACATTTTCATTTGCTTGTACAATATTTGACTTAATTAAATAAGGAAATTTGCCAAAATATGAAAAATATCTTGCAGTCTCGTACATTTCATAATAAAATAAGGAACTAGGGATAAAAATAATAATAAAAAAAGGAGATTGCAGTATGAGTTACGTAGATGAGGTACTTGTAAGAGTAAAAGAAAAGAATGCTTCTGAGCCTGAGTTTTTGCAGGCTGCGGAGGAAGTGTTGGAGTCTTTGCGGCCGGTGATTGAGGCAAATGAAGAGCTTTATAAGAGGGAAGCGCTGCTGGAGCGCCTGACAGAGCCGGACAGACAGTTTAAATTCCGTGTGCCGTGGGTAGATGATAAGGGGCAGGTACAGGTAAATACGGGATACAGAGTACAGTTTAACAATGCGATAGGGCCTTACAAGGGCGGGCTGCGCCTGCATCCGTCGGTAAACCTTGGGATTATTAAGTTTTTGGGTTTTGAGCAGATTTTTAAAAATTCTTTAACCGGGCTCCCGATCGGCGGCGGCAAGGGTGGTTCTGATTTTGACCCGAAAGGGAAATCAGACCGTGAAGTGATGGCATTTTGCCAGAGCTTTATGACAGAGCTGTGCAAATATATCGGTGCGGATGTGGATGTACCGGCTGGTGATATTGGGACAGGCGCACGAGAGATCGGCTATATGTTCGGACAGTATAAAAAGATCCGCAGTACGTATGAGGGCGTCCTGACAGGAAAGGGGCTTTCCTACGGCGGTTCACTGGCACGTACAGAAGCAACTGGCTATGGTTTATTATATATTACAGAAGAATTGATGAAATGCCATGGGGAATCAATGGAAGGAAAGACGGTTGTAGTATCCGGCGCTGGAAATGTAGCGATTTATGCGACACAGAAGGCACAGCAGATGGGTGCAAAAGTCGTTACCTGTTCGGATTCTACGGGCTGGATTTATGACCCGGAAGGCATTGATGTGGCTTTATTAAAAGAAGTAAAGGAAGTAAAACGCGCGCGCCTGACAGAGTATGCAGCAGCAAGAAAGAGTGCTGAATACCACGAAGGACGCGGCGTATGGCAGATTAAATGTGATATTGCGCTTCCATGTGCAACACAGAACGAGCTTTTGATTGACGATGCAAAACAGTTGGTTGCAAATGGCTGCAAGGCAGTGTGCGAAGGTGCAAATATGCCTACGACGATTGATGCGACAAGATATTTGCAGGAAAACGGAGTATGGTTTATCGGCGGGAAAGCAGCTAATGCAGGCGGAGTTGCGACATCTGCGCTGGAGATGACGCAGAACTCTGAAAGATTGAGCTGGACGTTTGAGGAAGTGGATTCCAAGCTGAAGCAGATTATGGTGAATATTTACCACAATATTGATAATGCTGCAAAGAAATACGGCATGGAAGGCGACTATGTGGCTGGCGCGAATATTGCCGGATTTGAAAAGGTGGCAGAAGCAATGCTGGCGCAGGGTGTTTGCTAGAACACAGGTGAAAGAAAAGGACTCTTCGGAGTCCTTTTCTGTTCTAAAAAAATTGGTTGGCATATGAAACGTATTTGGATAATAATTTTATTTGGCGGATTTGTGTTATGCAATTTGTACTTTGATTTTGTCTGTTATGTAAACTATCGGGATAAAATGGCAATCTTGTGCGAGCTGGCTGCCGCAGATGGCGAGGACGGGCTGGATCGGGCGGCCAGCTTAATAAAGGGTGCAAAGAAGGATAAAGAGGCAAAAGCGCAGGCTGGGCAGTTGTTGGAGCAGTATGGCTACGGGAACAGTTTTCTGAACGGGTATTATATTTATTTTTTAAAACAGTGTATTGTTTTCGCGGCAGGATCAGTGGTATTTTTCGCGGTATGCCTGACAGGGGCGTATGTGTATAGAAAGCGGCGCGCGCAGGCGTATAAGGAATATTTGAGGATGCTTCGCCTGAAAATGATGGAGCTTCGGAATAAAGGGGCATTTGCAGAGCCAGCGGGGCATTACAGGGGCGGATGTTTTCCGGGCTGTGAGGCGGAAGAAGAGGATGTATTTTGCCAGTTGGAAATGCTTAGGGAAGAACTGGATACCATGCGGGAGCAGGCATATATGGAAAAGGAACGGACAAAGGGGATTGTGACTGACCTTTCCCATCAGTTAAAGACGCCTGTCGCAGCGCTGGACACCTGTTTTACAGTGTTGGAGCGCCAGGCGCTGTGCGAGGAGGAACGAGCAGAGTTTTATGCGCGGTGCAGGCAGGAGTTGGATGGGCTGGAAGCTTTGCTGGATGCGCTGGTACAGATCTCGCATATGGAGGCGGGAATGATTCAGGTTGTGCAGCAGCGGGCGCTGCTGCTGGATACGCTGCTGGCAGCGGTGAACCGGATTTATCCAAAGGCTGCTGCCAGGCAGGTCGAGCTTGTCTTTGATTATAAGCCGGAGGTGGAAAGGCTTGAAGTTTTGCAGGATGCAAAGTGGCTTTGCGAGGCATTTATGAACCTGCTGGATAATGCGGTGAAATACAGTCCCGCGGGCAGTGAGGTACGGATTGGGATACAAAAGCAGGCAAGCTTTGTGCGGATTGAGATCGCAGACCAGGGAATTGGGATACCAAAAAAGGAGCAGCATAAAGTATTCCAGCGCTTTTACAGGGGCAGTGAGAAACGGGTACAGGAGGAAAGCGGCTCTGGCGTTGGGCTGTATTTGGTGAGGAGGATTATTGAGGAGCACCATGGGAATGTGTCGGTAAGATATGGGAGAGGGAAAAAGGAGGGGTATCCGGGGAGTATTTTTGTGGTGCATATTCCGAAATAGAAAGAGAAATGTGGAAATACATGGTGCGTTTTCATATAAAATAGTATAATAGAACAGAAGTTAATAGTGGAATAAAGGAGGTTTTTATGGAGTTGGTTGGATATGAAATAAAAGTATCAAGTGAAATGAAATCCTTTCTGTCGAGTTTGGATAAAAAGGCAGAAACACAAAGAAATGCATTGCTGTTGTATCCTTATATTTTAAATCAGACAATTTCTCATGGACGAGCTGCTGAAATGTTGGGAATGAATAAATATGAGTTAATTCAAATTTATGAGGATTTGGGGATACCATATTATAGTATGGATTTTTCAGAAGTAGAAGAAGAAATTCGAGCATTTCACGAGATGGAGGATCACACTGTATGATTGTAATAGCAGATACGACGCCTCTGATCTCTCTGATGAAAATAGAAAAGTTAGTATTGCTGAATAAGCTATTTGGTGAGGTTCAAATTCCAGAAGCTGTTTTTCAGGAATTAACTGCAAATGCTTCTTTCAAAAAAGAAGCACAAGAGATTAAAAGCTGTGAATTTATTCAGGTTGTTGAAGTAACCAATAAAACAATGGTTAGTGTTTTGCGCAGAGCCACGGGTTTGGATGTGGGAGAGAGTGAGGCTATGATTTTAACGGATGAGCAGCAAGGGGATTTGCTTTTGATTGATGAGGTAAAAGGGAGAAAGGTTGCCAAACAGATGGGGATAAGAATTATGGGGACAATGGGTATTTTGATGCTTGCTTTGGAGAAAGGTGCAATTAATTTTTCTGAAACTGTCCAGTCGATAGAAATTTTGAAGGATTCAGGAAGACATATTAAGAACGAATTATATGAAGCACTGTTAAATGCGGCAGAAAAGTATCGGTAGGATTTTGATTCTTACAAAACCGTAAGCATTTTCCGCTCTAATTGAAAGCAAACCGTAAGCTTTGGATGATAAGATAAGAATATAGGCAGTAATGCCAATAACATGGAAAGGAGCTTACGAAATGCATACCATTTTACAGGCAAAAAATCTTTGCAAATATTACGGAGCCGGGGAAAATCAGGTGAAGGCGGTGGACGGCGTCCATCTTGCTGTTGGGCAGGGTGAATTTGCGGCGATCGTCGGGAAATCGGGTTCTGGGAAAAGTACTCTGCTGCATTTGCTGAGCGGGCTGGATACGCCGACTTCGGGCAGTGTGTTTGTCCGGGGAAAGGATCTTTCGAAAATGAAGGAGGAGGAGCTGGCGATTTTTCGCAGGAGGAAAATCGGGTTTGTTTTCCAGGCGTTTAATCTCGTGTCGTCGATCAATGTATGGGAGAATATTGTGCTTCCGCTTGGGCTGGATGGGCAGCATGTGGATAAGGCGTATATCGATGAGCTGATTCGGGCGCTTTGCCTGGAAAACAGGCTGCATCATCTGCCGAATGCGTTGTCTGGCGGGCAGCAGCAGAGGGTTGCAATCGCGCGGGCGCTGGCAGCAAAGCCGGATCTTGTGTTTGCGGATGAACCGACGGGAAATCTGGATTCGCGTACGAGTGAGGAAGTGGTTGCGCTGCTGAAAATGTCTGCGCAGAGGTATGGGCAGACGATTGTTATGATTACGCATGACGAAGAGATTGCACAGGCGGCAGATCGGATGATGGTCATGGAGGACGGACGGGTGGTGGGTTTTTCATGAAAACAATTTCGAGGATCGCATGGAGCAACAATAAGAAAAATAAGACAAGAAGCATCCTGATCATGGCGGCTGTCTTTTTGACAACCGTGCTGCTGACGGTGATCTGTACATATGCGTTCTGGATATACAGGACAGAGAAAGCGAATGCGGATACCAAATACGGCAGTTATTACGGCACTTTTTTAAATGTAGGCAAGAGCCAGCTACGGGAAATCAGGCGGCATGGGGAGTTTTCCAAAATTGGGCTGGTGGCGCAGGCTGGCTCTATAAGGATGGATGGAAGTTACAGCTTTTTGGCGTTGGATGAGGATGCAAGAGAGCTTTTGCATATGGACAGGCAGTTTGCGGAAGGGAGATTTCCGCAGGAAGAGCGCGAGCTTGCGGCACAGGAGGAGTTTTTTGAAAAAATCGGTTATAAGGATATTCATATCGGTGATACGGTGACGCTGGATTACCGGCGGGATATGAAGCATCCATATGGGGCGTTTACGTTTAAGGTCAGCGGTATTTTAAAGCCCCAGGAAGAAGAGGCGGAACAAAATGTGTTTATGCTATATGTTTCGCAGGCTTTTGTGGAGGCACAGGAGCAAAACGAAGAAGCGGCTGATATCGTGGTGTTTCGGCTGGCAGATGAGGTGCCGGTTACTGTGAGCGACGCGCAGGACGTGATTGTGGAGCTTGCGCGCCGCTGCGGCATCGAGGAAAAGAATGTGGCTGTAAATTCGCTGTACCTGATGTATACTCTGAATCTGGGTGCTGAGATTATGGCGTTTGTCGGAGTGCTTGTAGCTGCGGTCATTTTGTTTTCGGTCATGATTGTTTATCATATCTTTCAGGTAGGTATTGTACAGAACATTCGGGAATATGGAAAAATACGTGCCCTTGGCGCTACGAAAAAGCAGATGCGCAGCCTGATTTATCAGGAAGGGCTTTTTCTGGCGGTGTGCAGCATACCAGCGGGAGCCGTGGCGGGAGAAGCCGTTTCGTGTGGATGTATCCAATGGTTAATAGCCAATGGCGGGGTGATGGTTGAAACGAAGGTTGGTATTTTTTCGCCTGCGATGCTGCTGCTGGCTGTGGGGCTGGCATTGCTTACCGTGCTGCTGGCGCTGCGCAGGCCGATGAAAATAGCAGGCGCCATATCGCCGGTCGATGCGCTGCGTTATATGGAAAGCACAGGAAAGCGGCAAGCTGGGTTTCGTAAGGGCAGGGCAAGCATGAATGTGCGTGCGCTGGCAGCGGCAAATATTGCGGCAAATAAAAAGCGGACGGCAATGACGATTGTTACGATGGGGTTATCGTGTGTACTGTTTGTGGTCTTGGCAAATTGTGTCGGAAATATGGACGTGGATTTTGAAGCCAGAAGAAATGTGGAATATGGGCAATTTCAAATAGAACTGATATATGATCAGGAGGATGAGGCTTATTCGGAAAACAATCTGGATGCCATACTGAAAGAAAATCCTTTGAACCATGCGCTGATCCAAAAAATCCTGGAAATAGAAGGAGTGACAGGGATAAAAACCAGAAATATACTTTCTGCGGAGCTTTCTGGCGAAAAGATCGATATTGCAGTGTTTGATGAGGAAAGCTTTGAACAGGCAAAGCAGCAGGGAGTATCGGGCGATGTGGATTTCCGGGAAGGGGAGGAGGAGCCGTATTTTTATTATGGATACTCTTATGCCTTGGAACAGGAGGGGTATCGGCTGCGCCAGCCTTTGACGGCGGAGGTGTGTAATGGAGCAGAAACGGCAACGGTAAACGCTACGCTGGCAGGTGCTTTTTTGCTTGCGCCCGCGGACTTTGTGATTACGGAAGCGATGTATGAAAAAATGGGGCTTTCGGGGGCTTCGCTGGGCTGGCTATGGGTAGACTGCGCGCAGGAGGATGCAGAAGCGGTGCAGGCGGAGCTGGAACGGCTGTTGGACGGGACAGAGCATGTGATGATGACAGCGTATGCGCAGGAATGGCATACAGCACAGCTTGCTGTCCGGTGGATCAAGTCAGCATGTTATCTGTTTTTGGTGGTTTTGGGGCTGATTGGATTTATGAATCTGGCGAATACAATGATTTTAAATGTGATTACAAAAAAGCAGGAATATGGCATCTTGCAGGCAGTCGGAATGACGAACCGGCAGTTGAATGCGAGTATGCAGCTCCAGGGCCTGCTGTTTTCAGCAGGGACAGTGCTGGTTGCGGTATTTGCCGGGCTTCCGTTGGGGTATGTGCTCTTTTGCTATGCAAAGAAGAATGCGGTATATGGGATCAATGCATACCATGTTCCGGCAAAAGAAATTGTATGCATGGCGTTGGTGATCGCTGCGCTGCAAGCGGTACTGTCGTATTTGCTGAGCAGGAACCTGAAAAAGGAGTCTTTGGTGGAGCGGATCAGGTATCAGGAATAGCTCTTGCGTAATCTCTGGTTTTCGCATATAATAGAGGCAGCAGTAGCAGTGACGGAAAACGGCTCTGGAAGAGGGTGGACAGAATGTTGTTTCAAAACAAAAATAATAAGAAGCAGGCGTTGGAAAAGCGGGAGTATGACAAAGTCAATGAAAAGCCGATCTTAAAGTGCAGTATTTGCAATGGGGAGCAGGTGGCTGGATTTAAAGACCTGCGCAGCGGCAAATTCCATGAAGTGATGTTTGTACGCAATGAAAAGGATTTGCAGATATTTAAAGAAATGTACGGGCTGAGCGATGTAGCAAAGGAATATTAAGAAACGGCAGAAAAGACGGGGCTGGATAGGAAGAGCAGGTATGGAAAACAAAAGGATCAAAGAGTATGTGCATATGTTTGCGCTGGCGGTACTGGCGGGCATTGCGATCGGGATTGGCGGGGTTGTATATTTGTCGGTGGAAAATAAGGTGGCAGGGGCGCTGATGTTTACAGTGGGATTGTATACGATCTGTGTCCATGGGCTGAATTTGTATACGGGAAAGGTCGGCTATCTAGTTAGCCAGCCTCCGTCCTATCTGGCGAGCCTGCTTGTGATCTGGCTTGGCAATCTCGCCGGGACAGGGCTTACTGCCGCAGCAGTCAGCCAGACAAGGATCAGCGGCATTTGTGAGCAGGCGGCTTTGGTATGCGGGGCGAAAATGAAGGATTCGTTTTCAAGCCTGTTTTTACTGGCTGTTTTCTGCGGATTTTTAATGTTTGCGGCTGTAGACGGCTACAAAGCCACAGGCAATCCGATCATTTTGTTTATGGGAGTGGCAGCCTTTATTTTGTGCGGCTTTGAGCATTGTATAGCGGATATGTTTTATTTCTTTGCAGGCAGCGCCTGGTCGCTGCGGGCGATCGCTGGTATTTTGGTTATTACGCTAGGAAATTCGGCAGGCGCGGCGCTGATCCCGCTTGTGCGCAAAATGGCATAAAATCTTAAGCATGGGGGCTTTGCGGCTTCTCATGCTTGTCTTTTTTTCAGCACATCTATGCAAAATATTGAAATCTCAACCCATTTGTGGTATATTGTCAGACGAACGGTATTCAGAAGAAACTGTATCAAATGATTTTTGATTGCCATTTGGATTCATAGCCGGGGAGCAGACACTTTGCGAAAAGGTTTGACTTGAAAGCGTGCAGGATAAAAATGACAATGTATAAAAACCAGGTTGTTCCCGTTCAGTAAGGGATCGGTGTACAGATCACTGATTCCAGACAAAATCTATCTGTATGAAGAAGGGAAAATTGGATTATGAAGAACACATCTGTTACATTCAGGGAGGCAAAGGCGAAGGGACAGAAGCTGGCGATGCTGACAGCGTATGATTATACGACGGCAAAGCTGGTTGATGAAGCGGGAATCGATGCAATCCTGGTCGGGGATTCTCTCGGAATGGTCATGCTTGGCTATGACGACACGATATCCGTCACCATGGAGGATATGATCCATCATAGCGCAGCGGTAGCAAGGGGCGTAAAAAACGCGCTGTTAATTGTCGATATGCCGTTTATGTCGTATCAGGCGTCTGTATATGATGCGGTCGTGAATGCAGGCCGGCTGATGAAAGAAGGGCGTGCACAGGCGGTGAAGCTGGAAGGCGGCATCGAAGTGTGTGAACATATCAAAGCGATTGTCAAGGCGTCGATCCCTGTCTGCGGGCATATCGGGCTTACGCCGCAGTCGGTGAATGCGTTTGGCGGCTTTAAGGTACAGGGCAAAGGCGAGGAAGCGGCGCAGCGTATTTTGGATGAGGCGCGTGCCATCGAGCAGGCAGGCGCTTTTGCGATTGTGTTGGAATGTGTGCCGCAGGCGTTAGCAAAAAAGGTGACAGACAGTATCGGCATACCGACAATCGGCATCGGGGCAGGCGCAGGGTGCGACGGCCAGGTACTTGTATACCAGGACATGCTGGCGATGTACGCAGATATGGCGCCGAAATTCGCAAAGCAGTATGCACAGGTTGGCAGCCTGATGAAAGAAGCATTTGCTGCGTATAAACAGGAGATCGCAGACGGTAGTTTTCCGGCAGAGGAACATACGTTTAAGATGGACGAGACGATTATTGATAAATTATATTAGGTCAGGGAGTTAGAAATGGTAATAGCAGATAAAATAGAAAGTGTCCGCCTGCAGGTCGGCGAGTGGAAAAAGTCCGGCCTTTCCGTTGGCTTTGTCCCGACAATGGGATATCTCCATGAAGGGCATAAAAGCCTGATGGATGCGGCCAGGAAGGAGAACGACCGTGTGGTTGTCAGTATCTTTGTAAACCCGATGCAGTTTGCGCCGAATGAAGACCTGGAAAGTTATCCGAGGGATCTGGAAAAAGACGCTAAGCTGTGTGGGGAAGCTGGTGTGGATTTGATTTTTCATCCAGAGCCGGAAGAGATGTATGCGCCGGGATTTTGTTCTTATGTGGATATGGATGGGCTGACAGCACAGTTGTGTGGAAAGAGCCGTCCGGTGCATTTTCGCGGAGTGCAGACGGTCGTATTAAAATTGTTTCATATTGTGACGCCGGACCGGGCATATTTTGGACAGAAGGATGCGCAGCAGTTGGCAGTGGTGCGGCGGATGGTACGTGACTTGAATGTAGGCACTGAGATTATCGGCTGCCCGATTGTCCGGGAAGCGGACGGGCTTGCAAAAAGCTCCAGAAATACGTACCTGAATGAGCAGGAGCGCCAGGCGGCGCTGGTATTGAGCCGCAGCCTGCATATCGGAAAGGCTTTGGTAGATGCCGGAGAGACGCGTGCACAGGCGGTCAGGCAGGCAATCACGCAGGAGATTGAAAAAGAGCCGATGGCAAAGATCGATTATGTGGATGTGGTGGATTTTGATTCGATCACGCCGATCGAGGCTATAGACGCGGCGCATGGCGCCATATTAGTCGCAATCGCCGTGTATATCGGCAAGACAAGGCTGATCGATAACTTTATTGTTGAAAAATAAGGAGGCTTTTATGAATCTCACAATGTTAAAAGGAAAGATCCACCGTGCGGTTGTCAGGCAGGCAGAGTTAAATTATGTTGGTAGCATTACGGTAGATACAGATTTGCTGGACGCTGCCGGCATCTTAGAGTATGAGCTGGTGCAGATCGTGGATATCGAAAACGGGAACCGCTTTGAGACATATACGATCGCAGGCGAAGCCGGCTCCGGCATGATCTGCCTAAACGGCGCGGCAGCCAGGCAGGTGGCTGTGGGAGATCATATTATATTGATGAGTTATGCACAAATGACGCCGGAAGAAGCAAAAGAGCATAAGCCGAAGGTCGTTTTTGTGGATGAACAAAATCAGATTGCCAGGATTACCAATTATGAAAAATATGGAGAACTGACAGAAAACTATGTAAAATAAAACTACGTAAAATAAAACTATGTAAAATAAAACTATGTAAAATAAAACTACGGATCATAAAACAGCAAAAAATACTGGCCAGAAGGCTATGGCAGCCAACTGGCCAATATCCGGCAAAAATGTCGTGACAAGATTTTTATTTTTGCTCCGGTTTTTTATCCCCGCTGTGCATATACTTGCGCAGGACGAACAAGACCGCGATGCTCAGTACAGATACAAAATCTTCAAACGGTGAAGTTTCCCCCACGATCATATGGCGCGCGACAAGGAAAATCAATACCTGGATCACGTTATCCGGATTCGGATGGCAGAGCATTTCCAGGAATTCTATCCCGATTACGAGCACAAAGATCTTTTCCAGATAGTGCCGAAACGTGGTCATATCATTCAGCAATTCTTCGAATATCTGTATATCATCTTTTAACAGGCTGATAATAGCTGTGATAATCCCGATCAATACAAATACGGCGACGACCAGTTCCAGGATCCGGCAGATTTTCTGCAATCCTTTTACGATTTTTTTCATACGCTTCTCCTTTTTTGTAAAATCATTCTCCCCTGCTTACTATTAAAATAGACAAGCCCCCTGTTGTCAAGCTGAATTTACAGGTTTTTGCTGGCTGCGGCTGGGAAGCAGGTTAGTAGTCATAATTCACACAAATTGTTTCCTCTGTTTTGTCGGCATCAGATCAGATGAACCTTGTAGAAAGAACTACCCATATGCAACGTAACCGAAAAGAAGCTGCCATATAGACAACTTCTCTCCCGGCCTTATTCTTTATAATGCCCTTTGCATGATATGATTTTTATATTTTGGAGCTCATCAATCTCATAGACAAGCCTGTTTGAATCATCTATACGTCGTGAATATGCACCCTTACGATATTTCAGCTTTTCAGGCTTACCAGTTCCTTTCATTGCGCCGTTTCTCTTTATATCATCCAGCAAGGCATTTATCCGCTTCAATATTTTCTGGTCTTGCGTTTCCCAATATTTGTACTGCTCCCAGCTATCGCCGTAAAAAGTAAAATCATTCATGCTCCATTGCCCTTAGTTCTTCCATGGTTTTTGTTATTCCTTTGCTGCCGCTGTCAATTTCCTCAAATCCCCGGTCGAGCATTTCCAGATATTCAGCGTTATGCTTTGCCTTTGCCAATTCCTCATAAATTTTATAGTTTTGCATGGATATAATTACGATATCCTGTGAATTGTCAAAAATCGGTTCACCCTGTAAGGCCATTTTTCGATATTCCTCGCTTATATTGATAGGTCTTTCAGCAATCATCAAACGTACCCCCTTCAACTCGTTTTATATAAAGTATTATATTTTGATTGTTCCCAGTTGTCAATTATGGCAAAAAGGAAAGTTTTGGCCAGGTTTTTCTCTTTTGTATTTTTTTATACAGCAGGGGAGCAGTTTTTACTCGTGTGTTTTTGCAGGAACAGTACAGAATCTCTCATCAACAGACAGTCATGGCGTATTACCTTCTGTTTTTCTGCAATATGATCCAAGGGCTTGCAAAACGATTACAGATTGCACGAATCAACAAAGAGCTACGAAAACGATTGTGGAGGCAGTTGTGTAAAAAGCTTCCTGGTATTGGCAAAGTACAGGAAGCTTTTGAATAAATAGAAAATGGAGGGGCTGGTTTTATTTTGGTTTCCCGGCATGTTCCAGGCTGACCCGAAAGAGACGCCGTACCAGCTCTTTGCCGTTGAATGGAAAAAGCGGATATAAATAGCCGATGCCTGAGAGCGTTTTGTTTGCGGCTATGGTGACGATGCACAGCAGGATGCCTCCGATATAGCCGTAAATGCCGAAAAGCCCGGTCGTTACCAACAGGATCATCCGCATGAATTTTAATGCATAGCCGAGCTCATAGCTTGCCTGCGCATAGTTTGCGATCGCTACAAATGCCATGTACAGCATTGTCTCCGGGTTAAACCAGCCGGATTGGGAAGCGAAGTCGCCCAGTACGATGCCGGCAATCACGCTTAGCGGCGTGCTGAGCATTTCCGGGGTGTTCATAGCGGCAAGCTTCATCCCGTCTATCGCAAATTCCAGGATAAGCAGTTGGAACAGGATCGGTATATGGATTTCATCTTTGACGGCGATAAAGCGCAGCGCATCCGGTATCCATTGCGGATATTGCAAAAACAGCAGCCAGGTAGGCGTCAGGATCAGTGCGGTGATATTTACGAGCAGCCTGGACAGGCGCAGGTAGGTGCCGGTCACAGGCGGCAGGTAATAGTCGTTTGCCTCCTCGGTCAGTTCAAAAAATGAGGTTGGCAGAATCAGGGCGGACGGTGAGTTGTCGATCAGCAGCACAATGCTTCCTTCCAGGATCGCAGCGGCAGCAGTATCCGGGCGCTCGGTGTATTTGTATTTTGGAAACGGGTTGATCCAGTGGTGCGGACAGAGCAGTTCTGCAAGGCTTTCACAGTTCATAGTCAGGGCGTCTGTGGAGATTTCTGCAAGCCGCCTGCGTATATTTTCCAGAAAATGCGGGTCGGCGCGCTCCTGCATATAGGAGAGGACGATGTCTGTATGGGAGCTTTTTCCGACAGAAGTGATCTCCATGACAAGGCCAGGGCTGCGGATCCTGCGCCGGATTAACGCCGTATTGAATACGATTGTTTCGACAAAGCCGTCCCTGGAGCCGCGCAGTACTTTTTCTTTGGAAGGCTCCTCTACGCTTCTTGTGGGATAAGTCCGAAAATCTATGGCAAGCGCCTGGCTGTACCCATCAATGATTAAGATGGGTACGCCGGACAGAAGCGCGGTTGTCAGTTTGTCTGTGTCGTTTAATAGCTCTACTTCCCCATAGGGGATGATAAGGCTGGAAAATGCCTGTACCGTGGGCGGCATGGCGTCTTTTGTGACGGCGAGGAGGCTGTCCATAATTTTTTCTAAAATATCGTCTTTATGCAGGCCGTCAATCATATAAAAGCATGCCGGGCGGCTGGCAATCAAAAAGGAGCGCAGCACCAGGTCGTAGTTTCGCTGCGGGTGGAATATCTCGTCCATCAGTGCCTGGTTGCCGGCAAAATCTGAGGTTAATTGTCTGTTCATATGCAAATCTCCTGAAATAAGTGGTAAAAAGATAAGTGTGTATAAAACATAGTGTGTAACAGATTTGGAAAAATATGCATAGATTGGAAATGATAAAAATTGTTAGAATTGCCTTGACAAATCTTTGCAATGGGAATATTATACATAGTAATGAATACTACATATTGAAATATCAATTAATACATAATAAAGAAATATAAAGCAACAGATGCAGGATATGTAAAAGGAGGATGTCTTTATGGAGATTATGATTCGGGAACCGGGAAGTGCGATTACGCATTTTATAGGGATGCTGCTTGCGGTGGCGGCTTCGGTGCCGCTGCTGGTGAAGGCTGGCATGACGTCGGGAGTTCGGTGCCTGGTGGCGATGGGAGTGTTTATGTGCAGTATGGTTCTGCTGTATGGAGCGAGTACGATGTACCATTCGGTCAATGTATCGGATAAAATATTAAAGGTGTTCCGAAAAATAGACCATATGATGATCTTTGTGCTGATTGCGGGGTCATATACGCCTGTTTGCCTGATGGTATTAGGCGGCAGGCAGGGATATACGCTTTTGGCGGTTGTGTGGGGGATTGCAGTGGCAGGCATGGCGGTCAAAGCGGTGTGGATTACCTGCCCAAAGTGGTTTTCATCGGTTCTTTATATTGCCATGGGCTGGGTGTGTGTGGCGGTATTTGGCACGCTTCTTCGTACACTGCCGATGCAGGCGTTTTTGTGGCTGCTTGCAGGAGGGATCATTTATACGATCGGCGGTGTGATCTATGCGATGAAGCTAAAGCTGTTCAACCAGCATCATAAGTATTTTGGCTCGCACGAGATCTTTCATTTGTTTGTGATGGCAGGGAGTATATGTCATTTTATCTTTATGTATCAGTATGTAGCGTGAATCAAATTGTGAAACGATAAAACCGCCGGGTGCTCCAGCCCGGCGGTTTTATCGTTTCATGATTTTTTCGGATATTTATGTAGCGGGCGGGAAAATATGTGTTATAATGAAAAGAAGGACTTTTTCAGAAGCAGCATAAGTGAGAGGATATGGTAAGATGGATCAGGAAATGAACGTACAGAATGGGAATGCAGCGCCCGCAGGGAAGCCGCGCACAAAGCGCGGGATCAGCGGCAGTACATTGAAGCTGATCGCAGTGATATCGATGGTGATTGACCATACTGCGGCAGGCATCCTTGGCAGGTATTTGATGATGAGCGGGCTGGGCAGCCTGGACGTTGGCAATGTCAATGAAGTGCAGCAGTGGATTGTTGGGAATGCGCAGTTGTTCAGCATCTATAATGTCATGCGCATGATCGGCAGGATTGCTTTTCCGATTTATTGCTTTCTGCTGGTAGAGGGGTTGGCGCATACAAGGAACAGAATGAAATATGCAGGAAGGCTTTTGCTGTTTGCGGCAGTTTCGGAGCTTCCGTTTGACCTGCTGTTTAAAGGGGCAGTATTGGAGTTTAGCTATCAAAATGTGTTTTTCACGCTGTTTTTTGGAGTGGCAGTAATGATCGGCATAGAATGGGCCAAAGAACAGTACTGCGACAGGCCGGCGATTGCGGCGGTATTGACCTGGGCAGTGATTGCGGCGGGAATGGCGGCAGCCCAGCTTGCAAATACAGATTATGCTGCGATCGGCGTATTTTGCATTGTCGTGATCTATTTGTGCCGTAAGAAGAAGGTATGGCAGATTGTTGCAGGGTGTATTGTATTTGCATGGGAGCTTACAGCGCCGCTGGCGTTTGTGCCGATTGGATTTTACAATGGCAGGCGCGGATGGAAGCTGAAATATTTCTTTTATCTGATTTATCCGGTGCATCTTTTGATCTTGTATATGCTCTGTATGTACCTGGGGATCGCTTCTTATCCGGCGATGTAGGACAGCAGTTGAGGGGAGATGGGGATATGCCTTTGTATACGAGGCGGCAGTTGGCGCGGCTGATCTGGCCGCTGCTGCTGGAGCAGTTTTTGGCGGTTACGATGGGGTTGGCGGATACCTTTATGGTATCCAGTGTGAGTGAAGCAGCCGTATCCAGCGTCAGCCTGGTAGATACGCTGAATGTGCTTGTATTTCAGATTTTGTCAGCGTTAGCGTCTGGCGGGGCGGTTGTCGTCAGCCAGTATATGGGACAGAATAATGTCAGGCAGATGAAAAAATGTGCCGCGCAGTTATACAGTGTGCTTTTTATCAGTACAGGCGCTGTGATGGCGATAACGATGATTGGCAGCAGGGGGATTTTGCGTTTTATATTTGGAACCATTGACGAGCAGGTAATGGGGTATGCGCAGATTTATTTTTTGATCAGTGCGGTGTCCTATCCGTTTATGGGAGCATATAATGCGGGCGCGGCGCTGTTTCGTGCGCAGGGGAACAGCAAGGTCAGCATGAAAGCAAGCCTTGTCATGAATGTAATTAATATTGCGGGGAATGCGCTGCTGATCTATGGGCTGGACATGGGCGTGCTTGGCGCGGCGCTTGCAACGCTGGCAGGCCGTATTTTTTCGGCAATCTGGGTTACCATACAGCAGCAAAAGCCAGACAATCCGTTCCGTATAGACAGTGCGGCGGACCTAAAGCCGGACAGGAGCCAGATCCGTCCGATCCTGATGATTGGCATTCCAAGCGGGCTGGAAAACGGGATGTTCCAGATCGGAAAGCTCTGTGTCAGCAGTCTTACGGCGACACTTGGCACATCAGCGATTGCAGCGAATGCAGTCGCAAATACAGTCGCTACGGTGGCAAATATTCCAGGCAATACGATCGGGCTTGCAGTCATTCCTGTGATCGGGCGGTGCCTGGGGGCAGGGGAAAAGGAGCAGGCGAAGCAGTATGCTAAGCTGCTGCTTGGCATTGCGGTTGTGGGCCTTGCGCTTATGAATATCGGGGTGTATGCTAGTATTCCTGCCGTGGCACAGGCGTATCATCTGTCGGCTGCGGCAAAGAAGATGTGCATTGCCGTTATCCGTTTGTTCTGTGTGTTCAGCATATTTTTCTGGGCGCTCAGCTTTACGCTGCCGCAGGTGCTGCGCAGCGGAGGAGATGCGAAATATACGATGGGAGTCAGTATTTTCAGTATGTGGCTGTTCCGTGTCGTGTTGTCATATTTTTTTGTGTTGCAGATGGATATGGGGCTGATGGGAGTGTGGCTCGGCATGTGCATTGACTGGATTTGCAGGAGTATTTTCTTTGGCATTCGGTTTCTTGGAGGGAAATGGATGGAGCATAAGGTCATTTGAGAGGTATGGAGGGAAATGATGAGGATTTCAACAAAAGGAAGATATGCGCTGCGGATGATGCTCGACCTGGCGCTGCATAATACAGGAACGCCGGTGAGGATCAAGGAGATTGCAGCCAGGCAGGAAATATCGGATAAGTATTTGGAGCAGATCATTGCAGTACTGAATAAAGCAGGATACGTACGCAGTGTGCGCGGGCCACAGGGCGGTTATCTGCTCACCCGGCCGGCGGAGGAGTATACGGTGGGGATGATCCTGCGGCTTACGGAAGGCAGCCTGGCACCGGTGGAGTGCCTGGATTCTGAGATCGGCAGTTGTGATAAAAGCGACGACTGTGTAACGGTGCTTGTGTACCGGAAAATGAATGAGGCTGTAAACGACGTGATCGACCACATTACACTGGCTGACCTGATGGGATGGAAGCTGCAAAAGGACGGGGATTACAGCATCTGAGGGGCGGCGTGGCGCTGCGATAGGGAAAAGGCAAGGCAAATGTGCCCAAAGAAGGAATGTATGCATAGTACGGCTGGGATTTAGCTGCTGCTATGCATATTTTTTTTCAGTGTCGCGGCTGTGGAATTCTATTTGCAGCGAATGTTTGTGGAATTGTATGGAAATAGATACATAAGATTTTTACAATTCCTATTGACATAGTAGGAAAACTAGGATATACTTGCTTTCATCAGAAACCAAATCATATTTGTGATAGAGAGCACAGGCAGAAGGAGAAAAGACGATGGCAAAAAAAGCATATGGCGACAGGAAATTGAAATTTGAAACATTACAGCTCCATGCAGGGCAGGAACAGCCGGATCCGGTGACGGATGCGCGGGCTGTGCCGATCTACCAGACGACTTCGTATGTATTTCACAACAGTGACCATGCGGCAGCGCGGTTTGGGCTTGCGGATGCTGGAAATATTTACGGCAGGCTGACAAACCCTACCCAGGATGTGTTTGAGCAGCGGATCGCAAAGCTGGAGGGCGGAGTAGCAGCGCTTGCTGTGGCTTCGGGTGCGGCAGCGATTTCTTATACCATTCAGAATCTTGCAATGGCAGGCGGCCATATTGTAGCAGCCCGCAATATTTATGGAGGGACTTACAATTTGCTGGCGCATACGCTGACGCAGTATGGCATCACAACCACGTTCGTAGACCCTTCTGATTTTGAGGAGATCAGGGCTGCAATCAGGGAAAATACAAAGGCTGTCTTTATCGAGACGCTTGGCAACCCAAATTCGGATGTGACAGATATTGAGGGGATCGCGCAGATTGCACATGCACACCAGATCCCGTTAGTGATTGACAATACGTTTGCAACGCCGTATCTAGTCCAGCCGATCGCATATGGCGCGGATCTTGTTGTGCATTCTGCGACAAAGTTTATCGGAGGGCATGGGACGACGATCGGCGGGGTGATTGTAGATGCGGGAAATTTTGACTGGGAAGCATCGGGGAAGTTTCCGCAGCTTACGGAGCCAAATCCTAGTTATCATGGGATCAGCTTTACGAAGGCAGTCGGAGCGTCTGCATTTGTCACAAGTATCCGTGCCATACTGCTGCGGGATACCGGGGCAACGCTTTCTCCGTTTCATGCGTTTTTCTTTTTACAGGGACTGGAGACTTTGTCTTTGCGGGTAGAGCGGCATGTGGAAAATGCACTGAAGGTGGTGCAGTATTTAAGTGCGCATCCGCAGGTGGAAACAGTGCATCATCCTTCGGTCAGCACAGACCCGAAGCAGCAGGAGTTATACAGGAAATATTTCCCAGCCGGCGGCGGATCGATCTTTACTTTTGAAATCAAGGGAGACGCGCAAAAAGCAAGGGATTTTATAGATCATCTGGAACTGTTTTCACTGCTTGCAAATGTAGCAGACGTCAAATCACTGGTGATCCATCCGGCAAGCACGACGCATTCGCAGATGAATGAAGAGGAGCTGCTGAGCGCCGGAATCAAACCAAATACCATACGCCTGTCGATCGGGACGGAGCATATTGACGATATTATCGAAGACCTGGAAGAAGCGTTTGCAGCAGTGAAATAAAAAAGCGGACAACAGGCAGAGCAGAAAGCGATTGTAAAGAATCGTAAAAGAAAGCAATAGCGCAGAAAATAGATCAGAATGGAAAGGGATTTTTTATGGGAATCTATAAAAATATTACAGAGCTGGTAGGAAATACGCCGATCATGGAGCTTGGCAGGTACTGCAAAAAAAATGAGCTGGATGCGGTGCTTCTGGCAAAGCTGGAGTATTTTAATCCGGCGGGAAGCGTGAAAGACCGTATTGCGAAAAAAATACTGCTGGATGCATGGGAAAGCGGCAAGATGAACGAAAATTCTGTAATTATCGAACCGACGAGCGGAAATACCGGAATCGGCCTTGCATCGATCGCGGCAGCACTTGGCGTCCGCGTGATCATTACGATGCCGGAGACAATGAGCGTGGAGCGGCGCAACCTGATGAAAGCGTATGGTGCCGAGCTGGTGCTGACGGACGGCACCAAAGGCATGAAAGGGGCGATTGCAAAGGCGAATGAGCTTGCAGCGGAAATCGAAGGCAGTTTTCTGCCGGGACAGTTTGTCAACCAGCTAAACCCGCAGATGCACCGGGAAACGACTGGGCCGGAGATCTGGAAGGACACCGACGGCAAGGTGGATATCCTGGTAGCCGGAGTTGGCACCGGGGGTACGATTACTGGCACCGGAGAATACCTGAAATCAAAAAATCCCGACATCCGGGTTGTTGCAGTGGAGCCGGCGGCGTCTCCGGTATTATCGGAAGGCAAGCCAGGCGCCCATAAGATCCAGGGAATTGGCGCGGGCTTTGTGCCAGATACTTTAAATACAAAGGCCTACGATGAGATTGTACTTGTGGAAAATGAGGATGCATTTGAAAAGGGCAGGGAGATTGCCAGGACGGAAGGCATCCTGGTCGGCATTTCCTCAGGCGCGGCGATTTGGGCTGCGACAGAGCTGGCAAAGCGGCCGGAAAATAAAGGGAAAACGATTGTTGCTGTATTGCCGGATACAGGGGAGAGATATTTGTCTACGCCGATGTTTGATCATGAAGGATAATGGGAAGGGGCTGCTGGAAAAGAAATTCTGGCAGCCTCCTGTTTTATATTCTCTTTTATTTAAGTCAGTTCCCAGCGCCCGGATGCGCCGCATGGGAGAACCAGCCCGCTTGCGGAAACCGGAAGCCCAATCTCTTGTGCATCGGTAATGCCGCCGTATGGCTTCATGACAGTCTGGATCATATAGGCAAGCACTGCTGGCTGCAATCCGGTCGTGTAGGAATTAACCAGGAAAAACAGAGGGGTCTTGCTTAAGAGCCTTGTACAGGCATTAAGCAGCGGAAAGATTGCGTCTTCGATCTTCCAGATCTCTCCTTTTGGGCCTCTGCCATAGGACGGAGGGTCCATAATGATGGCGTCATAAGTTTTTCCGCGCCGGATCTCACGTTCTACAAATTTGGCGCAGTCGTCTACAAGCCAGCGGATCGGTGCGCTGCCAAGGCGGGAAGCGGCAGCGTTTTCTTTTGCCCATGCGACCATGCCTTTGGAAGCGTCTACGTGTGTCACTTCTGCGCCGGCATTTGCTGCGGCGAGCGTGGCGCCGCCGGTGTAGGCGAAAAGGTTCAGCACCTTGATAGGGCGGTCTGCACTGCGGATTTTCGAGTCGATCCAGTCCCAGTTTACTGCCTGTTCCGGAAACAGACCGGTATGTTTAAAGCTGAACGGCTTTAGGTGGAAGGTAAGTGATCTGTAATGGATCTTCCATTGCTGCGGCAGGTCGAAAAATTCCCATTCTCCTCCGCCTTTTGCGCTTCTGTGATAATGTGCGTTTAATTTATTCCAGCGCTTGTCTGTCTTTTGTGTGTTCCAAATAACCTGCGGGTCTGGGCGCAGCAGGATATAACGGCACCAGCGCTCCAGTTTTTCTCCGTCTGAGCAGTCGATGACTTCATATTCTTTCCATTGGTCTGCAATCCACATAATAAGGCTCCTTATTTTAAGTTCATTGCGGAAAAATCGATTTCCAGGTTTTTGGGTTCCTTCAGGCAAAGTATAGATATATCGTCCGAACCTATTATATAAAATAATCGGCTGTACAGCAAGCTTATTTTTGGTGGTGCAATGATTACGGTTCACATATTTTAGGACAGCATAGAGGTGCGCTTTGTTGACATTTCAGAAGCCATCAGGTACTATATATTTGGAAAGGCGGATAGGATACAAAAGAAAAATACGCAAAAATATACATAAAAGGAAGGAGTTTACAGATACTATGAAGAAAAAGCTGATCTGCATGTTACTTGCATTTTTGATGACGGCGGGCATGGCGGAAGCAGTGCCTGCTGTAGCTGACTCAGGAAATGCAAAAACAACGGATTTGGATGATGCCATTGGCATTGCGCTGAACGCCGGCAAGCAGTCGTCCAAAGCCATTCGGCTCTCCTGGGATGATTTCAGTGACGATTCGGTGGCGGAGTATTACCTTATGCGCCGCAGTGTTAGGAACAGTGCCGGCGGTGGCGTCTGGAAAACGATTGCCAGTAAGAAGTCAGACGGGGTTGTGGATGACGCGCTGTATTCTTATACCGACCGTCTCAGCTCATCAGAGCCGCAGCAGTATGAATACAAAGTCTGTACGCTGTCGGCAGACGGCACAATCGATACGCGCAGCGCTGTTTATGAAGAGGAGACGAATAAAGCAGCAGTGCTTGGCTCTAATATCAAGGTGTGCATTGATCCAGGGCATTACGGCACGCTGAACAATAATTATGAACTGGCGGGCAATGACGGGAGGTTTCCGTATTCGGAGGCAGTATTTAACCTCGAAGTTGCGAAGGCGCTGCAAACAGAGCTTAAGCAGGCGTATGGGATCGACAGCTTTCTGACCAGGGAGAGCGAAACGATCAAACTGGATTATAAGGGGAAAACATACGTGGATGAAAACCTGGACCAGAAAAATATTGCTGTCCGGGGGTACGTGGCAAAGACAGAGGGATGCGACTTGTTTGTATCTGTGCATACCAATTCTACGAGCAGCCAGACAAAGGTCTGGAGCCAGCCGAAGAAGATCAACAAAGTTGCTGTGTTTGTCAACCAGGCTGCACATGCAAGCGACAGGGAGATGAAAATTGCAAACACCATAGGGCAGAGGCTGACTGCTTATAATAAGGAAGCAGGCATTCAGACGCTGGGGTTTACGACAAGGAGCAAAAACAAGGCAGCCGCTTTTTCATCTGCAATCAATGATTCGGCAAAGACAAAGGGGACGGTATTCCATCGGCGCGGCAGTTCGGGCAGCGACTATTATGGAGTGCTGCGCGGGGCAAATGAAAACGGTGTTCCGGGAATGATCGTAGAGCACGCTTTTCATGTGACGCAAATCGTAAGAAAACAGGCGGCTGCGTCTGCAAAGCTTGCTGAGGGCTGGGCTGCGTGTGACGCATACGGCATTGCATATGGGTATGGATTTATAAAATAGGGGGTGCGGCAAAGATTGTATTAAAAAAAATACAATAATTTTAAAAAAAATGTTGCATTCCCACATTTTATCATATATAATCCAAAGTGCTGTGACATGATAGCGAAGAAGCGTGAGGTTGCTGCCTTTGGATGGCAGGTTTTCCGTGGAGCGAATGTCAAGTTAGGAAACTGGCGACAAGTCACTGTACGATTAGAATATCTGCTGTCCAGGCAGCAGAAATATGGTGTGTTATCTCAAAGATACACACGGGTTCGTGTACAGTCACCGCTTGTCGTACATTAAGTGCGAATAAGGAGGCGACTTTTTTTATGGCAAGTCAAACAATGAGGATCATACTCAAAGCTTACGATCATCAGTTGATCGATGCATCGGCAAAGAAAATTATCGAAACGGTAAAGAAAAACGGAGCGCAGGTGAGCGGGCCGGTACCACTTCCGACAAAAAAAGAAGTGATTACGATTTTGCGGGCGGTACACAAATACAAAGATTCGAGAGAGCAGTTTGAGCAGAGGACTCATAAGAGACTGATCGATATTATTGCACCGACACAAAAGACAGTGGATGCATTAACCAGATTAGAGTTACCGGCTGGCGTCAATATCGATATTAAAATGAAATAAGAAAAACAGGTAACTATTTCAGAATCGGGCAACAATCCTGAAGGGTTTTTATCATAGAAGCAATACTGCAAAGCGGTATTCCACTTATGTTACTAACTGTTCTAGGATGAACGCATAACCGCCCAAAGGGCAAGCTTGCGTTCCGCTGTAGGATAACAGGAGGTAAAAGAATGAAGAAAGCGATCTTAGCTACGAAAGTCGGAATGACTCAAATCTTCAATGAAAACGGAGAGCTGACTCCGGTAACTGTATTAGAGGCAGGGCCTTGCGTCGTAACCCAGATCAAGACGGTTGAAAACGACGGATACAGTGCAGTACAGGTTGGTTTTGTTGATAAGAAAGACAAGATCATCAACAAGGATGCCAACGGCAAAAAAGAAATCAGAAACAGGCATGGCGTGACAAAGGCTGAAAAAGGCCATTTTGACAAGGCTGGTGTTTCTGGCAAGAGATTCGTAAGGGAATTCAAATTTGATAACGCTGCCGACTATAAGCTGGCAGACGAGATCAAGGCAGATATTTTTGCAGCCGGCGACAAAGTGGACGCTACTGCAATCTCGAAAGGGAAAGGTTTCCAGGGCGCTATTAAAAGACATGGCCAGCACAGAGGGCCTATGACGCATGGTTCCAAATTCCACCGCCACCAGGGCTCTAACGGTGCATGTTCTTCGCCGAGCCGTGTATTTAAGGGCAAGGGAATGCCGGGACATATGGGCCATGAGCAGGTGACAGTACAGAATCTTGAAATCGTAAGAGTGGACGCAGAAAAGAACCTGCTGCTCGTAAAAGGTTCCGTACCAGGGCCAAAGAAGTCATTAGTCACCATCAAAGAAGCAGTAAAATCTTATAAATAGCGCATAACAGGAAAGGAGGATTTTACAGATGGCTAACGTATCTGTTTATAATATGGAAGGCAAGGAAGTAGGAAGCATCGAGTTAAACGATGCGGTCTTCGGTGTAGAAGTGAATGAACACTTAGTACACATGGCAGTATTGCAGCAGCTTGCCAACAAGCGTCAGGGAACACAGAAAGCAAAGACGCGTTCTGAGGTTCGCGGCGGCGGAAGAAAGCCGTGGAGACAGAAGGGAACCGGCCATGCAAGACAGGGTTCCACAAGATCTCCGCAGTGGAAAGGCGGCGGAGTTGTATTTGCTCCGACACCAAGAGATTATTCTTTTAAATTAAATAAGAAGGAAAAGAGAGCGGCATTAAAGTCAGCGCTTACATCGGTTGTCAATGAAAACAGATTTATCGTAGTGGATGATTTGAAGCTGGATGAGATAAAGACAAAGAAAATGGTAGGCGCCTTAAAAGCGCTGAATGCGGAAAAGGCTTTGGTTGTAATAAACGGAGACAACGAAAATGTTGTGTTGTCTGCAAGAAATATTCCAACCGTAAAGGTAGCGTATATTAATACGATCAATGTATATGATATTTTGAAATACAATACGATGGTTGTGGCAAAGGACGCTGTAGCAGCAATCGAGGAGGTGTATGCATAATGGCAAACATTCAATATTATGATGTAATCCTCAAGCCGGTGGTTACAGAAAAGAGCATGAATATCATGGCTGACAAGAAATATACGTTCTATGTGCATCCAGATGCAAATAAAGCAATGATTAAGGATGCCGTAGAGAAAATGTTCGAAGGGACAAAAGTGAAAAAAGTCAACACGATGAATATTCCTGGCAAAAAGAGAAGACGCGGCGCTGTCACTGGCAGAAGCGCTGCAAGAAAAAAAGCGATTGTCCAGTTGACAGCGGACAGCGCGGACATTGAAATTTTCAGCGGACTGTAAAAGATGCCGGGAGCTGCCTGGCAAAAGAAATCCGTAAAATATGTGCAGCTTGCACGATAAGAAAGCATTGAAAGGAGAAACAACCATGGGAATTAAGAGTTATAACCCATATACACCTTCCAGAAGACATATGACTGGATCTGATTTCTCTGAAATCACAAAAAAGACTCCTGAAAAATCTTTACTGGTACCGAAAAAGAAGCATTCAGGACGGAATAATCAGGGTAAAATAACCGTCAGACATCGCGGCGGCGGAAATAAACAGAAATATAGGCTTGTTGATTTTAAAAGAAGAAAAGATGGTATTCCTGGAAAAGTTATCGGCATTGAGTATGATCCGAACCGTTCCGCGAATATTGCTCTGATCCGCTATGAAGATGGCCAGAAAGCATATATCCTTGCACCGGCTGGGCTGACAGACGGCATGAAAATCATGAATGGCCCGCAGGCGGAAGTCAGAGTCGGCAACTGTCTGCCGCTTGAGAATATCCCGGTTGGTACACAGGTACACAATATCGAGATGTATCCGGGAAAGGGAGGACAGATCGCACGTTCCGCCGGCCTGAGCGCACAGCTTATGGCAAAAGAGGGCAAATATGCGACGTTAAGGCTGCCTTCCGGTGAAATGAGAATGATTCCTCTGAACTGCCGTGCTACGATCGGTGTTGTAGGGAACGGCGATCACAACCTGATCAATATTGGAAAAGCAGGACGCAAGCGTCATATGGGTATCCGCCCGACAGTACGCGGTTCTGTTATGAATCCGAATGACCATCCACACGGCGGTGGTGAAGGCAGGGCTCCGATCGGACGTCCAGGCCCAAGTACGCCATGGGGCAAACCGGCACTTGGACTTAAGACACGTAAGAAAAAGAAAGCTTCGGATAAGCTGATCGTAAGAAGACGTGACGGCAGAGCAATGAAGAGTAAATAGGAGGAATAGTAATGAGTAAAAGATCATTGAAAAAAGGTCCTTTCGCAGATGAAAGCCTGTTAAAAAAGGTAGATGCTCTGAACGCTGCAGGTGATAATGCCGTAATTAAGACATGGTCACGCCGTTCCACAATTTTCCCGTCATTCGTGGGACGTACCTTTGCAGTGCATGATGGCAGAAAGCATGTACCGGTATATGTTACAGAAGATATGGTCGGGCATAAGCTGGGTGAGTTCGTTGCTACCAGAACTTATCGTGGTCATGTAAAAGAAGAAAAAAGGTCAAGAGTGAAATAATTCGCTGATTAGGAAAGGAGGCTCTATTTCATGGCTAAAGGACATAGATCTCAAATTAAGAGAGAGAGAAATGAAAAGAAAGATACCAGACCTTCTGCAAAATTATCTTATGCAAGAGTGTCAGTTCAGAAAGCTTGCTTTGTATTAGATGCAATCCGCGGAAAAGATGTAAAGACAGCGCTTGCTATCTTAGACTACAACCCGCGCTATGCGTCTCAGATCACAGCTAAATTATTACGGTCTGCGATTGCAAATGCAGAAAACAATAACGGGATGAACGCTGATAACCTGTATATTGAAGAGTGCTATGCAAATAAAGGACCTACAATGAAGAGAATCAGGCCAAGAGCGCAGGGGCGTGCATACAGGATCGAAAAGAGAATGAGCCACATCACCATTGTGCTGAATGAGAGATAAGGAGGGAAAGCATGGGACAGAAAGTTAATCCTCATGGCTTAAGAGTTGGTGTCATTGCTGACTGGGACTCTAAGTGGTATGCAGAGGGAGATTTCGCAGACTGTTTAATAGAAGATTATAAAATCAGAGAATTCCTGAAAAAGAAATTATACGCAGCCGGCATTTCGAAAATTGAGATTGAGAGAGCTTCCGAGCGTGTAAAAGTAATTATATATACAGCAAAGCCAGGTGTTGTCATCGGTAAGGGCGGCACTGAGATTGAAAAAGTAAAAGCAGAGCTTCAGAAATATATCCAGTTTGGCAAAAAGCAGAAGCTCATTGTGGATATCAAAGAAGTAAAGAAGCCGGATAAGGATGCGCAGCTCGTAGCAGAAAATATTGCTTTGCAGCTTGAAAACCGTATTTCTTTCCGCCGTGCGATGAAGTCCTGCATGTCCAGAAGCTTAAAGGCTGGCGCTCTTGGTATCAAGACAGCGGTATCCGGCCGTCTTGGCGGTGCAGATATGGCACGTACGGAGTTTTATTCCGAAGGAAATATCCCACTTCAGACTTTGCGGGCAGATATTGATTACGGATTTGCAGAGGCAGATACGACCTACGGCAAAGTAGGCGTCAAAGTATGGATCTACAAAGGGGAGATTCTTCCGACGAAGGGAAATAAGGAAGGAGGCGCTCAGTAATTATGTTAATGCCGAAAAGAGTAAAGCATAGAAAACAGTTCCGCGGCTCTATGAGAGGAAAAGCTGCGAGAGGCAATAAAATCACAAACGGTGCGTTTGGTATTGTAGCGATGGAACCAGCATGGATCAAATCCAACCAGATAGAGGCAGCCCGTATCGCTATGACACGTTATGTAAAGCGTGGCGGTAAGATCTGGATCAAAATATTCCCAGATAAGCCGGTAACTGCAAAACCGGCAGAAACCCGAATGGGTTCAGGAAAAGGTTCCTTGGAATACTGGGTAGCGGTTGTAAAGCCAGGCCGTGTATTATTCGAGATTGATGGAGTTGCAGAAGAGACTGCGAGAGAGGCATTGCGGCTTGCTACACACAAATTACCTTGTAAATGTAAAGTAGTTTCGCGTGCAGACTTAGAAGGCGGTGAATCAAATGAAAGCAAGTAAATATTTAGAAGAATTACGGACACAGACACCGGCGGACTTAAACGCCCAGTTAGCAGAGGCTAAGAAAGAACTTTTCAATTTGAGATTCCAGAACGCAACAAACCAGTTGGAGAATACAGGCAGAATTAAAGAAGTCAGGAAAAATATTGCTAGAATTCAGACAGTCATTACCGAAAAAGCGAATGCCTAGATCTCAGGAAGGAGAATGATATCGTGGACAGAAATTTAAGAAAAACACGTGTTGGTGTTGTTGTAAGCGATAAGATGCAGAAAACGATTGTCGTAGCTGTAAAAGACAATGTCAAACATCCATTATATAACAAGATCGTTAAAAGAACTTATAAATTAAAAGCTCATGATGAAAACAACGACTGCAAGATCGGGGATACCGTCAGAGTCATGGAGACAAGGCCGCTATCTAAGGATAAGAGATGGAGGCTTGTCGAAATCGTTGAGAGAGCGAAATAATAGTACAAGGAGGATTCCAGCATGATTCAGCAGGAAAGCAGACTCAAGGTCGCTGACAATACCGGGGCAAAGGAATTGCTCTGCATTCGTGTTATGGGCGGTTCTACGAGAAGATATGCACACATTGGCGATATTATTACTGCGACCGTTAAAGATGCAACACCAGGCGGCGTTGTTAAAAAAGGTGATGTTGTAAAAGCAGTGGTTGTACGTACGGTACGTGAGACAAGACGTAAAGACGGTTCTTACATCCGCTTTGATGAAAATGCCGCAGTGATTATAAAAGATGACCAGACTCCGAGAGGAACCCGTATTTTCGGACCGGTAGCAAGAGAACTTCGTGAGAAGCATTTCATGAAGATTGTATCTCTGGCTCCGGAAGTATTATAGGAGGTAGCAAGATGGCAATGTTGAAAATAAAAAAAGGCGATATGGTAAAAGTAATTGCCGGCAGAGATAAAGATAAAGAAGGTAAAGTCATTGCTGTAAACCACAAGAAAAATACACTGCTTGTGGAAGGCATCAATATGATTACCAAGCATACAAAACCATCTATGCAGAATCAGCAGGGTGGGATTGTACACCAGGAAGGGCCAATTCATATTTCGAACGTAATGTATCTGCATAAGGGACAGCCGACAAGGATCGGATTTAAGTTTGACGGAGATAAAAAAGTCCGTTTTGCAAAATCTACTGGTGACATTATTGACTAAGCACGAGAAGAAGGAAGGGAGGTCCAAACGTGAGCAGATTAAAAGATCAGTATATGAATGAGATCGTAGATGCTATGATCAAAAAATTCGGATATAAAAATCGTATGCAGGTGCCAAAGCTGGATAAGATCGTTGTAAACATGGGCATTGGCGAAGCAAAAGAAAATGCGAAAATATTAGAAGCAGCTATGAGCGATATGGAATTGATCACTGGCCAGAAGCCGATCAAGACCATATCCAAAAAATCAATCGCAAACTTCAAGATCAGAGAGGGAATGCCGATTGGCTGTAAGGTGACATTAAGAGGCGAGAAAATGTATGAGTTTTTAGACCGCCTGGTAAACCTTGCACTGCCTCGTGTACGTGACTTTAGAGGTGTCAATCCAAACTCTTTCGACGGAAGGGGAAATTATGCGCTTGGCATCAAAGAGCAGTTGATCTTCCCGGAAGTAGAATTTGACAAGATCGACAAGGTGCGCGGTATGGACGTTATTTTTGTAACAACTGCAAAGACGGATGAAGAGGCGCGTGAATTATTAGCTCAGTTCAACATGCCGTTTCAAAAGTAATCAGGAGGGAAATTATGGCAAAGACTTCTATGAAAGTAAAACAGCAGCGTAAACAGAAATTCTCTACCAGAGAGTATACACGCTGTAGGATCTGTGGTCGTCCACATTCTGTATTAAGGAAATACGGAATCTGCCGTGTGTGCTTCCGTGAATTGGCATATAAGGGCCAGATTCCGGGAGTAAAGAAGGCTTCCTGGTAAATAGTGACACCCAGATAATAGTTAAGGAGGAAATTCAATCATGACAATGAATGATCCAATCGCAGATATGCTTACAAGAATCCGTAACGCAAATACTGCTAAACATGATACAGTAGATATTCCGTCATCCAAGATGAAGGTCGCTATTGCTGACATTCTTGTAAATGAAGGCTACATTGCGAAATATGATATCGTTGATGACGGTAATTTCAAAGCGATCCGTGTCACATTAAAATATGGCGCTGATAAAAACGAAAAGATTATTACAGGCATCAAGAGAATCTCCAAGCCAGGCCTTCGTGTATATGCCGGCAAGGATGAGATTCCTTCCGTGCTTGGCGGTTTGGGAATCGCAATCCTTTCTACAAACAAAGGGATTGTTACTGATAAAGAAGCGAGAAAGATGCAGGTTGGCGGAGAAGTATTAGCATTTGTATGGTAATCGGTTAATTTTTCAGAATAAACAGGAGGTACGGGCATGTCACGTATAGGTAGAATGCCAATCGCGGTCCCGGCAGGCGTTACTGTGGAGATTGCAGAAAATAATAAAGTAACAGTAAAGGGGCCAAAAGGGGAATTGGAAAGAGTGCTGCCGTCTGAGATGGAGATTAAGCAGGAGGACGGGCAGATTTTGGTTACAAGGCCAAATGATCTTAAGAAAATGAAATCTTTGCATGGTCTTACAAGGACACTGATCAACAATATGGTCGTAGGCGTTACCGATGGCTACACAAAACAGCTTGAGGTAAACGGCGTCGGCTACAGAGCTGCGAAATCCGGCAATAAGCTGACTCTGAACCTGGGCTATTCCCATCCGGTGATTATGGAAGATCCAGAAGGGCTAGAGTCAGTAGTAGAAGGCAACAAGATCACAATTAAAGGGATCGACAAAGAAAAAGTCGGCCAGTATGCTGCTGAGATCAGAGATAAGAGAAGGCCAGAACCTTACAAGGGCAAAGGTATTAAATATATGGATGAAGTTATTCGGCGTAAAGTTGGTAAGACTGGTAAGAAATAAATGAAAGGGTGACGAGAGATGGTTAGAAAGGAATCAAGAGCTAAGGTTCGTGAAAATAAACACAGAAGACTGCGCAACCGTATTTCCGGGACAACAGCAAGACCGCGTCTGGCAGTTTTTAGAAGTAATAATCATATGTACGCTCAGATCATTGACGATACAGTTGGCAATACCATCGCAGCGGCTTCCACGCTGGATAAAGACGTAAAAGAAGCAGTGGAAAAAACAAATGATGTCGCTGCTGCGGCACAGGTCGGCACTGTGATCGCAAAAAGAGCATTGGAAAAAGGTATTACAAAGGTTGTCTTTGACCGCGGCGGATATATTTATCAGGGCAAAGTGCAGGCTCTGGCAGACGCAGCCAGAGAAGCTGGTTTAACATTCTAAGTAGGAGGAAACAGTTACATGAAACGTGAAATAATTGATGCTAGTCAGTTAGAGTTAACAGAAAACGTTGTAGCAATCAAACGTGTCACGAAGGTTGTAAAGGGTGGACGAAACATGCGCTTTTCAGCTTTAGTAGTTGTTGGTGACAGCAACGGACATGTAGGCGCAGGAATGGGTAAAGCAGCAGAAATTCCTGAGGCAATCCGCAAGGGCAAAGAAGATGCTATGAAAAAACTCATTACTGTCAAATTAGATGATAACAAGAGTATTACACATGATATTCTGGGCAAGCATACAGGTGCTACCGTACTGCTTAAGAGGTCTCCGGAAGGTACTGGTATCATCGCCGGCGGCCCTGCACGTAGCGTATGCGAGCTGGCAGGAATCCAAAATATCCGTACAAAATCCTTAGGATCTAACAATAAGCAGAATGTTGTGCTTGCTACAATTGCTGCTCTGGCTCAGTTAAAATCTCCGGAAGAAGTTGCGAAGCTCCGCGGTAAATCTGTAGAAGAGATTGTAGGTTAGGAGGCATGAAATGGCAGAGAAAATGTTAAAGGTAACACTGATCAGATCAAAAATCGGCGCAGTGCCAAGGAATCGTAAAATCATTGAATCGATGGGCTTCCGTAAGCTCAATCAGACGAAAACATTCCCGGACAATGCTGCGACACAGGGTGCACTCCGTAAGATCGCACCGTATGTAAAAGTTGAAGAAGCATAATACAGAAATAAGGAGGTGTCAGTATGGACTTATCAAGTTTAAAAGCCGCAGAAGGTTCGAGAAAAGATAGATTCAGAAAAGGACGCGGACATGGTTCAGGCAACGGCAAGACAGCCGGTAAGGGACACAAAGGCCAGAAAGCTCGTTCAGGAGCGCCAAGGCCAGGCTTTGAAGGTGGCCAGATGCCATTATACAGAAGATTACCAAAGAGAGGCTTTAAGAATATCAATTCTAAGATAATCGTTGGAATCAATGTATCGGAGCTTGAAAGATTTGACAATGATTCTACGATTACCGTAGATACGTTAATCGAAACAGGAATCGTTAAAAATCCAAGAGACGGCGTCAAAATTCTTGGAAATGGAGAATTAACCAAGAAGCTCACTGTTCAGGCCAATGCATTCAGCGCTGGCGCAAAAGAAAAGATTGAGGCTCTTGGTGGAAAAGCAGAGGTGATCTAATGTTACAGACACTTCGTGGTGCATTTAAGGTTAAAGAAATCCGGGAACGATTGGTATATACGTTTTTTATGCTAATCGTGATCCGGTTAGGCTCACAGCTTCCTTGTCCGGGTATTGACTCTGCATTATTTGCAGAATGGTTCAGCTCACAGACGAACGGGGCATTTAACTTTTTTGATGCGATTACCGGCGGGTCGTTCAATGAAATGTCTGTATTTGCATTGAGTATCACGCCATATATTACGTCTTCCATCATCATGCAGCTTCTCACAATCGCGATTCCAAAGCTGGAGGAGATGCAGCGTGACGGTGAAGAGGGCAGAAAGAAAATTGCAAGCATTACCCGTTATGTGACGGTAGCGCTTGCATTGATTGAATCTGTGGCAATGGCAATCGGATTCGGCAGAATGGGCTATCTGATCAATTACAATGCATTTTCTGTGATCCAGGTCGTATGTATTCTGACCGCAGGATCGGCAGTATTGATGTGGATTGGTGAGCAGATTACGGAAAAAGGTGTCGGAAACGGAATCTCTATCGTGCTGGTCATCAACATTGTATCCAGAATTCCTGCTGATATGTCGACGCTGTATGAACAGTTCGTAAAGAACCAGAAGATTGCCAGAGGTGTGCTTGCGGCTGTCGTGATTCTTGCGATCATTCTTCTGACGGTGGTTTTTGTCATTGTATTGCAGGATGCAGAACGCAAGATTCCGGTTCAGTATTCCAAAAAGATCCAGGGCAGAAAGACGGTCGGCGGACAAAGCTCGTTTATTCCGTTAAAGGTCAATACTGGCGGCGTTATCCCGATTATTTTTGCACAGTCGATTATGGAATTCCCGGTTGTCATCTGTACGCTGCTTAACGTAGACGGCGGGACAGGCATAGGCGGAAAGATATTAAATGGCTTGCAGCAGCGCAACTGGTGCGACCCGTCAAATCCGATTTTATCGATTGGGCTTGCCGTTTATCTCGTGCTTGTGATTGTATTTGCGTATTTCTATACGTCGATTACGTTTAATCCGCTTGAGATTGCAGATAATATGAAAAAGCAGGGTGGTTTTATCCCTGGCATCCGTCCGGGCAAACCAACGAGTGAATATCTGACAAAGATCTTAAATTATATCGTATTTATCGGTGCCGTAGGGCTGTCGATCTGTGCGGTCATCCCGATTTTCTTTAATGGCGTGTTCAAGGCAAATGTATCGTTTGGCGGGACTTCCATTATCATTATCGTAGGTGTCGTGATCGAGACAATTAAACAGATTGAATCGAAGATGGTTGTGCGGTATTATAAAGGTTTCTTAAGTGAATAGAGGTTGTGGGGGATACAGTTTCGGCTGTATCTCTCTTTGCGTGGAAGGAGCGGAAATGGAGAACGGAAACGGGGGCAGGGCATGGCAGTTTGATCTGGAACAGTATATCAGGCAAGGGGAACCTGGAAAAGCTGAAAAATCGTATGCATGGAAGACGGCGATTGGGCTACAGGACGTGGATGGACTGAAAACTTCTGCATATTTATTGCAGACGGCAAAAGATCATATTGAAGGCAGCATAGATATAAATACCGCACAGCACAGGATTGAAAACTATTATCAGTCCAGGGAAAACCGCAGGGAGGCTGAACTGGAAACAGAGGAGGCGGATAAGGTAGCGGCAAGAATTGCCAAAGAGCTTAGTGAGAAGACCTTTCAGTTTTCACCAGCGGAGTATTTGATGATACACAAGAGGCTATTTCTGGGAATCTACGATCATGCAGGAAGAATACGTCCTTATAATATTACAAAACAGGAGTGGGTGCTGCATGGAGAAACCGTTCTTTATGCAGCCGCAGACAGTATCATGGCTACCCTGGAATATGATTTTCACACAGAAAAGAAGTTTTCTTACCAGGGGCTTGCCTTGCAGGAATCGGTAAAGCATCTTGCAAAATTCACCTCGGATATCTGGCAGATCCATCCTTTTTGCGAAGGAAATACACGGACAACTGCTGTATTTATGATCAAATATTTAAAAACCTTTGGATTCGAAATTGAGAATGATGCTTTTTCCAATCATTCCTGGTACTTTAGAAATGCGCTGGTGCGTGCAAATTATAACAACCTGAAAGAAGGGGTTTATGCGACTACTGAATATTTAGAAAAATTTTTTGACAATTTGCTGCTTGGAACAAACTATGAGCTAAAAAACCGTGACCTGCATGTTGGAGCATTGAAAAAAGCCCAAAGTGCAAATCTTATGAATTCAAAGTGCAATCATTGCACTTTGGAAGAGATGGCGGTACTTAAGATCATTAAAAAAACGCCAGAGATTACCCAAAAAGAACTGGCAGCAAGCATTGGAAAATCGGAACGGACAATAAAGACGATAACGGTAGGGTTGCAGAAAAAAGGAATCATTAAGAGGGAAAATGGGAAAAGAAATGGCAGATGGGTTTTTTGTGATTAGATGTTACCAATGGAGGACTAAAAAATGTGTGCAGGAATAAAATTTGACAATCATGACAGCCGCATTCCATATTATGAGCTGCTGCTGGAACGTAATTTAAATCAGCTCCCGGTGTATCCGCTCCCAAACGGTTATCGGTTTGTGTGTTACAAGGACGGCGACAGGGAACATTGGATCAATATAGAAATATCAGCGAAAGAGTTAAAAGATTATGAGCAGGGGCTGGAAGTATGGGATAAATATTATGGCGGCAATGAGGATACATTAGTAAACCGTATGGTTTTTATTGAAAATCCGCTAGGTGAAAAAATAGCGACAGCAACAGCTTATTATGATATTAGGGGCATTGACCAGTCTGGCGACGGTTGGCTGCATTGGGTTGCCGTGCACAGAGAATATCAGGGAAAGGGCTTGTCTAAGCCGTTAATAGCCCATGTACTTAGCCTTATGCGCAGCTTGGGCTATACACATGCGAAAATCCCGACACAAACGACAACGTGGCTTGCCTGTAAAATATATCTTGATTTTGGGTTTCGTCCTGTACCGGAAAACGCTGTGAACAGTAGGAATGGCTGGAGAATTATCAAAACCTTGACGAATCACCAGGCACTTGGCAGTTTTGAGCCAGTGGAGCTTGATGCAGGCACGCTTTAGAAGAATACGCAAAAACAGTAACTTTACAGTAGAAAAAAGTCCCAATTTATGATATGGTTGTTATAAACAGTGCGGTATTCACAAAAAAGATGAATATACTGTAATAAAATCAAATCAGGAGGTTTTTTATTTATGAAAATTATCATGTTAGGCGCACCAGGCGCAGGCAAAGGCACCCAGGCAAAACGGATTGCTGCAAAGTACACAATCCCGCACATTTCCACCGGCGATATTTTCCGCGCCAATATTAAAAACGGCACAGAACTGGGCAAGAAGGCGAAAGAGTATATGGACCAGGGTGCGTTAGTGCCGGATGAGCTGACTTGTGACCTTGTTATGGACCGGATCCAGCAGGAAGACTGCAAAAACGGGTTTGTCCTGGATGGTTTCCCGCGTACGATCCCGCAGGCGGAAGCGTTGGATGAAGCGTTAAATAAAATCGGCCAGAAGATGGACTATGCGATTGATGTAGATGTGCCAGATGAAAATATCGTGAACCGTATGGGCGGACGCCGGGCATGTTTAAGCTGTGGCGCTACTTATCATGTAGAGTTTAACCCGACAAAAGCAGAAGGCGTCTGCGATGCCTGCGGCGCACAGACGGTATTACGAGATGATGACAAGCCGGAAACCGTACAGAAGCGCCTGACGGTATACCATGACCAGACACAGCCGCTGATCGATTATTATAAGAAACAGGGCATCTTAAAATCTGTAGACGGCACACAGCCGATGGAAGCAGTCTTTGATGCGATTATAGGGATTTTGGGAGCATAAGAGATGCCAGTGTCGATAAAATCTGCAAAAGAGATAGAACTGATGCGGACGGCGGGCAGAATCCTGGGCAGGGTCCATGAGGAGCTTGCCCGGGAAATAGTGCCCGGAATGTCTACCCTGGACATTGACCGTATTTGTGAAGAATTAATACGGAGCTATGGATGCATTCCTTCTTTTTTGAATTATGAGGGATTTCCTGCTTCTGTCTGTGTATCCGTCAATGATGAGGTCGTACACGGAATTCCGGCAAAAAACCGGATGATCAGGGATGGCGATATTATCAGTCTGGATACGGGAGTCATTTATAAAGGGTATCAGTCGGATGCCGCCAGGACGGTAGGCGTCGGAAATATAACAAAGCAGGCGGCTGAACTGATCGAGAGGACAAAGCTCTGTTTTTTTGCAGGTATGCAGTATGCAAAGGCAGGAGGACGGCTTTTCGATATCTCAGCGGCGATTGGCGACTATGCCCACCGGTTTGGCTATGGCGTTGTCAGAGACCTGGTTGGCCATGGGATCGGCAGAAAGATGCATGAGCCGCCGGAAATCCCCAATTTCAGACAGCGGTTTCGGGGCATACGGCTGCGCCCGGGCATGACGCTTGCGGTAGAGCCGATGATCAATGCCGGAACATGGAAGGTCAACTGGTCGCCGAATGGCTGGACGGTTACGACGGCGGATGGTTCCCTGTCTGCGCATTATGAAAACACGATACTGATTACACGCAGCGGGCCGGAGCTTTTGTCGGTAACAGAGAAAGAAGAGGAATATCTGAACCATATGTACCTAGCGGTATAGAGGAGTATGAATCAAAATGGAATCTATTTTATGGAGGAATGAAAATGTCTAAAGCAGATGTAATAGAAGTAGAAGGAAAGGTAGTGGAAAAGCTGCCGAATGCAATGTTTCAGGTAGAGCTGGAAAACGGGCACCAGATTCTGGCGCATATCAGCGGGAAGCTGCGGATGAATTTTATCCGCATTTTGCCGGGCGATAAAGTGACGATTGAGATGTCACCATATGATCTGACGAAGGGGCGTATTATCTGGAGAGATAAATAAAGCGTTTCTTTTACAGGACAGCGGGCTGTTAGGAAGTGTGAGATTCTGACAGCCTGTTTTTTATTTCCCAATCAGTCTTTTTCTTCCATTTTACAATCAGATGTGTTAGAATGTAAAATATGTGTAAAAGATATGTAAATTATTAAGGAAGAAGTTGTTACGGATGAAGAGGAAAATAAGAATATGGAAGGATTTACACTGATCTTATCTCTGCTAAGCGGAGTGGCGCTGTTTTTATTCGGGATGTCCCTGATGGGGGACGGCTTAAAAAAAGCGGCAGGTGAAAAGCTGGAGCTGATTTTGTACAGGCTGACGAATACGCCGCTGAAAGGTATTCTGCTGGGAATGGCGGTGACGGCAATTATCCAGTCGTCTTCGGCTACCACGGTTATGGTCGTAGGCTTTGTCAATGCAGGGATGATGAAGGTATCCCAGGCGATTGGGATTATTATGGGCGCCAACATCGGGACGAGCATTACCGGATGGATCCTCTGCCTGTCTTATATTGAGGGGACTGGCGGGATTGCGCAGCTTTTGTCAACGGCGACGATTTCTGCGGTTGTTGCAGTGATCGGTATTATTTTTAAGATGTTCTTAAAAAAAGCGTCGTACCACAACGTCGGGGACATTATGCTTGGGTTTTCGATTTTGATGATCGGAATGCAGACGATGAGCGGGGCTGTGTCACCGCTTAAAAGCAATACGCATTTTGTCAATGCGCTGACGATGTTTAAAAATCCGTTTATGGGCATTTTGGTTGGTATCCTGTTTACGGCAGTGCTGCAAAGTGCTTCTGCTTCAGTCGGTATTATGCAGGCGCTGTCGGTGACTGGCGGGATTACTTTTGCGGCGGCTCTGCCGATTACGATGGGAATTGGCGTCGGCGCGGCATGTCCGGTGCTGCTGTCCTCCATTGGTACGAATAAAAATGGAAAGCGGACAGCGCTGATCTACCTGATCAATGATTTGTTCGGTATGCTGCTTTGGTCTACGGTGTTTTATACAGTCAATGTGGTTGTCCGGTTTTCATTTATGGACATGGTGATGAGCCCGATTCGGATCGCGCTGTTAAATTCGGTGTTCCGTATGGCGACTATTTTGGTGCTGAGCCCGTTTATCAAAGGAATCGAGAAACTGGTGTTCCTCTTAGTGCGGGATACGCAGGAGGATAAGGAAGACCAGGCGGATTTTGACCTGTTGGAAGAACGATTTCTGGCTTATCCGCCGCTTGCGATCGCACAGAGCCACCAGGCAATGAACGGCATGGCAAAAAAGGTCAAAAAAAATATTATATCTTCGTTTGGGCTGCTGACAGATTATCAGGAAGAGCAATATCAAAAAATACAGGAAAAGGAGAACCTGATTGATAAGTACGAGGATAAGCTGGGGACGTATCTGATGCAGCTTACCGGGCGCGAGATGACGATTGCGCAAAACAGCGAGGTTTCCAAGTTTTTGCATACGCTCAGTGATTTTGAACGCCTGGGCGACCATGCCAGCAATATATCTAAGGTTGCAAATGAACTGTATGAGAAAAAGACGTCATTTTCCAAAGAAGGAATGTATGAGCTGGGCGTGCTGGAGTCTGCGGTGTTGGAGATTGTGGACCTGACGGTCAATGCGTTTATGGAGGATGACCAGGATACGGCATACCGTGTGGAGCCGCTGCGCGAGCTGATCGGTATTTTATGCGATGAGTTAAAGCTGCGGCATATCAAGCGGCTGCAACATGGCAAATGCGAGCTAAAGCAGGGATTTGCCTTTAACGACCTGCTGGCAAACCTGGAACGTATCGGCGCGCACTGTTCCAATGTCGCAGTAGCAATGATTGAACTGGGGTATTCAGAGTTTGATATTCATGGCTATGTAAAGAGCGTACGGAAACGCAAGAATTCGGATTATGCGATTTATTTTGAAGAATATGAAGAAAAATATGATATTAACGGATATAAAAAGGCAAAGAAAGCAAAGAAAGAAGAAGAGGGAGTAAAAGGGAAAAAGGGAAAGGATGACTCCAAGAAAAAGAAATAAATAGGAATCAATAGAGAAGGTAGATGAAATGTCATGTATTTGATGTTAAAAAATACAGAAGTATTATATTTTGACCTGGAAGATTTTGTGGTAGAAGTAATCCACAATGACCTGCTCCCATATTGCCTGCGGTCGAATATAAAACTTTCAACGAAAATGAAAGATATTTTACATAATATTCAAGAGGTAAAAGCATATTTAAGCAGCAGGGTATTGTCTCTGTCGAGGGATAATGCAAAACAGATCTATGCTGCGTTCCAGATCCCGCAGGTGGATTCCACAGATAACAGGGTCAATATCTGTATCAAATGTAAAGGGGTGTCGATTGTAGACAGCTACTGGGTGAAAGAGGATGAGGAAAAAGCAGACTGGGCGAAAATCAATATCCGGCAGAACAAGCTCAGCGACATTTTAGACCTGTCCCTAAGCGGCTTTTGCCCTACGATCACAACGAATCCGATCTGCCCCGAGCTGACGACAAAGGGGCTTTTCCGCAAGGGCTGGGTGTATTTGGGGGATACTTTATATTTACTAAAGTCGGATAAGACGAATGAATATGTCAATACGAGGATGGAAGTGCTGGCGTCTGAAATACTGGAATGCTTTGAAAACCGGCTGGACAGCATCGTGTATCTCAGCGACATTAAAGAAACGGCGCGCGGCACAGCGTATGTATCGATCTGCCAGAATTTTGTGCAGGAAGATCAGTCCTTTATCGAAGCATGGGAGGTCATGGATTACTGTAAGCGGCGCAAGATCGATTTCAGGGAATTATGCCTGAAACGCTGGGGAAGCAAGTTTGCATGTATACCGGTGCTTGATTATATTATTATCAATACAGACAGGCATACGCAGAATTATGGATTTATGATGGATAATGATACGGGCAGGCTGGAAGCGGTTGCGCCGATGTTTGACTTAAATTGTGCGCTGGTGGCGGATTATTTTAAGATCGAAGCGGGAGATACGCTCAGCCAGATGTTTAATACGAAAGAGACGATCCGTGAGCTTGCTTTTCAATATATAGAATATACAGACCTGAAATTTGACGAAGACGCTTTTATGAAGCTGGCGGAAGGCAGCCGGTACAAGGAGCTGCGGCATGTGTTTGAAAAAGTGTATGGCAGAGTGCAGGAACTAGGGATTATTTAAAATTTTTTGTTGCAATTTTTGGAACACCGTGTTATAATGTGGGCTGAACGCTTTGGAATGAACCTTGGAGCGCTGTGCCGATGAATAACGGCAGGCGGCTGCAAGCGTAAGGAAAGGAGGATTTGCTGTGAAAGTAAGATCATCAGTTAAGCCAATTTGCGAAAAATGCAAGGTAATCAAGAGAAAAGGAAGTATTCGGATTATCTGCGAAAATCCAAAACACAAACAGCGCCAGGGATAAGCACGGCTGTTTGCAGCAGACAAGCAGGTCTGCGAGCGATCCAATGATTTTTTATTATGTGCGGCTGTCGGCAGGGTTTCCTGCTGATTCATAATAAGCAGCGGGCACTGCTGGAGCCGGTATCTTTTATACCGAGGGGATACTGGTAAAAAGTGTCAGTAATTGACGGGCTATACACACATTTCAGGCCGGGCAGCCGGAGCTGCATAGTCCGCGCTGAAGAGGGAATTTCAGGAAAATCACAAACATTATACGAATTTAAGAATTATGGAGGTGCAGTACACATGGCACGTATCGCAGGTGTAGATTTACCAAGAGAGAAACGTGTGGAAATCGGTTTGACTTATATCTACGGCATTGGCAGGGCAAGCTCAAACCGTATTCTTGCAGAAGCAAAAGTAAACCCTGATACTCGTTGCAGAGACCTGACAGACGAGGAAGTAAAGCGCATCAGCGCTGTGATCGATGAATCACAGACTGTAGAAGGCGATCTGCGCAGAGAAATCGCCCTGAATATTAAGAGATTACAGGAAATCGGATGCTATCGCGGAATCCGTCACAGAAAAGGACTTCCTGTCCGCGGCCAGAAGACCAAGACGAATGCCAGAACAAGAAAAGGTCCTAAGAGAACTGTTGCAAATAAGAAAAAATAACAAATAAGAATCAACTATAAAGTTGCGAAATTATAATCACAGAAAGTAGGTTAGTTTAGAAATGGCTAAGAAAGTTGCAAAAAAAGTAACAAAAAAGCGTATTAAGAAAAACGTTGAACGTGGTCAGGCACATATTCAGTCATCTTTTAATAATACAATTGTTACAATCACAGATACTGAAGGAAATGCCTTATCCTGGGCAAGCGCAGGCGGCCTTGGATTTAGAGGTTCAAAGAAATCTACTCCGTATGCTGCACAGATGGCAGCAGAGACAGCTACAAAAGCAGCTCTTATACACGGTTTAAAAACAGTTGATGTCATGGTAAAAGGACCAGGGTCAGGAAGAGAAGCGGCAATCCGCGCGCTTTCTGCATGTGGGCTTGAAGTTACTTCCATCAGAGACGTAACTCCGGTTCCTCATAATGGATGCCGTCCGCCAAAACGCAGAAGAGTTTAATTAGGAGGGATAGACGAAGATGGCAGTAAATAGAGTACCTGTACTGAAAAGATGTAGATCGCTTGGCCTGGAGCCAAGTTATTTGGGTTATAATAAAAAATCCAAACGGACACTGCAAAGAACAAACCGGAAAATGTCCGAGTATGCGTTGCAGCTCCGTGAAAAACAGAAGGCAAAATTTATCTATGGCGTATTGGAAAAGCCTTTCCACAACTATTATGAAAAAGCAGACCGGATGAAAGGGATGACAGGTACCAACCTGATGACCATTCTGGAGTCCAGGCTGGATAATGTCGTATTCCGTATGGGCTATGCAAGAACGCGCAGGGAAGCAAGACAGATCGTTGGGCATAAGTTCGTATTAGTAAACGGAAAGCAGGTCAATATCCCATCTTACTGTGTAAAAGCAGGCGATGTAGTAGAAATTAAAGAAAGTAAAAAGAGCATTCAGAGAATGAAGGATATCGTCGAGGTGACTGCCGGCAGGCTGGTACCGGAATGGATTGACGTAGATCTGGATAATTTGCAGGGAACGGTAAAGGAGCTGCCTACCCGTGAAATGATCGATGTGCCTGTAAAGGAAATGCTCATTGTCGAGTTATATTCGAAATAATTGATGTAATGCACACTTGATCCGAAAAGGAGGGACTTGGTAGTGTTCGATTTTGAAAGACCCAATATTGAAATTGCAGAAATTTCCGAAGACAAAAAGTACGGCCGTTTCGTAGTAGAACCTCTGGAAAGGGGCTATGGTACGACGCTCGGTAATTCTCTGAGGAGAATTATGCTGTCTTCCCTTCCGGGAGTAGCCGTAAGTCAGGTAAAGATTGATGGTGTTCTGCATGAATTCAGTTCCATTCCGGGTGTAAAGGAAGACGTTTCTGAGATCATTATGAACATTAAGAATCTGGCATTGAAAAATACCAGCAGTACAAACGAGTCTAAAGTTGCTTACATCGAATTTGAAGGTGAAGGTGTAGTCACAGCCGCAGATATCCAGGTAGATACGGATATCTCGATCCTGAATCCAGAGCTGGAGATCGCCCATTTAAACGGCGGGGCGGACTCCAAGCTGTATATGGAACTGACGATTACAAAAGGGCGTGGATACATCAGCGCAGATAAAAATAAAAATCCGGAGCTTCCAATCGGCGTCATTGCCGTAGATTCCATTTATACGCCGGTAGAGCGTGTAAACCTGATGGTTGAGAATACACGTGTCGGCCAGATCACGGATTATGATAAGCTGACACTGGAAGTATTTACAAATGGGACATTGGAGCCGGATGAGGCAGTAAGCCTTGCAGCTAAGGTATTAAGTGAACATTTGAATCTCTTTATCGACTTGTCCGAAAATGCGAAGACAGCAGAGGTCATGGTTGAGAAGGAAGACAACGCGAAGGAAAAAGTCCTCGAAATGAACATTGATGAACTGGAATTGTCTGTGCGTTCGTACAACTGCTTGAAACGTGCCGGTATCAATACGGTGGAAGAGCTGACGAACCGGACGCCGGATGATATGATGAAGGTTCGTAACCTTGGACGTAAGTCTTTAGAAGAGGTATTGGCAAAACTGAAGGAGTTAGGGCTTCAGTTGAATCCAGGAGATGAATAAAAAAGACCAAAAAGGCTGGGCTGGTAATGCCATAAGCGTGCAGACCGGTCGTTCCGGCAAAGAAAAAAGCCAGCTTTGCCGAGTGGCGAATTGACATGAAAATATCAGCATCCGGCAGGTAATCCCAAAGTGTGCTGCCGAATGTACCACGATTTGGAGGAAATAAAAATGGCAATGTATAGAAAATTGGGCAAAAATTCTGCCCAGAGAAAAGCTTTACTGCGTAACCAGGTGACACAGTTGCTGTATCACGGAAAGATCGTAACGACAGAAGCAAGGGCGAAGGAAGTCCGCAAGATTGCAGAAAAGCTGGTTGCAATGGCTGTCCGTGAAAAGGATAACTTTGAAGAAGTTACGGTAAAGGCAAAGGTTCCGCGTAAAGATGCAAACGGCAAGAGAGTAAAAGAAGTTGTAGACGGCAAGAGAAGGACAGTCTATGATGAAGTAGACAAGACCGTTAAGAAAGATAAGCCGTCCCGTCTTCATGCGAGAAGGGAAATGCTGAAGATTCTCTATCCTGTAACAAGCTCCACAACGACAAGAAAGGATGGCAAGGTGGTTACTTCCAATAAGCGGAAGGATAAAAAAGAAGTAGACATGATTGCCAGAATGTTCGATGAGGTTGCACCAAAATATGTTGGCCGGAACGGCGGATATACAAGAATTGTAAAACTTGGCCAGCGTAAAGGTGACGGCGCTATGCAGGTAATTATTGAATTGGTGTAATTTTGTGATTGAAATATTATCGGTAGAGTTGTTAGAAAAAATAGCTGCCGGAAAAGCGGATGTGAAATGTCTGCTTTTCCGGCAGTTTTTTCGTTTCCGCCGCTATCTGCACAGATCAGTCTCTGGAAAGGGACAGCGTAAAGATAAACTCTGTACCGACGCCCTCGGTGCTGATGACGTTGATATTTTCATCATGTGCCTGGATGATCTCTTTGACAATCGCAAGCCCCAGCCCGGTTCCTTTTTTGTCCTTGCCGCGGGATAAGTCCGTTTTGTAAAAACGTTCCCATATTTTTTTCAGGCTGTCATTTGGAATGCCGATGCCGGAATCCTTGACGGATACGAATACTTTGCCGTTTTTTTCGGTTGTCTCGATCGTGATGGACGAGTCTGGATGGCTGAATTTGATGGCGTTGTCCGTCAGGTTGTAGATGACCTGCTGGATTTTTGCCATATCTGCGGTTACATACAGGTTTTGCCCGGACAGGATCAGCTCGATGGACATATGCTTATCGCTGCACCGCCCTTCAAAAGCCAGCGCGGTCATGCGGATAATATAGTTGATGTCAAAGCTTTTCATATACAGGATCGTCTTGCCGTGAGAGCCGAATTTATTCAGTTCCAACAGGCTGCTGGTCAGCTTGTTCAGCCGTTCTGTCTCAAACAGGATAATATTCAGGTATTTATCCTGCATCTCATAGGGAATCGTACCGTCCAGAATCGCTTCGATATAGCCTTTGATCGAAGTCAACGGGGAGCGGAAGTCATGGGAGACATTGGATACAAATTTGCGCTGGTCGTCTTCCAGCGTATTTAATTCATTTGCCATATAGTCAAAAGCAGCCGCAAGATGGCCGAGCTCATCCTGCGTATGGATATTGATTTTCTGCGAGAAATCCCCGTCGATATAGGCGTCCGCGACAGACGACATTTTTCGGATCGGGCGGTATATAAGCAGGGAAAACAGCAGCAGCAAAATAAACGCCAGCAAAAACAGCAGCAGCAGCGTGATATACACGATATTTAAAAGCTCATAGCTGTAGGCTGAAATATCCGAAAGCGGCTTATGTATAAGCACGTATCCGCGTACCCGGTAGCTGGGGGTAATCGGGGCAAATACCGTCAGGTGGCGTTCGGAAAAAGTATCGTAAAACCGATTGGCCATATAGTATTTGCTGCCAAAGTCGGAGATATTAAAGCCGCTGATAACTGCTTCCTGGCCAGATGCCGCAGAATTGTCAGAATCAATAATAATCCGTCCTGAGACATCAATGACCTTGATCTGGGTATTCATATAATGGCTGATCGTTTCCAGGTGGCTTTGCAGGTCGGATAATGCCATCGTGCCTTTATAATAATCAGAAGCATAATGCGAGGCGATTTCGGTGCATTCGGCATACAGTGTGCGTGCCTCCGAAGCCTCAACCTGGTTTCGCAGGGCGTGGTTCGTCACAGTAGAGACGAGGATAAAGCCCAGAATGCCAAAAACCAGGTAGCCGGCTAAAAATTTTAAATAGAGTGTGCGTTTCATGCGGTCATGCATTTCCTTTCTGGCTGCTTTTTACACATAGGCAGGTCTGTTAGCGGGTTATTTGACGACAAACTTGTATCCGATGCCCCAGACGGTAGCAATCCCCCATTGCCCGGTGTCTTTGATTTTTTCACGCAGGCGCTTGACATGGACGTCTACGGTGCGGGTGTCGCCGATATATTCATAGCCCCAGATATTGTCCAGAAGCTGTTCCCGTGTGAATACCTGGTTTGGTGAGGAAGCCAGAAAGTAGAGCAGTTCCAGCTCCTTCGGCGGCATGTCCAGCAGCTTGCCGTTGTATTCCACGCTGTAGTTGGACAGGTTGACCACCAGGCCAGGGTATTCCACAAGCTTGAGGGCAGGCTGCGATGCCTCAGGCTTTACCGGCTGGTAGCGGCGCAGGACAGCTTTTACGCGCGCAACCATTTCTTTGGAGTCAAAAGGCTTCATAATATAGTCGTCAGCGCCCAGCTCCAGTCCCAGTACTTTGTCAAAGATCTCCCCTTTTGCCGACAGCATGATAATCGGGACGTTGCTTTTTGCACGGATCTCGCGGCAGACCTGATAACCGTCGATGCCAGGCAGCATCAGGTCAAGCAGGATCAGGTTCGGGACAAACTGCTGGAAGGCGGTGAGCGCTTCTTCGCCGTCGTTGACGATCTTTGTCTCAAAGCATTCTTTTGTAAGATAAAGCGAGATCAGCTCTGCAATATTTACGTCGTCGTCTACGATCAGGATTTTTTGTTTCGTTGCCATATAGCCTCCTTTGCAATATTTATTTAAACTCTACAATCGTTACCCCGGAATCGCCCTCGCCGAATTCGCCGAGATGAAAAGAATCTACATATTTAATCCGGCGCAGGTGCTGATGGACAGCGTTGCGCAGCGCACCGGTTCCTTTGCCGTGTACGACGCGGACGGTAGATAAATGGGAGAGGTAAGCGTCATCCAGGTATTTGTCCAGCACCACAATCGCCTCGTCTACCGTCTTACCAATCAGCATAATCTCAGCGGAAATGCTGGAGGCTTTGGACATGCGTATTTTGCCGGAACCGGATTTTGATGATTTCTTGGAAGAAGAGGCAGGCTCATCTTCGATTAATACAAGGTCTTTAATATTGGACTGGATTCGCAGAATGCCCATTTGTACAAACAAATCTCCTTTGGCATTTGGCAGCGTGACGACAGTGCCGCGCTGGTTCATGCTCAGTACTTTTACAGAATCTCCCAAAATCAGGTTCTTTGGGATTTTGTTGTTGGCTGCCGGCTGTTTTTGTTTTTTTGCAATACGGGATTCTGTTTCGTTCATTTTTCCGCGCAGTGCGGCACGCTCTTTTTCAAGGTCGCTTGCAGATGGATTTGTCGTACCAAACTTATGGAAATTACGGATACTGGCATCTGCGGCGTCTTTTGCCTCCTTTAATATGGCAAGTGCCTGCTCGTTTGCTTCCTGAATAATTTTATCGCGGCGGCTGTCCAGCTTTTCCTGCTTGTTTTCCGCCTGCTTCTGCAGCCTGGCAAGCTCCTGCTTATACTGTTCGATCTCCAGCCGTTCTTTTTCGATTGTTGCCCGGCTGTTTTGAAGGTCTGCGATCAGGTCTTCAAAATTCTGTTCATTTGCAGTAATCTGCGTCCTGGCGTCCGCAATAATATCGTCCGGCAGGCCAAGCTTGCCAGAGATTGCAAAGGCGTTGCTCTTGCCCGGAATCCCGATCAAAAGGCGGTACGTAGGGCTGAGGCTTTCTACATCAAATTCGCAGCAGGCGTTTTGTACGCCTTCGGTAGAGAGAGCAAATACTTTCAGCTCACTGTAATGTGTCGTCGCCATCGTGCGCACGCCGCGCGAAAGCAGCCTGGACAGAATCGAGATCGCTAAGGCGGCGCCTTCGGTCGGATCGGTGCCGGAGCAAAGCTCATCAAACAGCACGAGGGAATTCGGCGTTACTTTTTTTATTATCGTGACAATATTTGTCATATGAGAGGAAAAGGTGCTCAAGCTTTGTTCGATGCTCTGCTCATCTCCGATGTCCGCATATACATTTTCAAAAATTGCAAGCTGGGAACGGTCGCCCGCCGGAATATGAAGCCCTGCCTGGCCCATCAGCGTCAGCAGCCCGACTGTTTTGAGCGAAACAGTCTTGCCGCCCGTATTCGGCCCGGTTACGACAAGAAGCTGAAAATCATCGCCCAGGCGCACGTCGATCGGGACGACTGTTTTTTTATGCAACAGAGGATGGCGCCCGCGTCGGATGCGGATGCGTCCCTGCGTATTAAACTCCGGTGCTACACCGTTGTGCTCCTGCGCCAGCTTTGCTTTTGCAAAAATAAAGTCCAGCGTAGTGAGCAGCTTATAGTTGCTTAACAGCGTTTCGCTGCTGCCGGCGACCTGATTGCTCAGGTCGGCAATGATCCGGTCGATCTCCTCCTGTTCTTTTAAATAAAGCTCTTTTAATTCATTATTCAGGTTTACGATGCTCGCCGGTTCGATAAACAGCGTGGAGCCAGAGGAGGACTGGTCGTGGATCATGCCGGAAATCTGGTTTTTGTATTCTGCCCTGACCGGAAGGCAGTAGCGGCCATTGCGCATTGTAATGACGGCATCCTGCAAATAGCTCCTTGTTGTAGAATTGTTCAGGATTTTTGTCATTTGGTTGTGTATGCGCCCATTCATGCCCTGGATACTGCGGCGGATGGACTTTAATTGGCTGCTGGCATCGTCCGCGATCTCCTCTTCTGAGACGATGCACCGTCTGATCTCTGAACACAGCGGTGTTAACGGTTCGACTGCCTGGAATATGGGATCCAGCACATCGTCAGAGACGTTTTCACGGTCATTTCTGCCATACGCCTTTATGCGCTTTGCGGTGTCCAGCAAAGCAGCGATATGCAGAAGCTCCTCAATGCTGAGGACGCCGCCGACTTCCAGGCGTTTTAGGGACATGCCGATTTTATGAATGCCGCTGAAATCGATGCTGCCTTTGCGGTAAATGCGCGCCAGTGCCGCAGAAGTCTCCGCCTGTGCCTGCTCGATCAGCGCCTGGTCAGTCATTGGTTTTAGATGCAGGCAGTGTTCTTTTGCCCAGTCAGAAGAGGCATAAGATGCAAGCTGTTCCGCAATTTTATTGTATTCTAAAGTATAGAGCACTTTTTTATTCATAAGGAAAGTCCTTTCTAATATGGTGTTCAAAAACTGCTAATCCCATTTTAACCTATTCTATCAGATGTGAAAAGTAATATTTTTAAGAATTCTGGTTACTTTTCACACCCCAGCCAAAAAACGGCTGTGCTGTGAAAAGTAACGGCATCCAGTCCATTGAAAATTCGCCTTTGGCGAAGGACTGGATGCCTTCTAGGCTGAATTTACACGTTCTCACGACCTTTGCAGCGGAGTGCAAAGGTCTGGGTGTGAAAAGTAACGAATTCTGAAACAGAATCACAAAAAATTACTAAATTTCTTGAAATATATGGCAAATCCTCGTATAATCTTTACATAAGGTATTGAAAAACAAAAGTGTAATGGGCAGGTATTGGGTATTGGAAAGAGGGGTTTTTTCATGCCATATAAAAATGATGAGCAGCATTTTATAAAAGAGAAGATCAAAGATAAGCCGGTCAATAAAAAACAGCTATTGCACAAGGGTATGGCAACGATTGGATATGCGATTCTGTTTGGTTTCGTTTCATGCCTTGTTTTTTGCGCTTTGCAGCCGAAAATAGAATCCTGGTTTGCGTCAAAGGAGGATCAGTGGGTCGGCATTCCAAAGGATACGCTTTCTGATGAGGAAAATGAGGCGGACACGCAGGCGGATACCGAACAGGAGGCATCTTTGGATGACAAGGAGCCTGAAAAAAAGGATGAGAAGCAAAAGACGGTGTACATTACAGAAAAGAAAGAAATGACGCTGAACGATTACCAGGTACTGCAAAACCAGTTGTACCAGATCGGCAACGAGGTCAACAAATCAATCGTTACCGTCACAGGCGTACATGAGGGCGTGGATATTTTTGATTCTCCATATGAAGCGACCGGGCAGGCGTCCGGGCTCATTATCGGAAACAACAAGAAAGAGCTGCTGGTCTTAACAGAATATCAGGTGATTGAAGATGTAAAATCGATCCGGGTTACATTTATCAATAACGATACTCAGAATGCGACTTTGAAAAAATATGACGGAAATACAGGAATCGCGGTACTAGGCGTACCGGTGGAAAAGATTGCAAAAGCGACGATGAACCAGATAGAAACGGCAATATTGGGCAACTCGCTGAATCTCAGGCAGGGCAAGCTCGTAGTCGCGCTCGGAAGCCCGCTGGGTACGAATTATTCCATACTGACTGGAAATATCACTTCGGTAGCGAATACGATTACAACGGATGACCGGAATTATACAGTATTTACAACGAATATCGTGGCAAATACAAAAGGGAACGGGGTGCTGGTCAATACGGACGGGGAAGTGATCGGGCTGTTTTTGAAATCCTCCAATTTTCAGAAAGAACAGAATACGCTGACAGCGGTATCGATTTCTGAATTAAAGGATATTATTGAGCTGCTGTCAAACGGACTGAACGTCCCATACATCGGGATCAGGGGCAGTACGGTAACGGATGCGATTTCAGAGGAATATGACATTCCCAAAGGCGTGTATGTGAAAGAAGCAGTCGTAGATTCTCCGGCTATGACGGCAGGGTTGCAGACAGGGGATGTCATTGTAGCCATCAACAAGGAGGAAGTATCTTCTATGAGAGATTATCAGCAGATTCTGCTCAAGCTGAAAAAAGGCGAAGAGGTAAAAATTACCGCAAACCGGCAGAATGCGCAGGGGTATAAGAAGTTTACCTGTACGGTAGAAGTTGGGGTATTAAGATGAAAAAACAGGCAGGGACGTGCGTGCCCTGCGGACGCAGCAAGCGGGAAATATAAATATGGAGGCAGAAAAATGCGTTATATAGAAACTTTACGTGAAGGTGAACGTATCAATGAGATTTATTTATGTAAAAACAAACAGCCGTCGTTGACAAAGGCAGGCAAGCCATTTGTGTCGCTGACCCTGCAGGATAAGACGGGAACGCTGGATGCAAAAATATGGGATCCAGGTTCCCTTGGAATCGATGATTTTGAAAAGCTGGATTATTTGAATGTCGTAGGCGACGTAACAAGCTTTCAGGGAGCATTGCAGTTAAATGTCAAACGCATCCGCAAAGCAAAGCAGGGCGAATACGACCCGAAAGAATTTCTCCCGGTCAGCAGGTATGATACGGCTTTGATGTATACAGAATTGATGGGGATGGTACAGCGGATTGGAAATCCATACTTAAAGCAGCTTACCATTGGATTTTTTGGCGATGCAGGATTTCAGGAGGCATTTCAATTCCATTCAGCGGCAAAGACGATGCATCATGGCTTTGTCGGCGGGCTGCTCCAGCATACGCTCGGCGTTGCAAAGCTGTGCGAGAGCTTCGCGGCGCAGTACGAGATCTTGAATCGTGACCTGCTTGTGACCGCCGCAGTCTTTCACGACGTCGGCAAGCTGAAAGAACTGTCAAGATTTCCAGAAAATGACTATACGGACGAAGGCCAGTTGCTTGGCCACATTATCATCGGGGCGCAAATGCTTACTGAGCGGATTGCCCAGATACCAGGCTTTCCCAAAAAGCTTGCCGATGAGCTGATTCACTGCATTTTGGCGCACCATGGGGAGCTGGAGTACGGCTCGCCAAAAAAACCAGCGCTAGCAGAGGCAGTTGCACTCAGCTTTGCAGACAATATGGACGCGAAGATGGAAGCGATGGAAGAAGCTTTTGCAAATGTACCGGAAGGCAATACAGACTGGCTGGGATTTCACAGATCCTTTGAGTCCAATATACGCAAGACAAGTATTTAACGGAAATCAGTGTGCTGTCTGGCTGATCATTCGGCAAGCTTACTTGTCTGTCAGTCAGGCGGCACACCAGCAAAGCAAAGGATGCAGCTATGAAAAAAAATGATTTGATTGAATTGGATATCGTAGACCTGGGAGCAGATGGTTCCGGGATAGGCAAATGGCAGGATACATCCGGCACACAAAAGCAGGCAATGGCTTTTTTTGTCAAAGATGCACTTGTCGGAGATAAGGTGCGCGCTAAAATCATCAAACTGAAAAAAACATACGGGTATGCCAGGCTGATGGAGCTGATCGAGCCGTCGCCAGACCGCGTGGAGCCCAAATGCCCTGTCCACCGTCAGTGCGGCGGCTGCCAGATCCAGGCACTTTCCTATGAAAAACAGTTGGCATACAAACAAAATAAAATTCTCAACAACCTGGCACGCATTGGAGGGATGGACGCTTCCAAAATACCAATGGAGCCGGTGATCGGCATGAAAGAGCCGTTCCGTTACCGCAATAAGGCACAGTATCCAATCGGGCGCGATAAGAACGGAAAGCTGGCAGCAGGATTCTATGCAGCCAGGACACACACCATCATTCCCATGAAAGACTGCTGCCTGGGCGTACCGCAGAACGAGGAGGTGCTGGCGGCAATCCTGCAATGGATGGAGCAGCATCAAATCGAGCCATATGATGAAGCAAACGGCACAGGGCTGGTACGCCATGTGTTGATACGCTATGCATTCGCAACCAAGCAGCTTATGGCATGTATCGTCATCAATGGAAAATCATTGCCAAAAGCAGCAGAGCTGGCCGACAAGCTGCGCCAGACAGAGGGCATGACAAGCATTTCCATCAGTATCAACGAACGCCGCAGCAATGTCATTATGGGCGATACCGTCCAAACACTATGGGGAGCCGACTTTATAGAAGATGTCATCGGGCACGTCAAGTTTCAGATCTCCCCTCTGTCATTCTACCAGGTAAATCCAGTCCAAACTGAAATATTATACAGCAAAGTCCTGGAATTTGCCGGACTGACCGGCAAAGAAATTGTCTGGGACTTATACTGCGGCATCGGTACGATCTCCCTATTTCTGGCACAGCAGGCAAAAAAAGTATACGGCATCGAGATCGTGCCGCAGGCAGTCGAAGACGCAAAAAGAAATGCCAGGATCAACGGGATTGAAAACGCAGAATTCTTTTTGGGCGAAGCCGAGGACGCACTGGAAAAGCTAACCGGAGACACCCCGCAGGTCGTCGTCGTAGACCCGCCGCGGAAAGGCTGCGGGGAGAAATTGCTGGAGACAGTATTAAAAGTGAAACCGGAGAGGGTTGTGTACGTGAGCTGTGATTCGGCAACGCTGGCGCGGGATTTGAAGGTGCTTTGCGGGGATGGGGAGTATGAGATGGTGAGAGGGGTTGGGGTTGATCTTTTTTGTCAGACTGTGCATGTGGAGTGTGTCGTGTTGATGTCACGGGTGGAAAAATGAAATAGCGGAAAAGTACAGAAAACAAGGGGTTTCCGAGAGTTGGGACAATTAGGAAAAATTGTTCCGGCTCCCGGATTTTTTGTTTGTTGTATTGTGCGGAAACATATCCACTGCTTTTTGGGCGGGATAGTTGTGTTGACAGGATAGATAAAGGGTAGGTTGTGGAGATAGGATTGTTAAGGGTAGGTTGAGTGGATAGTATAGTTAAAACACGTTGTTTCTGGTGGAAAATAATGTACTTGCTTTATTTCGTCCGAAAACTTGACAAGAAGCCTCTTAATTGCTATAATGACCATACAAACAAATTTAGTCAAAAAGAGGTGGAGGCAGTGCCAAAGAGTTATTCTGAGCAGGAAAAAGAATATATAAGGAAACGCTTAAAAGAAGAAGCGGCAAAATGCCTTGCGAAGTACGGTGTTCGCCGCACAACGGTTGATGAAATTGTGAAGCGGGTCAATATTCCCAAAGGGACTTTTTATCTCTTTTATAAATCAAAGGAACTGCTTTTGTTTGATGTGATTCAGGAACAGCAGGAGAATGTCAATCGTGAGTTGTATCAATCTATTTCTGAGATCGCTGATACTGAATTTTCAGCGGAAAAGCTGACCGATGTGATTTTTGGGTTTTATAAAATGACAGAGAAAATGCTGATTTTGAAAATGCTTGATGTTAACGAAGTGGAATTGCTTGCACGTAAGCTTCCACGGGAAATAGTAGAGGAGCATTTTCAAGACGATACGGATACGATTGAAAAAATGTTTGCCCTGCTCCCTGTAAAAAAAGAAGTAGATATAAAGGTGGTCAGTGCTGCATTCCACGCAGTCTATTTTGCAACGCTGCATAAAGCGGAGATTGGCGAAGAAGAGTATGATGAGGCACTGCGTATTTTAATTTATGGAATTGTAACGCAGTTTATCTAAAAAGTCCGGCTGTCAGCCGGACTTAAAACAAATCATTAATTGACTATTAGAGTTGATTTAGTCATATAGTATAAGGAGGGACATATGATACAAGTTAGCAATCTTTCGTTCAGCTATACAAAACAGCCTTTTATTTCTGATATGAGCTTCTCTGTTTCCTCGGGTGAAATCTTTGGATTTTTAGGACCGTCTGGGGCAGGTAAAAGCACATTGCAAAAAATACTGATAGGACTGCTGACAAATTATCAAGGCTCTGCGATGGTAAACGGTATTGAGTGTAGGAAACACACAAAGCATTTTTATGAAGATATAGGGGTAGATTTTGAATTTTCAACCATGTATGAGAAATTGACTGCCAAAGAAAATCTGAGGTTTTTCTCATCACTGTATGAAAAAAAGCCGCGTCCGATTGAGGAGCTTTTGGAAATGGTAGGATTAGAGCACGACGCGGATAAGTGCGTATCCGACTATTCAAAGGGTATGAAATCCCGCTTAAACTTTATAAAAGCATTGCTGCATGACCCGCTTTTGCTTTGCCTTGACGAGCCGACCAGTGGACTCGATCCCACAAACAGCCGTATGATGAAAGATATGATCTTAGCGGAAAAGGAAAAGGGGAAAACTATTCTTTTGACAACGCATAATATGCAGGATGCAGCAGAGCTTTGTGACAGAGTAGCATTTATTGTGGGTGGTAAAATATGCGCTCTTGACAGCCCACACAATCTGATTATGTCAAAAGGTGCGGCAACTGTAACTTATACATGGCTTGAGAATGGCGAACATAGTGCAAGCTGTTCTCTCGAACACTTATCTTCGGATGAACGATTGAAGAGTTTAATTGCTGAAAACCGTCTGCAGTCCATTCATAGCAGCGAGCCAACCTTAAATGACATTTTTATGGATATTACAGGGAGGACACTGCTATGAGACTAAAAAGTTTGTTTTTATTGGATATACGTTTTCAAGCAAAACATGGCTTTTATTTTTTATATATTGTTTTAACGGTAATCTATGCGGCTGCCCTTTTGGCTGTTCCAGAGAGCTGGCACGAAAAAACTGCAGTTATTTTGATTTTCTCTGATCCGGCATCAATGGGTTTGTTTTTCATGGGTGCGATTGTTCTTTTGGAAAAAAGCCAGCATACACCATGTGCATTTGCAGTTTCTCCTGTTCGTCCAATGGAATATATTATTGCCAAAGTTAGTTCATTGTCTGCTATTTCACTTATTGTCGCCGCTATATTGGCGTTAGAAGCAAGTGTGGATAATTTACATATTGTGCTGCTTGGTACGGTTATATCCAGCGTGATATTTACGCTTTTAGGTATCATTATTGCAACGAAAATAATCAGCCTCAATCAGTTTATTTTATGGACTGTACCAATAGAGGTTGTTTGTTTTGTTCCTGCAATATTGCATTTGTTCAAAATTACTCCAGACTGGCTTCGGCATTATCCTATTAATGTTTGTATGGAAATGGTTTCAGGCTATGCTCCGTCCGCAATAGGAATTTTTATTGTAATAGCATGGATGGCAATTCTATTAGTCTTTTCAAAATATTGTGTCTTGAAAATGTGGAACAGTATGGGAGGTGTGAAGTTATGAAAACTATCCGATTAAATTTTTTTCAGATGCTGGCATATATGCGGCGGGATAGGATGTTATTTGCCGCCTGTCTTGCACCGCTTCTTGCAGGATTTTTATTCCGGTTTGCTATACCCTTTTTAGAAGCTGCTGTAACGGACCGGTTTCATGTACCGGCAATCATCGTCCCCTACTATGCGCTGATTGACATATTCTTTGCTATGCTGTCACCTGCAATGTTTTGCTTTGTTTCGGCAATGGTTTCCTTAGAAGAAACCGATGAAAAGACAGCAGCGTATTTATTTGTTACGCCTTTAGGGAGAAATGGTTATCTGGCTGCAAGGTTAGGTATTCCTTCTGTTACCGCTTTTCTTGTAACCAGCATCCTGATGCCTGTATTCAAGCTGACTTCTCTTTCTGCAGTTGATATTATATTGCTTGCGGCAGGAGGAACATTGCAGGGTATTATTATCTCATTACTGATATTAACGTTTTCTTCAAATAAACTGGAGGGCATGGCGGTGACAAAACTGTCTACGCTTATGATTTGCGGCGCAGCTATCCCTTTTTTTATAAAACACGATGTACAATATGTACTATTTCCGTTGCCTTCTTTTTGGATTGGAAAAACAATTTGCGAGAATGCATCGCTTTACATGTTGCCTGCATTCATTTTATCGATTACATGGATTTGTATTTTGTTAAAACGGTACCTACGTAAGATTTAGAATCCTATTTATTCTAATTTGTAGAAAGAAATGCATAATTCATTCGATTCTAAAAGAACAGTGAGATGGAGGGAGGTGAGAACATGGGAAAGCTGATTATTATTTCGTTAGATGAATCAGAAAAAGACATATATAACCAAATATTGAAAATTGTTAATGAAGCTGATATCAGCATAGACAGAAAATTGGATGAGAGTCAGCGTGACATACAAGTTGGAGGATTGAATATCATGCCAGGGCAGCATAAAGTATTAA
>CAMWXD010000003.1 GCA_947178105.1 uncultured Eubacterium sp. | reverse complement strand
CGGTTTGGTTCGGCTGATTGTAACCGTAAAACTTTGTTTCCCAAAATGCCTTTGGCACTTTCCCGGCAACAACAAGATAGCCTTTGCTCTGTAATTCTTCATTTAATTCTCTTATCAGTTTGTAAGCGTGTCCTTTGGAAACACCCAATGTTTCCGCAACTTCTCCGGCAGTCAATAAGTAGTTCTGTCCGTTCATGCAATCTCTCCTTATCATTTATTTCACTATTTATTAGTGTTAATGATATTCTAGCATCCTCTATCATTTATGTCAATAATTTTTATCTGTATTTTTCATATTTATTATTGTTGTCAATATTTATTGAAAGTGCTATACTATAAGAAAGCAAAAAAGAAAAGAGGTAACGGCATGGATAATACAATTCAGATAGCAGAACGGATAAAACAACTCCGTAAAAATCTAGGTTTGAACCAAAGTGAATTTTGCAAAAAGCTAGGCATAAAGCAATCCACCCTATCCAGTTATGAAAACGGAACGGTATCTCCGTCCAACGAGGTACTTTATGCCATAGCAAAACAATATCACGTTTCTTTGGATTGGCTTTTTGGCATTTCAGACAATGAATTTTCTTTATCGTCTATGGGCGATATTATCAGTTTTCTTTTAGAATTGAACGAATTAAAAGAATTGCGCTATGAACTGGAAATCAACGATAAATTTTTCAATGACATAGAAACCGAAGATAACCGTTGGTATGCCAATATTAAATTCTATGGGAATGAAAAAGGACACTTATATAATGCGGATATGTGTCAATTCCTTGCTTCACTGAATGAGAGCCGGGAAAGTTTTGAATCCTACTTTACGCCAAAGGATATGTTTGATATTTGGAAAAAACAGAAAATTGCTGATTACTCCACCTTGCCAGTGACAAAGAAAGTGTATGAAGATATAGACAATGCTACAAGAATGAAACTCCGAAATGAACATTTGGAGCGGCAATTTAAGAAAAATCAGAGTGACAGCGAATAAAAATAGAGCCATTTTAGAGCCACAAGCCATTTTCAATGAAATTCCGGCAAGTGGCTTTTCCTTTTGTTCGCTATTATTTTTAGGCATTAAGAAACCGCAACCCCTTGATTTTTCAAAGGATTGCGGTGCTTATTTTTATTATTTGGCTCTAATTACAAGATTACTCAATGATTGTAGCAACCCTACCAGAACCTACTGTTCTACCACCCTCACGAATAGCAAACGTCAACCCCTGCTCCATAGCAACCGGGTGAATCAGTTCAATCGTCATTTCAATATTATCACCAGGCATACACATTTCTGTACCGCTTGGTAAAGCGCAGACGCCTGTTACGTCAGTTGTTCTGAAATAGAACTGCGGACGATAGTTATTGAAGAAAGGTGTATGACGGCCACCTTCATCTTTTGTCAGTACGTAAACCTGTGCTGTAAATTTGCGATGGCATGTTACAGAACCTGGTTTAGCCAGAACCTGGCCTCTTTCGATCTGGTCACGGTTGATACCACGCAGTAACGCACCGATGTTGTCACCAGCCATAGCTTCGTCTAACTGTTTACGGAACATTTCGATACCAGTTACAACTGTCTTCTGAACATCTTCCTTTACGCCAAGGATTTCCAGTTCGTCGTTCAGATGTAAAGTACCTCTTTCTACTCTACCAGTAGCAACCGTACCACGGCCTGTGATTGTAAATACGTCTTCGACTGGCATTAAGAATGGCTTATCTGTATCACGCTGTGGATCTGGAATGTAGCTGTCTACTGTTTCCATTAATTCCATGATCTTGTCGCCCCACTCGCTCTTCGGATCTTCCAGAGCCTTTAAAGCAGAACCTTTGATGATCGGGCAGCCTTCGAATTCATATTCTTCCAACTGCTCTGTGATTTCCATTTCTACTAATTCCAGTAATTCTTCGTCGTCTACCATGTCACATTTGTTCATGAATACAACGATATATGGTACACCTACCTGACGGGATAATAAGATGTGCTCTTTTGTCTGAGCCATTACACCGTCAGTAGCAGCTACTACAAGGATAGCGCCATCCATCTGTGCTGCTCCGGTAATCATGTTCTTTACATAGTCAGCATGTCCAGGACAGTCAACGTGTGCATAGTGTCTGTTAGCTGTTTCATACTCAACGTGAGCAGTAGAAATTGTGATACCTCTTTCTCTCTCTTCTGGAGCTTTATCGATATTAGCGAAATCTACAGCCGCGTTACCTTCTACTCTTTCAGAAAGTACTTTTGTAATAGCCGCTGTTAAAGTTGTTTTACCATGATCTACGTGACCGATGGTACCGATATTACAATGTGGTTTTGTTCGTTCAAATTTAGCCTTTGCCATGTTGAAACGTCCTCCTTTAAAATGTTACCCAATGGGCTGTGTTTATATTATACTATCTCGTATTATATTCGAAATTTCCTGTTTTTTCAAGTAAATCCTTGCAGAATTCCTTATTTTTTGTAAGCTTTAGCTGCTGCCTGCACCTGCGTGCTCACAGCAGCACCAGTTTCACCGTATTCCTTATTTTGCCTGTGCATTAATTACTTTTTCCTGCACTGACTTAGGAACCTGCTCGTATTTCTCAAAGAACATGGAGTAGTTGCCGCGTCCCTGTGTTCTGGAACGTAAGTCTGTAGAATAGCCAAACATCTCGGCAAGCGGTACAAATGCGCGTACGATCTTGCCGCCGCCAAGGTCATCCATACCTTCGATGCGTCCGCGGCGTGAGTTTAAGTCGCCGATAACGTCACCCATATATTCTTCCGGCATCGTTACTTCCACCTTCATAATCGGCTCTAAGATTGCCGGAGCTGCTTTTGACATTGCTTCTTTAAAGCACATGGAGCCGGCAATATGGAATGCCATTTCAGATGAATCGACTTCATGGTAAGAACCGTCATAAACGGTCGCTTTAATGCCAAGTACAGGGAATCCTGCGAGGATGCCTGCCTGGGATGCTTCCTTGATCCCATCGCCAACTGCCGGGATATACTCTTTCGGAATCGCACCGCCGACAACCGCGGATTCAAACTTGAATACTTCTTCACCGTTTGCATCCATCGGCTCAAATTTCACTTTACAATGTCCGTACTGCCCGCGGCCGCCGGACTGTTTTGCATATTTGTATTCCTGGTCAACCGGCTTTGTAAAGGTCTCTTTGTATGCAACCTGCGGAGCGCCTACGTTTGCTTCTACCTTAAATTCGCGAAGCAGACGGTCTACGATAATCTCCAGATGCAGCTCGCCCATACCAGCGATAATCGTCTGGCCTGTTTCCGCGTTTGTATGCGCACGGAATGTAGGATCTTCTTCTGCAAGCTTTGCAAGCGCTTCACCCATTTTGCCCTGGCCGGCTTTTGTTTTCGGCTCAATCGCAAGCTCGATAACTGGCTCTGGGAATTCCATGGACTCCAGGATGACCGGATGCTGGTCATCGCAGATTGTATCACCTGTCGTCGTAAGCTTAAATCCTACTGCCGCAGCGATATCGCCGGAATATACCTTGTCAAGCTCTGCTCTCTTGTTTGCGTGCATCTGCAGCAAACGGCCGACACGCTCCTTTTTATCCTTGGTCGCATTTAATATATAAGATCCAGATTTTAATACACCGGAATATACACGAATAAATGCAAGCTTTCCAACAAACGGGTCTGTCATAATCTTGAAAGCAAGCGCAGAGAACGGCTCTTCATCAGAAGAATGTCTCTCTACTTCGTTGCCGTCCAGGTCGACACCCTTGATTGCCGGTACATCTGTAGGCGCCGGCATAAATTCCAGAATCGCATCCAGAAGCTTCTGAACGCCCTTGTTGCGGTAAGCAGAACCGCAACATACAGGGATTGCCTGACACTCACAGGTAGCTTTGCGCAGTACCTTTTTTAATTCTTCCACGGACGGTTCTTCACCTTCCAGATACTGCATCATCAAATCATCATCTAATTCGCAGATTTTTTCAATTAACTCTGTGTGATATTCCTCTGCCTGATCCTTCATATCATCCGGGATCGCAGTAATGGAAATATCATCACCCTTGTCATCATTGTAAATATATGCTTCCATTTCAAACAAATCGATGATTCCTTTAAATTCATCTTCTTTGCCAATTGGAATCTGTAAAATAATTGCATTTTTACCCAATCTTGTACGGATCTGTTCAACAGCACCATAAAAATCTGCACCCAGGATGTCCATTTTGTTAATAAATGCCATTCTTGGTACGTTGTAGGTGTCTGCCTGGCGCCATACATTTTCTGACTGAGGTTCAACACCACCCTTTGCACAGAAGACGCCGACTGCGCCGTCCAATACACGGAGTGAACGTTCAACTTCAACTGTAAAATCAACGTGTCCCGGTGTATCAATAATATTAATACGATGCTCTAACGCATCCGGCTTTACTTTGGCATGATCTTCCAAAGTCCAGTGACAGGTTGTAGCGGCTGAAGTAATTGTGATACCTCTTTCCTGCTCCTGTTCCATCCAGTCCATGGTAGCAGTACCTTCATGAGTATCACCAATCTTATAGTTAATACCAGTATAATATAAAATACGCTCGGTCAATGTCGTCTTACCTGCATCGATATGAGCCATAATACCGATATTTCTGGTTCTCTCTAATGGATATTCTCTTCCAGCCAAGATTTTTTCCTCCTAATTATACTGCAACATGCACATTAGAATCTGTAGTGGGCAAATGCCTTGTTTGCTTCTGCCATCTTGTGCATATCCTCTTTACGTTTCACAGACGCACCCGTATTATTTGCTGCATCCATGATCTCATTCGCCAACCGGTCTTCCATTTTTTTCTCTGATCTCTTACGCGAAAACATGGTCAGCCAGCGAAGCGCCAATGCCTGACGGCGGTCCGGCCTTACCTCGATCGGCACCTGATACGTAGCGCCGCCGATACGTCTTGCCTTTACCTCAAGTACAGGCATAATATTATTCATTGCATCCTCAAAAACCTCTAACGCAGGCCTGTCTGTCTTTTCAGCAACCCGGTCAAATGCATGATATACAATTTTCTGCGCAATACCTTTCTTGCCGTCAAGCATGATATTGTTAATCAGCTTGGTAACGACTGTATTGTTGTAAATTGGATCAGCTAATACTTCTCTTTTCTGAGTATGTCCTTTACGTGGCACGATACTTCCCTCCTTAATCATTTTGATCTGATTTTTCAGATTTGTTTCTTTTCGATTAATTCAACGGTACTCACATGTTGTGTTACGTGCGGAGTTATTTATTGATCTATCTGAACGGTTTTGCCAAATGGGCAAGTCAAACCCATCCGGCACAAATAATTCCAACACTAACCTCTATTAGAACGCTGCTTTTAAGCCGCGCCCCCTGATACATTGAGTCTATTGCTCCGCTAAAATAAAAACATGATTTCGTTTCTTAATTTCATTTCTTATTTTTTAGCGTCTTTCGGTCTCTTAGCGCCGTATTTGGAACGGGCCTGACGTCTGTTCGCAACACCTGCTGTATCAAGTGTACCTCTGATGATATGGTATCTTGTACCAGGTAAATCCTTTACTCTGCCGCCGCGGATTAAAACCACACTATGCTCCTGTAAGTTGTGGCCTTCACCCGGAATATAGCTTGTTACCTCGATTCCGTTTGAAAGACGTACTCTGGCAATCTTACGAAGCGCTGAGTTAGGTTTCTTAGGAGTTGCTGTCTTAACAGCAGTACATACACCACGCTTCTGTGGAGAAGCTGTATCTGTCGCTTTCTTCTGTAAGGAATTGTATCCTTTCTGAAGTGCTGGTGCTGTAGACTTCTTTGCCGCTGACTTTCTTCCTTTTCTTACTAACTGGTTAAATGTTGGCATTATTTTCACCTCCTGCATTTTATATGATGTGCGCAACATTATCACACGCTAGAATATTATATATAGAGATTTTCAGAATGTCAAGGAAGATTTCTCTATTTCAGCATATTTCAGCATATTGCACTGTTTCTTGTTTATTTTTCCCTGATTTTAGAAAAAAATACCATCGAAAGAATTTTTCTTTCGTGGTATTTTTTCTCAAGATTTATGCTGCATATTAATCCATCATCGCATACGCTTCGTCGCTGGTACGGTCAGGCACCTCTCCGTCATATGCCGTATCGTCATATACATCCTCTTCTTCGTAGGCGTCCGCATCTTCCAGCCCATCGGCATAAGCCCTCATGCCTGCCGCGTCTGAAAATACCGGACGGCCTGCTTCCTGCGGCAGCAAATCATCTTCCCCGCCATCTTCATCAAACAGGTCTTCTTCTTCATCGTCTATTGCAAATAACGCGGTATGGCTGTTTGCCGTATCCGCACGCTCAGACGCGCCGGCACCCTCGTCAAACTCCATAAAATCTTCTTCCCCAAACAAAACTTCCTGTTCGTTCACATCCGAATCGAGCTTGATGCTGCGGTAACGCTTCATACCAGTTCCAGCCGGAATCAGCTTTCCGATAATGACATTTTCTTTCAGTCCGATCAGCGGATCGATCTTGCCCTTAATTGCCGCCTCGGTCAGCACCTTCGTCGTCTCCTGGAAAGAAGCCGCTGATAAGAACGAGTTTGTAGCCAGAGACGCCTTTGTGATCCCAAGCAGCACCTGGGCGCCTTCTGCCGGTTCCAGCCCTTCTTTTTCCAGCCTTTCATTTGCGTCTTCAAATTCCAGGTTATCTACCAATGTCCCTGGCAGGAAATCCGAATCTCCGTTGTTTTCAATCCGAATCTTCTTTAACATCTGGCGTACAATGACTTCGATATGCTTATCATTGATTTCCACACCTTGCAGGCGGTATACACGCTGTACCTCACGCAGCAGATAATCCTGCACGGCACGCACGCCCTTGATCTTTAAAATATCATGCGGATTGACAGAACCCTCGGTCAGCTCATCCCCGGCTTCCAGTACAACGCCGTCCATCACCTTGATCCGGGAGCCATACGGGATCAAATACGCCTTCGTCTCCCCGGTTTCCTGATTGGTCACGATAATCTCGCGTTTTTTCTTGGTATCCTTAATCGTCGCAACACCGCCGAACTCGGTAATGATCGCAAGTCCCTTCGGCTTTCTTGCCTCAAAAAGCTCCTCGACACGAGGAAGACCCTGCGTAATATCATCACCGGCAACGCCGCCTGAATGGAACGTACGCATCGTAAGCTGTGTACCAGGCTCGCCGATCGACTGCGCCGCGATAATACCGACCGCTTCACCGACCTGCACAGACTGGCCAGTCGCCATATTGGTGCCATAGCATTTTGCACATACTCCGTCCAGAGAACGGCAGGTCAAAATCGTACGAATCTTTAATTTCGTAATCGGCTCCCCGTTTTGATCCACGCCGATCTTCATAATCTTTTCTGCACGCCGCGGCGTAATCATATGATTCGCCTTTACAAGCACATTGCCTTCCCTGTCGCAGACAGTCTCACAGGAAAAACGGCCTGTCAGGCGTTCCTGTAATCCTTCTATTTCTTCCTTGCCGTCCGCAAACTCAGTTACTACCATACCAGGCAGCTCGCGGTCTTTCCCTTCATTGCAGTCTAATTCCCGTACAATCAGCTCCTGCGAAACGTCTACAAGACGCCTTGTCAGATATCCAGAATCCGCCGTACGCAGCGCTGTATCAGACATCCCCTTTCTGGCTCCATGCGCAGACATAAAGTATTCCAATACGTCAAGCCCTTCACGGAAATTGGACTTAATCGGCATCTCGATCGTACGCCCGGTCGTATCCGCCATCAGCCCGCGCATACCGGCAAGCTGCTTGATCTGCTTATCCGAACCACGGGCACCGGAATCTGCCATCATAAAAATATTATTGTATTTATCCAGTCCGGACAACAGCGCACGTGTCAGCTCATCATCCGTTTCCTTCCATACTTCTACAACTTCTTTATACCGTTCTTCCTCTGTGATCAGGCCGCGCTTATACTGCTTTGTAATGCGGTCTACCGTATTCTGCGCTTCGTTAATCAGCTCCGGCTTCTGCGGCGGCACTGTCATATCGGAAATCGATACGGTCATGGCTGCCCTTGTGGAATATTTATATCCCATGGACTTGATATCATCCAACACTTCCGCCGTTTTCGTAGCCCCGTGTACATTAATGACCTTTTCCAGGATCTGCTTGAGCTGTTTTTTTGCCACATGAAAATCTACTTCCAGCACCAGCTCATTTTCCGGCTTGCTCCGGTCTACGAACCCTAAATCCTGCGGGATAATTTCATTAAAGATAAATCTGCCAAGCGTAGATTCAATCGTACCCATTTTTACCGTGCCATCCGGCATTTTCTTGTTGACACGCACATGAATCCTGCTGTGCAGCGTACAAGCCTGGTTTTCATAGGCAAGAATAGCTTCGTTTACATTTTTGTAATAAGCGCCTTCTCCCAGTACGCCAGGACGCTCCTGAGTCAGATAATAAATCCCCAGTACCATATCCTGAGAAGGAACCGCAACCGGGCCGCCGTCCGAAGGCTTTAACAGGTTATTCGGCGACAGCAGCATAAACCGGCATTCCGCCTGCGCTTCCTGCGACAACGGAAGATGCGCCGCCATCTGGTCACCGTCAAAGTCTGCATTATAGGCAGTACATACGAGCGGATGCAGCTTGATCGCCTTTCCTTCGACCAGAATCGGTTCAAACGCCTGAATGCCGAGACGATGCAGCGTAGGAGCACGGTTTAACATCACCGGATGTTCCTTGATGACCTCTTCGAGGACATCCCATACTTCAGTCTGCAAACGCTCTACCATCTTTTTTGCACTTTTGATATTGTGCGCCGTCCCGTTCGATACAAGCTCTTTCATTACAAACGGCTTAAACAGCTCAATCGCCATTTCTTTCGGCAGGCCGCACTGATAGATTTTCAGCTCCGGCCCTACGACGATAACGGAACGCCCGGAATAATCCACACGTTTTCCTAACAGGTTCTGCCTGAAACGTCCGCCCTTGCCCTTTAACATATCTGACAAAGATTTCAGCGCACGGTTGCCAGGCCCCGTAACCGGGCGCCCACGCCTGCCGTTATCAATCAATGCGTCTACCGCTTCCTGGAGCATACGTTTTTCATTACGCACGATAATATCCGGCGCCCCCAGCTCCAACAGCCTGCGCAGGCGGTTATTACGGTTGATAATCCTTCTGTATAAATCATTCAGGTCAGAAGTCGCAAAACGCCCACCGTCCAACTGCACCATCGGGCGCAGATCTGGAGGAAGCACCGGGATCACAGTCATAATCATCCATTCCGGCTTATTTCCTGATTCATAAAACGCGTCGACTACTTCCAGCCTTTTAATAATCCTGGCACGCTTCTGCCCTGTAGCATCCTTCAGCGCTGCCTTTAACGATACCGAATCCTTTTCCAGGTCGATTGCCTGCAGCAGCTCCAAAATAGACTCCGCACCCATGCCAACGCGGAATGCGCTGCCATATTTTTCTCTTGCCTCCTGATACTCATTTTCCGACAATACCTGCTTATAGCTCAGCTCTGTCGTACCTGGGTCAAGCACAATATAAGAAGCAAAATACAGCACCTTTTCCAAAGTCCGCGGGGATAAGTCCAGGATCAGCCCCATACGGCTAGGGATCCCTTTAAAATACCAGATATGGGAAACAGGCGCCGCCAGCTCAATATGTCCCATCCGTTCCCTGCGGACACTTGCCTTAGTGATCTCAACGCCGCATCGGTCACAGACAACGCCTTTATACCGGATCTTCTTATACTTGCCGCAATGGCATTCCCAGTCCTTGCTTGGCCCGAAGATCTTTTCGCAGTATAATCCGTCTTTTTCCGGCTTCAGGGTTCTGTAATTGATTGTCTCCGGTTTTTTTACTTCCCCCTTCGACCATTCCCTGATTTTTTCCGGCGAGGCCAGACCAATCTGGATCGCATCAAACTGAATTGGCTGATTGGTTTCTTCATTCATTATTTCTGACATATATGGCACTCCCTTCTATTCCATATCTGAACCGTCGTCTTCATCAAAATCCTCTGCAAAAATTGAAATAGAATCATCTTCATCTTCTTCCAGCTCATCATCTTCTGCATCCACAAGCTCTTCGCTCTCTGCATCGAATTCCTTCTTGGAAAATCCCATTTTGCTGAAAGATTCATTGCTTTCAAATGCAAAATCCTTATCTCCTGAAATAATCGAATTCAAATCTGTATTCCCATATTCACTTGTTTCCATCAACTGTACTTCGTTGCGGTATTCGTCCAGCACTCTAACGTCCAGCGCAAGCGACTGCAGCTCCTTGAGCAGTACTTTAAAGGACTCCGGTATGCCTGGCTCCGGTATATTTTCCCCTTTGATAATCGCTTCGTAAGTCTTTACACGCCCAACAACGTCGTCTGACTTCACTGTCAAAATCTCCTGCAACGTATAAGACGCCCCATATGCCTCCAGCGCCCATACCTCCATCTCTCCGAAACGCTGTCCGCCAAACTGCGCCTTGCCGCCTAACGGCTGCTGCGTTACCAGGGAATACGGGCCTGTCGAACGCGCATGGATCTTGTCGTCTACCAAATGATGCAGCTTTAAATAATGCATGTGCCCGATCGTAACCGGCGAATCAAAATATTCCCCCGTACGCCCGTCACGCAGCCGCACCTTTCCGTCTCTGGAGATCGGCACGCCTTTCCATACTTCCCTGTGATCCCTGTGGTCTGATAAATACTGAATCACATCCTCCCGAAGCTGGTCTTTGTACTTTTCTTCAAAGTCTTCCCATTCCATGTTGACATAATCATTTGCCAGCTCCAAAGTATCCTGGATATCTACTTCTCTTGCGCCGTCAAATACCGGCGTCTCTATATGAAAGCCAAGCGCTTTTGCAGCAAGGCTCAAATGGATCTCCAATACCTGCCCGATATTCATACGCGACGGCACGCCTAATGGGTTCAATACAATATCCAATGGACGTCCATTTGGCAAAAACGGCATATCCTCCACAGGCAGCACACGGGAAACCACACCCTTATTTCCATGGCGCCCCGCCATCTTATCCCCTACGGAGATCTTTCTCTTCTGCGCGATATAAATACGGACTGCCTGATTGACACCCGGCGACAGCTCATCGCCGTTATCTCTTGTAAATACTTTCGCATCCACGACAATGCCGTACTCGCCGTGCGGCACCTTGAGCGAAGTGTCCCGGACTTCTCGTGCTTTCTCACCAAAAATCGCACGCAGCAGGCGTTCTTCCGCTGTCAGCTCCGTCTCGCCCTTCGGCGTTACTTTACCGACCAGGATATCTCCAGCGCGCACCTCGGCGCCAATACGGATAATTCCCCTCTCATCCAGGTCTTTTAACGCATCGTCGCCAACACCCGGCACGTCTCTCGTTATTTCTTCCGGCCCAAGCTTCGTATCACGCGCTTCCGCCTCGTACTCTTCTATATGAATGGATGTATATACATCATCCTGCACTAATCTTTCACTTAATAATACAGCATCCTCGTAATTGTAGCCTTCCCATGTCATAAAGCCAATCAGCGGGTTTTTGCCGAGCGCCAGCTCTCCCTGGGAGGTAGACGGGCCGTCCGCGATGACTTCGTTTGCTTCTACATGCTCGCCCTTAAACACAATCGGACGCTGGTTATAACAGTTGCTCTGGTTACTTCTTGTAAACTTTGACAGCCGGTACGTACTTAACGTGCCGTCATCATTTCGAATCCTGATCTCATTTGAGACAGAGCTTTCCACTGTCCCCGGCTTTTTTGCCACCACACACACACCAGAGTCTACGGCTGCCTTCGGTTCCATCCCTGTCCCGACAACAGGAGCTTCCGTCGTCAGCAGCGGCACTGCCTGACGCTGCATGTTCGATCCCATCAGCGCGCGGTTCGCGTCGTCATTCTGCAAAAACGGGATCAGCGCCGTAGCTACCGAAAATACCATCTTAGGAGACACGTCCATATAGTCAAACATCGTTTTGTCATATTCCTGCGTCTCCTCCAGATAACGGCCAGATACAGAATTACGTACAAAATGCCCGTTTTCATCCAGCTTTTCATTCGCCTGCGCTACATGGTAGTTGTCTTCTTCATCCGCCGTCATATACACAACATCTTCCGTAACCCTGGGATTTTTCGGATCGGATTTATCAATCTTACGATATGGCGCTTCCACAAACCCATACTCATTAATTCTCGCATAGCAGGCAAGCGAGTTAATCAGTCCGATATTCGGGCCTTCAGGCGTCTCAATCGGGCACATTCTTCCATAATGGGAATAATGCACGTCACGCACCTCAAACCCGGCACGGTCTCTGGACAAACCGCCAGGCCCCAATGCAGACAGACGCCTTTTGTGCGTCAGCTCACCGAGCGGGTTATTCTGATCCATAAACTGCGACAACTGGGAAGAACCGAAAAATTCCTTCACCGCTGCCGTTACCGGCTTAATATTAATCAGGCTCTGCGGAGAAATCCCCTCCAGATCCTGCGTCGTCATACGTTCCCGCACAACTCTCTCCAAACGTGACAAACCGATCCGATACTGGTTTTGCAGCAGCTCCCCGACCGCACGGATACGCCGGTTTCCCAGGTGGTCAATATCGTCGTCATTGCCGATTTCCCACTCCAGATGCATATTATAATTGATTGATGCAAAAATATCTTCTTTTGTAATATGCTTTGGAATGAGCAGATTGATATTTTTACGGCATACTGCCTTTAATTCCTCGTCGTCAGCGCCCTCGTTTTCTTCCAACAGCTTTTTCAATGCCGGATAATAGACAAGCTCGCGTATCCCGATTTCATTTGGGTCGATCTGCGGGCACCAGACGCTAAAATCAACCATCATGGAAGAAAGCACTTTTACATTTCTCTCCTCTGTCTGGATCCAGACATACGGAATCGCTGCATTTTGTATTTTCTCCGCCGCTTCGCGGGACAATGTCGTACCTGCCTGCAGCTCGATCGCCTCTCCTGTCTCTGGATCCGGGAACGTCACTGCTTCCGCCAATACCTGCCCCTTTAAACGGTTTTTAAAATGAAGCTTTTTATTAAATTTATATCGTCCAACCTTCGCCAGATCGTATCTTCTCGGATCAAAGAACATCGCTGTAATCAGGCTTTCTGCACTGTCCACAGTCAACGGCTCGCCCGGACGGATTTTTTTATACAGCTCTAACAAGCCCTGTTCATAATTTGTCGCAACATCTTTCCCAAAACTTGCAAGAATCTTTGGCTCTTCCCCAAACAGATCTATAATCTCCTGATTTGTCCCAACACCAAGTGCGCGAACGAGTACTGTAATCGGAACCTTTCTTGTCCGGTCTACGCGGACATAAAATACGTCATTGGAGTCCGTCTCGTATTCCAGCCATGCGCCACGGTTTGGAATAACGGTACAGGAATATAAAGTCTTGCCGACTTTGTCATGAGAAATCGCATAATAAATGCCAGGAGAACGTACTAACTGGCTTACAATTACACGTTCCGCGCCATTAATTACAAACGTACCTGTCTCAGTCATCAACGGCAGATCGCCCATAAAAATCTCATGGTCGTTGATCTCGCCATTTTCTTTGTTATACAGTCTGACTTTTACTTTCAAAGGAGCCGCATAAGTCGCATCCCGCTCTTTACATTCTGGAATCGTATATTTTACATCATCCTCGCATAATGTAAAGTCAATGAAATCCAGACTCAGATGTCCGCTGTAATCGGAAATCGGAGAGATGTCTGCAAACACTTCTTTTAGCCCTTCTTTTAAGAACCACTGATAGGAGTCTTTTTGCACTTCGATCAGATTCGGCATTTCCAGAACCTCTTTTTGTCTCGAGTAACTCATACGTATACCTCTGCCAGTATTTACCGGACGTATTCTGTTCTTCTCCATATGACGTTTCACCTCTCGTTCTTTATTTTTAAGAAAAAAAGCACATTTAGATATGGGCTGCATCTTTACTACAATATGTTGTGTTATTGTAAAAAAGCGCAAAAAAGCCAATTAGCACAATAAGTGCAACGTATATGATAGCACAAGTCCCCTACATTAGTCAAGGATTTTTTTCCAGAATTTTTCGCGTATATATATTCGGGCGCAAAAAAAGCAGCCCCATAGGAACTGCCTTTTGCTGCTTGCCTGGTTATTTTCTTATTTTAATGTAACCTTAGCGCCTTCTGCTTCCAGTTTTGCTTTCAGCTCTTCTGCGGCAGCCTTGTCAGCCTGCTCTTTTACTACCTTCGGAGCATTGTCTACAACTTCCTTTGCTTCCTTTAAGCCAAGGCCGGTAGCTTCACGAACCACTTTAATAACCTTAACCTTGTTCGGGCCAACTTCTGTCAGCTCTACATCAAATTCTGTCTTTTCTTCTGCTGCTTCTGCTGCGCCGCCTGCTGCTGCAACGACAACGCCTGCTGCTGCGGAAACGCCAAATTCTTCTTCACATGCTTTTACTAAATCATTTAACTCTAATACGGTTAATCCTTTGATTACCTCAATGATCTCAGCTGTAGTCATTTTAAATTCCTCCTAATTTTATAAATGATCTGGTCTGTACGCTGTCCGCCAATATTTTCTGGCAGTCCGGCGTATAATTAAGAACTGTCCGATTTGTCTTTAAGCCTCTGCCGGAGCTTCTTCCGCCGGGGCTTCTGCTTCTGCCGGAGCAGCTTCGCCTTCTCCGTCCTTCTCTGCGATCTGCTTGATCACACGAGCAAAGTTCGTAATTGGAGACTGGAAGCTTCCAAGCAGTCTGGACAACAGCTCTTCTCTGGACGGAATGCTTGAAATCTCTTTCATCGCTTCCGTATCATAGAAGTTGCCTTCTACAACGCCTGCCTTGATCTCCAACGCCGGAGCAGTCTTGGCAAATTTTGCAAGGATTCTTGCCGGAGCAGTCGCATCATCTTTGGAAATAGCGATCGCGTTCGGCCCTTCCAGGGAATCTGTCAGGCTTTCAAACTCCGTTCCTTTAAAAGCAAAATTCATCAATGTGTTTTTATATACCTTGTAAGTAATACCTGCTTCTCTTAACTCTCTGCGAAGCTGGGTATCCTGTGCAACGGTAAGGCCGCGGTAATCGACGATCACAACAGACTGTGCATCCTTGATATTTTCAGCAATTTCCTGCACGATCGGCTGTTTTAATTCTACTTTTGCCACGAATGAGCACCTCCTTCATTTATTTGATTGCCCAAAAGAAAACCTCCCTGCAAAAGACAGGGAGGTGTGTGATCTCATTCACAGATTTATCTGCAATATACTCCATACAAAATAAACCTGAAATAAACTCCTCGGCAGGCCAATGCTGTTCAAACATACGGTTACGCCATACGGCACCTGCTGTCTTCGGCAATACGTTACATATTATAATATCATTCTAATCTATTTGTCAACAATTATTTTACAAGGCTCGCGACATTGATCTTTACACCAGGGCCCATGGTAGAAGCTACTGTACAGCTCCTGATATACTGGCCTTTTAATGCGCTTGGCCTTGCTTTGATAACTGCATCCATAAGGCTTTGGAAGTTGTCCGCTAACTGTTCTTCGGTAAAGGATGCTTTTCCAATCGGCACATGAATAATATTTGCCTTGTCTAATCTATATTCAATCTTACCAGCTTTGATATCGTTGATAGCTTTTGTAACATCCATTGTTACAGTACCAGCTTTTGGGTTTGGCATTAAGCCTTTTGGCCCGAGCACACGTCCCAGCCGCCCAACAACACCCATCATATCAGGCGTAGCTACTACAACGTCAAAATCCAGCCAACCATCGTTTTGGATCTTCGGAATCAGTTCCTCACCGCCCACATGGTCTGCACCTGCTGCCTGTGCCTCATCTAACTTTACGCCCTTTGCAAATACAAGCACTTTTACAGACTTTCCTGTACCATGCGGCAGTACAACGGCACCACGTACCTGCTGCTCTGCATGACGGCCATCACATCCGGTCTTGATATGCACCTCGATCGTCTCGTCAAACTTTGAAGTTGCTGTCTTTTTTGCAAGCGCAAGCGCTTCCGCAGATTCATACAGATTGGACTTGTCTACCTGCTTCGCAAGCTCCTGATACTTCTTACTTCTTTTCATTCTAAATTACCTCCTAGTGGTTATAGCGGGAAGTTTCCCCCTCCCACGATAAAGTATTAAATTTGTCTTAAATTATTTGCCTAAGTCTTTATTTTCCTACTACTCTTCTACCAGGACACCCATGCTTCTTGCTGTGCCTGCGATCATGCTCATCGCGGCTTCCAAAGATGCAGCATTCAAATCCGGCATTTTCAGCTCTGCGATCTCCTGCAATTTCGCTTTCGTAATCGTAGCCACTTTGTCCTTATTTGGAACTGCCGACCCGCTCTTGATATTACAAGCTTTTTTAATTAAAACCGCTGCTGGCGGAGTCTTTGTAATAAAACTAAAGCTGCGGTCTGCATACACAGTGATCACAACCGGAATAATCGTATCCCCCTGGTCTGCTGTCCTTGCGTTAAACTGCTTTGTAAATTCAACGATATTTACACCATGCTGGCCAAGCGCAGGGCCAACAGGCGGTGCCGGAGTTGCTTTTCCAGCCGGAATCTGCAACTTAATATATCCTTCTACTTTCTTTGCCATTTTGGTCGCCTCCTAAACGTTTGATAGCTTGTCTATAGCTTCTTTATTTCTGCGAAACTTATTTCTACCGGTGTTTCGCGACCGAATAAATCGACATTGATTGTCACAATCTGCTTGTTGTGGTTCATATTCTGAATAACGCCGACTGTATCCTTCCAGACACCGCCGATAACGGTAACCGTATCCCCTTCTTCAAAATCCACGACCACTTCTTCAGACTTGATTCCCAATGGACGCATTTCTGCCTCCGTGAGCGGCACCGGCTTCGATCCCGGACCAACAAATCCGGTCACTCCCCTGGTATTTCTGACAACGTACCAAGTGTCATCATTCATCACCATGTTAATGAGGACGTAGCCCGGAAACATCTTCTTTTGAACCTGCTTTTTCGCACCATTCTTCAATTCAACAACTTCCTGCATCGGAACTCTGACTTCAAGAATCTGATCTTCAAGATGTCTGTTTTCAATTGTTTTATCAATGTTCGCCTTGACCTTATTCTCATAACCCGAATAGGTATGAACGACATACCAGTTCGTTTCTGCCATCCTCGCTCCTCCTTATAAATTCACCAGGAAATCAACACCATACTGGATCACAAAATCCAGCAGAGCAATAATCACACCTAAAATGACTGATACTACGACAACGGCTGTTGTCTCTTTGGCAAGCTGTTCTTTTGTCGGCCATATAATTTTTGAAAATTCGGCCTTAAGGCCAGTTAACCAGCCCGACTTTTGGGTTTCTATTTCTTTTTCTTTTCCCATCCTACTTGTCACTTCCTTTGCTCAATCCGAATTATTTGGTTTCCTTGTGTAAAGTATGCTTTCTGCAAAATCTGCAATACTTTTTGGTTTCCATTCGATCCGGATGAGTCTTCTTATCCTTCGTCATGTTGTAATTACGCTGCTTGCATTCTGTACATGCCAATGTAATTCTTGTGCGCACAACTTCCACCTCCATTAAATTCTTTTAATTTTAGGCATAAAAAAAAGACCTACTTCCATCGCCCACTTAGAATAGCACGATTCCAGCCGTTCGTCAACATCTTTCTTGAAAATTTTATACAGGCTGCCATATAAAGCAATTTTATTTTCTTTCCGATATTAATATGTATAACAGATAATCGAAATAGGGGTATTACGGATTATCTTTGTATTTTTTGTAATTTATTTATTGCAGCTTTGACAGCAGTTCAGCAGGAAACGGATTTCACAAACAGATCAAGGAGGAAGAAAATGAGCATAGCAGGAATCAGCTCTTCGCAAAGCTTTAAAAGCGGTGTCAAGACAAAACTATCCTCTCGCGACAGTTTTGAAAATGACATCAAAAAGCAAATTACAGCGCTTGAAGAAAAAATGGAAGCGATTTCCAATGACGACGAAAAGCCGGCGGAAGAGAAAAAGAAAGAAAAACAGGCTGCACAGGAGCAGCTCCAAAATTTAAACCAGGAATTAAGAGAATATCAAATTCGCAAGCAGCAGGAGGAAGCAGCGAAAAAACGAGAAGAGATCAAAGAAGCTCTTTCTGATGCAAACGAATCCAAAGAAGCTGAAGAAAGCGAAGAATTGCCGCTTTACAAAGGATTGCGCGGAGAAGAAGCAGGCATTATGATAACGCTCTCGACCACAAAAGAACAGCTTGCCGGTATGGTACGCATCCGCACCGCTTTGGAAGGAAAGCAGCGCACCGCTGACACAGAGGAAGAAAAAGCCGAGCTGCAAAAAAAGATCAACCGTGTCTCGCATGGAATCGGGCAAAAAGTGACCTCTGCAAAAGAAACGGTATCGGATCTGCATAAAGCACGCGCCTCCGCAAACACAAAGACGCAGCAAAAAACGCAAAAGCCAAAAGCAGCCAGTCAAAAAACAGAAGTATTCTGGGCGGATACCAAAGCATCCTCTGCGGAACATACGGCTGTTTCTAGCCAGGCAGCTTTCCAGGCTGGCAAAAACAAACTTTTTAACAACAATATTTCCGTCCGTGTGAAATAATTTTTTTACAGGAAAGTATAATTATATTCCAAGTATTTTCCGATAAACATATTAAATGGATTTGATATGCCCATGCAGTCTGTACTGCAATTTCACGGAAGAAAGGAGGGGCTTTTTTATGGCATTAGTAATTAATTCTGCCTATGATTATTATTTAACAACCTATGGTTCACAGCAGACATCAAGATATGATTCCCATGGGATGGAAGATTTACGCAACACCGTCAACAAAATAAAAAAGTTGAATAAAGAATCTCCTCTCTATAAAATTAGAATCTCTGGCGACGTCCAGAAATTTGCGATTGATATAAAGGAGAACGCACGGAGCATCAAAAATATTGTTGCATCCTTTTCTGAGGATGAAGCAGGCATCGGCGCTGCATTTGAGAAAAAAATAGCCATTTCCAGCAATCCACAAGCCGCAACTGCTCAATACGTCGGCGACAGCGCTTCCCTCAAGGAAAGCGAGGGGTTTGAGCTGGAAATCATGCAGTTAGCTTCCCCGCAGACAAATGTCGGCAACTTCGTAAAACGCGATGAATACGATTTTCTGCCAGGCAGTTACTCATTTGACTTAAATATGAATTCAAATTCTTATGAGTTTCAGTACAATATCAATGTCGGCGACACCAATGAAGAAGTACTTCAAAAACTTGCCCGCCTGGTAAACAACGCACATATTGGCTTGAAGGCGGATATTTTGAACGGTTCACAGGAAATGGCGGCTTTACGTCTGGAATCCAACCAGACCGGCCTTTCTGATGATGAAACCTACCTGTTTCGTATCGTTCCTGAAAATACGCACGAATCACGCCAGGCGATGCAGATTCTGGGGATTGATGCCGTTGCAGCTATGGCGGAAAATTCATCATTTTTGTTAAACGGTACAAAACACAGCTCGTATTCGAATACGTTTACGATCAACAACGTTTTTTCCATTACGCTAAATGATGTCACACCGACAAATGAACCTGTGAAAATCGGTTTCAAACCGGGTGCAGAAGCCGTTACTGACGATATTCAGTCATTAGTGGATTCTTTTAACTCTATGATACGGATTGCGGAAAACCATTCCGGTATGCCGTCGTCAAACGAAAAACTGTTAAAAGATATGGGCAATGTCGCAAAGACATTTTCATCTTCATTGAATCCAATCGGGCTTTCTGTATCGGACAAGGGAATGATCGATGTTGACCGGGCAAAGCTGACAGAATCCGTAGTATCTGAAGACGCAGACCTAAATATCGGCGTTTTAAATCGCTTTAAAGACGCGATTGGCAGAAAAGCAGACGAGGCTTCTTTAGATCCTATGAACTATGTAAAGAAAGTGCTTGTGACATACAAAAACCCTATTTCAGATAAAAATTTAGTATGTCCATATATTACTTCTATTTATTCCGGAATGATGGTAGATCGGATATGTTGATGAAAAATCTCATAAAATAAAGAGCTATAATATTTGGCAGTTATTTCCTGCCAGATGTTATAGCTTTTTTTCAAATAAGCTTTACAATTTATTTTCCTTGTACTATGATATCTTTAAAAGATAAACTTTCCGTTACAAAAGGGGATGATTACTATGAACCAGTTGAAAACGTTACGCAAAAAGCGAAATATATCTCAGGCGGATATTGCCAATGCACTTGGGATCAAACCGGCTGCCGTTTCCAAATATGAAACTGGCCGCGTCCCGCTGTCCGAAGATTCCATTGGAAAGCTGTGCCGGATGCTGCATGTATCCGCAGATGAGCTGTTAGGAATTCCCACGTCCTCTGCTTCTGAAAGCGGCGCTTCTATGGTATCCAAAGTAATGGGGCAAATTTATCCGTCATCCGTTACAATGGAAGATTATTTATGCACACTGCTCCATACCATTGCAAAGCAGAAAAAACAAATGGATCAGACCATCCGCAACCTGCACTCCTGCGGCATCCCGACTGCCACCATTGCACGGGTTACGGCGATCCATGAAGAAGAGATCCTAAAGCTGTTGGGTTAGCAGTTCCATCATTTCTTTCATACGCTGTTCGTAGCTGTGAAAACGGCTTACTTTTTCATACCCATTTTGGGCTATTTTCTGACGTTCCTGCTCGTGTTCCAAATAATACGAAGCCTTTTGCACAAGCTCCCTCTTATTTTCAAACACTACCAGGTCTTGACCCAGTTCAAAATAAAGTTCCAGTTCCGGCTGGTAATTTGTCATTAAAAACCCTCCAGCTCCAAGTACATCCCATACCCGGAGGGGAATCCCAGTCTTAATATTCGGTATTGTAAAATTCAGGTTAATCCGGCTGCCGTAAAACACTTTCGGCATTTGCGTCCAATAATCCACCGAACCGCGGTAATCTACTCTGAGCAGATCTTTTGTATTGCTGTTCGTATAGATGGTCACCGGATGCTTTTTTACCAGCTCCAATAAACTGCTGCAGCGCTGCTCCTTTGCCACCTTCAGCCCGAGTACCGTCGTCGCAAAAATCAGCCGCAGATCCGAAAAAGAACGCTCGGTTTTTTCCAGCCGGTAATATTGCCGTAGCTGCTGGCAGATCTCATCCGTCAGCAAAGCATCGATCAGGTTTCCGCCGCTGATATTCATTTGTGTCTCAATCGCACAGTCAAAATAACCGCGAAGATACTCCGGCAGCGTCGGTACGATTTTGTCATATGTATTCCTCTCATACAAGCTTCCAACAAAAGAAATTTCATTCTGATATAATTTAATGTCATTTGCAGTTCCTAATATATGGCCGATGCGCTTTGCATCTACCGCCAACGGCAAATGCCAGATCTGCTCCACCCCCAAGGCACGAAAAAAGAGATAGCTGCTTTTGTCAAACAAAAATATATAATTGCATCGATTAAACACTGACTCATGATACATACTGATCAACGGGCTGTCGCAAGACCAGGACACATATGGGATACCAAACTGCTCACAAGTATCTGAAATCACGCCAAAATAATTGATTGTAAATACAAAATCATAATCCTTTTCTTGCAGCAGCCTTAACAGGCGAGCCGCAAACTCCGCATCCTCATCGTAGGATGGAAGATGCTGCTCGATGACATCCGCCTGAAACCCCATCGATAAAAAAGTCTGATAGACGTCCAGATAATTGTAGGCTTTCCATTTATAGATCAATATTTGTTTGTGTTTAAATTCCATCTATGTCTTCCTCCGTATTCCTATAGCAGTTGCGCACCGCGCAGCCTGTTGATCCACTTATGATTCTCTCTGGCAGCCTGATATCCGCACTCAGCCATCGTCTGCGCCTTTTTTTCATTTGCAAGCAGCTCCTTTACAGTATTCGCAAGCCCACTCATATCCTTGAGTGAGAACATCTGCAATTCCTGCCCATTTGTAAAATGCTCCTTTAAATAAGCAGAAGAATCGCTTACGACTGCTGCACCTGCAAGCATTCCATTAAAAATCCTGTCATGTGCGCCACGTTTAAACCAAGTCATCGTATTCAGTACTATTTTACTCTGCTTCATTAGTTCCAAAATTTTATATGGCGGAATCTCTCCTCCATAAACCAGGTTTGGATGTTCCCATTCACACCAGTTCCAGCCTGTGCCAAACACCGTAACCATAATTCCATTCTCAACGAGAACCCGGATCATCTGCTCACGATAAAAAGATACAGCAAAGGCATCTATAAAACGCAGCTTTGCAATAAGCTCCCCTAATCTTTGATTATCAAATTTAAAATTCATATCTATAAGACAGCGTTCTATCACAGACTCCGTCGTTTGCTCCGGTTCCTGAATCAATCTTTCCAATGCGTTTTTTACAAGCGAAAAGGCATCAAACTCCACAATCTCTCCCAGATCAGGGATCAATCCTTCCGCAGCATAACGAGACAATCCGCCGGCATATAATACATCTATTTGCCTCTCATTTATATTGAATCCCGTAAAAGTATGCACTGTTTCAGTCTCTGGACAATCCAGCTCGATCCCCGCATGAGGAAAAAATATGGTTTGTTTTATATGTGGGAAAAACCGTTTTACATATTTTATATGATTCTCGTCCATACACAGCAGTACTGTCTGAACCGGCGCCTGATCCAATGCCTCCTTATAGTGGAACGGATGGTCCATCAATATATTATAAAATGGGATTTTATATCGATCCCATATATTTTCCCCGCCTGAAAACGCAAGGTGCATCCCAATATTATTAAATGAAATGGCCGCTGTCACTGGTTCAAGCAAAAAAGCCTGAAGCCGCACCATCTCCTGATCCATGCACGCTGCGTCCAATACCAGGCACATATCCCCCTGCTGTGTATAAATCTTTACAAATTCGTCCGTATACAAATCCAGTGTATCTATGAGGCCCTTAAAAAAAATGTATCGTTTGTTCCTGTTCATCTCTTTCTCCTGTTTTCTGCCAAACACAGCATCTTATTCATTTGCTATCAGTATAAACGATCATAACCAGATTTTCAACAGCTTGTAATGTATACATTGGTCACAAATTTTTCATAAATTCTGCATTCAAATTTTGATTTTTATATTTGACAAAAGCGCATTTTCGCGTTATGTTATTTATAGAGGTTTATTGGCTTTTTTTCGATATGAAAGGAGTGATTATATGAGCGGTATTTCTGGAATCAGCAGCGCGTCGTCCTATTCCTCATACGGACAAATTGCAAGCGGCAATAAGCTGACATCTGCCGCAATGGGTGCAGCCGAGCTTGCTATTTCTGAAAAACAAAATTCTCAGGTAAAAGGCTATGACGCAGCTACAAACAATCTGCAATCCGGCAAGGAGCTGTTAAACATATCAGACGCAGCCTTGAGCGGCGTTACGGATTATCTGCAAAGAATTCGTGAACTGGCTCTCCAGGCATCAAACAGCGCACTGATGACCGATGATGACATCGCAGGGATCCAGAACGAGATTGAGCACATGAAGCAGGGCATCGCTGACATTGCATCCCAGACCCAGTACAACAACCACAACCTGTTAAACGGCAGCCGTCCGGGCGGTTTTCAAATCGCATCCGACGGAAACGGCAATTCTGTATTGGTGGGCGACGGTGCAAATTCTACCTTAAAGGCTCTTGGCATCGCTGACTTCGATGTGACAAAAGATTTTGACCTGGATACCATCGACAATGCACTGAACAAAGTCAGCAGTATGCGCAGCCGCGGCGGCGCACAATCCAACCGCCTGGATCATGCGATCAATTTTAATTCGTACGCAGCTTATAACACAACCGCTGCCCGCAGCAGAATCGCAGATACCGATTATGGCAAAGCGATCACCGAGCTGAATAAAGAGCGGACGTTGCAGACGTATTCACTGATGATGCAGAAACGGAAGATGCAGGATGAAGCACGGAAGATGCAGAATTTTTGGACTTAAGATACATCATTGTCAATAAAACATAATAAAAAGTTTTCTACTACCTTTCTATAATATTGTGGATTAACAATAATTATATTATACCAGATAATATTTTTATTGTTAATCCTGCAATGCCGTATAGAAAGAATAATAAAGGATACTATAATGAATATATTATTATACCGCTACAACAGTATTTGTGAATCTTCTATTCTTGCCGTTTGGAAAAAATCAGGCTTTCAGATTACTGAAATTACAGAAGAAATGGAAAATAAAGACCTGTCTCCAAAAGAGCAGATGCTTTTAGTCAGCGCACCACTGAAAACAAACCATTTTGATCTTGTATTCAGCATTAATTTTTTTCCAGTAGTCTCAGAAGTATGTAATATTTTTAAAACTCCTTATGTCTGCTGGATTGTAGACAGCCCGGTATTAGAATTGTATTCAAATTCCATTTACCGCCCATGGAACCGTATTTTTCTATTTGACTATACCCTGTATCAGGAATTTGCTCCTAAAAATCCTGAATGCATTTTCTATCTGCCTCTTGCATCTGATGTAACTACTATGAAGCCTATTTGTGACAGTATCACGGATAATGACAGATTACAATACAGTTGCGATATTTCCTTTGTAGCTTCTCTTTATACCGAAAAATGCCCCTATAATAAATTAAACAATCCGCCTGACTATTTACGCGGTTATTTGGAAGGCATCATTGCTTCACAATTAAAAATCTATGGATATAATTTTATTCGTGAACTCGTCACAACCGAACTGGTCACAGAATTTAAGAAATACCTGCCTGGCTTTTATCGTTTTCCAGATAACTATGAAAAAAATGAAATTGCTGTTGTCGCAGATTTATATTTAAGTACGAAAGTCACAGAACAGGAACGGCTGCACCTGCTAGATCGTTTATCGGAACAGTTTTCTGTAGATCTTTATACCGGAAGCGATACTTCCTTGCTTCCAAAAGTTCATGCAAAAGGACTGGCGCGCACATACTCTGACATGCCAAAAATCTTTCGCCTCAGTAAAATAAACCTGAATATGACAGCTAAATCTATTAAATCTGCACTTCCGCTGCGTATCTGGGATATTCTTGCATGTGGCGGATTCCTTTTGACGAATTATCAAAGTGAAATTCCTGAATATTTTGAAGCAGGAAAAGATTTAGAAACTTATTCAAGCGAAGAGGAATTACTAGAAAAGTGCCGCTATTATTTGACGCACGAAGAAGAACGAATGCAGATCGCAGAAAACGGTTATCAGAAGGTAACGAAATTTCACAGTCTGGAACAGCGGCTGGGTGAGATGTTTGATTTATTAACGGCTCATAACCACTTATAACCTCTCCTATAACCAAAGACACGATCAAACACTGCACGGCCGAAAGAATCCTATTCTTTCGAATCGTACAGTGTTTCCCTGAGTTAACCTGCCTATTTTTATTTACTAATGTCTGTCACTGCATCCCGAACCTTTTTTAACATCGGAACCAAATCCTGCTCTAACGCATCTGCAATTTTCTTATCATCCTGTGTACGCAGTGCTTCTGCCAGATTTGTAACTGCACCATTAATATCTTCTTTGCTTAATCTTTCAGTATCTTCATTGATTAGTGACAAAGTGCCATTTAAAACTCCGATTTCCCAATTTACAGAATCTGTAACACTTTTTAATAACTGATCTGTATCATCTTTTTTAGCAATTGTTAGTTCTTCAATTAAAATCTCTGTATTGGCTATAAACTTATCCTGAAAATCTGCCAATACTTTCACCGCTTCTAACTGTTCTTTTCTGTTGTTTTCCATTTCTTCCTCCAACTGTCATTTATCTTACTTTGGGCAAAGTGCTATAAATGTTATTGCAATAATGTCGCTATTCCATCTTTCACATGGTTTGCCTGCGCAAGCACAGCCTCCTTCATGCTGCCTAATATATTATTCTTAGACTGCTCCACTACTCCAGACGACATATTCATATCCCGAATCTTTGACTCCGCAGACTGTGCATTTTCCGCAATCACATCATCAACCATCCTTGCAGCTACCAAACGATTATGAATCGCTCCAAGATCACTGCGGATATCTGATACAATATTAATTGCTCTGTGCACTTTTTTAATAGCATCCGATGCTTCAGAATAGCTGTAAACCTTAATATCGTCAATCCCTAAAATGTTCGTATCCATGCCTGGCAGAGGAATCGTAATGTGGTCTCCCTCATTGTAGCTTGTCTGGATTTTCAGGCTGCGGCACTGAGCTGTAACCGAAGAAGTATAACGCACATTTTCCGTCATATTCGGCGATTGAATGTCATTCCATGCTGTGACCTGCCCATTTGTTTCAATGGTAAAGGTTGACCCTCTCAAAGACTCCTCCACATTTGCTGCTAATTGCTTCCCATAATCACTTTTCTTTTGTTCGTCAACTTCTACTACTGTTATCTTTTTATCAGGATCATCTGGAAAGTTGGGATCCTGTTCCTCGCGGATTATAAATATATCACTGTTTTCATCTATATGAAAGACAGAAAAATTTTCTGTATACTTAAATGACATCTGATATCCGTCAGAAGATTTGAATCTAATTGATTTTTCCAGAAATGCTCTTGGAATACTACCATTATCGTTTCCATTTAGTTTTTTCTCAAGATATTCTCTGTATGCATCAATATACTCTCCAACCTCATCTATTGCCTCTTCCTTAATTTTCGCGATTGTAGTATCAGCTTTAAACGTATATGTTTCTGGTATCGGGTTGCCATTGCTATCTTTTTTGGAATCCGTCATTGTAAAAGCCAGGTTATCATTGGCATCTACAAGTGTTGTATTATCTGCAAGCTTTACAGGACGCTGAACGTCTTTTCCAAAAAGGCCCATCTGATATTGTGTACCGTATGCATGTAAAGATGGCTTTGTATCATCAATGCTTGGTGTAATGTTGATTGGAGTTGCTCCTGTACTCGTATTTCGGATTTTCATTTCGCTGTCAGTATTTACCGTAATTACCCAATTCTTTACCGCATTGATTAGCTCCTGTTTACTAACTTCAGAATCTACTTCAAAACCAATTTGTACGGTTGAATATAGCAAATCCCAATAATAATATCTTGTCGGCTTTTCACCTCCGATCACTGTACTGTCAGGATTTACACTTTCTCCTTCTTTCCATTCATCTAATTTCAGATCTTCCCATTCACACAAAAAAAGGTCTTTCGTTACGCCTGGCTTTTCTACATTATATTTTCCCGGAATCACCAGCCACAATCCTTTTTCATCCGCATTCATCGTATAGCTGCTTTTATTGCTATCTGTATTTCCCGGAATAAATGGCGCAACCTGCGTATTGATTGTTACATTTGAAATCGATATATTAGGGTCAACTACTGGCACCTGCTGAATTTCCATCCCGTCACTGCGAAAGTCATATGTTTTTACCAAGTCTTCCTGCACCCATTTGATCAATGAAGTCTGGCTCATTCCTTCTGCTACATCAAAGCTGAACGTCATCCCTGCATGTTCAAAAGAATAGGTACCCTCTTTCGTCCAATTCGGATTCAGGCTCTCTCCATTTTCATTTTTTATCGTACTCCATGGATGTAAAATATGATCGATGCGTATTCCATTTGCATCCGCCTGCGGCGTATATTTTCTTCCGCTCGGAATACGGTTTCCTCCTTCAAAAATCAGTTCAATCGTTGTCGGCCTGCCATCTTGTGCCAATACATGCGCCTGATAAGTTCCTTCCGGAATATCACCGTTTGCATCAAACTTAATTCCCATACTTTCATAAGAATAGCGCTTTCCATTATAAATAATGCCGCCTTCCCGATATCCCCTTGGATCTGTAGCACTATCCTCATGATAAATCAGAATATCTCTTGGACTGCTTTTTATTGTTTGATGAAATCCCGGCTCAAAAATTTTTATTTTATTGTATTCGGTATCGGTACTGATTCTGTTAATTTCGCTTTTTATCGCATTAATTTCCTGCTGAATTGCATCCCGGTCTTCCACATTATTGGTATCATTTGCTGCCTGTATTGTCAGTTCCACCAGACGCTGGAGCATATCATGCACTTCCTGCAAAGCTCCCTCGGCAACTTTAATCAGCTCCTCACCCTCGCCGATATTATCCGACGCACGATTCAATCCCCGTATCTGCCAACGCATCTTCTCAGATATTTTTAATGCAGCCGCGTCATCTGCTGACGAATTCACCCGATATCCAGATGAAAGTTTTTCTGTTGATACATGAAGTTGATTTCTCGTTTCATTCAAACTACGCTCTGCTGCAACTGCGTTCATATTATGCTGTATAATCATCTAACCCATCTCCCCCTCCCATCATTCTTTTATCCTCTTCCAATCTCTCCTTCCAAATCACTCTGCTTTTAAATTCAGCTTCTGCTCCATCCGGCGCATTTCTTCAAATTCACCCATATCCAAAAAGGAATCTTCGCTAATCGGATACATTCCCACCTGTTTTCCATGTTTTAACAAATCATCGGCAAGATTTGTCATGTGATAAAATGTATCTTTGGGAATCCAGTCCAGCAGTTCCGGATTCAATACGTACATTCCTGTATTTACAAAATAAGACATCTTTGGTTTTTCTTCCATGGAATCTACGATCGCATTTTCCTTTGCATTCACTACTCCATACGGAACTACAATATTTTTCAACGCGGTTACGATCGTAAGCATATTTCCCGACTCACAATGGTGCTTGTATATATCTGTATAATCAGCATCAATTAAAATATCGCAATTCGTAACAATAAAAGGTTTTTCAAACGCTTTATCTATCAGCTTCAGGCTCCCTGCTGTCCCAAGAGGCTTATTTTCTTCTACATAGTCCATTCTATAATTGGTCATTAAATCTGCAAAATAAGAACGTATCATCGTCTTACGATAATTCAAAGTCGCAATAAAATTCTTTACCCCATAATCACAAAAGCGTCCAATAATCCGCTCCATAATCGGCACATCTCCAATCGGGATCAGCGGTTTTGGTAAAATTTTCGTATATGGATACAGACGTGTTCCTTTGCCGCCTGCCATAATTACAACATCTACATTATTTAGCAAATGTTCCGCCGGCATCGGCATCTTAATGTCCCCGCTTTCATCCCGGACAATCACGTCGACGACTTTGCCAGACGGATCTAATACAGGCAGAACATTAATCTGCATTCGATCCATATATTCGATTGCTGTATGAATTTCTTTCAGACATATATACTTTGGCGACTTATTCATCATTTCTGATATACGCTGCTGCAAATCCGCGGTTCTGATAATCCACCGGCGAATATCCCCATCTGTCACTACTCCCTCAAGCCTGCATACTTCATCTACGAGAAACAAAATTCCTTTTGCGTTTGCATCAATTTTCTGCATAGCTTCTACAACAGTTATATTACCTGCTGATAGAAAGCCCTTCAACTGCTCGCTGTTCATGATCTCCATTGTCCTCCTTGACTTCCTTCGCTATCAGAGGATTTTCCATTTCCTCTTATCGTCTTCCTGACTTCCTTCGCATCACAGAGTATCTTCCCTGATATTACTTCATATGTAATTCTTCCAGCACTTCCATAACAGTCTCCCCTGTATAACGAACTTCATCCTCCGTTATCTGTGTACTGCACGGAAGATTCAATATACGCTGACTGTAATGTATTGCCTGTTCAATATGATAAGTGATCGCCCCCTCATATGGTTTCTGTTCATGGATCAGGCCCCAGACCGGACGTGTCTGAATACCTTTCTTTTGCAGGCGCTCAATCACGTCACGCACTTCACCGTCAATTTGGTCTATCTCAATATCCAGCGAATAAAACCATTTGTTTGCGCTTGTCCCTTCCCGAAACGGAAGCAACTGCCCCAAAGAAAATCCTTCAAAAATCTGTTTGTATAGCTCATAATTCCGCTGTTTTCTATGAATAAACTCCGGCAGCTCCTCCATCTGTGCCACGCCAAGCGCTGCCTGCAAATTTGTCATACGATAGTTATATCCGATCTCATGATGAATATAATAATGCGGATCATCCTTTGCCTGTGTAGACAAATACCGTAGATGCTCCACATCCTCTGCTTTTCTTGCAGTAACGGCGCCTCCGCCGCCCGTCGTTATGATTTTATTCCCATTAAACGAAAATGTTCCAAAATCACCTATTGTACCTGCATATTTTCCTGCATACCTTCCCTCTACATACTTCGTACCAAGTGCTTCAGTCGCATCTTCAATCACATACAGCCCATAAGTATCCGCAATTCTCATCACTGCTTCCATGTCTGCAAGATTTCCAAATACATGGACAACAATCAACGCTTTTACAAGCCTGCCTGTTTTCTTATGTTTCAAACCTGTATCTGACTTTTCACATTCTTCCCGGCAAAACTGCTCCAACTTTATCGGATCGATACACAGACTATTGTCACAATCTATAAAAACTGGATCTGCAAACTGATATCTTACCGGATTCACTGCTGCAATAAAGGTCAATGTCGGTACAATGACTAAGTCTCCTGGCTGCACATCACATGCAATTAAAGACAGATGCAGCGCTGCCGTACCACTTTGGCACGCAGCCGTCTGCTCTGTCTGTAAAAAATCAGACATTTTCTGCTCTAATGTGCTGATATAAGCGCCGCCCGTAGAGACCCATCCCTGATCCAGTGCGTCATTTACATACTTTGATTCATTACCCTCAAAATTAGGAATAGACAGCGGTATGAAATGATCCATATTCCTCCTCCTGTTTTTTACTTAAAATTTTATACTCCTTTTATATTTCGGTCAACTTCTGATCAAATATTATAGAGATCTGTCTTATAATGATCTATATGTGCCCGTATCCAGGAGATCGTCTCTGCTATCCCCTGTGCAAACGTATACTGCTGCTTCCAATCTGTCAGTTTTTTAATTTTCTCATTTGAACCAAGCAGACGATTCACTTCGCTCTTTTGCGGACGCAGCCGTTCTTCTTCACATACAATCTGCGCATTTGGATTAATCTGAGCAATAATCTCCTTTGCAAGATCTCCAATAGAAATCTCCTGTTGAGTCGCTATATTGATCTCTTCGCCAACTGTCTGGTCAGATTCTGCAATCGCAATAAATCCTGCTGCCGTATCCTTAACATAATTAAAATCTCTGGTTGGAGTCAAAGAACCAAGTTTAATCTCTGTCTTTCCCGCTATTAACTGCGTAATAATCGTTGGAATAACTGCTCTTGCCGACTGCCTTGGCCCATACGTATTAAACGGGCGCACAATAGAAACCGGCGTCTCAAAACTGCGGTAAAAGCTCTCTGCCAGCCGGTCTGCTCCAATTTTTGTAGCTGAATATGGAGACTGGCCCTGAAACGGATGGCGTTCATCAATTGGTACATACTGTGCCGTACCATAGACCTCCGAAGTAGAAGTCACCAGCACCCGTTCCAGAGACAGATCCCTTGCCGCCTGCAAAACATTTAAGGTGCCTTTGATGTTTGTATCAACATAAGAATCCGGTGAATGATAGCTGAATGGAATTGCAATCAAAGCAGCAAGATGAAATACGGTATCCACACCGCGCAGTGCGGTGCGCACACCGTTTGGATCACGGATATCGCCCGTAAAGATATCAATCTGGTTTAATTTCTCCTTTGGCAGCGTATCCAGCCAACCCCAGGTGTTGAAGGAATTGTAATAGGAAAAGGCTTTGACTTCATAGCCTTTTTCCAGTAAGCTTTCTGTAAGATGGCTGCCGATGAAGCCGTCAGCTCCGGTTACTAATACTTTTTTCATGGGAATATGTACTCCTTTGTCTTTATTTTCTTGTTAATACTATATCATGTTTTATTGCTTTTCAGCTTATTTTTCAGCTCATATTCCCAGTTGTAATACAGGCAGAGCGATACATCTTTCTTTTTTCAATTACCAACATACTATCATAATAATGTAAGCTATGCATACTATTTGTATATGGATTATTTTCATTTATTTCAGGAGTATACCATGCATTTATATAATCAATAAAGTTTTTTGTATACTCAATATAAGATGTTGGATTCTTATACCCTCCTCCAAATCTTCCCCAATATGACGAATGCATATCTTCACATAAATAAACACCATCCTCTGCTATATGATCAAACATTTCTTCAAAGGTTACAATCTGCTGACGCATCGTATGCCCGCCATCATCAATCAATATATCCACTCTTGGATACTTTTCTTTGAATTTCTTCCAAAAATCCTGATCTGACTGAGACCCTATTTCAACAGTTATCTGGTCTTCAGCAAAAGCAAGCGTAGATTCATCAATATCAATACCAATGATCTCTGCATTTTTGCCAAAATAATTTTTCCACATCTGCAAAGAACCCCCTTTACAGATACCTATTTCAACCACAACGCAATCAGTATTTCGATATTTATTAAAATGTCTGTCATATACTTCAAAATAATGTAAATATTTTATCATCTCACGATGTGGCTCGTTATAATAATATTGTTCAAGATCATTTAATGTCCCGCATTGTTTTAATCTATCAAGAATATCTGATTCATTGTATACTCCTTCCCAGTCAATTTTATGTATTCCAACATTGAATCTTAACCACTCATAATAAGTAACAATTTTCTGTTCTTCTATACCCAGCTTTTCTGTCAATAAAGCCATCACAGCCTTTACGTATGATGGAACTGCACAAATAATAAGCATATCAAAATGATGGTGGATGATATCTGATGGCCTCTCGATCACAATATTAGGTGCAACTTGTATCCCCCACACTTTACTATCATTAAAGAAAATGGAATCTATCTGAACAGTTGGCAAATATAATGATAAAAACTCTTGTACAATACCATTAGCCTCCGGCCCAATTCCAAATAACGCAACTCTTTTCATTTTTTTATTCTCCCTTCTTTTATACAAACAATTTTATCCTTATTATCTCTAGTTCTGTATATAAGTCAAATTCATTTCTCTCATATATGCTTCAACAAATAAAAAATCTACCATACTGTCTATATCAACAGATCTCTCTTTCGGCATAATATATGCATAAGAATCCTTATCAAATACATTTCCATGTTTCATTAAAAAATCTGTATTTACCAGATAAATCGCGCCATTAATACGATAATAAACAGGAAGCTGCTGTCTTGGGACCCTATATTCCGTTTTTAGGAAACCTTTCATATTCCCATCCTCTTGTAAGACATTACACCAAAGAGGAGAATGCTCTATTTCACAGACTCCTATTACCGCTTCTGCATTTTTTTCATTTAGAAGAACAAATGCATTTTGAATATCCTCTGCGGTACGCAACGGAGACGTAGGCTGAAGAAGCATTGCACATTTAAAGTCTTGTCCCATACATGCATATTTTTCTATCACACTGCGCATTACATCCCAACTGCTTGCTGTATCTGATGCTAGATTTTTTTCTCTTAAAAACGGAACCTCTGCCCCATATTGCTTCGCTATTTCTGCATATTCAAGACTGTCAGTAGATACATGCACACAGTCAAAACAACCAGAACTCATTGCAGCTTCTATTGTATATGCTATTAATGGTTTTCCATTCAATATTTTTATATTTTTATCTTTCAAACCTTTTGAACCACTTCGTGCAGTAATAATAGCTATAGCTTTCATATGTAAGCCCTCCCAAAAACTATTCTGCTAATAATTCATCTTTCTCGTAATCCCTTTGTGATCTCTTGCCAATGATTTCATACCACCTCATTGGGCTAATACCAGTTCCTGGCCGCTTGACCGCAATATTTTCTTCTGTAAATACATCTCCGGCTTTTATACAGCTTTTTGCCACAATACTTTTTCTTGCTGCCTGGTAATTTTTCTCTTCCGACTTCGTCCGCCTTTTTTTTCCGTCTCCTAGACTTTTTTCAATGTTACGAATCGCTTTAACCATAGCATCTAATTCATCTGGTTCCAGGCTTGCTCTGTGATCTGGTCCTGCCATACCCTTGTCAAGTGTAAAATGTTTTTCAATCACCACCGCACCTAATGCCGCTGCTGCAATAGGAACCTCTATTCCTACTGTATGATCCGAATACCCAACAGGTTTCTGAAATATATCCGCCATCTCTTTCATTGCAAGCAAATTGACATCTGAAAAAGGAGTTGGATATTCTGTATTACAATGAAGCAACGTAATCTCCCCAGCTCCATTTTTTTCTAAAACATGAATGGCATCATGAATTTCCTCCAACTCACTCATTCCTGTAGACATCACTACTCTCTTGTGTGTCAATGCGATTGCTTCTAAATATGGCAGATTTGTTATTTCTCCAGAAGGCAGCTTCCAGAAATCCATATCCAACTGATTTAAAAAAGCAACACTATCCAAATCAAAAGGGGTTGAAAGAAATCCAATCCCTGTCTGACGGCAATAGTCTTTCAGTTCTATAAAATTTTCATATGTCAATGCCAGTTCACGCAGCATTTTTAATTGTGATTCATTGCGATTCGTATTTTCTTTCTGATACTCTGCCTTCGTTGCATAACATGTGACTAACTTTTCAGGAATAAATGTCTGAAATTTAATATAATCAGATCCCGATTTGCTGGCTGCATCTATCATCTGCTTCGCCAAAGCCATATTTCCATTATGATTGACACCAGCTTCCGCTATGATGACTATTTCCATATCAATACCTCTTTATATCCTCATCTAATTTGATGTGCTGGCACACCAACATATGTTCCTGCTCTTTCCAGATTCCGAACTACAGCAGTTCCTGCACCAGTAATCACATAATCTGCGATTTTTACACCTTGAATTACTTTCGTAGAAATTCCAAGTTCACTATTCATACCAACGCTTACCGCACCTGCCAATTTTACATCCGGACCCAGAGAGACATAATCTGAAATTCTTCCGTCATGACAAACCATGCTTCCAGTATTTATAAATACAAAATCACCAATAACTACATTCGTGGATACACGTGCATCCATACTTATAATACATCCTTTTCCAAGTTTTATATCTGTGCTGATTTTTGTATTACTTAAAATCAAATTTGGAAATTGTATACAGGGATTATGCAACAATTTGAACGCAATCTTTTTCCGCAAAGAGGGAGACCCCACACAAATCGCTATGTTAGTTTGCTCTTTTCTTCCTAACAAATAATCGTCATTCCCCAGATATAACAGCTCTTGCGTTCCCACACAAACAGAGCTTCCCTTTGCAGGTGGCACATTGTCCACATAGCCCAATACATTCCATGTTTGCTTTTCCTTATTTAATTCCTGTATCTGCCATGCAAGTTCTCGCATACATCCGCCGCTTCCAACCAAAATAATATCCGAACACATTATACAAACTCCTATCGTTAAAATGCTCTCCGTCAAATATCATAAAATACTTTTTTCTTTTCAATCCCATTTTCTAAAGCCTGATAAATAACAGACATAATTTGCTCTGATGTATGTTCTCCTTCATACGGATTTCTCACACGCGCAGCCTCTTTTGCAAAATCACCTGACAATGCTTTCTTTAATGCTTCCCTGATTTGATTTTTTTCATTTTGACAATTAATGACTGATTCTGCCTGTAATCTCCGCTTTTGCCTGTTACCGATATTTACAGTAGGAATTCCAAACGAAGGCACTTCAATAATTCCACTTGATGAATTTCCCACAACCGCTCTGCAATATTGTAAGGCGCTTAAATATTTCATCTGCCCCAGAGAAGTATATGCCGCGCACCTATCCATGTGGTTTTTGACAAAATCATCTATCATCCTGTTAATAATCCTTCCATCCATATCTGAATTAGCTTTTGTAAATATTACATAAATATCTTTTTCTTCGTGTATCACATCCAAAATATCTTTAAATTGTCTCTCCGTAGTAATATCATCCAATATGACAGGATGATATGTTACCATAATTGTACGGGAAGTAAAATGAAAACCAAGCTGTTGTTCCAAAGATTCTTTGTCTAACAGCTTTAACTCCTTTATATTTTCTATTCCCAATGCACCGACATTATAAACCATTTCTGGCTGCTCACCCAACTGGATTACACGTTTTCGATACTCTTCTGTAGCAGTAAAATGGATATGGCTCATTTTTGTAATAGAATGCCGGATTGCTTCATCCATGACACCTTCTGTTAATTCCCCTCCATGTATGTGGGCAATTGGAATCTTAGCAACCATTGCAGCCGATGCCGCCATAAGCATTTCATAGCGATCACCCAGGATCACCAGAAGGTCTGGTTGATTTTGCTCAAAGCAATCTGCAAAACCAAATAATGCAACTCCCATAGACTTTGTAATACCAACAGAAGTATCTGAACTTAAGAGCATTTCAATTTTTGATGTAATAGGATAGCCATGACTCTCAATTTCTTGATAAGTTAATCCAAATTCCGGTGAAAGATGCATTCCTGTCACCACTAACTGCAATTCTAAATTTTCTGCTCTGTATACTTTATCTATAATCGGCCTCAATAGTCCATATTCAGCCCTTGTACCTGTGACAATACACACTTTCTTTCTCATATTGCCCTCAATCCCCTATATGAATTATCTAATTTAACAAGCTCTTCAAAACTATCTATTTCCACTATATCTCCCTTTTGTATAACACGTATTCCTAAATTAAATTTTTCCGGATAACAGAACATAGCAATGTCATCCCAATATAGATCTGTATTTTGTTTTTGTCCAAATTCGATCTCTACGAATTGCTTTAACAGTTTTGCATCGTGCTCAGTCCAAAATGAAACACCCATTAACTGCCATCCAAGGCTTCCACCTGTTCTGCTACATGATACAACTTTTCCATTCTGTACTTTTTGCAACCATTCATCTGTCCAGTTCTCAGTCCAGATACTGCAATATCCTGATTTTTCAAACTGAGGATTCAGGATATCCTGATTATATATCATCTGATCTCCGTCTATGATAATACAATTACCCAAATATTCTTTCACTACATATAGAGAAGAAATATTATTGCATGTATGGTAATAAGTATTTTCAATCAATTTCACACTTGGATACTTGCGCTTCAGAACACTAAATTTTTCTTTTAAGTATCCCACAACAATATATATCTCCGTAATATTATTTTCAAACAGACTATCAATGATGGAATCAATCATCCTGATTCCATTGACTTCAATCAGTGGTTTTGGCGTAAACTCGGTAATTGGCATTAACCGGCTGCCGAATCCTGCTGCCATAATAAACGCTTTGTCTGCATAATTACTTTTTCCCATGTATTGCATCTATCCATTCATTTTTATTTCTGATAGGAATATTTCATAATATTCTTTTGCATAATCATACTGTCTGGATGCATACTCGCCAAATTCCACTCCAAACTGCCGTTTATATTCACACCAGTTGCTCCATAATAAGCCACAGGACGCGATATAGCAATAAATTTTTAACCTGTCTTGTCTTGTACATCCCTCTGGAAAATATGCATTTATCAAAAATTCTACTTCCTCGCGATCATACATCGCATAAACAGCAAACATTGCTATATCTACACAAGCATCCTGCATTCCAGCATATTCCCAATCGATTAACCGCAGTTCTTCTTTCCCATTATTTTCAACAAATAAAAAGTTATCCGGCACTGCATCCATATGAGCTAATGTCCATTGTTTTTTCTGTCGTTCTACCCACTCTTTCAGTTTGCATACTTTCTGCTTTGTCTTTTTATAATCATCATAAAATGATTCACGATGATTCCATAAAGATTCGTATAGATTGATCTTCTCGTAAATATCAAAACAAAATGAAACACGTATTTTCTGTTCATGAAAAGCCCTCAGTTCGCTCATGCAACGATACACATCCCGTTTATCCTTTGCATTACATACTCTGGCATTATCCATATATCTTGTAATCTTACATCCATTCACAGGATTGATATATACAATATCATCACATAAATGCAGTGCCGCGATTTTATTGTATACCTCATATTCCTGTTTGCGGTCAATCAAATTCTCGGTACCCTTTCCAGCGATTCTTATAATATATTTTTTATTCTTACATTCAAAATAATAGGAAGAATTTGTCATGCCTTTTTTCATCATTGATATATGAATAATTTCGTCTTCTTCTGCCTGTAATACCTCTTTTATAAGATTCAAAGTATTCACAGGCAGTTTATCAATTCTTTGCAAACCTTGAATACTCGTATTTTCTGCCTGCTTCATATATTCTTTTCACTCTTCTTATCATGCAACATAAGTTAATATTATTAATAAATCAACAAAGTACCTATATGCTCCAGCAAAATCTGAAAGTAATGATCTATACGCTCTTTCTCAAAACATTCTTTTCCTCCCTGATCATACAGCCAGCACTCATATTCTCCCAACTCAAATCTTCCATCATACTCTACTATGCCTTCAGACGTAAAATAAAATACATAACCCTCTGAAACAATCGATGCCTGATATGGATCACCTGGATGTATACTTTCTGTAATCGCATATTTGCGCTTCTTATCACCGCCAAAAAATACAGGCAAATTGCCATCTATCTTTTGATCTTTTAATGGTATTCCGGCAAGCTTGCACATAATCGGCAAATAGTCGCAGGTGGACAGTAATTCATCACATGTTCCGTTTTTCTCTTCACCACCACGAAACATCATTGCAACTTTTGTCCTGCCTTCCGACAGAAAATGTTTTCCTTCTTCAATTAAAAAGCCTTGTCCATGATCACCAAACAACGAAACAATAATTTCATCGTCCCTGTAATTTTCTTCAATATAACGGTATAATACCTCCAGGTATTCATCTATATACTTCATCTGCCTCTTATAAAGCTCTCGTTTGCTCTTACTGTATTCCTGTTTTACAGAAGATACGCCGCTTTTGTCAACTACCCGGTATTCTATCGGAATACTCGCCTGTACAGATTGTTTTAGCGGAAACTCATCTGCAATCATATGTAGATCTCCCGCACACATCCAGATAAATTGATTCGTCTCTTTCATCAGCTTCATATGCTCCAATACATCTTGCACTACCTGCTCTGCGTTCATCCCTACATATTGATGCTGATAGATAATGCGATCCATTCCCCTGCCGTATCCATATGATTGTGTAGATCTCCAATCTCCGTCTATTTTTGCTGTATGATATCCCTGTTCTTTAAAATATTCGGCCAGAATCGTATAATCCGATGAAAAAACGTTGGTCATATTATCATGTATAATCATATGATTCACAGAGCTCATTCCTGACACATATGATGCAAGTGAAGGTAATGTCCATTCAGCAGCAGTATATACATTACTGCAATGTACTCCCTTTGAAAAAAATGCAGATGTAAAAGGCATTAACTCAGCAAAATTTTCTTCCTCAATTACTTTTTGTGAAATACCATCCACAAAAATATTCAATATCAGTTTTTTCTTATGTGGATCCTGTTTTAATAAAATTGGATTGCCAACATATAACGGTTCCTGCGATACGAGATTCGTTGAACCAGGCAATCTATAATATTCAAAATGCTGCGCTTTTAAATTACGGCATACAAACTCCCTGCCATCAGGTATTTTAAACGTATAGGATTTGCTGTTATCTTTCTGCAATACTGGCAGCAAATATTCTCCCTCATTGCCAAGCTGTATTTGATTTGTTTTTGATGCTTCAATACATTCAAGCTTTGTAAATAACCAATTACGTAATGGTGCTTTCATATCTAAATAAAGGACATCTCCTATATCCACTATATCATAACTTGCATTATACTTTTTATTTCCAAAAACATCTTCATACATTGTACCGACTGTTATCATATTAGTGCCACTCTCATAAAAAGCATGATCGTTAAACCCAAATCCTCGTATTAAATGCTTCTCAATATATTCTAAATCTTTTTCACACTGTAAGAAATGATCGTAATTGCCACTTCTTTGATATCGATCTTTCAGTTCATTAATTTGTTTCATGAAATCATCTTTACATTCATCAACATCTGGTAATTCAGGGAAAAATTGTTTTAATAGCTTTAATATAATATCATACCTGACCGCTTCTGCAAACCGTGTTGTTTTTTTACATATTATTCTCGCAAGTTGATTACCAACAAAATTAAACGGATTTCTACGTAATTCCTCTTTTATCGTAATATATGCTTTTTCATTATTCCCCATAACTAGGTAAAACCATGCTTTGATTGCATACAAATCCAGATCCACAGGATATTCTTTTTCATAACGCTGGATTAATACTTCCAACTTTTCCTCATCAACTTGATTTTGTGCTGCTTTTTTGATTTGAAGTTTTAAATCATTTATCGTTACTCTTTCTAACCATCTATCACCTTTCCTCAATTCATCATTTGCTATTTTTTGAAGCCGATTTTTAATCCTTTTATACTCCAGAGAAGACAACTCCCTCGGAAATTTTTTTAAATATCTTTCTTGCTCCTTATAAATTTGACGATAGACCTCCGATCTTTCACCAAATTGCTCAAACCCATCAATACTATCATATGCTACCCTAATCAAAAAATATGTTTGATCACTTTTCTTTAAAAACATACTGATAAATACATTCGTATCTAAATTAAAATACGCATCAACTAACTCCAAAAAACCTGTCTGTTGTGCTATCCGTCTTTCTGGTTGCATACAAGATAATTGATTTTCTTTAAATCCTTCATTATCATAAGTTTGATAGCAGAAAATATCCAAATCAGATATGACCATGTCAGAGAGTCTGCATAAGAGCATGGCAGCGCAAGTATGTATGTAATCTTTGATAAATGCATTTTTATGGTTTTTCTTTAATATATCAAATATATGTCTATCTGCGCAGATCTGCATATTAAATGCCATTCCATCCATATCATTTAAATTTGATGCCATATCTACTGCGGATAAACCTGCTTTATAAACATTTTTCATCTCTGTATAGCTGCTTTTTGCAACAAGCACACCACAATATGCATAAGATTTTATATAATTAAAATATACTGCCAACTGCTCTATATTAATCAGGTTATTATCAGCAACCAGTACTGCAAACATACCATGAGACAATTCTAATGTCTTTAATACATTTATATTCTTTTCTTCGTGTTTGCTAAATTCATAATATTGAATCCTGGTATCCTTTATTTTTTGAATTTCCAGATAACCCATAGTATCTTTTATAGAAGCATTATTTGAAATTACAATCTCAATCTCGCTATCATATGGGCTGTTCAGAATAGCAACAGCATTTTTCAATGCGCCTGTTCCACAATTATAACTTGGAAGACAAACAGACAAAAAAATATTTTTTCGTTCCTGTTTTTCCTTTTTGTCCAAAGAATTTCTTTTTTGATGAATAATATTCATCAGATCCGCATATTTAGATGTATAAGCCGAATGAACTACTTTAGGCAAATAGAACTCCTCATATTCCTCAAAAAAAGAACGCAAATAATTATCATTTTTAAAGACTATCAAATTACTGCAATATAATTCTTTAAAATTCGGCAGCTTAAAAAATGATACAAATTTAGGTTCTAAATCATTTAACAATATATAAATCGTATTTCTACTGTAATCTTTCATATCTGGTATTATTTCACGAATATCCCATAGATCTGTATATAATATACTATTAAATTCTATTTTTCTGCCCTGTACAGGCTTTTCATCCAAAACAAACATTCCTTGAAATTCTTGTTTCTCTCTGTCAAATATAAAAAACCGTTCATCTGATACAGGAATAAAGTCTAGAGTACATGAGTCATAATCAAGCTGCGTAAACTCAGCACTGTTTTTACTATAATTATTTCTAAATTCCTGTTCATTAGGATATATAAAGCACTGATACAGATGATTCATAATCTGCTCTTTTTCATATCCTGATTCATAAGCCTGAATAAAATCTGTCACAGCCTGTTCATATTGCTCTAATTCAAAATATCTTATCCCACGTTCATAATATATCTTTCCTGCACTGCTCATTAAAATAATTATCCCTTCTAAAATCACCCTGGAATATTAACGAAATAATTCTAAAATGTTAATACTCCAGAGTTTGCCAGAATCCGCCTTTTTCAGTAGAATTACTGTAATGTATTCTTTACACCGCGTACAATTCCTCTTCTTAGTTCACCATCTACCCAACTATCGATATCTTCCCTAAAGAATATATATCCATTTGTCGTTGATGTAAAAAATCCATATTGTTCTAACATATTACGTATATCTTTCTCAGCATTTTTACGATGATAGGAGCATATTGCGCATTTAATCTTATTGCTGTCTTTTAATACTCTTGAAGCACCATTTAATGCCGCTGTTTCCGCGCCTTCTACATCCATCTTAATAAAATTCACTTGCTGCTCCTGTACAAACGTATCAATACGAATATGTGTGTCATCGTCATAATCATCCAGCATTTTTTCTATAATAACGACTTTATCCTTCCATGGAGCAAATGTTTTCTCTAATGCCTCTACCCATTCATGCTCACATTCAACCAGATAGAGCTTTTGCGCTTTTTCAACAATATCCAGTGCAAAATTTCCTTCTGCTACGCCGGCTTCGATTACGATGTCTCCCTCATCTACCTGAAAATCTTCTTGCAAATAACGATGCGGAGAATTGATATCCTGTTCTAAATGAACAAAATTCACTTCTGAAGCAACATATAGTTTAGAATGAGATTTTGGATAATACATCCTTTTTCCATTCCAGATCACATAACACATTTTCGCATCCTCGTCATACTGGACATCATTAAGCATTGTTTCCGTAATTCCGCCATACTTGCCCACGAACTCCTGATTATATGGACCTACACTCTTTATCCTCTGAATACGATCAAGAATCTCGATCATATCCGGATCGCAACTGTGAGAATAATTTTTAATCAATTTTCTTATTAATACTTCCTGTTCATGACTATTGTTTTCTACCGGCACAGGTTTTTCAGAGGAACTTTGCAGCTTTATTAATTCATCTGAAAGTTCCTCATATTCCGCCTTTAAGAATAATGCTTGAATATTTGTGCACTCCATCATTAACAATTCTAAGCCTGTTTCCAAATCTTTTTCTTCTAAATGATTTAAAAAGTTATATACGAATTCACTAATTTCTATGTTAGGAAAGTTCGCTTTAATTCGCAAAAACAACAAAATAAATTTGTTATATAAATATTTTATATCGTACAAATTTACAGTATCATATGTTCTTAACTCATTGACTAAACCTAATATTTTATCAATCCCATGAATTGCATTTTTTCCTATTACGCGTACATGCAGCTTAGTATATGGAATCTGCAATACTTTTCCATAGGTGTTGTTAATACTCACATCTTTTGTACAATCCCTGATATATGCAATCATTTCAAATGTACGATGCTGCCAGGTAAGTCCTTGATCCGCGCGCAGCTTTCCAGCAGAAGCAACTTGGCTCGCAAATTCTTCGTTTTCCAGTAAATATTTTACCTTATCCGGCAGTTCCTCTAAGTGCCTCAAAGAAAAAGTAACTAATTCTTTTTCATTTTCAAAATTCTCCACAATATATCTGCTTTCATCTGTTACCGCTACTGTTCCGCTCAACATCGCTGTAGCAATACGTTCCTGAAACCCTGACTTAAACCATGGCATCAAATTCAACGAAATTTTAGCATCTGCTACTGCTTTTCGGGCAACATAACTACTTCCTTTTTCAATGATCAGCTTTCCTTCATAATCACCCTCAAATTCATCCCATCCACTTCCATAAACATGTATGGATAACCCATTCGCTAATAATGCGCGAATTACTTTATCCCTGTAATAATCTCTAGCGTACTGATCCGCCCCTAGAATGCTAGTTAACAAACTCAAAAAGCCTTCCTTTGTCAAATTATTTAATTGAAATATTTGCAAAGCTTTCTTTAAGCACATATCTATTGTTTGCTCTGGATTTTCAATAATATCATGCAGTACAAATTCTATACATGTGCGCATCGTTCCTTCCAGTTCCTTACTGTTTACCTCCACAAGCTTGTAAAATACTTGCGGATCTCTATAGCTTCCTGTAAAAACAATTTGTTTCTTACGCTCTTCATATGGAATGTATTTTTGCGAAAAACTACCCGATAGAGGAATAAACCTCACATTTTTAATATTCGTAAAATACTCTTCAATAAAATTGCAATGAAGCTGGTCACATACAAAGAGAATATCTTTTTCTCTCATAGCCAGCAATCGGTCTGTATGGTAGATTGGATGATCGCACAAATATGCTACAAATACTGCTTCTGGTATATCAGAAATCAAATTATTCATCATCGCGTTGCATGAAAATATATAATCAATTTTTACGCCCTTTACTACTTCATCTACTTGAAACTTGGATCCTTTTTCTACTACATCCAAAATAATCGTATTATAACCTGCCAAACGGAATCCCAGCTCTATTTCATCTATATAGATCCTCATTGCATCATACTGAGACTCACCCTTAATTAACAAAACATTTTTCATCTTACAACTCCTTTGTTATTCACTAAATTCCATATAATACATATTCTGATGGATAATTTGCCCCACCATAATACCGTAAATAAAAACGATAGCTATTATCCAGTTCTTTTAATAATTTTGCCAATCTCCAAAGATCCTGATTATTATGATAGGCAGCGATCGCTAATTTAGGATGATCTTTCATAATATGTCCCTTCGCTCCTATCAAAGCATCATATTCACCGCCTTCAATATCCATTTTAAGAAATGTTATCTTCTCCTTGATATCCTCGTCTAAGGAAACGATGTCCATCCCTTTTGTACCATTTGGACTATATGAGATTGTACAAGCAGACTGGTCATCAGATTTATTCACATATGCAATCCCATTTTCTTTTCCTACCGCACATTCACGAAATACAATATTCGTAAAACCGTTCAGGTTGTTTTTACATATTTTCATGTTCTCGCAAAATGCTTCATAACAATAAATTTTCTTATAATGATAAAAATTTTGTATAAACGATAATGCGGTATCTCCATGATAGGCACCTACATCTACAAACACTTCATTTTCACTACATTGCATCAGATCCAAATCAAAATATTGATCAAATAAAGAATCCTTAATACTGCTTAAATATATGGAGGAATACCTGATCCATGAGTATAAAATATTACATAGTACCTTCTTGGATTTCACATCTTCTAGCTGCTGAAACATCCAAATAAAATCTTCCCTGTGTTCCTTGATCTCCTTTGCCCTATTGTGAAACAATTCAAAATTTCCGTTTTGAAGATCACACTTCCCCCAATACCCATATCTGTTATACGAATCAAATATTCTTTCCATAATGGGTATTTCATTTGGTTCCACTTCTAAATAGTTATTTTTCATCTTTCTGACAATCATAGACTCTGAATTGTATCTCACATAATTACACCATTCTGCAAACCTCATTTCACAATCATTTGAATACTTGAATTCTTTATAATTTCTTTTCGCTTTATACTGATTAACAATCGCTATTACCTGCCTCGCCCTGTTGCTCCATGTATGATCTTTTAGCGCAATCTCCATCGCATGATTTGCTATTGCTTCTGCCTGATCCTCATGGCTCAGCAGCATACGCACCATCTCGGGCAAATCTGACATTTCACTGATCGAGTACATTACAAGTTCTTGATCCAATCCTGTTTCTCTCAGATATAAACTCTGATTGGTCAAACAAATTGCCCCATTCATCATCGCAGAAAAAATTCGTTCATGTGCACCATAATTCAATGTAGGAGTAACATTCAGCACAATTTTAGAATTTGCCATCACATCCAGTGCTTCTAGATAATCAACACTATTATGAATATGCAAATATTCCATATTATTTCCTAAATACTCATCCCATTTTTCTCCAAACACATGTACATCTATTTTCGATTCTAAAAGAGTTTTTACAGCCATTTCTCGGGCATACGCCCTGATAAAATCATCTTCCAGATAAAATCTCTCCGTAATTTCCCATTTTTCCTGATCAGTAAATTCAAATTCAGGCATATCAAACGCTTGTATCAACGTATCTTCTAGCGAGACCGTTTCCTGTGACAAAAATATTTCTATCACCTTCATTGAAAATTTAAAATGTTTTTCTCCTCTTGAACGCATTAATTTCTGTAATACCTGCCAAGAAGACAAATATCCTCCAATTTGCACAACACCATATTTTCTTGCCTTATATGGAATCACATTCTTTGCTTTACTGCCTGCATGAGGAACAAATTGATTGTCATTAATCGTTAAATAATGTTTTCTTGCAAAGTCTACCCAATATTTATCCACATTTAATGCTAAATAATTAAAACAATGATTTCTCTTAATTCTTATTTGATGTATAATGGGATGATCCACCAAAAATGCAACCGTAACTACAGAAGCAGGAAATAAATAAGAAATTTGATCATAAAAAACTGAATTGAAGCAAAATATAAAATCAAATTCTACATATGGAATATTTCGTAATTCCTCCCAAATAATTGTTTTTATACTTTTTCTTTGTACAATATATCCTTGTTTTTCAAAGCCATCACATATCTCTCTAAAAAATACTGGTAGTACCCCATAAGCGCCTCTTCCTTCAAACGCTAGAATCTTTTTCCCTTGCATACGTTCATTCCCTCCTGATATTACTTCTTATAAATCTTTTCAATTTGAGAGATTCCCCAGCTTCTCCACATCCTAGCTAATAGCTTTGCATAATTTTCATATTTGCCTTCCACCAGCCAATCCAAATAGCCTTGCTTCAACTGTTCCCACACTGATGGAGGAAAGTCATACAATAAAGTTAACGGCAGATCGTCAATGATACTTTCTTCCAGCTTAAAAGATTTCATATAGTCTGGGAATAAAGATACTACTGCTTGCTGCATACTTTTTATCAACTCCATTGGAAGCTGATCAAACTGACAAAAGATAATATGCAGGGTATTCCGATAAAATCTATATATAAACTGATCTCTGATTTCTTCATAATAGAGATCAAAAAAACCATTCATTTGATAATATTTTATTAATTCCAGTTCAACATTTAATCGTTCAAAATGCCCGTCATCATTTCTTGCATGAGAATTAGATTCTTTTAATATTCGATAATAATACATACAATCCGGCAAAAAACAAATTTTACGAAATTGAAATTGTACTAATCCTGAAAAATAATTGTCTTCATATTTCCGAAAATCTTCAAACCAAATCTTTTTCTGCCTGATCCATTCTGTTCGAAACACAGTGCGCCCTATAACACCACTCAATCCATAGTTCTTTAAAAACTCTTTTCTTTCTGCAACTGTTTCGATTACAAATTTCTTTATATCCTTATTGCCTTCCAAAATTTTCTTTTTTACCTCTTTTGTATCAGACCAATATTCTTTATATCCGCATTGAATCAAGTCATATTCTTCTTCTGATATTGCCCTTAGTATTTTTTCACAATAATCTAGTGAAATCCAGTCATCACTATCCAAAAAAAAGAAATAAGGTGCATGTACCATATTCATACCTATATTTCTTGCATTTGCCTGACCAGCATTTTTCTCTATTCGAATAAGAATAATACTATCAGAATATCTATTTACATATTGTATTATTTTCTTTACTGTTCCATCGCTAGAAGCATCATCCACTAATATCAATTCTATATTTTCTATTCCGATGGTCTGATTGATTACCGATTCTAGGCACTGTTGTATATAACGCTCTACATTATAACAGGGTACAACAATACTTATCTTTTTTTTAGATTTCACCATTGCTCTTCCACCATTCTATTTTTTAATCTGTAATATACTCCAGTTTCTCCATAAAATACATAACAATAAATCTATCGCTGACGCAGGTCTCCTCCTATATACCCGGTAACAGCCTGCCAACTGTTCCCAGTCATCAATAGAAAAATGCTCAAACTCAACTGTTAATAATAGTTCCTGCATCATTTCCTGATTGGGTTTAATAATTGTTTCTAAATAATCAGGAAATAATTGTTTTACCATTTTCTGCATATATTTTATTTTCTCTAAAGGAATCTGATCAAATTGACAGAAAATAATATGCAGTGTATTTATATAAAATCCATCTAAAAAATTATCTCGTATATCTTCATAATACAGATAAAATAATTGCCTCTCTTTATAATAATCAATCAGTGCCAAATTTAATTCTAAACGATCAAAATGTCCCATATCATTTTTGGAATGAAAATTTGAATTTTCTAATATCCGATAATAGTATAAACATTCTGGCACAGTACAAATAGTATTCACATGATATTTCACGATTCCAGAAAAATAATTATCCTCATATTTTCTAAATTTCAAAAATCTAATGTGATTATCATTCAGCCATTTTGTCCGAAATACAGATCGTCCTATTCCAGCATGAAAAGCGTTACTTGCAAAATATCTTTTTTTATCTTCTGGTGTTTTCAAAGCTATTATTCCGCAGTTTGTTAAATTATGATCTCTGCTGGTTTCTGTCCCATCTTTTTGATATTCGATATACCCGCATTGTATTAAATCGCATTCCATATCAAGTGTCGGCGCTAACATCTTTTCACAATATTCTTCTGCTATCCAATCATCACCGTCTAAAAACATAAGATAAGGGGCATTTACATACTCTATCCCAATATTTCTCGCATTTGCCTGACCAGCATTTTCTTCCATACAAATAGATTGAATATTTTGCGGATATTGATTTGCATATTGGCTGATGTATTCTCCAGTTCGATCTGTCGAAGCATCATTAATAATGATTAATTGAATATTCGAAAGTCCAATCGTCTGATGAATGACCGATTCTATGCATTGCTGAATATACTGCTCTACGTTAAAACAAGGTACAATGATACTGATTTTATATTTTCTTTCTGACATTTTTGCTATCAGCCTCCATAGGATTACTATAAAACTATATTTTCATAAAATTATGAATAATCTTCAATCCTTTACCGCCGCTTTTCTCAGGATGAAACTGCGTTCCATAACAATTCCCTTTTTTTATAGCGGCTGAAACCATCCATCCTCCATAATCTATATCCGCCAAACGATATTTATTATCAGCCGGTTCTGCTGCAAATGAATGTACAAAATACATTTCTGTATTTTCTAACATCCCGTCTAAAATTGTCCCCTCTGTTTTTTGCTGCATTTTTAGTTTATTCCAGCCAACCTGCGGTATCTTCTGATAAATGCCATCGCTATTTTTATCCTTCATTCTTACAACTTTTCCGGGAATAATACCAAGCCCTCTCGTATTTCCAAACTCTTCACTTTCATCCAGCATCATCTGCATTCCCAGGCATATTCCTAAAAAGGGACGATTTTCCTGACAATACTTTTGAATAGCGTGTATCAGGTTCCTGCTTTCCAATTCCTTCATGCCATTTTTAAATGCACCCACTCCCGGTAAGACAAGATATTCTGAACGATAAACTTCTTCCGCACTGGCAACATACTTTACTTTTACAGACTGATTCTCAAATGCCCTTCTAACGCTTAGTATATTCCCCATACCATAATCTATTATTGAAACCTGTTTCATCTCTGCCATCCTAATTTTCCATTTTGTAAAATTCAAACGTTATCTTCTGATACAGACCGCACATTAATGCCGGCTTGCTGCGCACTCCTTTTTATTTCCTGTATAGAATACCTGCCATAATGGAGTATACTTGCAGCCGCTACTGCATCTGCATGTCCTTCATACACAGCTTTTTGATAATCTTCTGGTTTGCCCATCCCACCGCTGGCTATCACAGGAATCGGAACCACATCCGCTACTGCACGAATTAATTCTATATCAAACCCCCGCTGTCCGCCTTCCTGATCTACCGATGTCAACAGTATTTCACCAGCTCCAAGCTGATAGCCTTCTTTCACCCACTCAATCACATCTTTTCCGGTTTTTTCTCTTCCATTATCATAGTAAGCTTCCCATTTTCCTTCGGATATCTTTTTTGCCTGAACAGATAATACCATGCATTGTGATCCAAAATGATCTGCTACTTCCTGTATCAGTTTTGGACGCTTGATCGCTGCTGTATTAATCGCAATCTTATCCGCACCGCATTTTAAAATATGCTCGGCATCTTTCACACTGCGAACACCACCACCAACAGTAATCGGTACAAAAACATCTCTCGTAGAATCCACGACGATATCTGTCAGATTATTACGGTTATATAGGCTTGCAACAATATCGATATATAAAATTTCATCAATTCCCTGTTCATAATAACTTTTGGCAAAATCATTGGGATTGCCAATTTTACGCAATCCCTCCAACTGAATTCCTTTTACTAAATTCGTACCTTTTACATCCAATCTTGCAATGAATCTTATATTTTTCATTCTATCTCCAATGTTCATCAAAGACCCGCTCTCTCAAACTCCATACACCATCTTTATATTTCCATAAATGCGGCGAACGAAACCGATCCGCCAGATGCATAAAATATTCTTTATCCATCTTTGGCTGTTCAAACATTTGCGATGCAACCGGATATTCTTCCGGCAAAATACTAAGATACTCAAATACCTCATCAGCAAAACGTTCCGGGAATTCACCATCGTATTTCTGTACTAATGCAATGCCTTCTTCCCTTGTGATCTCCTGATTGCGTATCTCCTGAGCAGCATCATAAGTAGCACGTCCTATTCCAAATTTAATGAATGTAGTATAATAATGAAAATCATCTATTTTATCGTCAATACTGTTATACTTACTATATGTGCCTGCTGTCCGTTCTGGTGAAGCCTGAAACCCTCCATTTTCCACTGCATAATAATATGCGCCCTGCGGATGCCATTTTAAATAATATCCTAAATAATGGACTTCTATTTTTTCCTTCTCAATCAACTCTGGATCTGCTGGCATATAAAATCTTAATTCTCCTGGCTGGATGCCAAAATAGTCCACCAAATCTGCGACAGATGTCCCTGCAATTAATATTTTACTTTTATCTTCAGAAGTGAAATACTTCCAGTCGCGAGTTGCACTTGCATTGTCCTGGATTGGGTTTCCATACTCCGCTTCATTCTCACCATAAAATATCAGAGGAATATGATACATAGCAGCAACTTTTGGCGCTAATGCCTTTTGTCCTAATATAAACGGCTGAAATGGATGAAACAAATTCTCTACTGCCAGCCTGGTAAGCAACCGATGATTTTTGCCATTTGGCGTATATAAAATATTATCAAATCCGGCATTCACCCATGCTCTCTGATTTTTCCATCCCCAGTCAGTATACATATTAGGCGCCCATGTAATCGTAAGCGGATGCATTCCATATTTATATTTCAGCATGTGTGCCTGATAAAAGGAATCTTTTCCTCCTGAACCTGGCACAAGGCAATCGTAACTGCCATCTTTGCTGCGATATTTATCGCATACATCCATTAACTCTTTCTCCCGTGCACTCCAGTCGATCTCTTCTTTATTTTTTGCCGTCTTGCACGCATCACAAACTCCATCATGATCCAAATGAATCGTCTGTTTCGTAGATTTTTTATCATTTTTATATTCTTCGCATGAATTTGGCCTTTGATTCGATATAACACATTTTTTGCAAAATTCTATTTTATCTGGCAGGCCATAATAAGCTTCTAATTCGTTATCTTTTTCATATATACCATAATCTATATCTACAAATCTCTTAAACTGTTCCATTTTAAGTGTTTCCTTTCACTCTAAATCCTGAAATACTTCTTCCGCATATTTTTGAAACAGGTCGCCGCATTGTTCCACTAATCCCATATATAACAGGCCTTTTCTGGCTATTTCTTTTCCTTCTTCGGAAACTGACTTTCCATAAAAAAACTGTTCTCTGCTTATAACATATTCAGCATCTGATAAAGACATTGTAGCCAACTGATACATAGGCATTTTTTCTATTTCAGGAATCGATTTCTCTATTTTTTTTAATATAGATAAATATTCCCTTTTATCTATATTCTTTTTCTTACACACTTTGTCTAATTTTTTATATAGTTTTTTAATTCTATTTGCCTGGACAGCCAACTGATGACATTGATCAGGTAATTTTTTTAAATAATCTACTGCCCACTGCCTTCCCTCTTCATCAAGCATCGGATTTAGCTGATCCAAACACTCTCCAATATTTACCTCTTTTTTACACTCTCTGCTAATTGCCTCTTTCAGTGTCATTACTTCCGTATCTGTTATTTTTGCGCCGCCTTCTGTTGCGTTAATAACACAAAATTCAGGATTTCGCTCTTTCATTGCTGGAATTGTAACATTATACCAATCCAAAAATTGTCTCAAATCATTTGCAGTAGGGACTCTTGCTTCGTAATTCCCTTCAACCATAAACATCCCTTTTGTATTAACTTCCTGCATTTTTTCTGAAAAAGTACCATCTGCGTGTGTACGATTATTTGTATAAGCAAGATCTTGCCCTACTAAAATAATTCTCGTTAAACCGATCTTATACAATAAAGAAAATGCACTGGTTGCTACTGACCCACCAGAGGAAACTGTACCAAAATCTTCTTTGCTCTTCATTAAAATCTTTTCTGAAAAAAAATATCCTTCATGATAAAAAAACTTTTTTCCCTTATGATATGCTATAACTTCACTGGAAGCATTTACCGTACAGATAAACGGAATATTTTCACATCCATCCATTTGAAATAAATCTAATGGCTTTACCGCATCTATGATCATAACCATATCAGGTTTTATTCCTTCTTTCAGCAATGGTTTTATCGCTGTGTCAACAGCAATAATCAACGCCTTTCCACATGCTGCTTTCAAATCCTTAATATTTTTATTTAAAGAGGGACCTGCCGCTACCACAATTCCTGGAATATCCCTAGGAATCACCTGCACCAACTGCGTCGTTTTATAGCCGTCACACAAATATTTTGCATTCGAAAAAAGGTTTTTTACCATAACGTTGGAAAATATCTTTTGCGTATTTCTTAAAACTACTCCTGCCATTGCGCTTTTTCTGCACATTCTTAAAAACTCTAACGCATCTTCTGGAAATAATACTTCATAATTAGGCAACACAAAATTTCTGGAATATGGAAGCATACCAAAAGTCAGTAACCGGTCTGCTATAGGCTTCATTTGCTCTATTTCCATCCGTTTTATGCCCTTTACCCAAAAAATAATGGTCTGTTTTCGCAGCCACTTTGTAATATCTGTATTTTCTAGAAAATCTAGAAAAATCTGAAGTGATGGCTCATAAATTAGAATCGCTATCTTTTCATCACATTGACTAATCAATTCAGAAAGATACAAATTGTTTCCAACACCCATTATAAAAACCGGGGCATTCGCTGCTAAATCACCAATATTTTTTTCCATCCACATTTGCACAGGTTCTTTTGCATTCCTCTTTCCGCCTAAATAGTACTCTTTATCCAGTTTTCTGATTTTTAAAATTTTCTCCCCATCCATAGATACTTCTCTATGAATTTCAAGTTCTTTTTCAGTACCTTCTTCCGCCTCATTTTTAGCATCTACTATTAATTGATCTATTTCCGGATAGACTTCTGCTAAGACTTTTAAATTATCTTCAAATATACCCATACTATTTTACCCCCGCTTCACTCCCGACAAAGCATTCCAGATAATCTGTTAATCCATGCACAATTACATCGTACATTAATACTTTATCTTCATTTTGCAAAGATGTCAAAATATCTTCTAAAACCAAAAGTAAATTTTGACTCATAGCATCATATAAGCTCTGCTCTATCCCAAATTGATTTTCATTTAAAAACCATAAAATAAACTCTTGTATTTGCGGTATTAATTTCTTAATTCGCTCTACAATATTTCTTTTTTGGAAAATGATATACTCTGCAATAATATCAGCCATTTCCTGATGTAACTGCATGATCTGTTCTTCCGTCATATGATTCTCCATCTTATATTAAACAACGGAGTTGGTAAACCAACTCCGTTGTTTTTATTTGTCTGCTTAATATCAATCTGTACGATATCATTACTGTAACAATGACAATACACCCTGTGTAGACTGGTTGGACTGTGCAAGCATAGACTGACCAGCCTGTGCCAAAATATTATTTTTGCTGTACTCAACCATTTCAGAAGCCATATCTGTATCGCGGATACGAGATTCTGCTGACTGTGTATTCTCAGCTACATTATCCAGGTTCGCAATTGTATGCTCTAATCTGTTCTGTAATGCACCAAGCGCAGATCTCTGAGAAGATACTTTGTTAATAGCATTCTGAACTGCATTTAATGTAGAGTTCGCTTTCTCATAACTACTTACATCCGGTGCTGTTAATGTATAGCTAGCACCTGAAGCTGCTACAGTAGGTCCATTTCCAAGTACACTTTCTTTCTTCAGATAAGTAGTAAGATTGGTGGAAACCGCATCATACATATCACTCTTAGCCATGGATATTTCAACCGCCATAGCAGAATCTAATGTTTCAAACAGAGTAGCAGTAGCACCTTTGTATACAAGAGATCCAGCAGTTCCACTTGTTAATACATACTGATCTTTGTTAGCCGCATCGGAAATTGCAGCAGCAAACTGACTCTGTGCAGCGCTTACATTAGAAGCCTGTGTTATATCAATATCATAGTTATAAATATTGCCTTTGTAATTAATTTCGGTCGGCTTAACACCCTTAGCTACTTCGCCAGACTCCTGTCCTTTAATCTCTCTCAGTCCAAGTGTTGCAGCATTCATATTGTCAATGCTGATTGTAATATTCTGGTTTGCATTTGCACCAACCTGAAGGTTCTTGCTTGAGAATGAACCATCTAATAAATTCTGCTTATTGAACTGTGTTGTAGTAGAGATTCTGTCAAGCTCTTCTGTCAATGCTGCTAACTCTTCGTTGATCGCATCACGGTCAATGCCTTCATTTGTATCATTAGCACCCTGAACTGCCAGTTCGTTCATACGCTGTAAGATAGAATGAGCTTCATTTAACGCACCTTCTGCTGTCTGGATTAAAGATACACCATCCTGTGCATTTGAAGAAGCTTTATTTAAGCCGCGAACCTGGCTTCTCATCTTTTCAGAAATTTTCAAACCTGCAGCATCATCGCCTGCACGGTTAATTCTGTAACCAGAAGATAATTTTTCAGAAGATTTTGCCTGCTGACCAGTTGTAACACCCAACTGACGATTAGCGTTCATAGCTGTAAGATTGTGCTGTACTACCATTGCCATAATAATTTCCTCCTTGAATTTACTGCATCTTCCTTGATGCAAATTTAATATTTTGTTTTATAGAATCCGCCCGGCCGTACGCACCCGGCGAAAATCCTATCATTTTAAGTAATGTTAATTTACTTGTATTATATATCGGATGGATAATCGGATACTTTATAGCAGAATCAAAAAAAATTCATCTAAAATCATCTTTAAGCACAGACATAAAAATGATATCATAGTATTTGTCATTCATTCTGACCTCGTCTTTAAAAACCCCTTCTATCTCTTCCTGCTCATGCTTTTTAATGCGCTGAATATTGACATATTTTTCAATCGCTACTCTTTTCATTTCCTGTCCATTCATTATATCTATTACTTCCATCTGCTCAATCCCCTTTTATCCATAAAATCCTGTCTCTTTCCAGATTCACTGAAACTATTATAACCTCTTTATCTATGATGGTCAATTATAATCACACTCTGATTTTTCTTGAACAACTAACCATTTTCATCTTTATTATACTTTTCAATAAACCATACCACTGTATAAAACTGCGTTTTCACGTACATCTTTTTCCAACGCCTTATAAACAAAAAAAATGACGTGCAACATCCACATATTATGAACACAACTTTCACAACATTAGTATCTGGTAAAAACATCAAATCAAAAGACTGGATTAGGTAACTCAGGACTATAATAAAACCACAAAAAGAAACAAATGCGAGATTTTTACATACTAATTTTGATGAAGAATAATTATGCAGCCTATTATATTTTACATCTGACTGAATATCTCCATACATACTGGATAGATATTTAAGTACATCTTCTTCGCTTCGTAATCTATTTTCGTATGTCATATAATTCGCTTTTTTTAATGCCTTCTCAACAGACTTATAATCTACCTCTTTCAATTTTTCCTTAACATCAAAATCTAATGTCGCCTTACAAGCTCCAATTATAATATCCGTTATTTCCGCTATCAACATACCAGCAACATACCCTAATACCAGTAATGCAGAAAATAAATATCCAAATGAATCCTTATAAGTATCATAAAAGCATTGATATCTGTTATTCTTTATTAAATAAGCCGATCCAGCCATGCCAATTAATATCGATCCTGGAATACTATATCCAAGCAGATCATATAGTGTTATCTTCTCAATTAAGCTTGACACCTGTTTCAAAACCTCCTTTAGAATCTTCTGGCTGCTCATTCTCATCGCCAATCGTTAATTCACCATTAAAAGATTGCATATTTCCCATTTCCCGTACACGATCAATCCAGTCATAAACCATATCCTTTTTATATACATAAGTGCCGTCTGGATCTTTTTTATTTTCGAGAGCATATGCCATTAATGTATATTCATTATATAAAGTAGTTGTAAATACGCCAAGATCATCTGTATTAATAGACACATTAATTTGTGGACAGTCATTGATCTCAGATGCTTCACAAGTTAATCCGCGATTATTAAATGACACTATAGGATGAGAATCATATCCTGCCAGCCCTCCAATCAAAAGATTCGAGGAAGGATTTGTCTCAATAGAAATCCCTCTTTTTGCAATCGTTTTTTGCATCTCTTTTTGAAGCAGTGCAATACCGCACACCATGTAATAAGGAATTTTCACTACTACCGGCTTACTGCCTTCTCTGCGGACAGCATCGCTATAATGGTATGCATGATACAATACAGCAGCTTCTGCAATATTCCGTTTTTCAATATCCAGAGATGAATTGATTCTTAGATCATCCCATTGAAAATCTAATAATTTTTTACGATTATAAAAACCATCTATGTACAATCCAGGATCATCACCGCGTAATTCCCATGCATAATAGTAGTTGTGAATATTAAAATGCAGTGTATGCCACTCCATATTTTTGGTATCTCTTGCGCTGCTGCCATATTCACGATGAGACTTTTCTTTAAAATTGTGTGCCTCTTTTCTCCTAAGGATTCTGTCATTATAAATATCACTCATACACTGCTCATACACACGATTAAAATATTTCTGAAATTCACTTTCCAGATATTCCAACAAATTATCCTTATTTGATATATGGTAATGAATCATTCTATGATACATCCATACAACATTGTCCAAATAATCCTGCTGCCTGATCGATATTTGAAAATGATTGCGCATATACCACTCTTCTGCATGAACGCCTAACATCGTTGCATGTCCTAAACGATCACCACTTTTTAGGTTTAAAAAATAGATTGCTTCATCTATTGCGCGCAATCCATCCAAAACATCCTGATTCTCCTCTCCCACATGATAACTAACCCTTAATTGAGGCAATTTTTTCTTAAGGTCTTTGCGGTATACCGTATGCTGCTTTAATTTGCGAAAAACAACTGCAAAAACTTCTGGCCTGCAGCCATCCTCACTCGAACAAGCATCAATCCCTTTCAAACGACTCCCAATATCAGGATTTCCAACCCGCATGGATATAATAGCTAATGCTTTTTTCTCCAACTCTCTGCGATAAGCTGCATGACGACATTGAAACTGCCCTGTGCCATATGTATTATCCTGTTTTTTTCCAAAATGAAATACATAATAATAATCTAATCTTTTATCTAAATCACTGATTGATTGACTCTTCTTTCTAATCTCCTCATCATATCGATGTATCATAAATAGATTTTCACTGCTGCTTTCCTGCGGCGAAACCCTTAATTCCAAGCACTTTAACTTCTGACTCCTAAAAGCATCTTTTACAGCTATTTCAGCCAGTTCCCCTTCTGAAAAAAGTGTTGTAAACCAATCTTTCCGCTTTTGATAAGCCTGGAAATTCTGAAATCCTATTTTATCATTATTCTGCAAAAGCTCACTACGAAATGATTCTTTAATTACCAAATAGAGAAAAAATAAATTATACAAATGTGAATCATCTCTAAATATATAATTATTTTTACGATCAAATCTCCGACGCTCCATCTGATAGATCAGCCACCGTTCCCCCAGTAAAATCTCTTGATCCCGATTCTCCTGAAAAGAAGTCTCCATTGCATATAACGCATAATCTTTGCAGATATACTGACTTTTCGCATGAAATCCATCAATTACATGTTGAATCTTAGCGCGAGACCTTCTCATATCATAAGAATATGGATCTTTCAACATCAAATATAACGCCTTTTTTGTACATTGCATCCATTCCCGGCGATATTCTTCCTGATATTGTCCATGATATAACCAGGCACATTGGCTTAATGGAAGAGGCTCATAATTACTTTTCATATACAATAAAAGCTCTTTACGATTTTTTTTACTAAAAACATGCTTTTTATCAGGAAATATACTTATTGGTATATTAGGGTAGCATCTCCAGAATATCCAGTAAAAACCTCGGCAGTACAATTTTATAAATCGCAAAATTTCTGAATGAAAATTTTCTCTTTCTTCAAAAAATTGGATTATATTTTGTGCTTCAAAACCTATATTCCTGTAATTTGCAGCTTCACATTTCCTCAACAACTCTCCTACTGGCTCTTTGTCTACTATATAATCCAATAGTTTATCCAATGATGCATGATATTCTCCGAATTCTATCATCTGCCCTGTAAGAACAGCATATAAATATACCCTGATGGCTGCTGCTTTCAAGTGTAAAATAGAAAACTTTTCTTCTCGAAAATTGTCACTATACCGTATTTTGGGATTTCTCGGTTCCTGGTTTATTTGATCCAGTAAATATGCGGTTTTTGTCAATGTCACAGAATTCATCAGTGATAACCAGGAAAGTAAAAAATAAGGACCTGAACATCGCAAATGAAAATGATTTTCCGACATCCCCCTCTCTAATACTTCATTTAACATCTGATTGTCATGATGCAGGACATTTGTCTCCTTAAATTCCCTTCGGTAAATTCCTTCTTTATAATCCTTTTGAGCATAAAAACTAGCAACCAGCAAATTTGTTCCGATCTTACCAGTCAGGTAATGCCATGTCTTAAGATATTTATATCTATAAACTACCCTTCCCCTATTAATTGTCAGCAGTTTGGAGATCAGACAATGAACCAGATCAAATATCCCAATTGCTTCTTCTAGCCTTTCAATTTGCAGATTTCCTTTATCTATTGCAGATTCTGCATCTGACTTCCATCCATTCCCCCCTAATTGTAAATCTGTCCAATCTTTTAAGTATCTTAATTTACGAAGCAACGCTGTTTCATCCACATCATCTTCCGAATGAAAGCATATCGCCTGTAGCTTTTTAATAGGAATCTTATTATATGCAACTCTTTCATCTAAAATATCCCATGATGTTATATACTGTAATACTTTTACAAGAATCTTTGCTGTAAAATCTATCACATCTGTCACTCCTTTTATTGATCATCCGATGGTTTTTCAGAATTTGCGATGTTACAGACTGCCGACTGAATATAATCTAAATAATTTCCCATAAAATTTTTTGATTTGTCATTCGCTGTTATTTCTTTCAACAATTTGATAAATGGGCTGTTAAGAAGCTTTCCGGAAAAACTGTCATTTCCTGACAAACAATAAAACTCATCAATTTTTTTCAAATGATTATCCATTCTTTGAATCATAGCTAAAAACTCATCCAGAAATGCTACTCCATCCTTTAATACATATGTATATGCATTCTTTTCTTTATGTTCTAAAAACAGATGCTTAATCAGGTTGTACATAAGATCAAAATTATGAATCGGAAAGGCCATACCGCCATAGCTCTTATCCCAGTCATAGTAATCATTCCATAATTTATGAAAATAACTTTTTATTTTGTTACATACTTCTTTTTTGAATTGTTTGACAGATCTCTCTTCATTGTTTTGACATGCAAAGCCTTCTATCAACAGCTTTTCCATTTTGCATAGATACTCAGGATACAAAACAGATAATTTTGCAAAGGCTGTCAATTCAAAATAAATCTCCTCTCCATCATATTCCATAATAATATCAAATACTTGACCTGTTCGCCTTTTTTTACATTTTATCTCTATCCTTTCCCATTGAATAACATCTGTGTATAATGACATTAAAAAAATACATTTCTTTAGCATATCATCAATATTACTGCTTTTTTGAGACAAAAATTCTACATGAAAATTAGTATCACGGATATTACTAAGAGCGCCAAGCGCATGTTTTTTATCATCCAGGACTTTTTCATTTACAACCATATTTACACACGGAAAATAATATTGTGTCCAAAATCCGAAAACGGTCTTCCCTATAACGCCTTTCAATATCTGATAATTTTGATCAACACTTTCTAATTTTTCTTTGTCATGTTTTGATAACTTTTTCAAAACATCCTCTTTCTTGTACTGCAAAGAACGATAATATTCGATATATAAATCTCTATCAATTTTCATCTTAACCGTATGATACTGGTCATAAATCTTTGTCAGACATACAGAATATGAATGCAGAATGCAAGCAACAAACTCTTTTGAAAAAATAGATTCCCTCTTGACTCCCTGCCTGATTTCCTGTCTGGTCATATGATATATGCAATGCAAAAGCTCCGCATAACTGTATGCTACCTCGCTATTATCCATGGTCTTAACAATCTGACCATCCATTCTTCTTTCCTGGTTCTTTTCTTCAAGCAAAAGCCTAATTTCTAATTGCTTATTTCTTCCAAGAGGTTCTATCCTTGGAGCAACTTTTTGTACGATACGCTCACTTCGTCTGTCAATCTGAAGTTCGAGCAGTTCATAAAAGAATGCTTTCTCCTCCTCCAAATACAGTCTTTCATTTATAAACCTGAAATATACATCATCCATAATTCGCTTAAATACATCTCCGCGATTTTCTTTCTCTATAAGCAAATTACCTATGTGGTTACTTTTAATTGCATCTTCACCAATCAAAAGATACAACATACTATTAAGCGCACGAAGAGAATTAGCTTCTAAAAAATGACGTTTTTTTCCTTCACAGTCATAATAAACCCCAATTTTTTCCGCAAAGAGTATTTTTAGCAAATCTTTTATTTTAAATATGTATTTTCCGTTTTCCCTATATGGTTTGAATAAATCATCAAGAGTCGCATCTGCGCCAATATCAATCAAAATATTCCAATTAAAGTAATCCCACTTTTTCCAGGATGGCATATATAACCGATAAGCAGAAGTAAATGTTTTTTCCAGAAATTCACCAGCAAGTGTTTCTCCTGAGCGAAGTGTTTCAACTTTACTATTAATCTGGCGATAATAATTAGAATTACTGCCAATAAAAAATCCACTACATTGTCTCTGCAAATTTGTATGATTGTAAGCCGCTAATACAATGACTCCAGGTATTGAGAAATATTTCGAAATCTCGCGCATAATCTCATAAGAACGCATATTCACACTGTCTCGTCCTGCAGTACGCTCATTATAGTGCGCCATATCCAAATCATCAATTGCTATTACAAGATAAGATTCTTTTACAAAGTCACGATCATATTCTTGAAAAAATTGCAGGCATTCTTTGACCAACTGTGCAAATTTCATCCTTATCCGTTGACTGCTTGCAACATTTCTCAAATTCTCAAACGCTGAATAAATATTAGTCTCATTTTTTTGCACAGTTAAAGAAGTATAATCCTTATAAATATCACTCAGCTTCTGCAGCAAAGTACGTTTTAAATAGGAATCTACATCATGCTCTCCACTCTCATGATATTCTTCAATCTTAGACAAAATATTTGCTAAAACCAGAGTAAAAACACTTTCAGTCTCCTCCAAAGCGGCTGCATCAATACATGCTAACGTAAAAAAACGGACATTCTCCATATTAGCATCTTTACTGAATTGAATATCTTCTTTTTTGTAATCATTTCTGCTTTCACTGTATTCTTTAAGCGCTTCCTGAAATGACAGCATAGCAGAAGTTTTGCCTGTTCCTCTTCTTCCGATAAAAGAAATTACATTACTGGTTTCCGTATTTTTTCCTTTTACATTTTTATCTTTTTTTCGACTGTCTATTGCGATTTGTTCGACTGCTTCTTTTGCCCATGTGTATACATTTTGATAGATAGAATTAGTAAAATCTTTTGCTTCCTCATATACAATCCCTTTTTTCAACAAATCGAGCAAAGGAATCACTTGCGAACCATCAGTACTATTCGTTTTATAGTCTTCGTTATCCATTTTCTACTTTTGTACATTTACCCTTCCATAATTGTTTTTCCAAACTTTATTGTTGAACAAACACTTTATATCCATTCTGCCAGACATAGCTTTGCACACATATTTCACTTTATTACCATACAATCTTTTTATAAACGAATTCTTTTCAGCATTTTTACACAAATCTTTTGTAAAATCCAATACTTCCTGTGCTGCCGAATAATATCTCAGATCTTGCATGTTCACACGTTTTGCATCATCCAACAACATATAAGCCTTATACACATATTCCACATCCATCAATGTCAGCCTACATTTATTTTTTTCATTCAGTTTCCAAAAATCAATAATCAGATTTAAATACTTTGCTTCTGTCTGAGAATCTCCAGCTTTTTTTGCATATACTGCCAACTTAAATACAGCTTTCATGCTTGCTGGATTTAACTGATACGCTTTTTTATAAGATTGCTGTGCATCAACAATTTGCCTTCCTCGTTCCTGCCATTTTCCAAGATGATAATACAAATAACTCTTACATACTTCTATTCTGCTATTTTTGATACACTTATAAAAAAACTGTTTAGCATATACCTGCTCCATAATGCTCTGTTCCGATGCTTTTGCCTTTAAATATTCAGCTCTGTAAAAATCAGGATCATATTCATATATCCTGTCTATATTATTAATCAATTCCTTAACTGGATATTCATATGACCATTTTTGTAATTCATATAATCCGTTTACATTCCTATAACAACAATATTTAGCAAATAAAAAATATTCCATCATTTTGCCCGATATTTCTAACCTTGGTTCAGATTTATCAAGCTCTTGAATAATACTCTCATATTTCTCCAAAACGAGATCATACAATTCCTTTTCTGCTAGTTTCAGTAAAACACAAGTATATTCATACACCACTTCCGCCATATCAAACTGATGATAAATCCGATACAATTCATCAATTACATCGCTTCTACTACCTGGCACAATTTCGTATATTTTTGATATCAGATGATCCATAATATCTTTGATTGGCTCATTCTCTTTAAACTCCAAATCAATCCATCTATTTCCAAACAACTCTGAAATATCAGATCCATTTTCCTGTGCTGCACGATTCATATTTACAACAATATCAAAATCCTGATTTTCAGGCTTTTTTAAAATATCCAATCCTATGCCAAGACTTCCTGGCAAAAACGAAAAGTAGGAAAATCCAATCCACTTAAAAAACTGACGGATACCACACGCATGATATGAATGTTCTGCCTTATGAATAAAACATATCGTTCTAAAACCTTCCATCTATATTTACCAATTATTATTTGCTATATCATATGCAGCAAATTTGTATTTTCCTTTCCTAATATTAATCACTCCTTCCATAACACGATTCATATAATTTTTAATATATTGCACATTTTCTCTCCTTTTTCTCTCATTTTATTATACAAAATGCAATATTGTATTTTCAAACTACAATATTGCACTATAAAATTATACCATATATTTTGCATATTTCAAGCATAATAAGTAAAAAAACTGAAAAAACTGAATATTTATAAATATAGTTTTTTAATCACCATAATTTCACACTCCCCTATCTCCAATCTCATCCAATATACCCCATGATATTCACCAGCATCTCCCAATCACATTCACCAACACCCCCGTAACAAAATTCGGCAACTGCCTGCGCACCATCTCCCCAACCGTAACCTTACGCTCCCTGATCTCAGCCAGCAGCCTCTGGATCTCTTCATATTCTCTCCCCGTCTGATCCAGCAGCGCGGCCTGTTCCTCTATCTTTCTTATGACCTCATCCGCCTGCGCATTTGTCATCTCGTTTAACAGTTCCGCTTCATCCATGATTTCCACATGATCCATTTCAACGCTGATATCTCCCGCATCACCGCTTACCATATGATTCATAGCTTTTCCCTTATCGCTGATCTTCGTATTTGTTAATTTAATTTTTACCCCCATATACTGTATCCTCCCTTCTGGATTCACTCTTCGTATCCTCAAACAGCGATGTCATTCAGCACTTTCGCATTGCCGCTGATTGTGCAATGATTCATATTAATCTTAACGTTTCGCTCTTCCTTTATTCCTTCGGCTATGATTGCGAGCAGCACGCTGACAACCCTGTTCAAAAACCTGTTGTCCCGAAAGTAAAAGCTGAATGTCGCCCCGGCGTTCATCAGAATCAATAATTTTCCTGCGTTTTTAATGACAGTGTTTTGATGATGCCAATACAGAAGATAAAGAGCCGCTGCTGCAACACAAAGCAGTGCTGCGATCCTGACATGTTTAAATAATACTGCTCCTGGTAGAAATGCCAGAAGGATCCATTTTGGAAAAGGGATCAAAGGCAATTCTACTGCGGTAATACTCGAAATATTGGATAATTGGATCGCAGACCCCTGCCATGTCATAATATTACCATTGATAGACAATTCCGGTGTATCAATATTTTGATTTTTTTTCATTCTTTAGCCCTTTCTTAATAAAATTATTTTTGTATGGATAAAACTGGAGAACAGCCAGGCTCTAAATTGGATTTTTTAGATGGAGACATGCAGATAAAAAATACCATTCTTGCTTAACCAAGTTAGAATTTTATGTTTGATTATTATTTAATAAATTACCACTTATTATGGAAACGATAAGAAACCATCAGACTTTCGAATTATCTCATGATTGTTTTATTGTTGCAGATAACTTTCATTTAGAACAAATGATTTAAAGAAGAGCCACACTCAGAAAATTTTATCTTTAGTAAAAATGAAGTACACTTTCTTAACTGAATATGACTCTCTTTAAAAAGAATACCATATAATGTAGATTTTAACAAGCTTTTTTTCAAAAAAAGTGTAGAAAATTGTAAATATTTGTCGATATCTCTAATACTTTTTATACCAATGATCCAATATCGCAAGATAACGGTCTAATTTTCTGACATCGATCTTCTTTTCCTTTTTTCTATGATAGCGCACATACTGTTCATGTAAGATATCCATACTGACTTCTTTTTTATGGTATACATACCACATGAGAGTATAACGATACAGCTCTGCCAGCATACGGCTGACCCGCCTTTTCAGAAACGGGCGAAAAACTGGCGTCAGAGGCAGCGTATGATGCAAAAGATAGTCACAGATCTCTGCTAATTTTCTTGTAACGTCGTTCATTTCCTTGAGAAAGGAATCTATCATTGGCAGTTCCTCTTTATAAAGCCATATATATCGTTGTGGGTCTTTTTCATAATAAATATATCTGTCTACTGAACTGGTAAGCCCTGTATAAAGCTCATTGTTTTCTGCTCTTTCAACAGACAGCTTCAACTCACAAATCCGCTCCTTTAATTCCGGGTAGAATCGTTTCATTTGCTCATATTGTTCCTTGTTGGATGCAAGATATCGCAGGATGATAGGAGCAATTTTATAAATGGCTATCCCTAAAATAATAATAGATGCTACGATACAGGAAATAAAAAGAAGTCCGATCAAAGCATCTTGCATAGTTTGAATATATTCTATGAATTCTCTCATAACTGCCACTTTATTTTTACAAAATTAGAAAGAATCATATTCACGAATCTTTATCTTTTGTGTCACCCTGCTAATCTCGCCCCGAACATGATTCTTTCTGAAAAGTATTTTATCACAATTAATTTATTATTACAAGGCATTTTTAAATAAAATTCTACAAAATGCTACAAATTTTCTGAAGCTTGTTACCGCCCCTATACTGGTGACAGGAAGGGGGTGCGCTACTATGGAACCTCTATCATCTTTTATTCTTTCCGTGTTGGCAGGTATAATTTCTTACTACATATGCAAGTGGTTAGACGAGGAAGAATAGCGGTAACCTAGCCCAGACGGTTGACTTCTCCTTAAAAGAAGAAGAACCCTCGAAAGTATCACAACTACTTTCGGGGGTTCATTCTTTTTGCGCCACATGGACACTATCATCTTTCTTGTTGCCTATTGGCATTATAGCATATGAAGAATTCTTTTGCAATATTTTAGATATAATTTTTACAGTATGCCTCGTAGAAACCTCAGAAAGAAATTCGGCTGCACCAAGGTATACAAAAGACAGGCCTGTACCCAAAGCACAGGCCAATAAGATAAAACATGAAAATTCCAATAGATATTTTTGAGATTATATCTTACATTCAAAAATAGGAACACAGCCAGTGAAGCAAGCTTCTGCACTTTGCAACGGCACTTCTTTATCATCACACAGTCAGGTTTTGTGAATAAACATGCTGCTGTTGATGTACTTACGCATCTGGCGCTTTTGCCTTCAAAGGCTAATTTCGGCTTGTTTCGGCAACAGCCTGCTAAATGCCGGCTGTTACGGATGATACTGGCTGATGTTGGGTTGCATTTAATATTTTACAAACCAGCGTTCCAGCAAACGGATATATCGTTCCATTTCTTTATCATCCAGTTTCAGCTTTGATGTTAAATGAAAGTTGTTCATCTCAAAGGTCAGGACTTCTGGCGTGACGAACGTATCATTCTCGCACAATACTTTCATATAACTGGCGTAACGTCTGATCCAGGCAATTTTTTTCATAATCTTCCTTTTTAAAATGGAATGTCTTAACCAAAACCTTGGCACGCCGTTTTCGCTTAAAAAGTCTTGAATAACCAACAACTTTTGATACAATTTGTCTACAGATAACGCAAACCGATCGATCTGATCTCTTTCATAGTCAAAAACTATGCGGTATTCTTCCGGACTGCTTTTGTACATGATATACTTGTCTGAAGCAATCCGAAAATTTTCGCTGATCGGATTAGCTTCTACTTCTGCCTTATATAGTTTCAGCTCATACATATGCATTTGAAACTCTGGATAAAATTTCTGCATACGTTTGCGCCGGTTGATTTTCCATTCAAAATATGGCCCTAAAAACAGGGATATTTCGTAAATCAGCATCAAGATGACCAAGTACGCGCCAATCACTACCGTCAGCAATACGACCATAGCCATATCATCTTCAAAAATTTGCAAATTTTTAACTATTTCATTCATATCGACCGCCCAAAATTATGAAAGTGATATCATCGTTTCCGTGTCAAAATTTCAACAACCATTCTTCCAGCAAACTTAAATATTCATCTATCTTTGCACATCCAAAATCTACCTTCCAGTACTCATTGAAGTCTTTCATTTTCTTTTGAAAAACTTCAACGTCAATTTCTTCCATACTGTACTGCTCCCACATAAGCGCATAGTATTGCAGAACCGCCAGCATTTTATGGATCTTTCTTTTCAGAAACGGATGCGTTAACGGCGGCTTCGGTATCATCGATGTGATCAGGAAATGATTCATCTCTGTTAGCCTGTCCATAAAATCTTTCATTGCTGCACAGAAAACCTCAATGATTTCGATGTCCTTTTCATTTTTTAGAAAATACTCTTCTGAGTCTTTTTCAAACTCAAGATATTTTCTGACAGCAAATCTAAGGTTCATACACAGGGAACCATTTTCTATTTCAGACATTGCTGCTTTCAGCCTGATTAAATGCATCTCAAATGCCGGGTAAAATTCCTGCATAATCTGATACTGCTCGTCATGAAAGCTCATTCTATGCAAAGCTTTCGATACAACTGCCCGAAACGAGACAGTCGCTATTGAAATAAAGGCTGCAACAAAAGCCGGAAATATAAATACCACCAAATCTTTTTTTATATGTGGCAAATATTTAAGTGGCCATTTTATTAAATCTATCAGCGCCACGATGATATCTCTTATCAATAATTCTGGGTCTTCATTCTGGTTCATATTCAATATCAATAAATTCCTTCGTATCAAAAAAGTCTTTAATGGTTATGTTCAGGCCATTACAGATCTTGATTAATGTAAAAATGCCTGGATTTTTCGTTGAACAATTAATGATATGCATTAATGTTGTCATTGGAACAGCCGCCTTATAAGACAGCGTATAATAGGAAATTCCTTCCATTTTACATAAGTGTTGTATCCTTTGTGATAATTTCTTTTGTACATCCATTTGGCATACCTTCCTTTTATGGTCTTTTGTTTCATTCTATTACATTTTATACGGAAACAACTACCATATTTGGTATTATTTTACGTATTCGTTACCTACAGGATATACATTTGCGATTATTCCCATAAGAACCAAAAGAGCAGATTATCAAAAAAGATAAACTGCTCTAGTTATAACTATAAAATTTTTCCAAATCAATCTATTTTTAAATTTTTACAGGATGCTGGATTACTTTTTATTATCCATAAACTGCGGATCAATATAATTCACTTTCATCATATTCCGATAATACTGCTGCACTGCGTTCTGGCTTGACTTTACATCCCGTATCTGCTTTTTAATATCACTGAATTTCGTTTGCGCCAGTTTATAATTGCGCTGTTCTTCCGCCTGAATACTGTTGCTCATAGCCATAATATCGCGGATCAAATCCTGTAGCTTTTGAATCTGCTCTTTATACTGCTCTTTGTTTTCAGCTATTTCTTCCCTCACACGCTCATAGATCTGGTCAAATCCTTCATCCAGCAAGTCCAGGCTTTCCACAAGCTTCCCTTTGCTTTCTATATTTTTTTCAAATTCCTGAGGGCCTAAATCCTCATCCAGCAGCAACACTCTTTGTTCTTCATTTTTTTTACGGATTTCCCCTAAAACTGCCAGTTTTTTAGTCAGACTCTGTGTCAATATTTCAAGATAATCACGTTCCTGCATATATACCCCTTTTCATTTACGATTGCTGTGCAGATGTCAGACGCATTACTTCTTTCCATGTATCCCTCATAGTACGTAAATGGCCCAATACCTCTTCCAGAATTTCTTTATCTTTTTTCATATTTGCTTCGACCAGCCGATCGTGCAGATAATTGTATACATTATCAAAATCTTTTGCTACTTCATATTTGTGATTTAAGGTAGCCTGAAATTCTTCTATTATTTTTTCTGCCTTTACAATATTAGAATGTGACTTTTCTATATCTTTATCCTCAATCGCTTTTACTGCTATATTACAGAATTTAATCGCCCCTTCATATAGCATCAGTGTCAGCTCCGCTGGCGTCGCCGTCAGTACCTTATTTGTCGCATATGCTGAATATGCATTATTCTTTAACATCCCGAATCCTCCCTGATATTCCGACATTAAATAAGGTTTGGATGCTTTTTCGCACTCAAACCAATAACTGCCCTGCAGTATACTACAAGTTTTGGAGCTTGAAGTTACAAAACTGCAGGGCGTTTACCCTATTTCTATTTTCCTCAGATTACTGTACTTTTAACCTAACATACTGGTAAATGCGGACATCTGGCTTTGCAGCTTGCCCAATGCCACTTCCATTGCTGAGAATTTTTTATAATAAGACTCTTCGATTTTCTCTACCTTTTCATTCCACTCCTTGATCTTCGTTGTATAATCGCTGTAGCTCTTTGCCATCTCTTTATCGTTATATACGGTATAAGCACTCTTAAGCGTTGTAGAGCCTTTCAGCTTTTCATCCATATTACTATACAGCTTCGATGCAATTCCTTTGATAATTTCGCTGACAGCTTCTGGATCAGAGTTTAACATTGCCATCAGCTTATCTTCGTTTTCAGAAGAATAACTGTCATCCTCATCGCCGTCTATATGAAATGCATTTTTTTCATTTTTGGAGCTGGCAAAATAGCCTAATGTCTTTATACCCAGGTTTGCAAGCCCGAAATTCTTTCCATTTACAGTCACCGTTGAAGACATTGCAGTCGTCATTGCGCTCATAATACTGCTTAATGTACTGTCTCTGCGCAGCAGGGATCCTTTGATTTTCTTTTCCCACTCTGCAATATCAGATTCAGACATTGCGTCTTTTTCATCTGATGTTAAAGGCTCATATCCTTTTGCGGAATCTGCATTGTAGTATGATGACAGCTCGTTGATCAGTTCATTGTAACTGGATATAAAGTCTTTGATATCATCATACATTCCCTGTGTATCTGTATCTGTTGTAATGCTTAATTCTTCATTATCAGCCGTTTTAGCCAATGCCTGGATTGTCAGTCCATTCACCTTGAATGTATTGTTCGAAGAAGTATATGTTGCTCCGTTTAATTCTATTTCAGCATTTTTTCCTTCCCGAATAACAGCTCCTGTAGAAGCACTGAGGCCAAGCGCATCAATTGCACCCTGATCCCCACTGAGTTCAATATCTGTTTCCTCTCCAGTTTTTAGAGAAGAAATAAAAATACGCTGATTATCTGCGTCAAAAGATGCCTTTACACCTACGCCAGAATCATTAATCTGCTTTACAAGATCACTGATCGAAGTAGTACCTGACACATTAATGTCCTTACTGCCTTCTTGTCCTTTAATAGTAATCTTGCCGCTTCCTGAATAGCCCAGGCTTGACAAGGTATCATTGGAAGTCACTTTTTCTCCAGATGATTTCTTTAATTCTCCGCCAGTAACGTACCCGCCTGTCGCTAGTTCCTTAACCTTTAGCGTCTGTGTCCCGCTGACCGCGCCGCTGCCTGCTGTAATTGTTGCCTTTGTAGGATCAGATACAGTTGTTTTCTTTTTTACCGAAGTACCCAGACGAAGTTTATCCAAGCTTTTATAAAAATTGAAAATCTTTGTATTCAATGATTTCCACAAATCCTGTGTCCAGGAAAGCTTTGTCTGCTCCTTTACATATTTGTCGCCTTTCGCCCTATACGCAGATACTAATTCAGTAATAATCGAATCTGTATCCAGCCCGGAATTCATACCTGTTATACGAATTGTCATACTCTAACCTCCTATACCCTGTTAGTTATATTATAATTTTTCATCTACCATAATACCTGCCATCTCCCATACCTTCTGGATCATATCCAGTGTCTGCTCCGGCGGATATTCTTTCAAAATATCTTTTGATTCCTTATCTACAATTTTGATTGTAACACGATTCGTACCCTCATGTATACCGAATACTGCCTCTGTCTGATGATTGATACTCTTTTTAAACTTCTCAATTGCCTGCTCCAGTTGCTTATTGCCTTTCTTGCCGCCTCCTGGATAATCCTTGCGCTCACCTTTCTCCTCCCTTACGGGTTCAAACAACCTCAGGTCAGAACTGGTATCAACAGTTTCCTCTGGTACCTCTGCCGTTGTTTCTGATGATGCTGGCTTGACAGATGTTTTGCTTTTCGGATTTGCTGCATTAGACACACGTCCCTGATACGCCGCCGCAGCCGTGTTCATTGCTTCTATTGCCATATCATTATCACCTCCCTGCGAATGCTCTGGCTTGCCCACTACTCCTATTGCTTTTTATATCGGTTCAAAGAGTCAAAATATTAAGATCAAAACATATTTTTCAGAAGTTCCATATTTTCCGCGTTGGAGGATTCTTCATTTTCTTTCTGGATCTGCAAATAAACCTCCTTGCGGTAAATAGGTACTTCCTTTGGAGCAGATACGCCGATCTTTACCTGATCGCCGCGGATTTCTAATATTGTTACTTCAATATTATTGTTCAGTACCAGTGCTTCGCCTTTTTTTCTGGTCAACGCCAACATACCTACTCACCTGCCTTTTTCTTATTTAAAATATCATAAATCATGTATTTTACTGGAAAATCGTCTTCTACGATAATCTGTGCTCCATGTAAATTTTCCATATTGATAATAAACGGAGCTTTCAGATTGACTGACATTTTCTCTATTTCTTTCGGCACGGTGATGGTAACCAGTATAAAAGTGCTGTCCTCCGGCATATCGCCCAGTATTTTCAATTCTTCTTCATTGACGGTCGGACGGTAGTCTGGTTTTACGTCGAGCGGATTGATTACCGGCATCGCAAATTCCGGGTCATCCATCGATTGCAGCCATTTCACGCCGCCTTTTTCTTTTTTTTCTTCGTCAAATATTAAAGTGAAGTTTTGTAGATCCGGGAATCCGATAATGCCTTCTTTTAATTTGATGATCTTGTCGTCCTGAATATCAATCTCGCCAAATAATCTCGTATCTGCCTTCATCCTTTACTCCTTTAATCCATTCTATCGTTGCATACTTTTTTAAGCATTATGGACGCCAAAAACAAATACATGTTCCTGACGTCCGTGTCTTTCCCTGTTTTTATAGAAAATCCAGCAATGTCATCTTGCCGATCTTTGCCGCTGCCTGCAAAGCTGCCTGATAGGCTACGGACGCTGCTGTATAATTGATCACCAAATCAGATAAATCCATATCTTCATTGATTGACTTTAATTCTTTAAATGTAGACTCCTGTACGCTCATACGGCTCTTTGTCATATCCACGCGCTCACCGCGCCCGCCCAAATCTGTGATTTCCAGGTCGACTGTATCCAGATACCCCTGGAACCTTGTTATATATGAGCTGTACGTATCGTGCATATTTTGGTTTGCGTAATCGAGCTGCTTTTTCGCTGCATCATACCATTTGTTCAGGCTCTCCAGTTCTTCACCCTCATAATTGCCGGACTCGATCTTTGTCTTGATATCATCGACCGTCTTTTGCGCAGAGATCGCTGCGTTTACAATGTCGATCAGATCATCCATATCACGGCGGATATCCGAATTAAATACTTCCCGTCCCTCAGTGTTGATCTGCATCTGCTGTCCGCCGGCAATGTTATAATAGATCGCCTGTGACTTCCAGTTTCCTTTTTCGTCGAAGTTTTCGTATACGATATTGTCTCTGTCTTTCATATATCTCGTGCAGTCGAAATAATATTCAGGACGCAGTTCGCCTTCTTCGAAGCCTTTTTTATGATAATCGATACTGAAAGAAGCTCTTTGTTCATCTAATTTATCAGCTATTGTATCTTTAAAAATCAGTTCGCCATTTTCCTGGTCAAATACGATCTCATTATCGCCGATATTATAGTCAGCGTTCTTTAAATCTGATGTATTCGATACTCTGTAGCTGATTGTCTGTGCGGCTGTACCTGTTCCGATGCTGGCTGACAGATATGCGTTTGCCTGGGTACCATCATCTGCTATATTGCCTGCATTATTCACAACCACACTTACTGTCTGCGCTGGCGTAGGTGTAGGTGTTACCGGAGGCGTTTGGTTCATCCCCGCCCAATCGGACTCTGTATATACATTATAAGTATATGTCAATGTTCCTGTGGTTGCACCCGTCGGAGTTATCACAGGATTTTGTTCGTCAATGTGATACCCCTGCGGATGTGTCACTTGTGTCTGCAAATTTCCACTCGAATCTAAGCTGGCTGAAATCTTGCCATCTTTCACACCAACATCGATGCTTCCGTCCGAGTTAAAAACTGTTTTTACTGTCTGGTCGCCGTCTTTATAAGTAAATGTCAGCGAATTCCCATCCGCAGAAATCTTATCATAAGCAAGCCGCACCCGGTTTAATTCCACTTCATTAAACAATTCTGGATGTACGCCATTTGTAGCGACTGCGGCATCAGAAGTATCATCAAACGATTCCGGATAATAGTTTTTCTTTGTTACGTCCTGATAGTCAAAGCGTTCCGTAATATCATATTCTTCTTCCTTCGCCTCTTTATTGCTCGTAAATGTCAGGCTTTCATTGGTCTTAAATCCGGTAAATATTGTCCGCCTTGCATAATCTGCATTTCCTTCACTATACACCTGCTGCTGCAGCGACTGCAATGCTTTTAAAATCGTATGGCGGTCTTCCGGCTGGAGTTCGTCGGTTGCTCCATATACGACACGGCTGTATGCGTCGTCCAGCAGGTCTTTCATATTTTTCAGCGCTGTCCCGGTACAGTCCATCCAGGACTCCGCGTCGGAAATATTGTTGCGGTAGTACTGTGTGATTGTACTTAACGTGCTGCGCAGACGCAGGGAACGGATCGCAATGATCGGATCATCGGAAGGCTTTGTGATCTTCTTCTGTGTTGACATCTGGTTATTTGTATAATCGACCTGCGCCCTGTTGGAATTGATATTTGTCTTTGTGCGCTTGACGATCATAGAGTTTGTTACTCGCATCATATGGCTGTTCCCTCCTTTTTATACACCGGTCTGCGTAATCAGGCGGTCATACATCTGATTCAGCGTGGATATAATCTTTGAAGCCAGATTATAAGCATTATTGAATTTTACCAGATCCATTCCCTCTTCATCTTCATCTACACTGGATATGGACATCCGGTAAGTATCGATCGTAGTGGCGATATCTGAATAATTTTGTGCTAAAATATCCGCTTCATTGGCATCTATGGAAATATCTGAAATAATATACTGTAAAAACTGGTCGCCGCCGGAACCTCTGTAGATCACAGTCTTGCTTTCCAGCTCCAATATTTCATCTACCAGGCTTGGATCGCTTTCGTGTGTATCTGTACGCCTGGATGTCGCCAGATAATTGGAATCATGCATACTCTTATCATTTACAGCCAGATTGCCTGCCGTTAACTGATAATAATTGCCGCCCGCTGCATCGGAACGGTACGTAACCTTTTTCCCTTCTTCTCCGTCTGATTTCTTTGTATCCAAAAAGGTATTTTCAGATCCGTCTGTATTGATTGCGACAAAGAAGGCGCCCATCTGGTTGCCGGCAGTATCTACGCCGCCGTACTGATAATTGATCTCCTTTGGCTTTACCTCGCCTGTTACCGGATCGATGTCATAACGCTGATCGACTAGATTTCCGTCTGCATCCAGCGTACCGTCTCCATGCCCATAGATCTGCAAATCATTAAATTTCCGGCAGAAGGAACGTAAAAATTCATTCATCTGCGACATATAGTAAGGCACTCCGCGTGAATCGATCGCCCTGCCGACACTGACTTCCCTGCCGCTCTTGCCTGCCATGGACGCCATGTCGGTTCCTTCCTTCATTTTAAATACATACTCATACGAAGGTTTATTATTGATATCATATGTGACTGTCATTTCAAAGCTTGTGTAAGAATAAGAACGGTTCGCAATAATGATCTCACCGGAAGCAGGCATATTCATTGCTTCTACCGATGTAATATTTGGATTTTTAATGCGTATTTCCGAAGCCCCGATATCCACTTTGTCAAGCGTACCCTGGAAGTTTTCCTTGTTATTGCCGTCCCGTACATTTAATACTGCTTTTAACTCGCCGGACATCGTATCAGAGTTGGCATTAAATTCATTTTTTGTATGCGACCAGCGGATATCATACAGGCCGTCCAGGTCATTCTGGTTTACTTTCTCTGCGCGGGCATAGCATTCCAGTGAATTATATTCATTGCCATCGACCAATAGCTGCCCTTCCAGACGTACGCGGAAGTGCGTGCCCCCTACATAAGAATTAGGATCGTTGCTGTTTACAACCTCTGTCTCCTCAATCTCAATCGGCACAATCGCAGAAAGCTGATCCAGCAGGTAAGCACGCTGGTCACGCAGCTCATTGGCACGCCTTCCCTGGATTTCGATTGTATTAATTTTATCATTAATAATCGAAATTTTCTGTGCAAACGAATTAATCTGCGTTACCAATGCACTGACTTCCTGATTACAGTCCGCCTGGATCGTACTGAGATTATGGTACATATTGTTAAAATATTCGGTCAGGCTCCCGGCATTGTTAATAAACTGTGTACGGATGTACAGATCCGCAGCATTGCCCTTTAACGAATCCATCGAATTAAACATCTTGGAATACAGGGTAGAAAACCCGGCAAGCTTCTGATCGTCATCCCGGTACAGGTTTTCGATCTGGGACATATAATATCCTTTTTTTTCATACTGCCCGACAAGGCTGTTATTTGTCCAGTATTTTACATCATAATAAGTATTGCGCATCTGCACAATCGAATCAGCATCTACACCGCTGCCCAGCGTACCATACGTATAATTACGCAGGGAAGCCTTTGCTACAAGGTTGACTACCTGTTTGCTGTAGCCTGGCGTGTTCGCGTTAGATACGTTATTTGCTGTTGTATTAATGGAAGCTGAAAATGCATTTAATGCAGACCAGCCTATATTTAAACCAAAAAATGTAGAACTCATATATACACCTCACATCTGTTAAATCATCGTCACAAGCACCTCAATCATGTCACTGACCGTCTGGATGTAGCGGCTGGAAGCATTGTAAGCATTTTGATATTTAATCATCCTCGTCAATTCCTCATCCGAAGATACACCGATAACTTCGTTCCGCTGATTTTCCACTGCCGATACGGCTCCTTCTAATTTTTCCGCCGTCGTCTCATAGAGAGAACCGATAATCCCGATCTCCCCGATCATCTCTTTGTAATAATCGCTGTAATTATACTTTGCCTGCGTATAACGCGGATTGATCGAAAGCGTGGCATTATCCCACAGCTTCGTCAGATTGAGCGCCATATCGTGCGCGATCTTTTCATCCTCGTGCTTATGCGGCAGATTTGTGATATTGGTTAACAAATCATAATTGATCTCAATTTCCAAAGACGTATACTGCTTGGATGTATCATAATGATAATTTTCATTCAGCACCCAGGAACCATCGATCTTTTGATTGGTATATTTTTCATTTCCTGGTTTATCCCATGGGCAGTATGGTTTCGCTTGAGAGGTTACTAAACTGCCCGGCGTTTCTGTCGTTGTTCCGCCAGAAGTTGTCTCAAAAGTTCCGACAAAGTTGCCGTTTGCATCTACTTCTATCTGAATCCTGCCGTTTGTATCTTTTTTCATATCCGTTGTATCAACGGTACTGACAGTCGTAGCCTTCGCCTCTTTTCTGTCATTAAATACCCGGTAAGTCTTTCCGTTATTCAGCGTAATCGATACAGAATCATTTACATCTTCTTCGTTATACATATAATAGTCGCGCCACTCCCCGGCTTCTTTATCATATGCTGTCACTTTCCGGTAGCGTTCGCAACCGGATCTTGTAAATAATTCCTGCGGCGGCTTCTTGCCGTCTGCGCCTACACAACAGTTTTCCTCATCCAGCACCTTGACATTTTTAAATAGCGAATAGGTGCCGTCCTCGTTTTCCACAAGCAGCTCATCCATCGTTTTATTCGGAGCCAGCAGGTCGTTAATCTGTGATACGATCCCATGGACAAGCTGATCAAATTCTGCCTGTGTATTCTGCATAATGGATAGTCCGATCGTTGCATCATACTTATCCGGATCTGCATTCAGAATATCGTTAAAATTGGAAACGGCCGTCCCTCTTGCCTGTACAAGTGCCTTTAATTCTCCGATGTCGGTATTAAACTGTGTGCAGATTTCTCTTGTAAAATCAAATACTTCCGTATATCTGCCGGCATCCTCATGCGATAAATGCGGCCAGTACGGGGTAATATATCCGCTCATCGGGTCTGTCTTTTTGCCCATCTTATAACAAAACATATCGTCGGCTACAAGCACTCCTTCAAATTTGACCCAAACAGACCCGTTTGTCCTTTCCTCATATGTAACATTGCCGAATTTGCTCAACTGGTCGAGCGCATAATCTCTTGCATCGCGCTCATTCATTGCCGTCTCGCGTCCTCCGGCCTCAATCGACTGAATCTGTACGTTTAACTTATAAATCGTCTCTATATATTTATTAATGTCGTCGATGTCGTCATTGATCTGGATATTGATATTTGTCTGATAATTCATCAAGCCTTTAAATAAAGCCTGCGATCGGGTCGCAAATAAGCTTGCCCTTTGAATTACCAGGTTTTGCGCCGCCATATCCGAAGGGTCTTTGGAAAACTCTTCGAATGCCTGCCACAAACTCGTCTTATCCCCATTTAAGATCTGCTGAAAAGCCGTTCCTTCCAATTCCTGAAAATAATTCTGCACTTCATCGACTGCTTCAAAAGTTGCCGCATAGTAAGATTGTCTTCCATTCTCTGTGCGGAAAGCCTTATCCAGAAAAATATCCCTCGCATGGACAATTTCCCCGATTGAGGTTCCCTGTCCAATAAGCTTTTTATAGTTATTTTTTGAATATGCCAGATTGCTGTAGCGTGCATCACGAAAAACAACCTGCTGACGCACATACCCGGGGGTATTTACGTTAGCCAGGTTGTTCGCTACATTATGAATCGAATCTTGAGAAGCTTTTAATCCTGAATGTCCTACAAAAATAGAACCCATTCCATTCGCCATAATTGCTCACACTCCTGTCCGTTATTGTTTAGCGTCAAATCCGCCGCCTCCAAGTATCTCTCCCGTATTGTAAGCGTTCTTATTGTAATTCGCCGTCTCGGGTGCGGTGCGCATACTTCGAAACAGAGTCAGGTCAAACTCTACCAACTCCAGAGCCTGATTCAGCAATGTCTGGTTTTGTTCGTTGATCTTTTGAACTTCTGCTAATGTCGTCTTCAACTGTTGTTTTACGTTTCGTAATCGTTCCTGTTCCTTTGGCTGGCTGCTTAACATTTCCAGGATCGTATCCAGTGTAAAGTCCTGTTCGGATTTATTCAAAACCACCGACATGTCACGCATGACTTTCTGTCGGTGATTATCCAGGTTTTGAATCTTGCTGGCTACATCCTGCTCCAAATCCACGATCTTTTCCAGAGCCGGAACATTGGCATCTATGATGACCTGCTTTTTCTCCTTAGATAACTCTACTAACTTTCCATACTCTTCGTTCTCGTTTTCTAAGACCTGTATCAGGTCATCCATTAAACTTGCCACTTCTTATCCTCGCTTTTCCGTAACGATTCTGTTACTATTAGTTAGCCGCATAATAGCTTGCTAATAATTTGCTCGCAAAATCTCCAGTATCAACGTCATAGTTTCCAGACTTTATGCTTGATTTAAGCTCTGCTACTCTATCTTCCCTGATATCCGAAGCTGCTGCGACTGCCTTCTTTGCGATCTGATGATCTCTCCCTGCACGTGAGATCTGAACCTGATCACGTGCAGAAGTAATTTCTGCTGTACTCTTTGCCTTGGATGGCTTTGTCGTTTTGTATAAAGTTGCGATCTGGTTATAAGCATCTATACGCATATTAGGCATCTCCTTTCATCGTCTCGTCCCTGAATGATATATTAGAATCCTCCACATTGTGCCCATACTTGATACTTTCATTATGTGCCGATTGTGAAGTTCTATAACTTGTTTATCGGACGTTTTTTGGAATTTGTTAGCTGTTTTTCTAATTTTGTTGAATTTTCAGAATTGGAATAGACGTTATGCTATTGTTATGGTATACTAAATCTGTTCCAATCATTATTTTTCTGTCAAGTAAATGCAAAACGATTGAGAGGTGATAATATGCCGTCAGGTATTGAAGTAACAAAAGCAGCACTGGACGATTTCAGAAAAATACAAGAGTATATGATATTGGCAAAAAAAGAAAATGCAACAGAAACATATGCGAAACTAAAAGACGAATATTTGACAATTAAAACATTATTGAATGTATCTGGTGTGAATCTTACCGATATAGACAAGATCAAAGAATAACCAACACTTCTTGATTCTGCGGCTCACATGTGCTAATCTTTATATATCATGAACGAAAGTGAGGTACATGCCATGAAAAAATTATTACATTTTGCCAATATTTTATTCTGCACGCTGCTGCTTTGTCTGTGTATCTCTCCTCGGGCTGTAATGGCATCTGATACAGATTCATCCGCGGCGCTGCCGGACAGCCAGGCTGCTGCAACGAAGGCGCTTCCTTGCCCATCCATCCAAAGCGCTGCCCTGCGCAGTGTCTCTGCGCGTTCCGGCTCCAGCATTACACAGACTGAATATACGATCACGTTTAATGCCAATTACGGAGTTTTACGGGAAGGCAGCAGGATGACGACCGTCAATCACAGGTTAACCAGGCTTCCTGTTGCAACAAGAGACGGCTATACCTTTAAAGGCTGGTATACATGGACAACGGGCGGCACTCAGGTCACTACAAACACAACCTTTTACGAAAATACGGAAGTCTATGCGCAATGGGATACTTCAAATGTGAATTTCAGTGATATCGTTCTTTCAAATATCGCAGATACGACTGTATCTTTGATTGCGATTATACCGAATACTTATGTAAAAACATGGGGCGTTTCACTGGGCACCTCCAATGCTTATATGCCGGACACGCGTACGATCAACCATTATGGATACACCTCCACACTTGCTACTAATATTACAGGCCTGACACCAAATACAACCTATTTTTACAAAGTATTTTATATTGCAGATACGATCAGGCTGGAATCGGGAATCGGAACCTTTACTACCGGAAGGGCTTCCGAATATACGATTTCATTTTTCCCAGCCGGCGGCACAGTTAACGGGCAGACATCCATGTCCACCTTAAATCAAAAGCTTCCTGTGCTGCCGACCGCATCCCGCGAAAATTACCGGTTCGACGGATGGTATACTGGGCTGTTTGACGGTACACCGGTCACGACAGATACCGCTTTTACCTCTGCCTGCACCGTATACGCACACTGGACTTACACCCAGGATACAGGAAGCAGCAATCCAAATAACGGCAATACCAATACTGGTACAAACAATAACAATACTGGCAGCAATACCGGCAGCAGCCAGCCGCCGGTCAGCGTAGATACCAGTTCAGACGATATCGATACAGACGAACCTGTATCTGTCAAAAAAGTCAAACTGAAAAGCGTAGAAAATACTGGAAGCGGCAAGGTAAAAGTAAAATGGAAATGGAACGCTTACGCTGATGGCTACCAGATCGCTTATTCCCAGAAAAAGAATTTTTCTTCGGATCATACTGGCCGCAAATCCGCAAGCGTATTTACGGAATCAAAGACCGTGTCTGGGCTGAAAAAAGGAAAGACTTATTATATACGGGTACGTGCGTACCAGAAATCAAATGGGAAAAAATATTATGGGAGCTGGAGCAATGTGAAGAAAATAAAAACGAAAAAATAGTAAATAACGGGGATTTAAGCTCTACCATTTTGCAGAGCTTAAAACCCCCGTCTTCTGAATCCATTCTAAAACCAAATTATTTTCATACAACTCACGCAAAACTGCATTTTCCTCAATCATACGCAGCATCGCCGCACTGGACGGGAGGATCTGTGTCATCTGAACGAGCAGGAACACAACCCAGATCACAAGAAAAGCTTTCACAATCCCTGCAAAAAATCCCAAAACCATATTAACAAGATGGATGCCTGGCTTTCTGGAAAACCTGTCCAGTTTTTTTCTTATAAAGTACAAAATCACCCATATAATGATCCCGGAAGCGGCAAATGCGATCCCCATGACACATAAGTCCGCTGCCGCTTTTGCCATTTTCTTATAAATACCCTGCGACTCCAGAATATCGGGAATCGATGACTTTGCTGCGCGGTTCAGCTCCGTTTGCACGGATTTCGGAAGTGCAAAGGATGATAATTCTGCAATTCCTGTCCATGTGCCATCCTCCAGCTTTTTTTCGATCTGCCGTTTGATATAAGCTTCGCTTCCTTCTTCGATTTTCTGAGCAAGCGTCGTAGATTCCACAATGCCATCCCGAAAAACCGGAGCCGTAAACGTGATAAATAAAATCGCGACGATCAGCGATACAATAGAATAAACAACCCGCAGAAAACCCCTGTGATATCCGCGCAGTGCGGAAGTTATAATATAACCCATTACTGAAAAATATAACCAGTTCATTTTAAAATCTGTCCTTTAACCTAATCCTGTCTGTTTCTCCGCTCAGTATCAGCCAATAATCCAACTGTCCGCTGCCGGATATAATATCATAAATACTGCGGTCGAAGGTATACTCAAACCGCTTGCTTCCTCTCATCGTATAAAGCTGCACACTTGTCTCATTGCGGATGCACAGCAGCCCATTTTGCAGAAAACAAATATCTGTATAATCCAGATCAAATTTCTGCTCCATGACCAATTTTCCTTTCAGGTTATAGATCTGTGTAAGATAACCTTTCGCAGAAGCTTTGTCATCATAGACCAATCCAAAATAGTCTTCATTGTAATAAATGCTTCTGATATTCCCGGAACAACTGATTTCCTTTACGACTGCCGGTTTCTGCGTCCCTTCAAACAGGATCACCTTTGTATCTCCAAACGCTGCAAGCCTGTCATTTGTAACAAAACGGATGCTTGGGATAATCATATCATCATATGTATAGGAGCCGACAATTTTATCTATCTTATTTTGCCCTACTGTCCCGTAATTGTAAAATACAACTGTGGATTTGACTTTTGCATCCTGGATATCCAGCAGGCTGACAGCCAGCTTTAAAGCATCCTTCGATAATGACAAGTCCAGAGGATAACCGCTGTTTTCAATATGCAGCTCTCCGCCTGCCAGCTTTTTTCCGCCTTTGTTATACATATGGATATAGCTCGTCTGAGAATCCTCCATCAGGACAGCTACTGTCCCCTCTCTTGCTATGCTGACCCGCTGCACAGGAATCGTTGTCTTAATCGTACCTTGCAGCCCGACCGTATTCATAATATAGATCTGGTTGCCGCCCTGTTCATAAATAGCCAGATAATCCTCGCATGTCGTAATACGCGGTGCTTCCATCTCATAGGTCTGATTCCAGAACACTTCCCCTGAAATGCTTGCATACAATGCCCCATCCTGCGTATACTGCAATATATTTCCCTGAAACTCTTCATATTCCGCAGCTTCCGTCTCCCTGCGTTCGATCTGTTCGATTACTTCATATTCCGTATAAACTTTATTTTCAAAATATAAAAATGCGGCAAAAAGCAATCCGATCAAGATACCAACCACAATGAAGACCAAAATCAGAATCTTTAGTCTGTGGATTCGGATTTTCTGTTTTAATTCGGACAATTCCTCAGCACTTTGTGCCGGAAGCGCCCGTAAAGTACGGTTTTCGCTTTTTGCCATGCTTTTCTCCTGTATATAAAATGGCTATGTCTGTTTATTGGTTCACAGTAACGTTTACGGCAGCTCCAATCTCTGTCCGGCATAGATCTTGTCCATATCATCAATTCCATTTAACTGACAAATCTTTCGTGCCTTTGCCGCTGTCCCATATATTTTCTTACTGATCCCAACAAGGCTGTCGCCCTTTTTCACAATATAATACCCTTGCAGAAGGCTTGTCTGCGCTTCTGACAGAGAATCCGTATCGATGCTGTCCGATGTCGCCGGCTCAGAATCGCCTTTTTCAGATGTCCCGCCTTCTTTGCCATCTTCATCCGAATCTTTTGTTTTCCGGCTGCCCGATTTTTGGCCGTCGCTGCCGGACGTCGTTTCTCCTGCTTCTTTACTGTCGCTGCCGGATGTCGTTTCTTTTGTTTTTTTGCTGCTGCCGGACGTTGCTTCTCCTGCTTCTTCTGTTTCTTTACTGCTGCCGGACGTCTCTTCTCCTGTTTCTTTGCCGTTACTGCCAGACGTTGCTTCTTCTGTTTCTTTGCTGCTGCCGGACGTTGCTGCTGCCTGCTCTTTGCTGTCAGGCTCGTCTGACTCTTTGTTTTCCTGTTCCTTTCCGGCTGCGTTCAAATCAGAGCTGTCCCCTTCTGTTACATTTGGACTCATCGCCGGGACATCCGAACCTGCCTGCCCGCTCTGCCCGGAGATTCGATTTACAACAGACTCCAGATTTTGCATCTTTTCTACATTATTTACTGTGCTGATCCCAAGGACGCAGACAGACAGCACCAGCAGCAGGCTGGTCGTATATAACACGCCGTTCCATCTTCTTTCGGAAACCTGTGCCTTTTTCTCCAGCAGTGCTGCACGATAGCTGTGGACAAGCGGCTCCTGGATCTCATCCGGGGATATGTCAAGCTCCCGGCTGTTACTTTTTTCGATCATATAGTCCTGCATCTGCGGGTTTTTCTCATAATAGACATAGTATCCTTCCCTGCGCTGCATAACATTTTTTTCAAATATGTAAAAAGCCTCTTCTTTTTCCACCTGATCAAGTAAAAAAAGTACATTTTTCTGGATATTAAAATTCTGCTTATGGTTTCGCTCCAGCTCTGCCGTCAGGCCGGCAGAGCCATTGCTGACATCCTGTCCCCAGCCGACGATCTCAAGATTGTCATAATACTGCTTCATTTCTTTGTAAACAGCCGTCCATGTGTCATCACTGAATTGTAATATCTGTTCTTTAAAAAATTCATCTTCCACCCGAATCAATCCGCTGATAAAATATCTGGTATAATCTTTTCCCTTTTCAACTCTGCCTAACAATATAAATCCGCGGTGGGTCCATGTTTCCTGCACTTCCTGTGTATGTAAATAAGTATAAACATAATCCTCCAGATAAACTCTTGTACTTCCAATGCTGGTACCAATCTGACGGATATTCTTTGGTAGTGTCCCTGACGCTCTTTGTTTTTGTTCTGCCACTTCGCACACCTCTTTCCATTTTTTCAGGTATGCGTCCAATGTAGCATAACAAACAGGCTGATTTTGGCATATATTGTTGTCAGCGTCTGAGATTCCTATGAAATATTCATTTTTTTGTCATAATTCTGTCCGCCCTTCCAAAGCACGCAGCAAAGTCACCTCATCAATGTACTCCAGGTCTCCGCCTACCGGTACGCCGCTGGCTATCCGCGTCACTTTGATCCCAGTCGGTTTGATCAGTTTACTGATATACATTGCTGTAGTCTCCCCTTCCAGGCTGGAATTTGTTGCTATGATCACTTCACTCACATCGCCCTGCAGGCGCTGCATCAGTTCTTTTAGTTTAATATCCGCCGGCCCGATGCCAAGCATTGGCGAAATCGCACCATGCAGGACATGATATACCCCATCAAACTTACCCGTTTTTTCATACGCAGCAAGGTCTCTTGGATTTTCTACAACCATAATCAATTTCTGGTCTCGGTTTGGATTGTTGCAGATCGGGCAGACCTCCTCATCTGTCAGCGTATAACACTGCTTACAGTAACAGACCTTGCGCCTGGCTTCAATAATAGAATTCGAAAGTTTTTCCACTTCTGCTTCCGGCATATCCAAGATATGGAACGCCATGCGCTGGGCAGACTTTACCCCAATTCCAGGTAAAGCTGCCAGTGACTCGATCAATCTGCTGATCTGGGCGCTATAATATTCCATTGCTAAAATAACCCCATTCCGCCGCCAATGCCGCCAGTAATCTTGCCCATTGTATTTTGTGAATATTCATCTATCTGGCGCATCGCTTCATTCGTAGCCGCCATAATCAGGTCTTCAAGCATTTCCACATCATCTGGGTCTACTGCTTCCGGGTCAATCTTAATTTTTGTGACTTCCCGCTTGCCGGACACTGTTACCTCGACAACTCCGCCTCCAGCCGTAGCCGTCATCTCTTTTTCTTCCAGCTCCTTTGTCGCATCTTCCATTTGCTTTTGCATTTTCTGCGCCTGCTTCATCAGATTTGCCATATTGCCCGGCATTCCTCCGCCTGGAAATCCCCCTCTTCTTGCCATGATCTTTACCTCCTTGGATTTGATTTTTTGACTGTTATTGATTTTAACGCATAATCACCGTTCTGACAATACATGATTGTGAATTGCTCTTTTGAAAAGCATCAATCCGAAAAATCCTCATACTCAATCGGTGCATGAATCACTTGCTCCAGATCTACATACGCCTTTTCAAACGGCTGTCCGGTATCATTGTATTTTATTTGTATCTGCACTTCCTTGCCAATGCTTCTGGAAATGCTTTCTTTGATTTCTCTCTGACGCTCTTCTTCTGTTAACATCTCGCCTATAATAGAATCTTCCAAAACAATCAAGAGCACATCGCCCTCACCGACACTCAAACGAGCCTTGCGGATAAAAACGCTGATTGCATCCGGCATCTGCGCTGTGATACTGCGCCAGTTTTTGACTACTTGGCGGATGTCTTCGGATATTGCTTTCGGCATAGGTGCGTTTCCTGCATCGGCTTTGCCTGTGGTTTGCTGCGTGCTGGCTGCCGGATTCTGCGCGGAGGCTGCATGTGCCGATGCAGCAGGCTGTATAACGCCTTCTTCGATCTTCTTTTCTATCTGTGCCAGCCTTTCCAAAATAGAGCTTACATCTTCTTCCATCTGCGGACGGCAGAGTTTGATAAACGCAATCTCAATGAGAATCCGTTTCTGTGTGGAATAACGCACCTGATTGGACAATTCTGAGAAAATGCGGATATAACGCATTAATTGTGCGCTGTCCGCCATTGTGCACTCTTCCTTTAATAAAGCAAGATTTTCGCTGGAAATATCCAATACCTCCTCCATACCGTCTGAGCTTTGCAGCAGCAGGAGATTTCGCAGATACCAGGTAAAATCGTTAACAAACTGGCTAAGATCCCTGCCTTCGCACACCAATTCCTCTATCTGCTGCATCACTGTTACAATCTGGCTGCCTGTCACTGCACGGAAAATGCACGAAAAGCGTTCCGTATCTACCGCACCCAATACTTCCAGCACATGGTCGTAAGTCAGTTTTTCCCCTATATAAAATGCCATGCACTGGTCAAGCAGGCTAAGTGCGTCACGCATCGCCCCGTCTGCGGCTTTTGCGATATAGCGGACTGCTTTTTCTTCTGCCTGTGCTTGTTCCTGTTCCAAAAGTTCTTGCAATCTTTCTGAGATCGTATCTGTCGAAATACGATGAAAGTCATATCTTTGACATCTTGATAAGATTGTTACCGGGATTTTATGTGCTTCTGTCGTCGCAAGTATAAAAATAACATAGGACGGCGGTTCCTCCAGGGTTTTCAGCAGTGCGTTAAATGCCCCGATAGACAGCATATGAACCTCGTCAATAATATATACTTTATATCTGCCTTCAGTCGGTGCGTATGCGACCTCATCCCGGATCTCCCGGATATTGTCCACACCGTTATTCGATGCGGCATCGATTTCAATGACATTCATCGAATTTCCTGCTGCTATCGCCCGGCAGGACGGGCATTCGCCGCAAGGACTTCCTTGCACCGGCTGTTCACAGTTGACTGCTTTTGCAAAAATCTTTGCTATCGTTGTTTTTCCTGTCCCTCTTGTGCCGCAGAACAGATAAGCATGTCCGATCCGTCCCGCCTCGATCTGGTTGCGGATCGTCGATACGATTGCATCCTGTCCTTTTACATCTGTAAAGCTCTGCGGCCGGTATTTCCGGTAAAGCGCTGTATATGACATAAGGAAACTGCCCTCCTGTTTCTGATCATAAAATTCTAATAATCTGTGCAATAGTTATAAAGAATTATTCCATTCTATCATAAAAACGAGTGCTTCGTCCAGACAGAAATAAATCTTTCGCCGTGATTGGGCGTTGGTGTAAATTGTAACAAAAAACTGCTGCATGAGACTCCTTATATTTATGTACACTTATATAAGAAGCTGCCATGCAGCAGTCTTTCAATTTTCGTTATAAGAACAAATTTGATTTACAATTAATCACCAAAGCTGATGCCTGTCAGTTTTGCTTCTTTGACAATCTGCGCATTTGGATCAACGGTCTTTAATTTGCCTGCAACGTTCTCAAGCGGGACACGTCTGACCTCATTATTTACCATAGCAATCATATGTCCAAAATCTTTTTCCAATATTGCTTTCGCCCCTTCTGCACCAAGCCTTGTACAAAGTACACGGTCGTATGGCGTCGGGCTGCCGCCTCTTTGCGTATGGCCAGGAACGGTTACGCGTACCTCGCTGCCAAGCTTTTTGCCGATCTCTGCTGCTATTTCATAAGATACTGAAGGATATGGTGATTTTTCCTGTTTTTTCTTATATTCCTTTTTGCTTAATTTTGCGTCTTCTTTTGAAATCGCGCCTTCTGCTACTGCAAGAATCGTAAATCCTTTTCCGGCTTTTGTACGATGCTCGATCGCTGCCACAACTTTCTTAATATCATATGGGATCTCCGGCAGCAGGATAATATCTGCACCGCCAGCCATACCTGCGTATAATGTCAGCCAGCCAACCTTATGTCCCATAACTTCCACGATAAATACACGGTTGTGGGATGCTGCTGTCGTATGGATACAGTCAATGGCATCTGTTGCAATATTAATTGCACTCTGAAAACCAAATGTAACGTCTGTACCGAAAATATCATTGTCAATCGTCTTTGGTAAATGGATTACATTCAATCCTTCCTCACGAAGCAGATTTGCAGTTTTCTGTGTACCGTTGCCTCCTAGAATTACGATACAGTCCAGATTTAATTTGTAATAATTCTGCTTCATCGCTTCTACTTTATCCAGTCCGTTAGCATCTGGCGTACGCATCAGCTTAAATGGCTGACGGGAAGAGCCAAGGATCGTTCCGCCTTTTGTCAGGATACCGGAAAAATCCGATGACGATAGCAAACGGTAATTTCCGTAAATCAGTCCCTTATACCCATCCAAAAAACCATAAATCTCCAACTCTTCAACATTTGAGCTTAAACCTTTTGCAACGCCTCTCATTGCCGCATTCAAAGCCTGACAGTCGCCGCCGCTTGTAAGCATACCCACTCTGAGCATTTTGATGCACCCTCTCTTTCTCCTGATATTGTAAAACGATTTGTCCTTTCTATTATAAATTATTCGTCATTATGCTGTCAACAGAAAAGAAATCCAAAATTTTCTAAAATTTTTAAACGCAAATACACTCACGTTTCCTCTTCTTTATGATACTCTTTTACATTGCTGCCGGTAACCTTTTTATATGGCAGGTATATGTACCTTTGATTCTCAAATTTGATCTTTTCCATACCAGTTCCGGTAATCAGCGCTGCTGCCAGCTTTGCGATTTCCGCAGACTGCCCCTCCTTATCATTGTATACGGTCGCAGACATCAATCCATCTGCAACCGCTTTTAATCCAACGTCTGTCCCGTCAATACCGAAAAACGCAGGAATGGCGGATTCCGTAACATTCAGCTTTTTATAAGCATCGATCGCGCCCAAAGCCATATCGTCATTATTTGCCAATACAAGCTCAATCCGGTTCTGATGCTGGCTGATCATCTGCATCATTCTGTTTTGTGCCTGCGCCCGGTTCCAGTTTGCAATCCCGCAGCTTAATTTTTCAAGGCTGACGCCTTTTTGCTTTAACGTATTTACCGCACTCTCTGTCCGTATAATCGCATCCTGATGCCCCGGTTCTCCTTCCAGTACGACATACTGTATCTTGCCGTCCTTATTGCGGTCGATCTGCCTGCCCGCCTGTATGGCGCCTGCTGCTAGTTCTCCCTGCATAATCCCGGACTGCTCTGCATCCGCGCCGACATAATAAAGACGTTCCCATTGCAGCATATCTTCTGCTACCGGCTCCCTGTTAAAAAAGATAATCGGCACATTATATTCCCTGGCAAGGTCAATGATTTCTGATGGGTCGGCACGGTCTACAAGATTCACACACAGTACGTTGCAGCCTGCGTCAATCAGCTCTTTCACCTGGTCATCCTGTACACGCTGCGAGCCAGCCGCTTCCCGGATCATTACCGTTACCTCAAGCTCTTCTGTTTCAAGTGCTTCAAACTGTCCTTTCAGGCATTCAATCATCTGGCTTAAAAACGTATCACTTTGATCATAATATGCGACTCCAACCTGCATCCTGTCTGCACCAGACGGCTGATAATTCCCGCAGGCGCATAAAAATACGGCACAAAAGCAAACCATCACAACGATTTCAAACCATGCTATCCTATTGTTCCCTATTATCCGATCATCCATCTTTTACCAGCTTCCTTAAACACCTGTTTCTATATACGGATTTACGATCTCAAGCAGCGCTATTGGCTCATTGTAAACAAAATTTCCTGATTCTCTTTTTGAAACAATTCCTCTCTGCGTATAACCGTATATGGTACCACTTTGCTCTTCATCTTCCGAAAATAATGCCTGAGGCTTTCTGCTGTCTCGGACAGGCTTTGATAGCCTACGCTGAATTCATCCGGCACTATCAGGCATTCCACGCAGCCTGTATCCAGATAATAAGCCGCTTCTGTAGAATTTCCAATGCCATATACCAAGGCTCCATGCAGGTTATTGGCTGCTGCCTCCTCCGCGGCTTTTATCAGGCTGCTGTTGTCTAAAGCAAGCACAATATCCACCTCAGGCTGGCTCTCCAGTATATGTTCCCCTGTATCCGAAAAAGCATCGACCGCTACCCAACTGCATGATATGCCTGTATCTTTCAGGCCCTCTTCCAGTCCCTGCTTTCGCTCCATCATTCCCTGCGATTCATCTGCCTTCATGATGATCCCATATTTTTTCCCTGCCAGATTGTTATTATAATCCTGTTGCAGTTCTTCTGCCAGAGCCCTGCCCATTGCCATATGCTCCGGCTCCACCAAAGCAAACAGGGATTCCTCCGGCTCCTGCGATGCCGAACTCTCTACCAGCATCACTGGCACTTTCTTTGCAACCCGCTTTAGCTTTTCTTCCAAATCAGCTCCCGCCACCGGGCGTACGATCACCGCATCGGCTCCATGCTCAATCTCACGGTGAATCGTTTCGATTTGTTCATCCACCGTCAGCACATTTGCGGTACTGGCGATAACCAGTTCGATTTTATAATCCTGAGCCGCCATTTTCAGCCCATACCGAAACGCTGCCCACTGCGTATCATCCGCATCCTGGATAACCACAGATATTTTTCGGAATTCTTCCCTGTTTTTTTCCAAAAGCATAGCAAGTGCCATCATAATCACAAGGACTGCCAATACTGCTTCGATTGTATGAAACCATTTTCCGCTGTTCCCCATAACGCTTCACCTATTTTTCACTGTCCGTCATTTCTTCCCTGCTGAACACCTGCCCCTTTTCCAGCTTCTTTCTGTTTTCCTCTGTATAAGGCACAGCAGGGATGCGGATGGATACGGTCGTCCCCTCATCCGGTTCACTCTCGATTAGAAGCCCATATTCCTTTCCAAAAAGAATCTGTATCCGGTTGTTTACATTTGCAAGCCCCACTCCAGATCCGTGCTTATGAATCCGGTTACTGTCTGTCAGCACAAGGCTTACTTCCTCCTCTGACATGCCGACACCGTTATCCGCTACAGAAAGTACCACATTTCCGTCCCTGCACTTTCCCGTTACCGTGATCTGGCCGCAGTCGTCCATACCAGTCATTCCATAGTTAATTGCATTTTCGAGAATCGGCTGCAACACCAGCTTTACCGTACAGCAGGAACAGACCTCAGGCTCTACCTCAAACGTAACGGAAAAGCTGTTTTTATAGCGGATTTTTTGTATATTCATATAACTTTTCGCATGTTGCAGCTCATCCTTGATATTGATAATCGTGCGCCCTTTGGAGAGGCTGATCCGAAACAGCCTCGCCAGCTCTGAAATCATAAATACTGCATCATCATTCCGTTCCCCTTCCACCATCCAGGTAATGGAATCCAATGCATTATACAGAAAATGCGGATTAATCTGGCTTTGCAGCGCATCCAGCTCACTTTTTCTTCGTTCCGTCTGTTCCAGCACAATCTTATGCATCAGGTCATCGATCTGCTCATAAGAACGCTGGATTGAATAGCCCAGATACCGGATTTCCTGCGAGCCTCCAATATAAATCTTCGGCTTTTTTCCTGCTTCGTATTCTGTCACCGATTCATTCAATTTTAAAATCGGGCTGGAAATCCTGACAGAGATCACACGGTTAATCACGACCAGCATCATTGTCATTAACAATATCAGCATTACAATAAAATACCGGATATCATACATGCCCTTGTTAAATGTCTTATACGGAATAATGCCTACCAGCTTCCACCCTGTGTAGCTGATCGTATTGACAATGACTTTCCTTTTTTCCCCTCTGAAAATCTCCTCATACACGCCGTCCTTATATTTTGCCGTCTGCACGCTGTTTTCATTGGCAATCCCTTTGCTGATCTGAACCTGCCTGTTATGATAGATAATCTGCCCATTGCTGTCGCACAGATAATAATATTGCCCGTTATTTAACGCATTGATCTTTTTCATCATCCGCGAAATACTGGAATAATCCATATCCACAAGCAGCACGCCGGTCATAGGAATTCCGCCGACTGTAAGCTCTACAACACGGCTCAGGGAAATGACCCAATAATAACGCCGGGTATGGTCATCAAACAGGTTTTGGATATGTGGAGTGGAAAAATGCATATTTGCTACCTCTCCAAAAGCTTTCTGATACCAGTCCTGCCTTGTGACATCCGGGTCTTCTTTTTGCAGCGCTACCGGCTCTGCCGCAATCAGGCTGCCATAATGGTTATATACAGCGATGCTGCGCAGATTCCTGCTGTTTGCTTCGTACAAAAGATTCATCCCCTTTTGGATATCGTTGCCCTGGCTGGAAAAATCATTCTCTTTAATTACATTATAATATACAGCATCGGATATTTGCCTCATGCTGACCAGATAATCTTCCAGATTTTCTCCCGTCTGTTCCATCAGCTTTTTGGTGCTTTGGATAATGTCATGCTTGGAAACAGCCGAAAATCGCAAATACATGACAATCCCAAGAACCAGCATAATCGAAGCAGACATTATGGAAAAAGCAGCCATAATCGTTGACTGCATCTTTCTTGGCTTTGATTTATGACTCACGATCTGAATGCTCCGTTCTGTATTTGGAAGGCGATACGCCAAACCGTCTTTTAAATACATAGCTAAAATAATTCGGATCTGTATACCCGACTTTTTTTGCAATCATATAGCTTTTTTCATTTGTCTCGATCAGCAGGCAGGATGCCCGTTCCATACGGTAATCGGTCAGGTAGCTGATAAAGGAGCTTCCTGTCTCCTTTTTAAAGATCGTCGAAAAATAGGAATTGGAAACCCCTAATATCTCACAGACAAAGTCCAGAGATAACTCTTCGTTTTCATAATTATTATGTACATACTCTTTTGCTTTTAATACAAAGGATTTTGTCGAGCTGTTCCTGACGCTGATAATCGTATTTCGAAGAAACAGGCATCTGTCAGTGAGCCAGTTGTACATCATATCCGGGTCTAAATCCAGCAGCCTGCTGTAAAGCTTGCGGATATCTCCTGAAAAATCATCCAGCGTAATATCATTGTTTACCGTAAACCGATAAAATGCACTGATTAATTCCATAATGTCAATCTCATACTGCTCCAGCGTTTTTTGCGGAAACGACATATGATCCAGATATTGTCCGGCAGCTTTTTTCACATCTTCTTCACTGCCCAGGCGGATCATCTTAAATAAGACAGACAACTCATTTTCCATGCTGTCTCTTCTTGCCGCTTTCTGCGGGACAATTTCTTTCAGATTAATTGCCCTGGAAGCGCCATAGATGCTCCGGTAAGATACTGCCTCCCTTGCACTGCCATAAGACTGCGGCAGCTCCAGGATATTTGCACATACCTGCCCGATCCCGATCGTCACGACCGCACCGATCATGCGGCGCGCATATTTGCAGAAACGGTCGCAGTCATCGGTTAATTCTGTTATTTCAGGCTGGCCTTTCAACTGTGTAAGCAATATTGTATTGCCCAGGTAAGAAAAGCATTTCGCCCTCCATTTTTCGCCCAAATGCTCGACCGCCTGCTTATGCACTGACGTAGACAGCAGCATCGGATTCATCTGTTCTGGAGCCTGGCTGGAAGAGGTATGGATCACAAGGCAGCTATAATATGGGCCTGGAAAAGAAAGCTGGTAATCCAACAGATACCTTTGGATCTCTTCCTTCGAAACACGCCCTTCGATTAAAGCTACGTAAAAATCTGCCTGCAACAGAGGCAGCGACTCCATATAATATTTCTGCAGGATCTCCACATTGCGCTTTTCGCTGATCTCCTGATCCAGTTTGTTTTTCAGTTGTGTAAATACGTTTGTCAGCTCTACAGAATTAATCGGCTTTAGTACATATTCTTCTACCTCCAGATGAACCGCCTCTTTTGCATATTCAAACTCATCAAACCCGGTAAAAAAAAGAATTTTTGCCGCCGGATATTCTGCCTTGATGCGGTTGGACAGCTCCAGCCCGTCCATGTATGGCATTCGGATATCTGTCATAATGACATCCGGCTGGAATTCTTCTACCATCTCAAAAGCCTTTACCCCATTACAGGCATATCCAATCACCGAAAACCCAAGGCTTTCCCAGTTGATTTTTTTCATAATCGCCTGTATGACTTCCTCTTCATCATCTACAAGAAGAATTGTATATCTATCCATCATCTCTTATCTCCTCGTAACAGGATTTCCATTATTTTTGATTTTTATTATAGCAAATACGCAGCTTTTTGTAAACATTCACCAAAAAGAGCCGGAATACAATCCGGCTCTTTGTTCACAGTTCAGACAAGCTGCGCTGTGCTTTTGTCATATTTGTCGCTTTCACTTCCATGTTTGCAGAAGTATTCTTAAATGCGTCTGCCCTGATAATGCTGACAGCAGCGCCGTTTAGTACCCTTGCCAATCTGCGTAACCTTGCAGTCGATTCCGTTAATCGTTACCGTTGCTGCAATCTTATTTTTTCTGTACATATTTCAAGCAGTCGAGTGTTACTGCCACGAGAATAATAATACCCGAAAATACAAACTGCAAGTTCGTATCAATACCAAGAATTGTCAGGGAATACGTAAGCGCTGTAAAAATAAATACGCCGACTACTACACCTGAAATCTTGCCAATACCGCCGGTAAACGATACGCCGCCAACTACGCAAGCCGCAATCGCATCCATCTCCCAGCCCTGTCCGTAAGCTGCGGAACCAGATCCGACCATTCTGGCACATTCCAGCCAGGAACCAAATCCATAGAGAATGCCTGCAAGGACAAATGCGCCTACCGTAACACGGAACACCGAAATACCAGATACCGATGCTGCTTCCGGGTTGCCGCCGACAGCATACAGATTTTTTCCAAACGTCGTCTTATTCCAGATAAACCATACAATCACGATCGCTGCAAAAGCCCAGAGAATAATCGTAGGGAAACCATTGACCTTTGGAATAATCATAGCCGGGATTGCAGGCTCGATCGCACCAAAGGACACGCCCTTTGTCGCGTAAGTAATCAAACCAAAGATGACAAGCATATTTGCCATTGTAGAAATAAACGGATGCATCTTGAATTTTGCTGTAAAAAATCCGGCTATTGCTGTAAAAAACGTACACAATACGACACATGCAAATAATGCAAACACAACTCTGACACCTACCGGCAGCCCGGTAAAATCAAACGCATGGCCAAACACCAAGCCTGTATTTACACCCTGGTGCATAATAATCGTCGCTGTCGTCATACCCATACCTACCATACGGCCGATCGAAAGGTCTGTACCAGTAAGGAGGATCAGGCCTGCCACGCCAAGCGCTAAAAACATACGTGGAGAAGCCTGCTGTAATATGTTCAGCACATTGTTGTATGTAAGGAGCGGGGTATTTTTTAAAATCGGAGTAATAATACACAGCATGATAAAAATAAGAACAATGGCGATATATAAACCATTTTGCAGTAAAAATGCCCTGCGGTTAAACGTATATTTATAGTTCTCCCATTTCTGCACACTTGTCTCTGCAAAAGTAAACTTTGACATACGCAGCAGGTCGATCAAATGGTATTTATGGCCAAAAGCTGCATGTTTTCTGTCTTTTACCTGCTGAAGATCCTTTTCCAGCTCCATTTTTGCATCAAACAGCCGGTTTTTGTACACATACTTCTCATCCTTGATTTCCTGATGGTCAGAAAGCTTTGCCAAAGCCGCCTGGTGCTCCTGCCCAAGCTGCGTGGTCTTTCTTAAGTACTTTTCCTTTGCTTCCTGCTTTTCCTTCACACAGCTTAATACAACCGGCTGGTAATAATCCTTGTCAAAATGCGCATTAAGATAAGCTTCTGCATCTGCGATTAATTTCGCGATCTCATCTTTATTTTTCGCTTCTACTGCCTTTGCTTTTTCCAGTTCCGCCTTGTCGGCCGCAAGCTTTGCTTCTTTTTCCTGTTTTGTAAAAATACGGTCTCTCTTTAGGCTGTCCATATGGTTTTGAAGAGAGATAACCCTGTCTGTCCCGTCCGCCCTGAGGCTGTCTATTTTTGCCTGAATCTTGCCGACATAATCATCGATCGGCTGACGCAGCTTCATTTCCTGTTCTGCCGTAAGAACTGCACTGTTTCCGTTCGCCATATCCATTCATCTCCCTTTTTGCAGATATTTTATAGGTATTTTGCACTAAGCCGCAATAGCTCTTCCTGATCCGTCTCTTTTGTATTTACAATGCCGGACAGATGGCCGTTGGACATAACGCCGATTCGGTTTGTAATCCCCAAGATTTCAGGCATCTCAGAAGAGACAACAATCATTGTCTTTCCCTGCTTTGCCATCTTGATAATCAGCTCATAGATCTCATATTTTGCACCAACGTCAATCCCTCTCGTAGGTTCATCCATCATAAATACCTGCGGCCCGCGCTCCAGCCATTTTCCGAAAATCACCTTCTGCTGATTGCCCCCGGAAAGGCTTGAAATCATATCATCCGGCCCCATACACTTTGTATGCATAATTTTGATCTCATTTGCAGTCGCTTTGACCATCTTTGAATCGGAAAGTGCGATTCCAGACATATACTGCCTAAGATTTGCGATTGTAGTATTAAAGGTAAGATCTCCCTTCAAAAAAAGCCCGTTTGCCTTGCGCTCTTCCGTAATCAGGGCAAACCCATGATCCATCGCTTCTCTGGCACTGCTGAAATTCATCAGACAGTTGTTAAAATACACACGCCCCGCAGCCCTGGTACGGATGCCAAAAATCGTTTCCAGAAGCTCCGTGCGCCCGGCGCCTACCAGCCCATACAGCCCAAAAATCTCCCCTTCTTTTACATCAAACGTAATATCCTGCAAATGCGGCTCGAACTTTGTAGATAAATGCTGAATTGATAAAATTACATCCTTTGGCTCATTGTCTACCGGAGGAAACCGGTTTTCCAAAGACCTGCCGACCATAGCTGCGATCAGCTCATTCATATTGGTATCCTTGCTGCTCTTAGTCATAACCAGATTGCCGTCCCGCAGCACAGAGATCTCATCACAAATTTCAAAAATCTCATCCATTTTATGAGAAATATATATTAGGGCAATTCCCTGTTCCTTTAACATCCTCATCATCTCAAACAGCTTTTCTACCTCTTGTACCGTCAAAGACGACGTTGGCTCATCCAAGACGATCACCTTTGAATTATAGGAAATCGCCTTGGCAATCTCGCACATCTGCCTTTGCGATACAGACATATTCCGCATCGGCTGGGTCAGGTTCACGGTCATGCCCAGCTTTCTGAAAAGCTCCGAGGCTTCTTTTTTCATTCTGCCTTCATCAATTACGCCCATGGAATTTACCGGATATCGCCCAAGAAACAGATTATCGATCACATTTCTCTCCAGACATTGATTTAACTCCTGATGTACCATAGCGATTCCGTTTTCCAGCGCATCCTTTGGCCCGGAAAAGCTCACTTCCTTGCCGTCCAGGAATATATTCCCTTCGTCCTTTTGATATGTACCGAACAGGCATTTCATCATTGTCGATTTTCCGGCTCCGTTTTCACCCATCAGTCCCATGACAGTGCCGCGCTTCACATCCAGCTCGATATGCTCCAGCACCCTGTTCCGCCCAAAGGACTTGCTCATGCCGCGTATTGATAAGACAATATCATCCTTCTTATCTGCCATTCTTTTACTCCTGTCTCTGCATATTCCTCTGTTTCCAATCCACTTTGAAAAGATTTAGGGAGAATCTCTTCTCCCTAATCTCCCGTCTCTTTATTCACAGCCGTACAGCAGTATTACTGATTGAGCAGTGCTGTATAAGAAGCTGCATTATCTGTCTTTACCATATTGATTGCAAATGCATCATACTGTCCCGGATTACCAAGACGGTTTGTAATATTCGACTCAGTCTGCCCGTCACCGCCGATATAGTCAACTTCCAGATTCATCAGGTCATCATACTTCTGAAGAAGCGGCTGATAGGTAGAGCTTAAGAAATTATCAGAAGCGTTGTAAATGTTCAGCCATACCTTCTTGGAAGGATGCGCACCTGCGTCAAGCTGCTTGGACACAGGCTCATAAATCTTTGTAGAATCTGTAAAATCCTGATAGTTTTCAGAAGTAACCGCTACGTTCAATGCATAATAAGAACGCTGCTCCTCATTGTATACAAATACATCATCCGATAATACATTGCCTGCATCGTCCGCTGTACCAATACCTGTATCGATATCTACGCCATCTAAAGCATTGCGCAGAACGCGAAGTGTAAGATATGCCTGCACATCAGCATGTTGGCTGATTGTTCCGCCGTAGCCTTCGGCAATCGCAGCTACTGCATCGCTGTTTGCATCGTATCCAAACGTAGGTACATTATTGTCTTTTGACCATGCGTTAAACATCGACATACCCATACCGTCATTATTAGAAGCGATAATATCGATCGAATCTCCAAAAGAAGAAGACCATGTGCCAATCGCATTGCCTGCTGTCGCTGCATCCCATGTCGCACCAGCGGAATTTTTCATTTCCTGGGAAGCAAGCTCACGTACTACATAAGTCTTGCCGTTTACTTCAATCGATCCATCCTGGACTGCGGATGCAGAACCGTCCGTATTCGTTCCAACCGGATCACTGTTGATATCACCGTCTTTTTCAACTCCTGTACCAAGTGCCTTACGGACACCTCTTGTACGTGCAATCGAATCGTTGTGCCCGATATCGCCGATGGCAAGGACATAACCGATCACGCCGTCTCCGTTGCGGTCAATGCTGTCAATATTTGCTTCAATATATTCTTTTACCATAGTCCCTTGCAGCTCAGCGCCCTGATTTGCGTCAAATCCTACATAATATGTATTCTCGTTAAAAGAAAGGGCTGCCATATCCAGTTCGCCTGTAGAGCTGTTGGACGGCTGGCGGTTAAACCATACTAACGGCTTATCTTTGTTTGCCACCTCTGCCGAAGAGCCGCTGTCGCCTGCTCCCTCATCCGAGTCGCCTGCATCGCCTGTACCCTCATCCGAAGTACCTGCATCATCCGCCTGATCCTGAGTCGTTGTGTTTCCTCCATCTGATGACGACTTGTTATCTCCGCCTGAACCACATGCAGTAAGCGAAACCCCCAACATTAACGCCAGTGTCATTGATACTAATTTTCTCTTCATATTTTTCTCCTTTCCATACAAACACACCGTTTTAGGTGTCCCCTTGTTGATAGTGACAGTATAGCGAATCCAAACAAAAGAAAACATAGAATATTTTTCTGTTATCATTGAAAATTTTATGATTTATTTGTTACTATTATATAATTTCGTGTACGATCTGTTGCAATTTATGACATTTTTCACAAACCAATACAACGAAAAGAGGGCAGATGAAAAATTTTCATTTTCCATCTGCCCTCTTTCGAACTGCCCGATCACTGCTATTTATCTTTTAATACCTCTAAAATAAATTCCCATACACGCCTTGTGGAAGATATATTTAACTTTTCTTCTGTTGTATGCACGTCTTTCATATCCGGCCCTATTGAGATACAGTCCAATCCCGGCAGCTTTCCTGCAAGCAAGCCGCATTCCAGCCCTGCATGAATCGCTTCAATAACCGGCGGCTTTCCATACATTCTCTCATAGACTGCTGCAATCTTTTCACGAAACGCAGAATCACGCTTATATTCCCATGCCGGATAATCGCCTGATATCTCCGCGCTGCCGCCAATTCCCTGGCATAAATATACCATATGATCCAATAACGCGCCCTTTGCGCTTCCTACTGAGCTGCGCACGGCATAGCTTAATGTCATTTCCTTGTAATTTAAGTCAAGTACACCAAGGTTCAGCGACGTTTCAACCAGCCCTTCCACATCCGCACTCATCGTCTGCACACCGTTTGGCAGCGCATTAAGCAGCAGTACCGCCTTTTTGGTGCTGTCAGCATCCAGCATCTGAAACGGAATCTCTGATTGATCGGTTTTTGTCGATATCTGGATATTTTTGTCTGTTACTGCATATTCATTCGCAATATCCTTTTGCATCTTTTCGACCGCCTTTACAGCCGCATCCAGCTCCTGCTGCGGCAGGCAAAGAATTGCCCTGCATTCCCTTGGGATTGCGTTATCTTTCCTTCCGCCCTGCAAAAGCGCCAGATGATATGCTGTCTGCTTTGCCAGCCCGACCAGGATACGTCCCATCAGCATATTCGCATTTGCGCGCCCTTTATTGATCTCCACACCGGAATGCCCGCCGGCAAGCCCATGTACCTTAAGCTCCATCACAGAACCTTTTACATTGATACATTTTACCGGCAGCTTGCACTCAATCCTTGCACCGCCTGCACAGCCGGCAAGCAGTATCCCCTCTTCCTCTGAATCCAGGTTGAGCAGCCTGCGTCCTTTCAGCATAGAGACATCAATGCCCTCCGCTCCTTCCATGCCGACCTCTTCTGACACTGTAAAGATAACTTCAAGCCTTGGATGTTCGATCGTATCTGATGCTAAAACAGCAAGCGCATATGCTATTGCAATCCCGTCGTCGCCGCCCAGCGTCGTACCGTCTGCTGTAATATCATCTCCGTCTATCATCAGTTTGATTCCGTCTTTATCAAAATCGATCTTACAGTCCGGCTGATTTTCACATACCATATCCAGATGCCCCTGTATAATCATCGGCTCTTCCTGCTCATATCCAGGCGTCGCTTCTTTTATGATAATGACATTTTTAAGCTCATCCTGTATATATTCCAGATGATGCTTTTTGGCAAATGCCGCGCAATAATCGCTGATTTTTTCCTCATGATAAGAGGCGCGCGGAATGGAACTGATTTCTTCAAAATACGAAAATACCTCTTTTGGTTCTAAATTAGATAATACTCCCATGTTTCTGCCTTCTTTCTATCTAATTTCTATTCTTTTTTTTATTTTCATACACAATAAAGCGGTTATTATGCAAAATTCGAATATATTCACATAACCTTTCGTATAATGGTTCTGCTTTTTGTCCGAACCTTGCTTTTACTGTATTTCCTATCTCATATACCGTCTTTATCCCATCCATTTCCTGCCAGATAAAACTGCCCATTTCATCCAACTCAATCCTGCTGACTTTCGGTTTGCGAAAAACAATCTGCGCAATCCGGTTAAACATGCCCCGGTTTACAACTGCAACCTCCACATGCTTTTTCTGATTCCACTCCCAGTCATACAGCTTATTCCTTTTTGGAATATAGTCCAAAAAATTTTCCTGCTTTTTCTTTCCCATGGCGTAACCTTTTTACTTTTTCTTCTTTACAATCATCGCATAGAGCGTAGCAGTTAATATTGCAAAAAATACAAGCCCGCCAATATTGCCGAGATTGATCTTCTCCGAAATATTAATCACATCTCCAAGAGACTTGTCCTCTCCGACATTGATAATCGCAAATACGGCAAGCATAATACCTACCAAGCCTTCACCTGCGATCAGCCCGGACGAATAAAGCACACCGTTTTCCACCTTCCGTTTGCGTTCTGACTCGTTTTCGTTTTTCTTTTTCTCAAAATACAGCCTGACAAGCCCGCCCACAATCATCGGCGTACTCAGATGGATCGGCAGGTACAGCCCGACTGCAAACGGCAGTACCGGAATGCCAAGAATCTCTACGACAATAGCAATAAATACACCGGAAAATACAAGCGCCCATGGCAGATTCCCATTCATAACGCCTTCTACTACCATCTTCATAAGCATCGCCTGCGGAGCCGGGAGCTGGTCTGTCCCATAAGACCATGCTGCATTCAGCAGATACAAAACGCCGCCGATCGTAATGGCGGAAGCAACAACACCGATCAGCTCGCCGATCTGCTGATTTTTCGGCGTAGAACCAACTAAAAATCCTGTTTTCAAATCCTGTGACGTATCTCCGGCAATCGATGCAATAATACAGATAATGGAACCAATGCTAATCGCCGCGATCATGCCAGGCATACCAATGACGCCAGTTGCCTTTAATACCATCGTAGAAATCAGCAGAGTAGCAATCGCCATACCAGAAACCGGATTATTCGAGCTGCCTACCAGCCCGACCATACGGGAAGATACGGTTGCAAAAAAGAAACCGAATATAATGATAATCACCGCACCCAGAAGGTTCACCGGAATGACCGGGCACAGCCACATAAAAACAGCTAACACGCCGATACCGATAAATACAAAATTCATAGGCAGATCCTGTGTCGTACGGTTGGATACGCCTGCCTTCGCTCCAAATCCTTTTACTGCCTGGCGGAATGTCCGTACAATCAGCGGCATGGATTTAATCAGGCTCATAATACCGCCTGCTGCCACGGCACCGGCACCAATATAACGGATATAGGTACCCCACAATGCCGACGGGTTGAACGTACTGATCGGTTCCGTGCCAGGATAAATCACTGCGTCTCCGCCAAACAGAGCGATCAGCGGCATAATCACAAACCAGCCTAACGTACCTCCGGCAAGCAGGTAAGAAGATACCTTGGCACCGCAAATATAGCCTACGCCTAGCAGAGCCGGCAGTACATCGATACCGATGCCGGAGCCTTTGTAGCTTTTGATCTCAAAATCCACTTCACTTGGAAAAATACAAAGGCCGTCAGCGATAAATTTGTAAATCGCAGATACACCCAGCCCTAAAAATACAGTCGAAGCGCTCGCTCCGCCTTCTTCGCCTGCCATCAATACTTCTGCGCACGCTTTTCCCTCCGGATATGGAAGGTTACCATGCTCCTGTACGATCAGAGCAGTACGAAGCGGGATCATAAATAAAATACCAATCACGCCTCCCACAAAAGCAATCAGGGCGATTTCCACCAAAGACGGCGTCTCCATCCCGCCTTCTTCCGCCCACATAAACAGCGCCGGCAGCGTAAAAATAGCGCCAGCAGCCAACGATTCCCCAGCAGAGCCAATCGTCTGTACGATATTATTCTCTAGGATAGAATCTCGTCTCAATATCACCCGAATGACGCCCATAGAAATAACTGCTGCCGGAATCGAAGCCGACACTGTCATTCCTACACGCAGCCCCAAATATGCATTTGCACCGCCAAACAATACGGCAAGAAGAATACCAAGCACAATCGAAACAGGTGTAATCTCGGGAAGTACCTTATCCGCCGGTATATACGGCTTGAACTCCTTTGATTCGTTCATAAAAAATCCTCCTTATTTTTATTCACCTATTCTATTATCTAATGAATTTCTATGCTTGTCAATTATAATCAATAAATTAGCAACCATACTTCTGTAAATTTTTCTTGTATTTATGGAAAATTATGGTATAATCTTAATACAGCATAAATTTTTATCTTATTTTATCTGGAGAGTTGTCCGAGCGGTTTAAGGTGCGGCTCTCGAAAAGCCGTGTGCTGAAAAGCACCGTGGGTTCGAATCCCATGCTCTCCGTTTAATGTACTGTACGTCCGTACGGTACTATCTATAAATACATCCTACCTCCAATTTAAAAAAAGGGTTCTGTGAGAACAGAACTCTTTTTTATGCGTCTCTATTATCCGCCAAAACAGCTAACCGATTGATCTGCGCAGCAAGATAGCCGGCACCATACCCATTATCAATATTTACGACCGCAATCCCGTTTGCACAGGAATTAATCATCGTAAGCAACGCTGACAGCCCATGCATTGAGGCACCATATCCGATCGAAGTCGGCACCGCGATGACCGGCTTATCTACCAGCCCTCCGAGCACGCTTGCCAAAGCGCCTTCCATGCCTGCAACTGCTACCACGCAGTTTGCCGCTTGAATGGTATCCATATTTGCCAGCAGCCTGTGTATCCCGCTCACACCTACATCATAGACCCGCTCCACAGCCGTACCAAAATACTCCGCTGTCTGCGCAGCCTCCTCTGCTACCGGAATATCAGCCGTACCTGCCGTACAGACTGCTGCTTTTCCAGTACGTACTTTGCCTTCCTTTTCTATTTTTATAATCCTGGAGATCGGATCATACTCCGTCATAGGATACTCCCTTAGAATCATTTCGTATTGTTCCCTGGATGCCCTGGTGCCAAATACTTCCTCGTCCTGTTCGTACAGCCTTCCAAATATCCGAAGCAAGTGTTCGTCCGCTTTTCCGCTGCAAAAAATCACTTCCGCAAAACCGGAACGGATTTTTCGGTGCGTATCCAGCTTTGCATATCCCATTTCATCAAACGGCTGCCTGCGCAAAAACTGTTCGGCTTCGTCCAGAGACATTTCGCCAGACTGTACTTTTTTTAATATTTCCCTTGTTTCCATAAATTCCAAACCTCTGTCATAATTTTGCTCTACTGTTCGGAATCATCAATACAGGTGATCCCCTCTGCTTCTATTTTTTTCGCTGAAAGCAGCGTTAATGCTCTAACAAATCAATTACCTGCGACAAATCTTTCACACACCGATACAGCAATTTTTGTGTCTCTGCATCCGGCTCGCTCAGGTCTGGCACCATAACAGGCAGCATTCCTGCCCGATATGCAGACAAAATCCCGTTTGGAGAATCTTCCAGCGCCATACATTCCGCCGGCGCAGTATGCAATCGTGCAGCCGCCTCCAAATAAATATCAGGCGCAGGCTTTCCATGCTCCACCATAGGAGCACATACGACCTTGTCGAAGTACTTAAGCCTGTCAATCGACGCAAGATACCGTTTCGTACGCTCCAGGTCGGTAGCAGTTGCAACTGCCGTCAAATAACCATGCTCTTTCAGATAGTCCAGCAATACGCCAAGCCCTGGTTTTTCCTCTACGCCAAAAGCTTCAATATACTCGTTCATAAGCTGGATGCGCAGCGACCTTACTTTATAATAATCAAAATCTTCTCCAAGCTCTGCTTTCAGCTTTGGTATCGCGTATTTTGCCGCCAGGCTGCGGATTCCAAGCACATGCTCCCTGTTCATTGCATATCCGCAAGCATGTGCTGCCTCCAGCCAGTATTTTACCAAAAGCTTTTCTGTATCAATCATCAGCCCATCCATATCAAATATGACTGCTTTTATCATCAAACTCCTCCAACATTCCGTATTTTGCGGGCAGCCGCCTGCTGCGCAGAAATAAAAAAACGCAGGCTGCCTGAATCATCCCGCGCGTTTCTTACTTATTTTTATGGACATCCTGCTTTGAATCCTGATCCTAAACGTTACCCTGGCAGTTAACTCGGCCCAGGCACCCTTACGGCACACAAGAGGTCTTGCTTAGTGCTGCTCCATTCCTGACCTGACACGGTTCACAAGTTCCTGTTGCGCAAGACCCAAACGTCAACGCCACTTACCAGGGGCTGCTTTACAATCGAAAGACCCGGGGCAGGATATCACCCCAGCTATAGCGGATTGCTGGTACAGGGCACCGCTAGCGCCCCGGCTGTCCGATTTTTATTATATCCTGTTTCTTTTAAATTGTCAAATCCTTTTGCAGTATATGCAGTATAGTAAAAAAGATAGGAAAAAAGAACACTATTTTCTTTCTTAAAAAAATGAGCTAAAATTCCTCTATCTGCAAAGATACACCATTTACAAAAGAAAAATACAAGTGGGCAGTAGGTTGCTGCCAGAAAGCAGGGAAAATGAGTACAACACAACCGATAAAAAGCAAAGAAGACTTAAAAAAATTTATGGACTATTACAAAACAGTGCGTCCGAATCCACGTAACCACACACTGATCATCCTTGGGCTGCATACCGCGCTCCGTATCAGCGATATGCTCGAACTGCACTGGAAAGATGTCTATGACTTCTCTATGGAGGTATTTAAAAAACATTTAATCGTATGTGAAAAAAAGACGGGCAAACAAAAAGCAGTCGCCTTAAACTACCATGTCAAAGAAGCGTTAAAACGGCTGAAAGACCAGAGAAATCCGAGCCCGCAAGATTATATTTTCTCAAAACGCACAGAACCGTCCACTCCGCTTTGTCGCTCCCAAGCTTTTCGAATTGTGCGTGACGCTGCCCGCAAAGCGCTCCACGAAGAACATATAAGCTGTCACTCTCTGCGTAAAACATTTGGATACCATGCATGGAAGCAGGGCATATCCCCCGTTCTGCTTATGGATATTTACAACCACTCTTCGTATCAGATTACAAAAAGATACCTGGGCATTGACCAGGATGAAAAAGATTTTGTCTATTTAAAGCTGGAGCTGTGAAAAAACAGAGCGTGTTTGAACATTCAAAACACGCTCTGGAAAACTTGGTTATTTTGCCACATCAATCCGCACCAGCGCCTTTTTCAAGGCAATTTCTGCACGTTTTACGTCTAAGCCGGCTTCTTTTACTTTCAAGCGGCGTTCTGCACGCATCTTTGCTTCTTGCGCCCGGTTTTTGTCAATCTCGTCCGGCCATTCTGCAATTTCAGCAAGAAGCGTGACTTTATCGCCCAGGATCTCAGCAAATCCAGAATGCACTGCTGCTTTTTTTCCTCCTGCACTTTCTGTAATCGTTACGATGCCTGGGGAAAGCACAGCCGTTAACGGAATGTGGTTTTTATATACACCGATGTCGCCCTCTGTCGTCGTAAATTCGATCATTGTAGCTTCTCCGGTATAAAATACACGCTCTGGTGTAATAATCTCTACCTGAAACAATCTGTTTGCATCTGCCATAACGTCACCCCTTACTTCATACGGGCGCGTACTTCATCGATCGTTCCTGCATTTAAGAAGTGGCCTTCCGGCACATCGTCATGCTTTCCTTCCAGAATCTCACGGAAGCCGCGGATCGTCTCGGCAACCGGGACATATTTTCCTTCCAGCCCGGTAAACTGTGTCGCTACGGAGAACGGCTGGGACAGGAATCTCTGGATCTTTCTCGCACGATTAACCACCATCTTGTCATCTTCTGATAACTCATCCATACCAAGAATCGCAATAATATCCTGCAACTCCTTGTATTTCTGCAAAATCGCCTGTATTTCACGCGCCGTATCAAAATGCTCCTGTCCTACAATACGCGGGTCCAGGATTCTGGAAGTCGATGCCAGCGGGTCTACAGCCGGATAAATACCAAGCTCTGCAATGGAACGCTCCAATACTGTCGTTGCATCCAGATGGGCAAATGTCGTCGCAGGCGCAGGGTCTGTCAAGTCGTCAGCAGGCACATATACTGCCTGTACGGATGTAATGGAACCGTTTTTCGTCGACGTGATACGCTCCTGCAAAGCTCCCATTTCTGTCTGCAAGGTCGGCTGGTAGCCTACGGCTGAAGGCATACGCCCAAGCAGGGCAGACACCTCGGAACCAGCCTGTGTAAAACGGAAAATATTGTCAATAAACAGTAAGACGTCCTTTCCGCCCTTGTCACGGAAATATTCTGCCATTGTAAGTCCTGACAGCGCCACACGCATTCTCGCTCCAGGCGGCTCGTTCATCTGCCCGAACACCATCGTCGTCTTATCAATAACGCCGGACTCTTTCATTTCATAGTACAGGTCATTTCCTTCACGCGTTCTTTCACCTACGCCAGTAAATACAGAATATCCGCCATGCTCTGTCGCAATATTATGGATCAGCTCCTGGATCAATACGGTCTTGCCTACGCCGGCGCCGCCGAACAACCCGATCTTCCCGCCCTTTTGGTACGGGCAGAGCAGGTCTACGACTTTAATACCGGTTTCCAGTATTTCCGCAGAAGTGGACTGTTCCTCGAACGAAGGCGCTTTTCTATGGATTGGGCTGTATTCTACGCCAGTCGGCGGGTCAATTTCATCGATCGGCTCGCCAAGGACATTGAACATGCGGCCTAATGTATTTTCACCAACCGGCACACTGATTGCAGCGCCTGTTGCAGTAGCATCCATACCGCGCACAAGCCCGTCGGTCGGCCCCATGGCAATACATCTGACGGTATCATCACCAAGATGCTGCGCTACCTCGACTACAAGACGGCTGCCTTCTTTTCGCGTAATCTCAATCGATTCGTTAATTTCCGGCAGCTTTCCTGCAAATTTGATATCCAGGACAGCTCCAACGATCTGGGTGATTTTCCCAATATTCGCTTTTGCCATTTTTCTCAATCACTCCTTTTCTATCTAACTATATCCGCAACCATTTCCCTGTTAACTGATTGCTTCCGCACCTGCTATAATTTCGGTCAATTCCTGTGTAATGGAACCCTGACGGGCACGGTTGTATTTCAAAGACAAATCACTAATCATTTCTTCCGCATTGCTTGTCGCAGAATCCATCGCCTGCATCCGCGCTCCGTTCTCGCTTGCTACTGCTTCTACCAGAGCACCGTAAAAAATACTGGTCACGTATTTCGGGATAATCATATCGAGCGCTTCTTTCTCGTTCGGCTCATAATTCATAATCAGGTTTTTATCGGCTGCTGACAGTTCTTCTTCTGAAAACTCTACCGGAAGCAGCTTCATCAGGCTTGGGATATGGACGACAGTATTTTTAAAATGGGTGTATGCCAGATAAATCGCGCCGATCTTACCTTGTGCATAATCCTTTAATACCTTGTCACATATTTCCATTGCATCCTTATACGTAGGATTTTCAATGACATCCGAAGCATCCTCAGCGACCTCATATCCTTTCCGTTCCAGCGTATCCTTCCCTTTTGTCCCGATCGTATATAGCAGCACCTTATCCTTTGCAAGGCCGCTGCCAAGTACAAGCTTTGTGATATTGGAGTTATAGCCTCCGGCAAGCCCGCGATTGGAAGTAATTACGACAACCGCAATCTTATCCGAACCATTATCCGCAAGGTATGGATGATCCATATTGCCGGATCTTGCAAGAATGGAAGTCACAGTACGGTACATATGCTGAAAATACGGGTCTGTCCGCTCTGCATGGGTTTTTGCTTTTTGCAGTTTTACGGTAGAAACTAATTTCATGGCTTTCGTGATTTGCTGCGTACTCTGTATGCTGCTTTTTCTTCTTTTTATGTCTCTCATTGAGGCCATAATCAGTCACCGCCTTTTCTACCGAAATGATTTTTTACACTCTTCGATTGCCTTGATTAACTGCTTTTCGATATCCTCTTCGAGTACCTTTGTCGTACGGATCGACTCTGGGATCTCTGGATATTTTGTGTCTATAAATTCAAACAGCTCTTTTTCAAACCGCAGTACTTCTTCGGTCGGAATATCCATCAAGTATTTTTTCGTAGCGGCATAGATTATGATCACCTGTTTTTCTACCGGCATCGGCTGATACTGCGGCTGCTTTAAGATCTCACGGATCCTTTCACCCTGGATCAGCTTTTCTTTCGTATCCGCATCCAGCTCAGAGCCAAACTGTGCAAATGCGGCAAGCTCACGATACTGCGCCAGCTCGACACGGATTGGAGCAGCGATCTTTTTAATCGCCTTGATCTGTGCCGCACCCCCTACACGGGATACGGAAAGGCCTGCGTTAATCGCCGGACGGAAACCAGAGTTAAACATCTCTGTCTCCAGATAAATCTGTCCGTCTGTAATGGAAATAACATTTGTAGGAATATAGGCAGATACGTCGCCCGCCTGTGTTTCAATAATCGGAAGCGCTGTAAGCGAACCTCCGCCCAGTTCATCCGAAAGCCTTGCTGCACGCTCCAGCAGCCTGGAATGCAGATAGAATACATCGCCTGGGTAAGCTTCACGTCCTGGCGGCCTTCTTAAGAGCAGGGAGAGCGTACGGTAAGCCGTTGCGTGCTTGCTCAGGTCGTCGTATACGACAAGCACGTCTTCTCCGTTTTCCATCCATTCTTCCCCGATCGCACATCCTGAATACGGAGCAATATACTGTAACGGTGCCAGCTCACTGGCTGTAGCTGCTACAACCGTCGTATATGCCATAGCGCCGAACTCTTCCAACGTCTTTACAATCGAAGCAACGGTCGAAGCCTTCTGCCCGATCGCTACATAAATACATTTTACGCCCTGTCCCTTCTGGTTGATAATCGTATCGATCGTGATCGCCGTCTTACCAGTCTGCCTGTCGCCGATAATCAGCTCGCGCTGCCCTCTTCCGATCGGCACCATGGAATCGATCGCCTTGATGCCGGTTTGCAGCGGCGTATCTACTGATTTTCTGGAAATAACGCCAGACGCTACTCTCTCTATCTGGCGGTGTTTGTCTGTCTTAATTGGTCCCTTGCCATCAATCGGCTGTCCTAATGCATTCACTACGCGGCCGATCATAGCATCCCCGACCGGAACCTCAACTACCCTGCCGGTAGTCTTTACGGTATCGCCTTCATTGATACTCTTTTGGTCACCGAGTAATACGGCGCCAACGTTATCTTCTTCGAGGTTCAATACCATTCCATATACTTCACCCGGGAATTCCAGCAGTTCGCCCTGCATCGCATTTTCCAGCCCATGGATACGTGCGATACCGTCCGCTACCTGGATAACCGTACCCACGTCAGCGACTTCCAGTTCCGCAGCATATCTTTTGATCTGCTCTTTGATGACCGAACTAATCTCCTCTGGTTTTAAATTCATGGACAATAGTCACCTACTTTCAACTGTTTTTGCCATATTGCTACGGCATCTGTAACTTTAACTTCGATAATTCGGAAGTCAGCCTGGCAAGCTTATTTTTGACGCTCCCATCCACAACTCTGTCCCCAATCCGAATTACGATCCCCCCGATCAGGGACGGATCCACCTCATAGATAAAATCAAACTGCACATAATCGGTCGTCTCCAGCAGCTTTCTGCGTATTGCATCCTTCTGCATCAAAGACAGCTCCATCGCAGATGTAATATAGGCAGTACCTATCTTTTTATATTCCTTCACCTGCGTGATAAAGTAATCCAACACTCCGTCAAATTGCTGATAATGCCCTTTTCCGATAATCATCATCATCAATCCGATCATTTCTCTGGATGCGCGGTCCTTAAAAACATCTTCTATGATTTTTTGCTTTTCTTCTATTACGATTTTAGGATGATTCATCATCTTTGCAAGATCTTCGTTTGTCTGAATAATCCCAAGCATCTGTTTTGCTTCCTCAAACAGCGGATCGACCTGCCCCGACTCCAAAGCCAGCTCAAATAATGCATCACCATATGTTTTTGCAACTAGCTTTGCCATGTCGAATCACCCATTTCTTTTAATGTCTCTTCCACAAGCCCATTCTGAACGGTTGTATCAATTGATGCTGCTACAACCTTTGCAGCCATCATGGAAGCAACTGTGATCATCTCCTGCTTCATCTCATCCAATGCGCGGTTCTTTTCAAGCCTTGCTTCTTCATTCGCTCGCTGGATGATACGGGCAGCCTCCTGCTTTGCCTCGTCAATAATATTTGCTTCATTTTTCAATGCTTTCTGACGAGCTTCACTTAAAATGGCTTCTGCTTCTTTCTCTGCGTTTCTCAGCTTTTCTTCATATTCCGCCTTCATCGCAGACGCTTTTTCTTTATCGTTCTTTGCATTGTCAATATCGCCCTGAATCTTTCTCTGCCTGTCATAAAGCATCTTTCTGACCGGATTCAGCAGCAAATAAGATAACGCAAGAAACAGTACAAAAATCGCAATCCCCAGAAGCACCGCATCATGAATTAACTGAAAATCAAGATCAAATAATCTTTCCATGTTCGCTCAGTTCAGCCTCCTTTCCGTCTTTCTCCCATCACACAGACGTATGTGTACGTCCCTTTGCGTTTTATGATAATGGCTGTACGAAAAGCAGGAGCATAGCTACTAACAGGCCATACAAACCGGTTGTCTCAGCAACGGCCTGGCCTAATAACATCGTAGACATAATATCAGACTTTGCGCCAGGGTTTCTACCTACTGCCGCTGCACCGTGTCCGGCTGCAATACCCTGCCCGATACCAGGCCCGATACCTGCAATAACTGCCAAACCTGCACCAATTGCTGAACACGCTAAAATTAAATCTTGTCCTGTGATATTCATAATGATTTTCCTCCTAAAAAATATTCTTTTTACAAAGACTAGAACATCTAGTCTGTTTCCATCTGCTGGCTGATATAGGTCATCGTCAGCATACAGAATACATACGTCTGAATTGCTCCTGAGAACAAATCAAAATACATATGAAGCGCCGCAGGCCAGATAATCGCCACTTTTGACAACAATCCATAAACGAGCGCCATCATAACAGTGCCTGACAATACGTTTGCAAACAAACGTAAAGACAGGGAAATAGGTACTGCAATTTCACTGATCAGGTTGATTGGAAACCAGATTGGAAGCCATGGTGGTAATGGCGAGCACATGTCTGTCCATATCTTTTTTGGACTCTGATACTTAAACTGACAAAAATGTATCAGAGTAAACGTGATCAGACCCAGTGCAAGTGTCGTACCATAATCCGCTGTCGGCGGCCTTAAGCCAAACAGGCCGGATATATTACTGACAAGAATAAATATAAAGATCGTACTGATGTAATTTACGAACTTTGTTGCATTTTTTCCCATCGTCCCTTCTACTACACCATCCAGCGAACTGACAATCAACTCCAGTATATTTTGGAATGTATCCGGTATCTCTGTTGCATGGCGCATTTTGATATTTGCGATCAGCGCAAAACCAATCAAAAACAGCATAACGATAAGTATACATACATGGGATGAAGTAATCCAGACTTCATGACCAAACAAATTGTAGGAAAACAATCCATGTATCATAAAATCAATGTTATCGGCACTGGATGACATTACGATTGCATTTGTCACATTTTCACCTCCCTTTCCATTGTATTTGTTTCGTCCGAAGACCCACCACCTTTTCCTGTTGCTTTTTTAAGCACTTTGTGCAATGACGGCTGTAAATAAGCCGATATCTTTAAACCCATCACGCCGATAAAAAGCGTGACAAGGTTACCAAGATCAAAATACATCGTAACCGTAAATACGATTACAACCGCGATATAACGCGCAATCCCTTTGGCAATAATCCTGCCTCTTGCCTTTTGTGCGTCCATAGAATCCACGGTTTCTGCAATGATACGCGCGATATGATATGCCATCGCCATTGCGGTCGCAATCCCAATCCACAGCCCGCTGCTGTAGCGAAGCTTATCCTGCGCAAACCAGACGCCTGTTGCCTGTATGAGAAGCCCATAGAGCAAAATCCCAAGCAGCAATTCAGGAAGCGCTTCATTTAAACGTCTGAACATAGGCACCACCCACTTTTCTTCTCATTCGCTTTTCTTAGCATCCTTTTTATGATCATCCTGATAGATTTTTTTAGCCATCATAAAAATATTGCGGAATCCTGCGAGCGATCCCATCAAAAACAGAAGAACCGTAATAGCAGGCATATGAATTTTTTCACCGATCCAGACGCCAAACAGCGTACACATCACAATCGGCACAATCATATTCAGTCCAAATTGAATCACCATCGTAAACGCCTGAAATACCTTTTGTTTTTTTCTCATTGCTCCATATTCCTTCTAAAATGCAGAAAACCACTAAGTACATTATAGCACTAATGTTTGAATTGTCTATAATATTTTAGCAATAATTAACATTTAAAACTTTTTATTTTAGAAAAAAGGTACATTTTGAGTTAGTTGTTCCCAAAATGTACCATGCTTATTCTTTCTATTCATTTCCAACATATTCTAAAATATCTGATAACGAAATTGCATGGCGCGTGCATGGAACAGCAAAAATGCCTCTTATTGGCTGTTTAACATTGCCGCCAGTTTTTTTACCGACTTGCTCAGCGTTTCATAGCATAATCCATATGCCTGTAATGTCCCGCCATACGGATCCATAATTTCCAGTTCATCGCCGACTAACTCTGTTAATACCTGCACATTTTCAGGAATTGCATGTTCAAATAAATCCAGCACCTTTTGCCTGTCACTGTTTCCCATTACGATAATCAGCGTATCCAGGGCAAAATCCTCTTCCTCCAACTGGCTGGACATATAATTTTCCAAAGTAATCCCATTGCTGATTAATACCGCCTCTGCTTTTTGATTCAGCGGCTCTGGAAACAGCACAACAATCCCGCGTGCCTGAATATCAATCGGCAATTTCATTTTACATTCCTTTAACAGCTCCGCTGCCATTGGTGCACGGCTGTTTCCGGCACTGTCTGCAAAAATGATTTTCCTGTATGTGTCCATATACTCTCCCTAACTACTTGACTTTGATTACCTGGTGTCCTGCTGCTTTTAATAACCGGTTCATAATCGCTTGTCCCATATGCGGTGTTTCAAAACTTTCAGAATAAATAAAATCCACACCAGATGCATCTAATGTTCTTAATATCTTATAAAGATTATGAGCAATTTCTTCTTCTTCCTGTCTGCTGCCAATGCTGATGACAAGCCCCTGCTGATAAGATCCCGCCGTTTCTTTTGTGGCGATAATCCCTACTTTTTTCCCTGCATTTATTTTTTCTTCCGCCAGTTGGTTGATTTTTGCAGGCACCTGCTGCTGTGCGCCTTCTACCAAGACCATTTCTGCCTTCGGCGCATAATGCCGGTATTTCATCCCGGGCGCTTTCGGCGGGGTTTTCGCATCGTCTGCGATGATACCAGGGTCTATACGTACTTCGCCAATCACTTCTGACAGCATCTTTATCGTGATAAATCCCGGACGCAAAAGAACGGGCACCTCTTCGGTAAGATCCAGGATGGTAGATTCGATTCCAATGCCTACCTCTCCCCCATCTAAAATGAGCGGGATTTTTCCATTTAAATCTTCGTATACATGCTCTGCCTGTGTCGGGCTTGGCCTGCCGGAAGTATTTGCGCTCGGCGCTGCAATATACCCGCCGCCCTGGCGGATCAGCGCAAGCGCAATCTGATTGGACGGCATCCTGACTGCCACCGTATCCATGCCCCCCGTTGTCTGGAAAGGCACCTTTTCGCTCTTGTGCAAAATCATCGTCAGCGGGCCAGGCCAGAATGCATCCGCCAAACGCTTTGCCGCCTGCGGAACCTCTGTTACGATCTCATAAATATCTTCAAAACAGCAGATATGGACGATCAGCGGATTATCGGACGGCCTGCCCTTTGCCGCATAGATCCTTCCGGCTGCGTCCGCCTGGAGCGCATCCGCTCCAAGCCCATAGACCGTTTCCGTCGGAAATGCCACAACGCCGCCTGCCTTTAGGATCTTCCCCGCCTGCCTGATAGCTTCCATCGTTATTTCGTTGTCGATCTCATCTTCTTTTACTTTTATGACTGAAGTATCCTCTAGCATAATGTTTCCTGTCTATTTGCATATTTTTCCTGAATCCTCAGGACTGTGTACGATCCTCTTGTGTATCGGCTGCATCCTGCCCTTCGCCGGTATCCTTTCCAAGATACCGGAATACCCCCAGACAGATCGCATCCGCTACTTCCTGCTGATAAGCTTCATCCGTTAACTTTTCGGCTTCCTCAGGATTGCTCAGAAAACCACATTCTACTATTATGATTGGCGGCTCTGTCTTTTTCAGCAAATAATAACTGTCATTTGCCTTTGCCTGTCTGCGGTTGTTCGGATCGACCTGTTCGATCAGCGTCTTTTGCACCGTCTCCGCCAATGTCTGACTCTCCTTAGAGGTTGTATAGTAAAATACCTGTGCTCCTTTAATCTGCGGGCTTGTATAGCTGTTTTGATGGATACTGACTGCAATTAACGGCTTTTCCTTATTGATCAGCTCACACCGCCTTTGGAGATCCTGCGCTTTTTTATTGCTGGCATGTTCATCATACAGTCCCTGGTCGTCCTCACGGGTCATAATAACCTCGACTCCCTTGGCTTCCAGTACCTCTTTCAGTTTTAAAGCGACCTGTAAATTAATGTCTTTTTCCAGTTCCCCGTTTACGCCAACCTTACCGGAATCGAAACCGCCATGTCCTACATCGATCACGATACAGTTTTTTTGATTCTCCACCTGGCGCCCGGTTACATAGACGGCGCTCGTCCTGGCGAGAATACAGGCACAGATCAGTATTACGACTGACATAAGCAATTCTAACCTTTGTTTCAAATGCTCTGCCTCCAGCGTTTTTATTACTATACATATGACGAAACAGCAAAATCCATCCCTTTAATTGATATATTTCATAATTGTATTCCATACCGCAGGATCCTCCAGACCCAGCTTCCAGAAAGAAGCGCCTGCAAATCCATGCGATTTCATAACCTTAAGCTTTTCTTCAATCGACTTGACATCTTCAAACCAGATCTTGTATGTCACGTCGCCGTTTACATATTCGGTATAATACTGTCCCATATCCTCCAGCCACGTCTTTTCCGCTCCGTTGACTTCCATCAGCCGCTGGGCGGACTGCATCCCTACTGCTTCGCTGGATAATTCATACGGCACATAATCCTCTGACGCGGATTCTACATCATCCCCATTCCCGTCCTTTAGTTTTTCTGCCCATACTCTCGTAAAAAACGGCATTCCCAAAATGACCTGTTCTGCCGGTACATTTTCTTCCAGTATATCATCCGCGCCTTTTGTCACAAATCCGATCGAAGCGACAGACCCGCTTTCTTTTGATCCTGCATAATGCTCGTCATAGCCCATTACGACAAGATAATCTGCAAAAACCGCCTGTTCCTCCCTGTCATAAAATTTAGTGTATTCTGATGATACATAATTATCTACGGATAATACAATCCCATTTCCATCACATTTTAACGACAATTCCCGAATAAACTGAATAAATCCTTCTCCTACCGCGGATTCCAGCGCCTCAAAATCGACATTGATCCCATCCAGCCCATACTGGATTGCTGCAGCGATAATCTGATTTTCCAGATTTTCCCGCTTTGAAGTATGCGTCAGTACTTCGGTCGTACTGACATCCCTGTTTTCCAGATTGCTGACCAGCCCCCAGACCTCTACTCCCTGGTCATGGCAGTACCTGACATAATCTGCGCTTGCCAGGTTTGCGATATTTCCATCGTTATCGTTCAGATAAAACCAGGTCGGTGAAATGACGTTTAATCCTTTGGAATTTTGCAGCACGCTCGTAATGGAATTATTTGCTTCCGGTACAGTCACCTGATGCCATCCCATATTGATCGCATAATCCCTGATCTGATGCAAAAAGGTATCTTCTTCAAAGTCATTGCTTAATGTTTCTTCCGTTTCGCTGCCAAGGCGCTTGTTCTGCACAAAACCGACCAGTCCATCCTCAGTCGCTACCTTCGTCCAGTCATCGCCTGCTTCCATCTTTGTAACAACCTCATCCTTTGCCATTTCTTTTAAAATATTGCTCTTTACACTGTCTTTTACACGAAGCTGTGTTTTTCTTTTGATCGATGCTTTTTTAACGGTGCCCCATTCTGTCTGCAAAAGAATCCGGTCAGGCTCTTCAAACCGTTCATAAGTAAGGTTTGTATACTGTGCGACATAATCCAGCGCGATATATGTCTTGTCTACATTGATCAGCACAATCGTATACGGCTTGCTGTCCTTTTTTCTTCCTATATAATAATCTTTGCTGTCCGCCGAAGCTTTTATTACATTTGTCGAAGTTGTATATAAAAGCACGTTTTCATTGTTATCCCAATAAAAACGATCGTTTAAATAGTCATGCACATAATTATAATCAAGATAAACCGCACTGTCTCTGACCAATGCTTTTTCCTCTACCAGCTCGTGATTGAGCTCGATCGCAGCCTCATCGTCCGAAGTGATCCCAAAATACGTCTCAAGATCCTGCTGCTCATTGTTTGGCATAATCTGCTTTATTTTTTTTCCTACAATAATACCCACAAGTATAATAAAAATCAAAGATAAGACGGCTATTACTGGTATTAATTTTTTACTCATCATTTTTCCTCCTGTGTGCATCGATCCAATTAAAATAACCTTTTTTTATTATAGCTTGTTGCGCGCCAATTTACAAGAAACAATGTTATTTCTGCCATCATTATAACGGATTGGCAAAAGCGTGTAAAGCCTTCCTGCGGAAAAAAGAACAAAAACAAATCTGCTTGTACAATTACAAACAGGCAGAAACCGGTATCCCCATACCATTTCTGCCTGTATTTATTCCTTTCTTATGTTATCGTTTTTTGTGATTGTTTTTTGTGATTATTTTTTCGTATTTGCAGTCTATGCGCTTTTGCATATACTTTGAAAGGCATTGAGGTTTCCTTTTCCATATATGCCGCTATACAGTTACATTTACTGATTCTGCACTTTATCGAAATGCAGCTCTGTCAGCACCCCCTCGTCGTATACATAATCTCTCATGTATGAATTTTCTTCCTGCACGCATAACAGGTTTGCAACGGTCTCGGGCGTACTTTTTTCGCCTTCTATAAAAATCGTAATTCCCCGTCCCTGAATCCCCATTAATTCAATAAATAATTGTTTTCTATCCATCCCTTCCACCTTTTTCGGCAGGCAGCAATATGCAGTGACTGCAACAGCCTGATATGCAAAGACTGCTGCCGGAATAGATTTGTGATAAGATAAATCCCCCATATGTTACCTGCCTTTATCTATGTTATCTATGCGGCTGTTATTCTGTTTTCTTTTTACTGTAAAGCAAACCAGACTGAATAACAGTCCCTTTTTTCAATGCCGTTTTTGCTTTCTTGCCTGTAATCTTGCCGATGTCTGTTAATAGTTCAGGATAATCTGACTCTGGGATCCATTTCTTTTTCTCTTCAAGATCAGCTCTTGTGACTTTCTCTCCGACCGATTTATCCTGTTTTAACATCCATACCCGCACATACAGCCCCTGTTGTTCCCATTGCCTATAATGATTGGCCTGCTGCCGCAATGCTGCATTGCTGCAAATTTGAAAAATCAGCACAGCAGTAAGCGGAATCCCCACAATACACGCTCCTGCCGCACCATACAGCAGCATAACCCTAGTCCGGTACTTTAAAATCTGATTTCCTCCTGTTAATCGCAGGCAACTGATTGTGTCATCTTGCCTTTTCTCTTTAAATAAGCTTGTGTAAAAACATCATGTCCTCCTGTTTCAGGCAAAACGGATTTTCAATCCAGGGAATGCTTGTCAGATACATTCCATATCTTTTTTGTAATTTTTTCTTATCCAGCATATTTGCAAATAAAACCAGAAATTCCCATGCTTCATAGTTTTCGGTTGCAGTAATATTGTTCAGGAAATGCTCATAAGCAAAGGCTCTCCATGGGCTGATGCTGCCAACGACGATTTTCCTGTCACATCTTAAAAACTCTTCTCTCGTCGCTGTATAATCCGCACCCAGGTCAAGTACAAAAGCTTCATATTTGCTGTTCATAATCTCCGGTATGTTCCCCACACAAATATCCGTATAATACGAAACACCTAGCAGCTTTCGTTGTTGATATCCCTCCTTTTCGATCATTTTTTTCAGTTCGTGGCGTTCTGGCCATTCAATGACCGCAGTCTTTTTTCCTAATGCAGAATGCAGGTAATTTGCCAGTGCTACGGTAAGGTGCGTTGCCCCACATCCCCTTTCGATGCCTATAATCCCTATGCTTACTTTTTCTTTCAGCTTTTTGATTGAAAATCCATGCATTTTTTCACCACCCTTCCTGGCGCAGCAGCTTTTGAAAGAATTTCCGTTTCTCCCCAGTCATTCGAAACGGGTCTTCATCCAGCGGAAAACAGTATACACGGTGATGATACATACGTGCCGTCATTTTTGCCATTACGCTGTTTCCATAGTTACAGACAAGTACGAGATGGCTGCGCATATGGATCTTTTCCAACAGGTTTTTTGTCTGCTCCATCTCCCACGGCCTGCTGCCCATGACGACAATCAGCTTCTTTGTTTCTTCTGACAGCTCTTTGGCATACACTCCATAGTCCTGTATGTGTATCTTTGCCTCCTGCTCCCATTTTGCAATGCCTTCCCCATAATAAGGGAATCCCCGAAACCTTTCATAAGCGACCATGCCGTCCTTTCTCATATAACCGCCGTCTTCTTTTGCCAAAAGCCTCATGCAGTCTGAGTGATGGTATTCCTGATAGATGCAGCGCCTGTGCCTTTGATTTAAAAAACAGGCAAGCGAAATGGAAAAATGCGTAGTTCCTACGCGCTTTTGCGTTCCTGCTACTGCAATTTCTGTTAAGAGATGCTTATTTTGTTCGTGCTGATGATTTTGATTGCCGACTTTTAGCAGCCCGTTTAAATCCGCTTCTAGTGCTTCAATCGACGGATAACGCTCTTCTCTGGAATAAGCGGCTGCTTTTTCGATGAACGGCTTTAGATATTGGAACTCGCCTGCCGGCATCCTGGACGCCATAAACGCCATGATTTTACCGATGCCGTAGATATCCGCCCGAAGGTCACAAGGAATGCCCTGGTATTTTTCAGGCGGCGCAAAGCCTTCAGTTCCAAAATTTTGGAATGTATTTCCATCTGTGGTAATATAAGATGAGATGCCGAAATCGATTAAAACGATTCGTTTTCCACATAATATAATGTGTTCCGGCTTTAGATCCTGATAAATGATCGGTTCTGGCGTTTGCTCATGCAGATATTTTATCACATCGCAAATCTGCAATGCCAAATGAACCGCAGTATCTATGGAAATACAATCTTGACGAAGCACATAGGCTTCTAACGATTGTCCCTGGATATATTCTTCTATGATATAATAATTCTCATCATCTTCTTCTACATCGTAAATAGTGGGGATACCGGGATGTTTCAGATTTTTTAGAAGATCTGCTTCCAGACGAAAGTGCGGCTGTATCGGATTCGCTGTCTTTTTGATACATTTGACAGCCCGTTGTGCCTTCAGCTTTCTGTGTTCGGCTAGAAATACCTCACTGCTGTTGCCTGTTCCCAGACTGGAAACAATGCGGTATTTGTCGGACAAGTTTGATATTTGAATACTTATACTCCTTTCTGACTAAGGGTGTAAGCATCTCTTGGAACTGTTATAACATATCCAACAGATGTTTGGCAAGCTTTTTTTTCAAAAAATGTGAAATTTTATAAAAATTTTAAAAAATATATGCGTTCTGTGCTTGACTATCATATTTATTTTTTATATACTTTGGTTACTTCAAGTTGACATTTGCAATTTTATATTAATAGTATATACCATAAGACATTAATTAAGGGAGTGATGTAATGAAAATCGAAAAAGTAAGTGATACCCAGATTCGATGCACACTGACGAAGGAAGATTTAGCAGACCGCCATTTGAAAATCAGTGAACTTGCATACGGTACGGAAAATGCAAAAAATCTTTTCCGTGACATGATGCAGCAGGCTTCTTATGAGTTCGGATTTGAAGCAGACGACATCCCTTTGATGATTGAAGCAATACCGGTATCATCAGATACGATTATTCTGCTGATAACCAAGGTGGAATATCCAGAAGAGCTTGATACCCGTTTTTCCAAATTTTCAGATATGGATTATGATGACGCCTTTTCAGCATACGGCATGGATCAGGGAGAGCCTTACGAAGCGGCCAGCGCAAATGATATTTTGGACTGGTTCAAAAAGATCCAGCAGGAAACGAAGTCTAATACCGAAGGTTCCAAGAAAAAATCCAAAAAATCTGAGGATTTCATTCCGCTTGACCAGGCTGTGCGGCATGAATCAAAGGAAACGGTTCCAGGTGCGCCTGCTGTAGAGATTCCTGTTGACCTGGCAAAATTGTTCCTGATTCATAATCTGGATACAATGTCAAAGATTTCCAGTGTACTGGAAGGCTATTACAAAGGGGATAATACTTTGTTCCGCGACTCTCAGTCCCATTTATTTTATCTGGTCGTGCATAAGAGCGCACATACACCGGAAGAATTCAACAAAGTATGCAATATCCTGTCCGAGTATTCTACACAGCTTAATTTTTCAAATGCGATTGAAGCGTATTTTAACGAACATTTTGACTGCATCTTACGCAGCCAGGCGTTGCAGCAGTTTGCCGCGATTTAAAAAAGAACCGGATACAGAGAAATCTTTGTATCCGGTTCTTTTTCATTGATTGTTTTCATTGAATGTTTTCATTGTTTGCAAGAAACTCATTGATCTGCGCTACCAGCTCGTCCGGTACAATGCCGTGTACCATAGCCGCTTCCTCAATCGTCTCCATCTGGGAAGACGGACACCCTAAACAGTGCATACCGATATTTAGCAAAAGCGGCGCGATGTTTTCATTGATCTGAAGCAATTCTCCAATCATCGTTGATTTTGTAACCTGCTGTGCCATAGTCTGCTCTCTCCTTTTCTCTGTTTTCTCTTTGTTGTTTGGGGCATTCTTTATTTTAATCTGCCCTTATTCCTACTAAATATACTATAGAGCGGATTTTATGTCAAATATTTCGTATCCTGGCAACACAATAAAGATGTATGAAAAATAATACAGCTAAATTTCAATCTGTCATAAATTCCTACTTGTATTAATTTGATTTTTGTATTAGAATAGGTTCAACGGACAAAGGGTTCGTACTTATCAATATTTTAAGGAGGATTGAGATCATGGCATACAAAATTACAGACGCTTGTGTTAGCTGTGGAACATGTGAAGGGGAATGTCCAGTAGGAGCAATTTCTGCTGGCGACGGAAAATACGACATCGACGCTGATGCTTGTGTAAACTGCGGTACATGTGCAGGCGCATGTCCTACAGGCGCTATCGAAGAAGGTTAATTTAAAACCGCCGGTTTTCCGGCGGTTTTATTTATGAACCCTTATGTATAACAATACGATCCTCCAACAATATTTAGATTGTCAAATCCGGGGCCAGCTCATTTTTATTTTTCAGCATCCTGCGTTCTTTCCGGCTTAAGCGTTCTTTCTTTGCACGCCGCCTGCCGTATTTCCCAAGGCTGCGGATCGCATCATCCAGCTTGCGGAAACGTTCTTCCTCCTGTTCTTCCTGTGTGCGCATCAGATAATTCATCTCTTTGATGACATGCTCTCCTACCTGGACGCCGACCTCCTCACCGAGCTCCTGGTTGTTCTCAAGGATTGCCTTGCGCACGATTTCTGTCATCATAGACTGAAACTGTTCCATACGCTTTTCTCTCTGGGTATGTTCATCCAACGGACTTGTTTTTTGTGTTACATGAATCACTTCGTTCTTTGCAGCCATCGACTCTTTTAAAACCTCCTCACCAATTTCCACGCCGTCTACTTTTTCAATTCGTATTGCCGGCTCCATTACACTCTCCTCCTTGCGTTCTTTTTCATCCTGCAGGATCAGCTTAATTGCTTTGAGCTGGTATCCTCGTTCCTTAAGTTCCTTTATTCTCAAAAACTCCTGTATGTTTTCCTGTGTATAGTAGCGGTGTCCCAGTTCGTTCCTTGGAACAGTCAGTTCCAGTTCTTCTTCCCAGTACCGCAATACATGTGATTCAACCTGCACAGTGTTTGCTGCATCTGAAATCATATAACGTACTTTTTCCACTTAGAAAACCTCCTTTTTCTATAGCACGCAGGTTGTAACAGCCCAGGCTGCCTGAACTGCTACAGCAGGGTCGAAGCAATAAAGTTGCCATATACTTCTATCATCAAGTATAGCTTACTGTAAATGCTTGTACAAACTGATTTCATCGTTAAAAACTGACAGAACGTGACAGATGCAGCCTGTTTTTTGCGTGATTCAGGAAGTATTTTGTTGAATAAAAAAGAATTTTCGGATGTTTCTGAAATTGATGATGATAACTTTCTCGGAGAAAAATCCTGCGCAATATGGGCATGTTATTTTGCGGCAGTTCCTAATCTTTCTGCATATTTGCAAACTTTGTGTACTGCGGAAGCCACACAAGGTTTACCGTACCGATCGGGCCGTTTCTTTGCTTGGCTATTATGACTTCTGCAATATTTTTTTTGTCACTGTCCTTGTTGTAATAATCATCACGGTAGATAAACATGACAACGTCCGCATCCTGCTCAATCGCTCCGGATTCACGCAGGTCTGACAACATCGGGCGATGGTCTGGACGCTGCTCTACAGCACGGCTTAGCTGTGACAGGGCAATCACCGGGACATGAAGCTCCCTGGCAAGCGCTTTTAATGCACGGGATATTTCTGAAATTTCCTGCTGCCTGGAATCGGTTCTCCCATTTCCTGACATTAACTGCAAATAATCGATAATGATAAGCTCCAGATTGTACTCCAGCTTATATTTCCGGCATTTTGAACGCAGCTCGCCAATGGAAATCCCCGGCGTATCGTCTATAATCAGTTTTGACCTCCCGATCGTACCGGCACCCTCGATCAGCTTTTCCCAATCCGTATCGGTCAGGTTGCCATTGCGCAGCATCTGCGCATCCACTCTGGATTCCAGCGAAAACAGACGGTTTACAAGCTGTTCCTTGGACATCTCCAGGCTAAAGATTGCCGTTGCAATATCACTGTGAAACGCTGTATACTGCGCGATATTCAATACAAAGGCTGTCTTTCCCATTGATGGGCGCGCAGCCACCAGGATCAGGTCAGAGGGCTGCAAGCCGGACATACGGTAGTCCAGATCAATAAACCCGGTTGCAATGCCTGTAACATTTCCCTGGATCCTGGAAGCTTTTTCAATCCGGTCTAACGCATTAATTACAATCTGCTTAATCGGTACAAATTCTCCGTTGTTCTGGCTCTGTAAAAGCTGAAAGACGTTTTTTTCCGTGTTGGCAAAAATCGTTTCCAGTTCTTCACTGCCGGCATAGCATTCGTTTTGGATCGTTTCTGTTACTTTAATCAGCCTTCGCAGCATTGCTTTTTCTTTTACAATAGTTGCATAATAACGGATATTCGCCGCAGTCGGCACTGCGGCAAGCAGGTCAATCATATATTCCATAGTGCTGATCTCAGGCGGCAGGTCCTTTTCCTTTAATTTATCCTGCAAAGTCACAGGATCTACCGGCTTATTCTGATTGAACAGCTCCACAATCGCATCAAATAAGACGCCATATTGATGATGATAAAAGTCTTCTGCCATTAACGTCTCCGAAGCGGCAATAATCGCCGCCCGGTCCATCATCATGGCACCGACTACCGATTGCTCCGCTTCGATACTGTTTGGCATTGTTCTTTTTATAAGCGCTTCTTCCATATCATCAGCCTTCTACTACATGGACTCTCAGATTTGCCGTTACCTGCGGATGCAGCTTTACCGGGATATCATAAAATCCAAGCGCTTTGATCGGTTCTGTAAGCTGCATTTTCTTTTTGTCCAATTCAAGCTGAAGCTGCGCTTTTACAGCCTCTGCTATTTCCTTTGTCGATACAGAGCCGAAAGTACGACCGCCCGTACCGGTTTTCATCTTTACCTCTACCTGCTTTTCTTTCAGGTCTTCTGCAAGCTGCTGTGCCGCAGCAAGATTTTCCGCAGCATCTTTCTCCGCGCGCCTGTTTCTCAGCTTAAGGTCGTTTAACGTCTGGCTTGTCGCTTCCACTCCGACGTTTTTGCGGATCAGCATATTCCGTGCAAAAGCATCGCTGACTTCCACAATTTCATTTTTTTTGCCGACATTTTTTACATCTTCTAATAAAATTACTTTCACTTTTCTATTTCTCCTTTTTCTATCATATCGTCTAAAATCGCCCTGATCTTCTTTTTTGCTTCCTCTATGCTGCAATCCGATAACTGGGCGCCTGCAATATTAGCATGTCCGCCGCCGCCGAGACGCTCCATAATGGACTGTACATTGATCTCGTCGATTGAGCGAGAGCTGATAAAGATCCGGTTCTGATACTCCGTCATTACAAAAGACGCTTTGATCCCGATAATATTCAGCAGCTCATTCGCAGACTGAGCGCTTACAACCGTCGGGCTTTCTACTTTATCTGCCGGGCAGACAGAGATCGCAAATGCACCGTGGTATACCTGCGCATTGCGCATTACCTCCGCCCTCGCTTTATAATCTGCCATATCATTGCGCAGCATTTTGCGTACCCTTGTAACCTCTGCGCCGCAGCGCCTTAAATAAGCGGCGGCTTCAAATGTACGGACGCCTGTCTTTTGCATAAAGTTATTCGTATCGATCAGAATGCCGGCATAGATAGCATCCGCTTCACATGCGGTCAGCTTAATATTTTCTGCAAAATATTGCAGCACTTCTGCGATCATCTCACAGGTAGAAGAAGCATACGGTTCGATATAAGACAAGATCGGGTTTTCCACCACTTCGCTGCCTTGTCTGTGATGGTCAAATACAACAATGGATTTTGTCTTTTTCAATATTTCCGGACAATCCGTATAGGTTGGACGATTCGTGTCAACGACCATAACGAGCGTATTATTATTTGTCAGCTCAATCGCTTCCTCGCTCTTGATAAACAAATCCGGCTCATACCCGTTTTCCTCATGGAAGCATTCTTTTAACGGGCGCAGGGATGTCGTCACTTCATTCAGCACGATCTGTACCTTTTTATCGAGCACCCGCCCGGCGCAATAGACTCCGACGGCAGCCCCAAAGGAATCCACATCTGCGATATGGTGTCCCATGACGATGACATTGCTGCGGCTTTCAATAATCTCACGCAGCGCATGTGCCTTGACACGTGCTTTTACACGGGTCATTTTGTCGACCTGCTTGGAGCTTCCGCCAAAATAAGTAATGCGTTCCCCTTCTTTTACGACGACCTGGTCACCGCCGCGTCCCAATGCCATACCGATCGCCATACGTGCATATTCATAATTCTGGTTATACGTATCTCCCGTACTTCCGATTCCGATACTCAGCGTTACTGCCATCTCATTGCCGACCTTGACAGTTTTGACTTCTTCCAATATGCTGAATTTATCCTCCTCCATTTTCGACAGATAAATATAACGGAATACGACAAAATATTTATCCTTTTCAATTTTGCGCACCAGCCCGTCCATGCCTGAAAAATATTTGTTTACCTTTCGGTCGATCAACGCCACTAACAGAGACTGCTTGACATCCTCAATGCTGTTTAACGCTTCGTCATAATTATCAATATAGATCAGCGCAGCAACAAGCTTCTGGTCATCATTTTCCCGTATATACTTATTCAACTGCGTCTCATCATACAGATACAGGGCTGTCATATATTCCTCACTGCCCTCGATCGACACCATCTGGTTTTCCGGCGTAATACTGGAAAATTCGATCCTTTTTAGCTGCGCGCGAAATTCCCTCCCATCCCAGCCGATATGAAGCTGCGATTCCTTCTTGTTTTTCTGGATAATTTCTCTGGTAATATTCGTAAATACGGAAGTAATCGATCTGTGATAATCCTTGTCTTTCCCTGTCAGTTCCGTAAATTTCTCATTGACCCATAATATTTTACCACTATAATCAATCAGCGCATATGCGACGTCAAATTCATTCAGCAGCTTTTTCTGAACGGTACCGTACTGTGTTGCAAAGTTAATCAGCTCATTCATAAAAAAAGGCTTGCTCCTATGGAAACTGACTGTTACCACGATAAAATAAACCGCCGTAAACGCAGACATAAGCAGCCCTGCTTCCTGCTGGTAAAAGTACATGGGAATGCTCATAAGTACCAGAAGAACCGTCAGCAGCATGGGCCAATACAAATAATTGCGCAGACGTCCTTTAAATTTTATACTTTTTTTCATTTCTAAATACTTTACCTTTCCACAAAGATAGTATTTATTATACCATGTTACATGATTTATGGAAAGAGTTTTCCTGAGGTAATTTAGTAATTGATCTCAGTAACTGTCTGCAGCCCGTCGTCTTCCGGTACATAGGTCAGTTGAATTTCGTCCCCCGTCTGATAACGGATTATGCCAATTAAATTCTGGTCTGACAGGTCTACATCAAATAATTGGCTTGAATTTTCCAGTGCAATATAGTAATGCGTATTACCTTCGATCACAACTGGAGCGACGGCAGCTATTTTCCCGGTAATCTTCTCAGACATATCCGCATTCATCTTTCCGTCGGAGATCCCGTTCGTGGCAAGCAGCCCCACATAAGCTTTTTCACAGTCCTTTACCGTATCGCCGATCGCCACCCACTGGTACTTCTGCACATTGACCATTGCATATTTTTTCACCAGCCCGGCGCCGTCCTTTAATGCCATAAAATAAGTCGGCTGGTCGGAAATATTAAGCAACAGCGGAAATGTCGCACGGTATCCCAGATTCTGCACCTGCCCTTCGGCAGAGGACATGGCTGAGTCTTCGATTGCACCTTCGATTTTATAGTATTTCGTTTCCATCGTACGCTGGTTCATCAGGACAAACCCTACATTCGACTGGTCGCCGCTGACAGAGGTCACGCCTGTATATACCCATACGTCATCGTCCAGAGCAATATAATTATAACCGTTTGTCGCCTTTAAGCAATCTTTCTGCCCAAGCACGCTGTTAAAAAATCCATGCTTGTAAATTCCATAATAATTATACAGTTCCGTCAATAATTCCGCCGAATATACTTTGTCAATCCAATTTGGCACTTCCTCAACTGGATAATCTGTACATTCCCCGGTAACTGCATTACATAATACGACATTGCCGACTGTTTGTCCGCCAAACAGCCCGATATTAAACTTTTTCACAGGGCATACCCAGTACGGCGTGCCTTCGTCATCAATCTCAAAAAAAATCTGGTCGTCAAAAATATAAGTCGGGTAGTGAAAACGCAGATGGCGGTAAATATTGCGGTTAAAATATTCCGCTTTGGAATATTTAATCGTCTTTTCCAGCTTTACGCATTCTGTATTCTGGGTTGCCATATCGATCCTGATATATGCTGGAATACCGGCTTTCTGGTTCGTCAGCCATTTGATTTCGTTTGCGTATACAAGCGGCGTTACCCGCACTGGCGTATCCTTATAATTGATCTGCGTATAGTCCGATCCGACTTCAAACTGCGATACCATATCTACCATGCTGCCCATTTTACGGTTGCCAAGCAGCTCCGCCGAATCTTTATCCAGCAAAGGTATCGTATTATAATTCGTCTGCTGGATATCCTGTGTAAAATCGCTTTCCTGTACATTCATCAGCTTTTGGTATTTATCAGCATTGATAATCGGCGAAGACAGCAGGTTGCCGCCTGCAAATATGGCCAATGTCAGCACAAACAGCCCAAAGCCTATTTTTACGCCTTTCATTTCTTTCAGCATCTTTTCCGCCGGTTTGATTGGCACGACGTTATTTTTTGATTGCTTTCGCACCTGGGAGACCGCGTATAAAATCGTTATAAACGCAATCAACAGCTCCAGAGTCATCCAAAAGCCCGCAGAATGAATATTAACGGCGGGCAGCGCCACATAATAATAGATTCCTAATGCCAAGAGTACAAACACTCCCAATACTATATTTCGAGTTGCTTTTTTCATTCATTTTCCCTCATTATTTCTGTTTCATTAACTGGATCTGCTTCATAAACTCTTCTTCAATGCGCGCGTGCATCCCATCAATCCTGTCCATATTTTCCTTTGGGATAAAGCCTCCTGCCATTTCCTGGTGCCCGCCGCCGCTTCCGTAGTCCTTAAGCACGTTTGCCACCATCTTGCCTGCATCTACGTCCTTGCGCTCACTGCGCACAGAAAACTTAATCCCATCTCTGCGCACTGCATAAACAATCGATATATCCACGACATTCAGCGACAGGATAAAATCAGAAATAATCGCGATCAATGCATCAGGACAGTCCAATGGAATCCATGCAAACCCTACGCCCTGATTGATATAGATATTATCGATTGCAGCTCCGTATGCCTTTAGATCATCCAGCTCCAGTACATCATGGTACATTACCTTTATTTTATCCACATCTGCCTGTTTATACACATATGCAAACATATCCAAATCAAGTTCTGTCACGCCCCGGAGAAAGTCAGCCGTGTCCATCTTTATCCCATAAGCAAGCGCAGCAGCGACTGTCGGGTCCATTGGCGTATCTGTCTGGTAAAAATATTGGGCAATCAGTGTCGAACAGGCGCCTGCCCTGCGGATATCCCGATATTGGTAGCTGCACTCTATAAACGTCGGATGATGGTCGATACATGCCACTTCATCCCCCGCCAGGTCTGTCAGATTTGCATTGTATTTCTGCGAATCTACAGCTACAATATAGTCTTCCTGCGTCATATCCCTGATCTGGTCTGCCGGCAGCACGTCGATCTGAAATACCTCAAACATTTTCCTCGTACTCAGCTTTTCCACAGTCCCTTCATAGCAGATCTTTGCATGGACGCCGTGCTGCTTTAAAAAATACTGTAGCCCAAATGCACTTGCCACCGCATCTGGGTCAGGATAGTTATGCGTCTGAATATAATTATTATGCCCTCTTAAAAGTTCTACCAACTGCAATGGGTTCATATCATACTCTTTTCCTTTTCTGAAAATTGCAAAAAACCACCACACGGCTGTCCATGTGGTGGTTTGCTTTGTCTTAATCCTGCACGTATGGCATCAATGCCACATGGCGCGCTCTCTTAATCGCTGCTGTAAGAGCTCTCTGATGCTTTGCACAGTTTCCTGTAATTCTTCTTGGCAAGATCTTTCCTCTTTCGGAAATATATCTTTTTAATTTATTTACATCTTTATAATCAATCTCGTTGTCTTTCCCGCAAAATACACACACTTTTTTCCTTCTGTGCATCGTTCTTCTGCGCGGATTGTCGCCTCTCTCATTTCTATTGAAAGCCATGACTATCACCTGCATTCCTTTCCTGGTTTTTATTTTGCCCTGTTAATTAAACGGCAGCTCTTCATCTATTCCATCAGGAATATTCATAAAGCCATCTCCTGCTGCGCTTGGTGACGGTCTTTCAGCCGGCGCTGAATATCCGCCGCCGCCAAAATGATCAGAATTCGCATTTTTGCTCTCTGCAAATTCCTGTTCCTCTACAACTACCTCGGTCGTATATACCTTCTGTCCTTCCCGGTTTGTATAGCTGCCCGTCTGGATACGGCCTGATATTGCAATTTTAATACCTTTATGGTAATATTTTTCAGCAAACTCCGCAGTACGCCCAAAAGATACACAATTAATGAAATCGGCTGTCTGCTGATCTCCCCCGTTGTTTCTGACAAAACGCCTGTCTACTGCTAATGTGTATCTGGCAACTGCTGTTGACTGCTCACCCTGCGAATAACGTACCTCAGGATCTCTTGTCAATCGTCCCATAAGTATTACTTTATTCATACTTCGATCTCCTTTATCGTCTATGCCTCGTCTTTACGAACACATAAGAACCGAAGAACGTTGTCCATAATCCGGACATGCTGCTCGATCTGTGCTGGTGCAGCAGCAGAAGCCTCAAACTGGATAAAATAGAAAAAGCCGTCGCTCATCTTCTGGATCTCATAGGCTAATTTCTTTTTCCCCCATTCTTCCACTTCAGAAATTGTACCGCCGGCACGAGTAATATACTCTTTTGCCTTTTCTACTACTGCTGCTCTCGCATCATCTTCGATTTTAGCATTCACAACGAGCGCTAATTCATACTTGTTCATGCGAATTGTACCTCCTTTTGGTCTCTGGCCTCTTCCTTACGGAAAAAGCAAGGAATTTATCATATCACGAATACAAATGATACCATGATTACTCTTGATTTGCAAGCGCTTTTTTGATATTTTTTACATTTTTTTCTACCTGCTTCCTTGCAATCATGATCTGATGGCCGCAGCCGGTACATTTGAGGCGGAAATCTGCACCCGTCCGCAGTACTTCCCATTCGAAGCTGCCGCATGGATGCTTTTTCTTTAATTTTAAAATATCTCCCGCATCGATGTCCATAATCTATCCCTTTCTGGATTTATTTTGATCTGGATGAATATTTTTCTTATGCTTCTATATGAATCTGGCTGAATATTTCCCCAATGCTTCCCTGGATCAGCAGATCCGCACGCTTGTCCATCGGTGTTGCAGATTTATTGATGCATACCAGCTTATTTCCCCTGTAATAATCAATCAGCCCCGCTGCCGGATAGACGGCAAGAGAAGTCCCGCCGATGATTAATACATCTGCCTGAGAAAGATACATGACTGCTTTTTGCATTGTCTGGCTGTCTAACCCTTCTTCATACAGCACGACATCCGGCTTAATATCGCCGCCGCATTCATCGCAGAGCGGTATTCCCGTGTGTTTTTTCATATACTGCGCATCAAATAATTTTGCGCATTTTCTGCAATAATTCCGGTGGACACTCCCGTGCAGCTCTAAGACCTCTTTACTGCCGGCAAGCTGGTGCAGGCCGTCAATATTTTGTGTAATCACTGCTTTTAGCTTGCCAGCCTGTTCCAGTTCGGCAAGCTTTAAATGTGCTGCATTTGGCTTCGCATCCAGGCACAGCATTTTATCATGATAAAACCGATAAAACTCTTCTGTCTTAGCAAGATAAAAAGAATGGCTTAATATCGTCTCCGGAGGATAGTCATAAGTCTGGTTATACAACCCGTCAACACTTCGAAAATCAGGTATTCCGCTTTCTGTTGATACGCCCGCCCCGCCGAAAAATACGATATTGTCTGACTCAGCAATGATTGTTTGCAGTTGCTCTATAGCTTGTGCTGCCATATAATCCCTTCTTTCTATTTTTATCTTCTATCTCGTTGTTTGCAAAATTACTGTACATATCCTGCTATGACTACGCTGGCAACAGTGCCTGCAATGGTTGCCAGCAACGCACCGGATAATGTCCAACGTGTTTTTTTTATTTTTACAGCCATAAAATATACAGTCATTGTATAAAATACCGTTTCTGTCGAGCTCATCATAATCGAAGCAATCGTACCAAGCGTAGAATCTGTTCCATATTCTTTGAAGATATCCAATACCAGCCCCGTAGCCGCGGAATTGGAAAACAAGCGTACGATAAATACCGGGATCATTTCTCCAGGCACAATGCTGCCGCCCAAAAAGGTTTCAAACAGCGCAGAGACCGCATCCAAAAGCCCGGAAGCCCGCAGTATCCCGACAGCAACCATAAGCCCGATCAATGTCGGCATGATCTTAATGACTGTACGAAATCCGTCCTCCGCCCCATGGATAAACTGCTCATAAATATTCTGCTTTTGCATCAGCCCTGTACCGATAATATAAAAAATCAGCAGCGGAATCATCGTATTGGATAAAAATAAAAGTAATTTCATATTTCGATCCTGTATACTGCTTTGTTTTTATATGTATGCCAATCAGCCGATATCTATTCCATGATAATAATATGCAAGTATTTTCTTATAATCGCTGCCTTCCTTTGCCATTTCATTCGCTCCGTACTGGCTCATCCCATATCCTTGTCCGTACCCTTTTGTGACGATACGTACCTGGCCATCCACTTCTTTCATCGAAAAACAGGTAGAATTTAAAGCAAATACATTTTTAAAATCTTCACCGCTGATTTTTTGCCCCGGCAGATCTACTGCCAATACATAAGAGGCATCATCCCTTTTCGAAACCGACGCCATTTTTGAGATATCCTCTTCCGGAAATTCCAGGTCTGCATAAGCCGACCGGAGCTTGTTGCGAAACTGCTTCTTACTGTAAAATTCAATTTTTAAAAACCATTCGCTGCGAAGATCCGCCATACTGGATACCGATTTTAAATACGGCAGGTTCTCCTTGTCATCCGTCTTTGCAAGCTCCCTTGTCTTACCTGCACTCACAAAATGATAAGGAAGCTGTACCACTTCACCTTCAAATGTAACACATTCCCCGGCAGTCTCTTCCACACATCTTTTCAGCAGTTCATAATATTTTTGATATTCTTTTGAACCGAACCGTTCCCTCATCTCCTCACGAGATAGGCGTTCCGGCTCCGCCTGGTCATGTTCCTTTGCATACGCAAGGTTCGTCCGGGCAATCACTGCCTGTGCTTTGAGGGCTTCTTTCTCAAAATTTGCCGGGATTTCATTTGCCAGCATCAGCACAAGCTGTTCCGTATCCTCGTCTGCCTGGGATTGCTCCCGTTCCTGCTCCTCTTCCTCCTGCCTGGCATCATTCAAAAAATCCCCCTGTACAACAAACGTCACAAGGTACGGCAGACATATAATAATAATCAGCAGGGATAAGATTGTTTTTATTTTTTCCATCATGCTGTATTATATGCCGCCGGAAAAATAAAAATGACTGTTCATCCAAGAATCAATCTGCTTTTGCGGACACAGAACCGATACAGTCGGAAAGCGCTGCAAACTGAGCAAGCGTTAACGTCTCCCCGCGCACCTGTACAGGCAGCCCCAGCCTCTCGATGCATTCCTGGATCTGATCCTTCGACAGACAGATACCCTGAAAATGACTCAGCCCATTGATAAGTGTCTTTCTCCTCTGGTTAAACGAAGCCCGGATCAGCGCAAACATCAGCTTTTCATCTTTCACGCTGACTGCCGGCTTTTGATGGCATTTCAGCCGGATCACCGCACTGCCGACCTTCGGCCTTGGCATAAAACAGTTTGCAGGCACATTTGCCACAATCTCAGGCTGCGCATAGTATTGTACGGCAAGCGACAGCGCTCCATAGTCTTTTGTCCCAGGCTCCGCCTTCATCCGCTGTGCGACCTCCTTTTGCACCATCACCGTAACGCTTTCCAGCGGCACATGGCTTTCAAACAATCCCATAATAATCGGAGTCGTAATATAATAAGGCAGGTTTGCCACGACTTTTATTGGGTTTCCGCCGTTTTTTTCGCGCACCAAACGCCCAATATCGACTTTTAAAATATCTTCGTTGATCACCGTTACATTATCATAGCCGCGCAGTGTATCCTTTAAAATCGGAATCAAATTTGCATCGATTTCCACTGCTTCCACAGAACCGGCATATTCACATAAAAACTGCGTCATCGTACCAATCCCAGGCCCAATTTCAAGCACAAATTCATCCTTCGTAATCGCGGATGAGGATATAATCTTATCCATTACATGCGCATCAATCAAAAAATTCTGCCCAAATTTTTTTTGAAAATGAAAACGATGCTTCTGTAAAATCTCAATCGTTTTCTGCGGATGGATTAACTCTCCCATATGTCCCTTTCCATTTCCTGTGTACCTGTCATTTCACATCCCTGCTGACCTGATAAATACGGCACGCATTTTGTTCTGTCACCGCAATGACCTCCTCTGGCGTACATCCCTTGATCTCGGCTATTTTTTCCGCCACATAGGGAAGATACCTCGAACTGTTGCGCTTCCCGCGGTAAGGCTCCGGCGCCATATACGGACAGTCTGTTTCCAAAAGGAGATGTGAAAGCGGAATCTGCCTGGCCACTTCCTTTAGTTTTTTTGCATTTTTAAAAGTCACAACACCGCCAATCCCGATATAATATCCCATCTTTACATATTCCTGCGCCACTTCCGTCGCATAGGAAAAACAATGGATGATACCAGGTATTTGCATTGCATATGCTTCTTTCATAATGGCAAGCGTATCTTCTGCTGCATCCCTGGAATGAATAATGACCGGAAGCTGCGCATCTTTTGCCAGTGCAAGCTGCTTTCGAAACCAATACCGCTGTTTTTCACGAACTGCTTCTTCCTTATCCCAATAATAATCCAGCCCGATCTCTCCAACCGCAACCGCCTTCTCATGCTTTGCCTGCTGTGCCAAAACCGCCATCCCAGCCTCGTCCAGGCAGGCAATTTCACTCGGATGCACGCCAACTGCTGCATAGATAAAATCATACTGCTCTGCCAGCCCGATACTTTTTGCAGAAGTTTCGATGGTAGACCCTACATTGACGATGTGCCCAATCCCATGTTCCTGCATGGACGACAGTAAGGTATGCCTGTCCTCATCAAATTTGTTGTCTTCGTAGTGTGCATGTGTTTCAAAAATCATATCTTCGTTCCGCCTAAAAATATAAATTGTTTAAAGCCGACTGGAACATAGATCCAATCGGCTGTTATCATTCATCAAACATTTGTATATCCTATTTTATTTTTCCAAATCCGGTATCCTAACAAATCTCAGCTCCGGCAGGCATAGCTTTTTCCGGCGTCATCAGCGCAAGCTCTCCATTTTCGTCCTCTGCGCACAGCAGCATTCCTTCTGATACTACCCCTGCAAGCTTCGCTGGCTTTAAGTTCACCAATACCATCACTTTTTTGCCAACCATTTCTTCCGGCGTATAATGCTTACGGATCCCGGATACAATCTGTTTTACCTGGCTGCCGATCTTTACCTGAGAGCAGAGCAGCTTTTTTGATTTTTCAACTGCCTTGCATTCGATAATCTCCCCGACCTGAAACTGCATCTTCTCAAAATCTTCAAATGTAATCTCTGCTTTTGGTTCGATATCAATGACAGGCGCATTTTCTTTTTCCGCAGAATCTGCTTCTTCTACCGGCGGATGCAGCGCATTCACGCGATCCATTACTTCCTTGATATCCAAGCGCGCAAACAGTATTTCCGGTTTTTCGGTCACCTTTGTCCCATTTTCATAATTTCCAAAAGTCCCCAGCTTTTCAAACGGTACTTCCTTTGCATGTAGCTGGCTGAAAATTTTTTCTGCGGTATCCGGCATAAAGCTTTTCAGTAACGTTGCCCCGATCGTAATGCTCTCTACCAGATTATACATTACCTCAGATAACCGCGGCTTCTTTGCTTCTTCCTTTGCCAGGATCCATGGTGTTGTCTCGTCTATATATTTATTGCACCGTTTAAACAGTTGGAAGATCTCAGTGATTGCATCTGCTACGCGCAAATCCGCCATTTTCGCACATACTTTTCCTGCCGTGTTTGTTGCGGTTTCCTTCAAGTCCGCATCTACCTCTTCGGTAACGCCTGTCGCTGCCACAACTCCATCAAAATACTTGTTGCTCATCGAGATGGTACGGTTTACCAGGTTTCCAAGTGTATTTGCCAGCTCCGAATTCAGCCTCTCTACGATCAGCTCCCATGAAATCAGCCCATCATTATCAAACGGCATTTCATGAAGCACAAAAAATCGTATTGCATCAACCCCAAAGAAATCCACCAGCTCATCCGCATACAAAACGTTTCCTTTGGATTTGCTCATTTTACCGTCGCTCTGAATCAGCCATGGATGTCCAAAAATCTGCTTCGGCAGCGGCAAGTCCAATGCCATCAAAAAAATCGGCCAGTAAATCGTATGGAAACGGATAATATCCTTTCCAATCAAATGCAGGTCTGCCGGCCAGTTTTTCTGAAACAGCTCACTGGACGCGCCGTCACAATCATATCCGATTCCGGTAATATAATTTGTAAGGGCATCCAGCCATACATAAACCACATGCTTATCATCAAAATCAACCGGAATCCCCCAGTCAAAGGATGTTCTTGACACACACAAGTCCTGAAGCCCCGGCAGCAGAAAATTGTTCATCATTTCATTTTTTCTGGAAACCGGCTGGATAAACTCTGGATGCTCGTTGATATGTGCAATCAGACGATCCGCATACTTGCTCATTTTAAAGAAATATGCCTCTTCCTTTGCCGGCTTTACTTCGCGGCCGCAGTCCGGGCATTTTCCATCTACAAGCTGTGATTCCGTCCAGAAAGACTCACACGGCGTACAGTACATCCCCTCATAAGAGCTTTTATAAATATCGCCTTTGTCATACAGCTTCTTAAAAATCTTCTGCACCTGCTTCTCATGTCCTTCGTCCGTCGTGCGGATAAAATAATCATAAGAGCAATTCATCAAATCCCAGATCTTTTTAATCTCACCCGCTACACGATCCACATACTCTTTTGGTGTAATCCCTGTTTCCTGCGACTTTTGCTCGATTTTCTGCCCATGCTCATCCGTTCCGGTCTGGAAATATACTTCATAACCTTCCTGCCTTTTAAAACGTGAAATTGCATCCGCAAGCACAATTTCGTAAGTATTGCCGATATGCGGCTTGCCGGATGCATAAGCGATCGCCGTTGTAATATAATATTTGCCTTTGCTGTTCATATCTGATTCCCTGTAACCTCTCCTTCGCATGTAGTCTTTTTCTATGCCCGGTGCACGGACTTTGCTGCCTGTCGGTGCACCAGTATCTGCATGGCTTTATTTTATAATTTCTTCTGCATTTTCTTTTTCTTCTGTAACGATTTCTTTTTCTTGAACAGGATCTGCTGCTTCTGCATCAACTGACGCTGTCTCCTGTACGTCTGCTGCTGTTTCAGCGTTTCCTTCCTCCGAATCAGCATCTTCTACTACTTCTGCTTCAAATACTTCCTCTTCTTCTTTTTTTGGCTTTACAAGCTTCGTACCGCACTTGGAACAATAGTCCGCTTCCAGCGGCATCTCCTGCCCGCATTCTGCACATGTCACCATTCCCTTGATCTGGCCCAACTGCTGCTTCAATTCTTCAATTACTTCCTGCGCATCTTTGACTAACAGCATCTGCTCTTTAAACTCTTTTTCTTCATCGTCCTTATGTGCATCATAATAAATCTTGCCGATCTCCAAAAACAGCTTATTCAGATAATCCTGTTTTGCACGCAGCTCCATACGGATTCTTGCCAGATCTGAAAAATCTTTTGCCTTTTGTGTTGCATCCTTTGATACAGATACAATGGTATCTCCTAATTTGTCGAACAGTTCCATTTCATCCATCCTTTCCGCATTTCATTTCCGAAAATGCTATGTGGTTGCGGCTTACATATAAGCCATTATAATATGTGCATTCATTTTTTGCAATATGAATTTGCAGTAGTTTTACTGTAGGCACCTCACAGGCATATCCTATTCGTCTACCAAGACGGATAGGATGCAATCCCAAGCCCCATACAGAGTAGATAGAGCAGCAGCAAATGAACTGGATAAAACAGATAGAAGAAATATTTCATCCTCCATCCCCGCCTGCCATTATACATTGCGATCGATAAAAATGCATACGGTGCCGCCGTTTCCCGCAAAAAGTATAAAAATGAACAGCTTCCTGCTGCAATCTGCAATTCCTTATTTTTTCTTGTCAGATACATCACGACAATACACAGCACCCCAAGCCCGGCATAATCCGTCATCATGATGTTTGCTGCTTCTATACAGATACCGGCAGACAGGCATGTCAACAGTATCTTTCCAGCAAACACAACTTCACGCTTTGCAGCCCAGTCCATCGCGATCATTGCCAGCATACCGAAAAACAGTGTAAAAAATACATTTTGATAGCTAAAATCAAACGGATTTCCCTGAAACAGAAGATCAAAAGGTATCTCCGAAAGAAACGCAAACAAAAGCAGACGCCCTGCATATTTCATTCGATTTTTCGTATGCATAAATCCTTCTACAAGCAGAAAACAATAAATTGGAAACGCAACGCGTCCTATTTCCCGCATGATTTGATATGCCTGCATCAGATTTTCATTTTGGCTCATCCACTGCTCATAGGCGGACATATCCGACCAATTCAGATCATTTGCACCCCGCGATGACAAAAACCTGCCTAATACTCCAGCCGCAGTATGATCAATCAGCATCGTGATCACTGCTATCATCTTTAAAGTACTGCCGCTTATCACACGCAAAACATGCGGCCGGCATGACTGGCACATTTACATTCCTCCTTTATTATTTAATATCCAATATTATATCCAATATAATATTATTTGTCAACCTTTAATCCATGTTACAACCTGTACACTCCTAAAAATTCTAAAAATTTCCCGAAACCTTTACAAAACATTTATAAATTTCAAAAAAATTTCTTGACATCTTTATAAAAAGTTTTTATAATGCAAGATAATTCTATAGAACAAAGGCTGTGACGGGAACAAGTAAAAATAAGCGGAACAAACAGAAAGCAACCGGCTGATGAGAGGTGCATGAGAAGCTTATTTTGAATACCTCCCCAAGCTGTGCACTGAACCATCTCCAATGCAAATTAAGATGCAGTAGGCTGCAACGGATCAACACCCGTTATCGTGTGAAAGTATAATTCATATAGTTATACTTGCAAAGACAGTACATGTGAATGGACTGTAAAAAAAAGGTGGTACCACGGGAAATCATACTCGTCCTTATTGGCAGAAAAACCAATAGGACGGGTTTTTTTATTTCATAAAATAGGCAAAAAGAAGCAGAAAGGAAAACAACCATGACATTATACGAAGAATTAACCGCCCGCGGCCTGATTGCCCAGGTGACAGACGAAGCAGAGATCAAAGAGCTTATCAACAACGGAAAAGCCGTATTCTACATCGGCTTTGACCCAACAGCAGACAGCCTGCATGTCGGCCATTTTATGGCATTATGCCTGATGAAACGCCTGCAAATGGCTGGAAACAAACCAATCGCCTTAATCGGCGGCGGTACGGCGATGATCGGAGACCCATCGGGACGGACAGATATGCGCCAGATGATGACACCGGAAATCATACAGCACAACTGTGACTGCTTTAAAAAACAAATGAGCCGCTTTATCGATTTTTCAGAAGACAAAGCGCTGATGGTAAACAATGCCGACTGGCTGCTTGGATTAAACTACGTTGAAGTACTGCGTGAGGTCGGCGCCCATTTTTCCGTTAACCGTATGCTTACCGCAGAATGCTACAAACAGCGTATGGAAAAAGGGCTGAGCTTTCTGGAATTCAACTATATGATTATGCAAAGCTATGATTTTTATACCCTGTTCCAAAAATATGGCTGCAATATGCAGTTCGGCGGCGACGACCAATGGAGCAACATGCTCGGCGGCACAGAACTGATCCGCCGCAAGCTTGGAAAAGACGCCTATGCAATGACAATTAACCTGCTGCTTAATTCTGAAGGCAAAAAAATGGGCAAGACACAATCCGGCGCTGTATGGCTTGATCCGAACAAAACGTCTCCATTTGATTTTTACCAGTACTGGAGAAATGTTTCTGACTCTGATGTACGCAAATGCCTGCGAATGCTTACCTTCCTGCCGTTAGAGCAGATCAATGAGATGGATCATTGGGAGGGCAGCCAGTTAAATACAGCAAAGGAAATCCTTGCATATGAGCTGACAAAGCTCGTACACGGACAAGACGAAGCCGAAAAAGCACAAAACGGCGCGCGCGCACTATTCTCAGGCATCGGCAATACCGCAGATATGCCGACAATTACGATTACAGCCGAAGACCTGACCGAAGGCTCCATTGACCTGATTTCACTGTTAGTAAAAGCAGGGCTTGCCTCCAGCCGTTCCGACGGCCGACGCAATATTGAACAGGGCGGGGTAACTGTGAATAATGAAAAGGTAACAGACAGCAAAGCTTCCTACCGGGCAGAAGATCTCGCAGTTGAAGAATTTATTATAAAACGCGGAAAAAAGAAATATATGAAAATCCTGTATCACGCAAACTAACACTCCATACAGATAAGTTGTATTCATCAGGCGGCAATGACTGCCGCCTGGTTTTTATTTGTTTACAGTTCCTTTTCCTGCACAGAGGCATCTATCGCTTTGCACACAACATCATAAACAACGGCGGCAAACGGCCAGAGGATCCATGTAATACCCCAACTCCCCGTTGAAAAGCTCCATAACAAATATACAAGGATAACAATCGGCCAATAAATGGCTCCTAAAAGCTCTTCCGTTTTTTTGCCTGATTTTTTTCGTACGGAAAATTCCTTTTCTTGCAGTATCACTTTATAAGACTCCTCTTCCATCCCGCCTGTAATAAACATCGAGACTGCAATCCCGATTATAACAAGCAGGCACGACACGGATAACAGCACTGGAAACTCATTGTTACCGCTTTCTGTAATAATGACACCGCTGACAATCACAGGCACAACAGATAAAATACATAAAGCAACACCAACCGTAATTTTGAATGTAATTTTGCTTTTTTTCTGCATCTCCCAAATATTGCGCACAGACTGCTCATATACAGGATCTAACGCAAAGCATTCCTTTTTCAAATATTCGTATGCCTCCATTTTCATATTTGAGGTAATAAACAATCCGACTGCACAGGCAACCATACATAACAATACGGTCAATCCAAGCCCAATCACGATACCGTCTGAAATCGGGAAAAGAAACTCCTTGATTCCTGCCAAAAGCATCAACAGCACAGGAGAACAGATACAGAGAAAGACTCCCGCCGCAATCTTGCATGACGCCTGCTTTACGGCAAACAGGTACTCATCCGCTTCCAGTGCTGACACATAGCGTTCTTTTCTGCCTGCTCCATTATAATCATTCTCTTGTTCTTTCTGCCACTTTTGGTTCTCCTGCTTTTGCTGTTCTTCCTGCTTTTGCTGCTCTTCCTGCTTTTTTTGCTCCTCCTGCTCAAAGCTTTCTCTTGTAACGTCCTCTTTCTTTAGATTGACACTGTGCTGGCTTTTTTCTGCTTCCTGCTCCGTTGTTTTTTCTTGTTCCTTTTGGATGCCCAATTCGTCTATTAATTCCTGAATATTCCCAAATTCTGAAATGACGATTCCGATTGCTTCATTTTGCATCTTGCCTTCTGCTATCAATTCGTTATACTTATCTTCCATCATTTCCGCAAGATCTTCCTTCGCACGCAATACTTCCGGCGTCTGCGGCATATTGACAAACATGTTGTCCAAATAATTCAAGATTGTTTCCATACTGCTGCTCCTTTAATCACTAAACTGCTGCAAACTTATCCACAAGCTCTTTGACCTCAAACCATTCTCTGCATTTTTCAGCATAATGGATGCGTCCCTCCTCGGTCAGATGATAATAGACCCTTTTCTTTCCATTTGTCTTGCTGCCTGCATAAGAGATGATATAACCCGCTTTCTCAAGCCTTGTAAAAGCTGAATACAGCGTAGTTTCTTTGATCACATACTTTTCTTCTGATATTTTACGGATCTGCTTTGATATCTCATATCCATAAGAGTCATTTTCCAACAACAAGTTCAAAATGATAATATCCGTATATCCACGGATAACATCATTACTTATCAACCGCCCACCTCCTAAAATCCATAATGATCCACAATCGAATGGAACTTTGTCAACAATCACAAATAATTACTACGTCTGTTGAAGTAGTTATACCACAATTACTACGTCAGGTCAAGTAATTTTTTTGCAAACGATTTTATATCCTTATACAATCCCCTTTACATATTCTATCATTGTATGCCTTTTCTCATATTGCCAATACACAACAACCGGAACAATCATACATGCAGCAGCCGTAACAGCCACTGCTGCCAATACAGGAGCAACCGGAACTGAAAAATATGTCCCTCCATAGCTCATAGCCCGATATAGACAGTAAGACAGCCCCATACCTGCCGTCGCTGTCATCAGACATGCCCCGCCCGCATACAGCAACCCTTCCAATGCAAGCATCTTTTTCATCTGCCTGCCGGTCATTCCGATACTTTCCATAACAGAAATCTCCAGCTTCCTGCTCTGCATATTCCCGACTGAAGTATTGATATAATTTAAAAACCCGACCATTGCCAGAATCATTATCATCCCCATACCAATCTGCATCATCTTTCCCTGTGCTTTTCGAATCTCCTGCGTATCTTCTATTTTCGAACTGTAAGAATAATCCCTTGCATGGGCGATCTTTCCCAATGTTTCAAATAATGCTTGCTCGGTTTCCATATCATATTGTTCCTCATACCGAATATTGATTCTGAAAATGTCTGGCTCCTTCACAAATTCCTTTACAGCTTGATCGATGACAATGACTGTAGGTGTATAACCAATATAAGCACAATATTCGCCTACATCGGTAAAAGCTGCAATCTCAAAAGTGCGTATCTTTTCTTTATCCTCATACAACACACAGGAAATGGACTTGCCAGCCGCATCCTCGTTTTCAAAATGCAGGCTTTCCCGAAATAAAAAACATGTTTCTCCGTTTAAAAATGCCTGTTCATCAACCGGCTCTTCAAGCGTCTGGTTCAGCTCCCTGAAATCCGTCTCTGTAATTCCCACAAGAGAGGTAGTAAATCGCTCAGGATGCCTTTTATAATTTTGTATGCCTTCCTTATAAGGCTCTTCTCTCCATACTTCATAAAATTCCTTCATCCATTTGTCCATAAAATCAGGCTCCCATGGAATCATAATCTCTGTATACAAAAAAGGCTCTGCCTCTGCCACTCCTTTCGTCGCTTGGATCTCCTCTAACAGGTTTTGATCAAAAATAGAAATCCTGTCTTTCCTCTGCTCCTTGGTTACAGTATCATTTTTTAACATCATATCAAAATTTCTGTAATTATAGACCGCATTCTCCGGCATTTGTGAACGTACCAGCACAGCTACACTTAATAAAACGGTCATGCCTGCTGACAGGGACAGCATCACTACAGCCGAACGCCTTTTATCTTTTATAATCTGTTTCTTTGCCATACGCCAAATCAGGCTTCCCTTTCCGGTTTTATAGCGTTTTTTTGCCATTGCTGCCGGACAATACCCAAGCGCCTCCAGCGGAGTACACCGCACAGCCATTTTTACAGGCTTCCTGCCCGCCGCCCACAAAGTAAAGGCTGTCAGTAAAACCGTCAGCAAAAAAACTTCAGGATAAAATGAGATTATATTGCAATCTGTATGTTCTGCGTGTATTCCTAAAGAGCTGATCACTGCCGGTACCAGCACAAAAGAGACAAGACTGCCTAAAAAGATCCCTCCGGCAATGCCAGTACTGCCAATAATAAACATCTGGCTGTTTACAAACCTTCGAATCTGGCGCTGTGTCATCCCGATCGTCTGCAACATGCCATAATATTTGATATTTCCGGCAATAGAAAGGTACATAATATTATAGACAAGCAAATAAGCACACATACAAATCATGCAAACCAGACAGATTGTGGCAATAAATATTTCTACAGAATAACCAAGATCACCTGTAAAAACGAGCGTCTGATTCTTTTCAAGCTTCATCTGCCCGATCCATGCATTCTGTTCCCTATTTGTCATAATATCCTTTTTAAAATCTATAATACAGCGCCCGGAACTAACATTTTCAGGCGTATAGCCGGATTGTCTGTAAAACTGTTCCGATACAAACATTGTTCCTGTATCTCCAAAGCCTTCCCATATTCCTGAAATGCGAAATACTTTCTCGTTTTTTTCTTCCTTACACACATAAACAGCTTTGAAACAATCTCCCACATCCAGGCCATCCAACCCGCATTGCTTTAATACCTGCTCTGTCACCATGACCTCGTCAAATTTTGTCGGATAAGCACCCCTGGTCCATGTCTTTACAGGCGCCTTTATTTCCTCCCAGTATACCTTATCTGCATATGCCATGATGATATCCGGCGTCTTATCATACTCTGTCTCATCAATATAGCCAGACATACAGAACAATCCGGTTTTTGCAACAGCAGGATCGTTTTTGCAGATCTCCAGTTGTTCTTTCTTGACTCCATACAACACTGCATCATATACACCGCCTTGCAGCCGAAGGTTTTGTACCCGCAGCATCCTAAAATAAGTGATTCCTACAGTAAATATACAAAATAAAAGAAAAGAAGATAACAGTACTGCTAAAACCATTGTCATGCTTTTCTGTTTTCCGCCCTTGAGATGCCTGACAGCCATACGTGTTGAGACAGCCATATTGTTATTTTGAATCACAAATACCACTCCCCTTCACAATCTTACCATCCTCAATGCGTACAATCCGGTCAGCCATCTGCGCGATATCCTGGTCATGGGTAATCAGGATAACCGTCTGCTGAAACTGCTTCGCTACCGCTTTTAACAATCCCAGTACGTCATGGCTCGACGCAGTATCCAGATTTCCCGTCGGCTCATCGGCAAGAATGATCGCCGGCTTCGACACAATCGCCCTTGCAATCGCCACTCGCTGCTGCTGTCCTCCCGAAAGCATTCCAGGCAGAGCTTCTTTTTTCTCCCCTACCTTTAAAAATTCTAAAATAGCATTTACAAATGCCGCATCCGCCTTCCTCCCGTCTAACTGTAGAGGAAGTATTACATTCTCATACACATTTAAATCTGGTACAAGATTATAATTTTGAAAGATGAATCCCACTTTTCTGCGCCTGAAAATCGTTAACTGTTCCTTCGTCATTCCAGCCAGTTTTTTCCCTTCCACGCTAATTTCGCCGGAAGTAGGCTGATCAATGCCTCCAATCAGATGAAGCAGCGTACTTTTTCCGCTCCCTGATTTTCCGATGATCGCAACAAACTCCTGCTCCTTTACAAGAAAATCAACTCCGTCAAGTGCTTTTACTGTATTGCTGCCAAGCGTATAATACTTCTTTAGATTTTTTGTCTCCACAATCCATGATTCCATATGCATTTCCTTTCATCTTTTTTCTTTTTTACCGCAGTTCCTTACATCATTAAAATATCATATGAAAATCACAAACCTGTCTCAATCTGAAAAAATCACAACATTGTGATTTTTCATTCCGTAATCCGATCATTGGGCAAATAAAGACAAAACTCTGACCCTTCTCCATGTTCCGAATGTACTTCTATATAACCGCCCTGAAGCTCTAAAATCTGTCGTGTTAGATATAATCCGACCCCGATTCCATTTTGTTCATGTACTTCAGGCTCCCGATAAAATCTCTTAAAGATTGCAGCCTGTCTTTCTTGTAAGATACCTTTTCCATTATCACGAATACTGATCTTTGTAAAGATTTCCTGCCTGCACGCCTGCAAAAAAATACTGCCCTCTGCTTGTGTATATTTCACAGCATTGTCCAGCACATTAAAGACAGCTTCCTCTACCCACCTTCTGTCGTGCCACAATTCCATTTTTTCGTCACAATCTACATACAACGTAATCTTTTTATGTGCAGCAGCCGGTGCGATTTCTTCCACAGCTTTCGTAATTGTCGGATATAGCTTATGCTGCCCGCCTCGAATCTGAATCACTCCCGCTTCCAGCCGTGATATTTTCACCATACTCTGAAGCAAAAAATCCAACTTTTCTGCCTGTTTCTCCAGATTGTTTAAAAATTCCATGCCCTTCTTTGAAAGAGATTCTTCCTGTAAAAACTCCAAATACAATTTTATATTTGCCATTGGTGTTTTCGTCTGATGTGAAATATCAGAAATTAATTCTTTCATCTGCGTTTTTTCCTGCAAGCTTTGACTTTCCTTATTTCGGCAGATCTGAGCAATCCTTGCTATTTTTTCACTGCATTTTCCCCAAAGTGTATCCTCAAATTCATAAATCATCTCGCCATTACTTTCCTGTCTTCCAGCAACTTCAAAAAGAATAAGTTCAAGAGCCTGTTCGACCTGATTTTCAAACTGGTATACTTCTCTTTTCCATTTGTGCACGTTCCACAGCGCTGCTGCCGCAATGCATACAGAAACAATTACTACAATGACACTCCAACCCATTGATACCCCATCCCGTATATATTTGTGATATAAGCATGATCCTCATTTTCTATCTTTGCTCTGAGGCGATTTACATTGACAGCCAACGTATGCCTGTCCACAAACCGCCCTCCGCTGTCCCACAGCCGTTCCAAAAGAACATCATATGTCAGAAGCTGCCCCTTATGCATAATCAGTTGTTTTAGCAGACGCAGCTCCGTTGGTGTAACTGCGCACTCTGCATTTTGTTTTAAGACTTTCGCATTTTCCAGATCAATATACAAATAACCATCATCAAAAATCAAACCCTGCTCATGGCTGCGCTCTGCTTTGCTTCTTTTTAAAATTAATGCAATTTTTCTAAGCAGCACTTTTATCGAAAAAGGCTTTATTATATAATCGTCTGCCCCCGCATCGTATCCTAGCAAAGCATCCTCTTCCAGGTCTCTTGCCGTCAGAAATAAAACCGGTATTTTTTTCTGTGCTTTTATCCATTTACAAAAATCATATCCTTCTCCATCTGGTAAATTTACATCCAATAAAATTAACTCCAAGGCAATGCTGCATTTTTCTTTTGCTTCTGAAATAGAATACGCGGATATGGCATGATAATTGCTTTGATTCAATGCATAGCAAAGTGTTTGATTTAGTTCATAATCATCTTCCACTACTAAAATATCCTTCATCCTGTCATCCTTTCTGTGTGATCCTATACCAATTAAGAAAAAAGAAAAAACTTCGAAAACAAAGTTTCGAAGTTCTTCAAAGGCGCAGACCGGATTTGAACCGGTGAATCAGGGTGTTGCAGACCCACGCCTTACCACTTGGCTACTGCGCCCTAATGATTTATTTCTAAATTCTTGGAATAGTATACCATTCCTATAACGCTGAGTCAAGTAAATTTTTGTCGATTAAAACAGCAAATTCACAAATCCCATAATGACTCCCAGAAGCCCGCCCAGCCACACAAGTGCATTTAATTCTTTTTTAGATATTTCCATAATCATCTGCTCTAGTTCATGCAAATCATAATCGTTGATTTTTTGCTCTATAATCCCCTGCACATTTAAGGTTGCCAAAAACTCGCCAAATTTATGCTCAACCATGCCAGTATATTGTTCCCATATTTGCTGTTTTAAATCCGGCATCTTTTTTTCCGCATACACAGCCGCTTCCTGGACAGATTTTCCAAGGAATTCCACATAAATGCTGTCCAGATAGTTACTGATGAATTCTTTCCCATGTTCTCCGATCATCTCTTCTGCTTGCTCGATCATAGCCTCCTGGGCAGCTTTCAATGCTTTCTTACCCATTTTGTACATAATTGGATTCATTTTATCTTTAAAATATACAAAAGCATTTTCAATTAACTTACGGGCAAGTTCTTCCTGTCTGCACTTCTCAATCAAATAACTGCTTATGGAATCTGCTATTTGCTGCTCTGCCACATTTACAGTGTCCATTAAATCATACTTCTTTAAAAATTCTTCAAAACTAAGATCCATTTCTTTCCATTGGGCAAATATTTGTTCGAATTTTTGCTCATAAGCCTCTTTTATCGAATCAGATGCCAGAGCAGCCAGTATCGTCTCCTGGTCTAAAATATAACTGGAAATCACCTGTGCAATCGCATGTGCAATTCTTGGCTTTTCTTTTGGTATCAATCCTGGAGTAAACGGAACAGGAATGCCTGCGACCCTGATCTTTCTGTAAGGGCGAAATAACATTTTGATAGCCAGACTATTCGTAATAAGGCCAATCAGCCCTCCAATCAATGGAGCTGTAATAATCTGTATATTCATAATTACTTTATTCATTCCTTTCTATCAAAAGCACATGCCGTATGAATGAAAAAACTCTAAGGTACAATTACCTTAGAGTTTCCAGAGGCGACAATCGGATTTGAACCGATGATAAGGGTGTTGCAGACCCGTGCCTTACCCCTTGGCTATGTCGCCATATAATGACCCCAACGAGAATCGAACTCGTGTTACCGCCGTGAAAGGGCGATGTCTTAACCGCTTGACCATGGGGCCTGATAATAATTAAGACTCGTAAACATACAAGAAATATTCACGAGCCATCTTAAACTCCCCGAGTTGGGCTCGAACCAACAACCCCACGGTTAACAGCCGTGTGCTC
>CAMWXD010000002.1 GCA_947178105.1 uncultured Eubacterium sp. | reverse complement strand
AGCTACTAAGATCAGTTAATGCTTAATTCATAGTTTTCGGACAGTCTCCCCCGATTGGGATACGGGCGCCGCCTGCCTGTATATAAATTTGCGCTTCCATCTTTTCCCTCCGCTTATAAAACAAAATATGTCCCAGTAAATATGATTGTGCCGCCTGGGCTTTTGCTGCACCATACGCTTACCTGCCCATCCGTCTTTATGGTAACGACTACGTGGGCGTCCTGCCCGTCGTAATGCGCAGGCATCGCAACATCCAAAAACGGGCGGTACCCTTCTGGCATCCTTGCGATATCCGTTTTCCAGTTATAGCTGTTTTCGATTGCCGTATCGTCTATCCTGAATATGGCAAACACGACATTTCCGCTCCTGTAAGCCTCAACCCCGCCTGTTGCGCCGTTTTGCATGGAAGCGGCAGCGTGCTTCATGCCCAGGCTTTCCATGATCTTATGGATATCGTTTGCCATCGTGCCTTCTTCTGTGGCATTTTTCTCGCTTGCCGCCATCGCAAGCTCCGTCGGGCTTGTGACAGAGCTGGAGCTTGACAGCCCCCGCCGCATTTCTGCTGCTGTCACAAGCCCCTGCGGCGTATGTACCCCTACGCTCATGGCTGACCTCCTTCCTGTGCGCCCTGCACGCCTATGGCGGCTTCCGCCTGCCCTTGCTGTGCCGCGCCCTCTGGTATGCTTACCACAATGGCGCCGTCTTTGATCTTGCCTGCTGCATTGTCTATTTCATACTGCGCGTCTGTCCCAGCCCATATTTGCGGCTGTGCCTCAAGCTCTGCAATGCGCGCCTCAAGCTCTGCGATCTTCTGCCGTGCCTGCTTATCCGCAACCAACAGCTCTTCCCTGTTTGGCCCCAGATAGAACCCGTCAGCTTCCTTTACATTTGAACCAGGCCTATTATCTGCTCCCATTTACGTTTCCTCTCCTTTCCCTTCCTGGCTGCCTGTGCCTGCTGAAACGGCTGGAAAAATTTCTAACTTGCTGCCATCGGCATATCTGACTGCGACAGCATTCTGCTCCAGGGCATCCAGCCTGGCTTCCAGTCCCCTTATATTGGCATAGGCTTCTTCCACCGCACCCTGTACGGCAGCCGCCAGGGCCAGAATATTTTCATTTACGCCTTCTGCCAGGCCCTCCAGGCTGTTTCTGTTAAACCAATTCATCCCGGCCTCCTATTCCTGCGGCTGTGCCCCTCCGGAAGCGGATACAAACATCGCCTTTACTTCCTCTTTTGTGATTTCCGTAAAGCCCAGGCCGTCTAATTTTGCCTTGTCCCCTGCAGACATAGCCCCTGCGGACGATGTTGTCGCAAGTGCAAGTGACAAACCCTCTGGGCCGACAGACAGGCCGTTCCCAGAAGCCGTATCCAGTTTTATAGAAATGGCATTATCCTCAGAAAAAACAATCCCATCCCCTTCCTGAACCGGTTCCACCATATCTTTCAGCATCAGGTACAAATGCTCCCCCGTTTCCGGGCTGTTTTCTGTTTCAACCAGCAGGTCAATGTATTTTTCACCCGCTTTGCAGCCTTCCACCGGGCTGCCGTCTTCCGTGGCTGTTTTTGTATGGGCTGATTTCAAAAACTTATCTTTGGGGATATTAATGGCGTCCCCGGCCCTCTGGCCGTTTTTTGTAAGCCAGTAGGTTGACGCATACCCTTCCTCTGCTGTCTCCTGTTTTTTCAGGCTGTACTGTGCCAGGTCTTTTTTCTGCGCATAGTTTCCGGTTAGCTCCTCAACCAAGGCATTCAGCGTTTGTAATCCTGTAACCTGCATACTTGTATCCTCCTTCAAAATGATTTTTTATGCCTTTTCTCCACGGAACATATTTTTTACCTGCCCCGCTTCAATCTCTACCATATTTCCTTCTACGATCTTTGCCGCGGCAGCGGCAATCTCTTCCAGGCTTCCAGTACCTTCTGTACCACTTCCGATATCCGGCGTGCCGGTTCCGGTATCTGGGATCGGTGGCCAGCTTCCCGCTGGAGTACTCTGCAAAACAATCTTGCTGCCGTCCAAGGAAGCGGCGCCTTCCGGGAAAACCAGTTTCCCATTTACATAATCATGCGAGCGCAGGCTTGCGATCTTCTTTTCTTTTTGGTTGTAGTAATAGCCACAGAAAAGCCTATATAGGCTGTCCATTTTCTGCAGCATTTCTATTCTTAAATTTATAATATCTTTTTTGTTGCCACTACTACATTCGGGTTCACAACCAACTGCGCAGAATCCTTATTGTTAAGCAATATTTCCATCTGCAGGTGTAGCTCATGCACTACGCCATCCGTGACTTTTACTTTTGCTGTATCCGGAGTATTGCACACAGCGACCATGATCCCTTTTTCATCAAATACCGCCATTTCCCGGATTGTAAAGCCGCCTTCATTTGACGGTATTACAGTTTCTACGACCATAACATTTTCAGATTCCTCGCTGATCCTGCATGACCCTATTTCACCACGCCATACCTCGTTTTTTAACTCTGTCATAGTGACATCCGGCACATAATACTTCCCTCCACCGTCCCCAACCGCAAAGTGCGTAATATTGACTTTTCTTTCTTCATTAACTGCTTCAAGCATTTCTTTTGCGCCTGAATCTGTCACAACCGCAAAATACTTTGTATCTGCCATGCTTTTATATCCCCCTTTTTACCGTCAGCCTGTTTCCCGCCTTTTCATATACCACCGACTGTACTGGTGCTCTTCCGCTTAACTCTCCCGGTAATTTTGCTTTAATCTTCAAAGTGTTTGCTTCCAGAACACCCGCTAAAACATTCTCCGCTTCGTATGCCCGTATCTGTTTTTGTAATATTGGCTTCGCTTTCAACGTTACGCCAACTACGCCCGCGGACAGAATACGCAGCGTTTCCTTCGATTCTATTTTTTCTTCGGCCTTTGCCTTGACTTTTAAACGATTGCCTATCCCGCCGCCCGCAAGGGTTTTCATATCTGCTGGCCCGCCTGCAAGGCTGTGGTATATTCCATAAATAGTATGAGACTGTTTGATTTCATTCAGCAGCTTCAAAGCTTTTATGATTACGTCCAGCGTTGCGCCTCCCTCAATATCTACGCGGAATATATTGGGATGCCCTGGAGAAAACCCAAATTTTCCACGGTCATGGCAGTCAGCTATGTATACATCTAATCCTGTGGCATTCCTTACGAAAGTTTCCATTCGATACGGCGTCATAGGCGCGCGGTAGTCCCTTTTTCTGTAAATCAGCCTGCGCCTTTCTTCTAGCCCAAGGTTTTCTCTGACCGGCAGTTGCCATTTCATTTCATGGTATTTCAGCCCCCATGTAGCTGTTTCCGGAAAAAACTGTTTTGGCAATTCTTCCACTAATTGAAACGCATCATCGTATTCCAGCCCCATTACCTGAAACAGCCATTTTCCTACATATGAATTTTCATAAAACCCAGTTGACACATCATCGAGCATACGTAATGCGCTGCTGCTCGTAGGGAAATTTTCTAGGTCTATCCTGCCCATAAGCGCCTCCTAACGAAACATGCAGCTTCCCGTTAATGGATATTCTTCGCTGCTTAGCACAATGTTTTTCATAGACCCGTTCATATAAAAGCCCTCAAAGTCTTCCAGCCCATCTATGCCCCGAAGTACCGGCCGGACATCATTATACCGGAGTATGCCTTCCTGCTTTGCTTGTGCATATACCGCCATAACCGCTTTTTCAAAACAGCGCGAAATCTGTCCTGGGTTTGTAATATCTTTGTCATACAACATCCCAGTGCATTCATAATTCACCCGCAGGGTTGTTGCCGGGACACATGACAGTTTCGCGCAGGCAGTTGGCAGCAGCCTCCTCGAACGGTCATCCGGTGAAACAATATAATCATATACAGCCTGCACCAGTTCTTCATTTGCAGGCTGGCCATTCGTATCAACCAGCACAAGCTTGACAGTGCCTGGCCCATCAAATGCCGGGTCTACGATACAGTCCCCGGCACCCGCCTCCTTAGCCCATCGTATGTAATCCCTGTCGTTTCCAAGGAATGTCCTGCTGTTGGCATATTCCTCTGCTATCCGGTCAAAAAAATCATCGTCTGGCTCACGCCGCGCCCCGCCTATTGCCGGTTCCGGATTTGTGATTGCAATTATTTCATCCAGCGGGTTTTCCATAATAACAATACAGTCCGCTTTGACATTTGATTCCGGGCCGTCATCAACCGCCGTTACTGGTACAAGGGCTGTCCCATCTTCCCCGATCACGCAGCTATCATCCGAAGAAAACCCAATCGCCGGCGTAAACCTTGTTGCCGGGACGCAGAACACAGCCCCGGCTTCAATTTCGGTACCGGCAGCCCCCTGTATTTCTAATACACAATGCGCCTTTTTCGCAGGATGCCTCGTTAAATTTACCTGCATTCCCTGGTAATCCAGCCAATCATCCCATGCAAACTGAGGGAATGCCGCCATGATTGCGCGCACAATGTAAAACTGCACGATCTCGGATTTCTGGATCGCTGCCGGCATGGTAAAATCATATGGGAAGCCGCCCGGCATATCATCAATGTCCGCAGGCAGGTTTCCCATCATACGCTCATGTATTTCTTCTGGGCTGTTATTTGCCACAAAGTCCGGCTGTATAAATTCTGGCTGCATTACATCCACCCTTTCTTTAAAATGTGATCTTAAATGTTTCGTCCCACTCGATTCCTTTCACATCGAACGAAAAATGCACGTCGTCCCCTTCCCATTCAAATGCAAAGTTATTTACATATTCTGTACGCGGATTCGTCATTAATGTTTCTGTAATTGTCCGGATGATCATGGACTCAGTAATATCATGGTCGCTTTCCTGCACCGCCTCTTCAAGTTCAGAGCCAAGGCCATACCCGGTTATTTCCTCAAGATAGGCGCTATGGCCGTACCGTTCTGTCTGCACCATTTTAAAACACCATGTTGCAAACGCCTCACGTCCTTCGCATGGAACCATATTTCCTGCGTTATCCCTGGCAAAATCCCCCATGACGGGATCCCATTTCACACTCCGCTTATATTCCGCATCGTATTCGTCATCCCCTGCATCAATATCCGGGACTTCAAATACCGGGAAAAGCTGGTCTGCCATTCTTATCCCCCTTTCTTAGGAACCTAAAATCTCGGAATTAAGGACGATGTCAATAACGACTGCCTCATCTTCCACCCATGCCACAAGCACACGGTCTCCGGGCTTGATCCATCTCATTTTGTCCGGAAGGTATACATCATGGTAATGCTGCCCTGTCGGGCACAATCCGTGGTCGTGTTCTCCTTTTTTCCCATGCATGTGCGGGACACTGGCCGGAGGATTGTGCAGATCTTCCGGCCCTCCCTGCCACGCTTTTTCACTCCAGTCTTCCTCTTCCCATCCCTGGACGCCTGGAGCTTCATCAGCCCACCACGTCATTGTCATAGGGATTGCCGGGTTCCAGCTTACGCTGCGGCAGATTGTATATTGTCCTTTTGGTATCTCCAAAGGGAATGTATTTGTAAGCAGGCTCATATTCGGGAGTATCTCACCAAAATCAAGCACTAAGGGGGATTCATTGCATTTTTTCATTCTCTGTGTCAGTACTTTTGCCAGTTTGCTCGCACCGCCGCTTGAATCAAATGCCATGCCGGCCACCTCTCATTTCTTTCTTTTAATATCCATCGTCATGCTCCGCGTCTCAGCATCATGCTGTATGCTGAGCACGTAAAAATCACCTTTGACCTGCTGTGCCCTCATGCATACCAGGTCTCCTTTTCTAATATACGGAACGTCAGGAGACTGCACCTTTGCCTCATTTTTCAAACTGCCGTTTTCGTCCAGGATCGCCTGCGCTGCTGATTTTGCATCGGAAAGCTTTTCATCATGCCCCCTTTTGTAAATCCTTTGGCGGACGCCATACTTTGTATCCCCGTTCAGGGTGGCTATCACTTTCTCTTTTCCGCCTTTCTTTTCCTTTCCCATGATCTTAACGCGCGTTACCATATCTTCTGTGCTGAGGGAATGTTCCAGGGCTACCGTGTTATCCGTTTCAAAGACATATACATCCTGATTCCCTCCACGCTTCACAATCTGCACCTGCCCCTTTTCCTGGCGTATGGTGCATTTGCTGCCTCCTTTTTTCACTCCATCGCCTAAAATGGCAAGGACAATATCCGATAGGTACATAGCCTGGTATTTCTTCTTTCCATGGGACGCGTTCGGGCCCTCATATTTGCCAAGGGATATCCCCCATTGGCCTAGCACTTTGCTTATTCTTGATTTTGTACTGGCCCCCGACTGGAAAAAGAAATCATCCTGGCTTTTCTGTAGGCAGTACAAGTCATCATATGCCGTACATTTAAACGTATACCCGCTGTTCTTGTTTACGCGGCTCCATGTTACCACTTTCCCGCGCGCCACTTCTTCAAACGGCTTTTTCCCGCTTTTGGCATATGCCAGGACCAGGCAGTTTGGCTTAATCATGGATGACAGCCTGCTTTTCGACACAATATCGTTCCTTGCTGTAAATGACAGGCGCACCGCCAGCTCATGGTCGTTCTCTTCCCAGCCAAAATTTTCAATAAGCCCCGTAATGTCGTGCTTATTCCCGCCTTCATCAAAAGCAACAACCTTATATTCCAGTGTACTTATATCAACCATAATGCCTCCTACGGTATTACAAGCGTTGTGCCTGGATAAATCCAATGGCCGCAGTCAGAATTGCTTCTGCCGCGGCGCTTTGCTTCTGCTTCTATTACCGCTTTATTTTTATCATAAATTTTTTTCCAGCTTGCCCCGCTTCCAAGTTTTGAAGCCGCAATGCCCCATAGAGTGTCGCCGCTCTTCACTGTATAAGAAGCAGAGGCAGTATTCCCGGAGCCTTTAGGCTTTGAAGTTTTTTTCTGCCTTTTCTTTGTTTTCTTTTTCTTGCCAATCTTTGCCTCTTTTGTTGTGCGCACCTCCAGAGGGCGGTCCCTGGCGAATGAAATAGAATACTTCACATTTCCAAAAGCCCCATACGCTGTTGTTTCAAAAGATGCGATCGTAACATCCATGTTGATCCACGTCTTTGAAACAATAAGCGTCAGGACTTTGCCTTTTTCCATCCATTCCTGCAGTATATCAATGCAGTCCGCAGGCTTTTTCCAATGGTCCGTGTTGACGATGCTTTCTTTCCGTTTTGGTTTCCCGAAAAATTCACCGTCCCATGATATTTCATCAACCTCCATGCCATTCGGCACTTTGATAGCGCCATCCTTGATAACATCAAATGCCTGGTATTTCGCAGCCGATTTCATGTGTATTTCTTCTGGCATGACCGAAAAGTAAAATTTCTTCCCGTCTTCCGATTTAAGCTTTATTTTTACTGCCATTACACTCCTTCCAGCGCCATGTTTGCAAACGCTTCGCTAAGCCTGTCGGCGATCTCACCGCCGACTTCATCCGCAATTTCTGACATATGCCTCCTGATCGCCTGCATGATATCCACCGTACCCTGGTTTCCTGTGTCCTGGCTGGAGATAATGAACTCAGGGGACATTTGTACATTTACCTGTATAGCCACATCTCCCGGGGTGCTTCCATCGCTATGTTCCGGGCCAGAATGTACAGGCACATAAGCGTCCTGGCCTGGTTCCGTAACAGGCATATCGTGTTGGGCATGATCTGTGTCTATGGCTTCGTTATAGGCATAGGATGCATTCTTAACAGCGTCATTGATGTAATTTATATCTCCCTGATAAACCTCTTGTAATGGGGCATTTTCTGCCATAAATGAATCCATGGAATAGGATCCCTGCGATGGGATGTTTTTGCCGGAAGACATATTATGAAAAGCTGGGCTTCCGTTCCCAACAAAGCCGCCATCTGCGTGTGCGCCAACTCCAAGCATTTCACCTGCCTGCTCGTACAGTTCCAAAGCACGTGCCCTGCGTCCTGGATTCGTAGGGATGACAAACTCGCCGTATCCTTCTTCTGCCAGCCAGGACAACTGCTTGCCCTGCACATAGCCGCCGGCTGCATGTCCAGAGATGGTTGCTGTCAGGGATGCATTCCCAGAGCCTGCCCCGCCAACATTTACAGTCGCGGCCGGGTTGAGCAGCCTGTAATCCGCCGTCACATTGACTGGCATAGTTGTTGAAACCCCTGCGCCAAATGCAGAATTTACCTTTGCATCTGTATTAGATTTTAAAATGTCCACTGCGGACGCTATTGGGCTCATATCCGCAGCCTGTATTGCACTGCCAACCCCATTCGTCACCGCAGCCCCAGACTCGGCAAAAGTAAGCAGGCCCATAGAAGCTGCTGTGCCTGTCTCCACATTTTGTGCTAACGCGTTTGCGCCGGCTGATAAATCTGCTGCCTGCATCTGTGCGATGTACTCGTTGGAGAACGGCCCTGCTAAATCCAAACCGGAATAATCTACCGCACTCATAGCACCTGTGATCTCTTCGCTCATTTTCTGCGGGATAGTTTCTGCTGTCTGCTGCAAGATCTCGGACAATGCTGCCTGTGTCTCTGCGCCAAGGCTTTCCAATCCAAACCAGGACGCAATCTGTTCTGCGCTCCATTCTGCCGGCTCCGGCTCTATCGCAAGTGCATTCTGCATTGCCTCAGACAATTTTTCGGATGCCGTCCCTTCAATATCAGGTAAAATCCCATCCAAAGCGCTGCCATAAGACTCTACAATCGTGTCAAGCTGGAAGGATTCCACTCTGACCTGCATTTCATCAATTTGTGCGTCGTAGCCCTCCGCAAGCTGTTTCAACTGTTCTTCATACGTAGATTTATCAATCGCGCCCTCTCCAAGCTGGAGCTTTAGGTTTGTAATGCCAACTTCCAGCGCCTGGTTGTAGCTTTCCGTAAAACTTTCCACATCTGCCTGCAATTCCTGCTGTAGGCTTGCAAAAGACTCTGCATCGAGCTGCGCGCCGCTATACCGGATTTTCAATGCTTCCAGTTTTGCATCCTGCTGCGCACCTGCTACTTTATTTGTGATCTCCGCAATCTGGTTCTGCAGCTCCGTAACTGCCGCCGCTTCATCCATTTCATACTTCACGCCGCCGATCTTAACTTTTACCATATCTTCCGTAGAAATCACGCCGTCTTTTAATGCTTTTGACGTTACACGCTGCAGCTCGGCGTTTGCTTCATCAATCTGGGACTGCAGCCCTGCATATGTCTCTTTCAGGCTCTCCCTGATCCCTCCCGCATTGTCTTTTCCAACAAGCATATTCACAGCTACATTTGCTTCATAATGCTTATCTTTCAAATAAGACTGGGCTTCTTCTGCCAGCGCATCCATAGCGTCCTTAAAATTGCTTACGTCCCCTTTCGACATCTTAATTCCAAGCTCCGCCTCCCAGTTCAGCCGGTCAATTTCCTGCATCCGGTTTTTCAATCCGGCCAGGCTGCTCTCCGACGCGCCCAGCGCATCCGAAAATTTCTGCACTCCCTTTTCCTGTTTATCAAATACAATGCTTTCTGCAAGGTCTTGTGTTTCTTTTAGTGAAAGTTTGAGGCCGCCGAAATGGCTTTTCAGGTTGTTTCCAACAGCTTCCTGAAACATCGTGCCAAACTGCTCCGCGCTAACCCCTGCATCGTCCATTGCATCTTTCAATTCCTGTGTTTCAAGAACAGCACTGTCAATGGAAACGCCTGTCAATTCAAAAACCTGCTGGGTTTTTGCGGCAAGTTCTTGCGCTTTCGCCTCAGCCTCTTCCTGTTCTTTTAACTTCTCTTTGTAATCATCTTTAACTTTGTTTCCTTTTAGCCACCCGGCAATGCCGCCGACCCCTGCACCAATCAGCCCGCCGACAGCAGTCCCAACTACCGGGACTACAGACCCGATTGCGGCTCCTGCGGCAGCTCCTGCGCCAACGCCGCCCACTTTCCAGGCGCCGGATTCCTTATACGCTGCGGCCTCTTCCTTATCATCTGCTTTAAATCCATGATAGATGTCCATGCCGCCACTGATTGCAGATACACCGCCAATTGCACCACCGGCAACTGCACCAAGGCCGAGGGCTGATAATGCGCCCGCTGACAGTGATGCACCGCCCGCCAGATTTCCTGCTCCCAGCTTTATTGCGGTATTCGCACCAAAACCAAGAAGCCCGGTACCTGCTCCGGCATTTCCGACCAGTCTTGCGCCAATTCCGGGAACGGCAGTAGTCCCGCCGCCTTCTGCCGGAACTGTCTGGCTGCCAAAAATGCTCCTGCCTAACCTTGCGCCGCCAATTCCTGCATTTAATAACGGGCCGGCTATTTTCGCTAACATCCCGGCAGACAGCAGGGAAGAAAGGTCTGCGGATTCACCTCCCGGCAGAAGTTTTGCTGCATTGGAAACCATATTCTTTAACCCTTCCATCAATTTGCCGCTTATGGCTTCAAAATCAAACCCTTCTGAAAATCCTTTTGCAAAGGAAGCTCCAATACTGGCTCCTTCATCCAGTGTCCCGGATACATCTATTCCGAGCAGCGTCAAAATTCCTGTCTTCAATGCAGAACCTATACCTTCACCTACGCCGCCTGCCATACCTGCAATCTTTGCTTTCCCGGTGCTCTCCCACCATTCGGAAAACGGCTGTGCGATAATTTCATCCCAGGCTATTTTGACTTTTCCAAAAAAGTCTGCATTCTGCCATTCATCCGTCGCGCTGATCTCTGCAAATTTTGCCTTGAGGCTGTTTATTTTCCTGTCAACAAAATCCATCAGTTCACCCAAGCCAGATTCAATCTCCGGCATCATTTCCGTCATCCAGTCCGCAATCCCCCTCACGTATGGAGCCAGGCGCTCTCCGGTTGATATTTTCACGCCGTCAACAGCGCTCTGTAACAGGGTAATGGAGCCCTGCAGGTTATCCAGCATCGTTTCCGACATATTTTTTGCTGCACCGTCTGCATTGTTTACCGCCTTTGTCAGTTTGTTATAATCCTTTTCACTGGCATTAATGATGGAAAGCATCCCGGCCATAGCCTCTTTTCCGAATATCCTGCTTGCGGCTGCTGTCTGTTCTGCTTCCGCAAGCCCGCCAAGGCTTGTGCGCAGGTTATCCATAACGCCTTTTAAAGTCTTCATCTTTCCATCGCTGTCTGTCAGGCTGATGCCATATTTTTTCATGGCCGTAGCCATTTTATCTGTCGGGGATGCCATATTTACCAGGGCAGTTTTGAGGGAAGTGCCTGCCATAGAGCCTTTGACGCTTGCATTTGCCATCAGGCCCAGCGCCAGTGATACATCCTCTACGTTATATTTCATGGCGCCTGCTACTGGGGCGACATATTTAAAACTTTCCCCAAGCATACTCACGTTCGTGTTCGCGTTCGAAGATGCCTGTGCCAATACATCCGCAAAATGCCCGGCATCGGATGCCTGCAAGCCAAACGCGGTCAGTGCATCCGTCACGATATCTGATGTCGTTCCAAGGCTTTCCCCGGATGCTGCCGCAAGGTTTAAGATTCCTTCAATGCCACTAAGCATATCCTGTGCCTTCCAGCCAGCCATAGCCATATAATTAAAAGCCGTAGCTGATTCTTCAGCCGTAAACTTCGTTGTCGCGCCCATTTCCTTTGCTTTGTCTGTGAGCTGCTCAAGTTCCGGAGCGGTAGCCCCGCTTACCGCCTGTACCTGTGACATAGCCGCCTCAAAATCCTTATAGGTTTCTATCGTATCTTTCATACCAATACTGACTCCAAGGACGGCCCCGACTTGGAAAATAGGGTTTTTCAGTAGGTTGATAATCCCCTGCACAGGTTTTGTAACGAAATCAACCGCTTTCATGGTAACGCTCCACGCCTTGCCCGCAATATTCCGTATATTGCCGCCAATGGCAGAGAGGACCGGGGCAACCCGGTCTTTTGCTTCCAGAAGGACTTCATATTTTTCTTTCATCCATTGTGAAAGCGTCCGCTGCGTCCGTTCCGAAGACCGGTCAAACTGCGTCACCCTCCGGCCCGCCTGCTGTGCAGATTCCCCGGCGCTGTCCGCCGCCTGCCCAAGCCTGTTGATGCCCCGGATGGCATTGCCAAGCTCTGGGTCTGTGTTGTCGAATACCTCAATCGGTATCTCGATCCTAACTGTTTCAGCCATCCGCACCATCCCCTTCCTTTGGTTCCAGTGATATTACCGTAGATGCAAGCATAAATGACTGTACGCCTTTTGGTTTGCTGTAAAATTCATCCGGCGTTATCCCATGCTTTTGGAAAATATGATGGAGCAGGCAGGCCTTCCCGCCTGCCCGGATCAGTTTTTTACAACTTCCTCCAAATTGGAGCCGTAACCGCTGAGTTTATCAATTTCATCAATGACAGCATCTTTTTCCCCTGCTTTCAGTGAATATTCAATCACATCCAGCCCATTCATGATCTGCAGCCCCTTATCACGCATAACTTCCCATGCTTTCTTGTTATCCCATAACTTTGCGCGGTCTTCCTCGACCGTTGCCTGGTAGATCAGCGCATCCCTGTATTTTACAGCATTCGTATCCTCCGGCATTTTCACGCCTATGCTCTTATTGCGTACATACTTTGTATGTTTCTTCTTACACCGGTCGTACTCCTCTTCTGCCAGGGGACGGATAGTAAACCTGAAATATACCCTGCTCTCGCCAGTTGCAGGGTCTTTCCTTGCAATTTCAATTACTTTTCTTTCCTCTGCTGTATAACAGGCCGCATCAATAAGGCCCTGGAGAAAGTCTTCCTCATGCATCCGCATCTGGTTTGCTGTCTGTTCTTTTGTAAAGTTCACATTTTCAGTATTTGTGTCTGCGCCATCTGGCTCCTGTGCTGTGGCATTCATTTCGATTCCCGGTTTAAATTTTTGCTGGTGCATAGTTCTCCTCCTGATTTTTGATCAACTCAAAAAGGAAGGCATAACGCCTTCCCTGTATCTGCTTCACATTTATTCTTTTTATTTAGATCAGCCTCTGTCCACTGTTAAAAGGCTGGTCAGCTTCGGCGGCCTGTTTACAAAGAAATTCCAGTTCCGCTTAATGACATCGCCTACTGCCACATTCTGGATATCCACCTGCCCGGATGGGACAACTTCATAGTAAGACACGCGTTCCTCCGATCCATTCCTTCCGAGCAAAGATCCCTGGAATGACCAGTACGGCATAATCTGCGTTTCCATCGCTTCCATCAATTCCGTAAAAAATGCATCATCTTCCACTACCACTTGTGACATCGTAAGGCTTACGGCAAATGTGTTCGCTGTCTCATGCTCCTGTGCGTCGCCAAGGACAGAATATTTTGCATTGTTCCAGCTTACATTTGATGTAAACTGTTCCACTGTGGCTATCATAGTCCCTTCACTGTTATAAAAAGCCCCGTCTTTCCCTGTCCGCCCATGCCTGGCGTCATTTGCTGCCTGCGGGTTTCTCATGGCTTATTCGCCTCCTTTTTCAACTTTATGCCCTTTGCTGCCGGGCCTGCAAGCATCCCTTACACATTCGTGCTGAACTGGAATTTATACATGCAGTAAATATGTTCAGCGGAATCTTTATCGACCACATCAATGTCAAACCAGCAGGAATCCCCGTCTGAAATAAACCTTGTGCTTTCAGACGCCGTAAATGCGGTGAGCTTCCCTTCCCCTATCATATCAGCGCCTACACTGTTCAGGTTGCTTACAATCGTCTTGCGCCCGTTCGTGTCATTGTCTACTTTCCCTACAAGGTCGTCCGTAACCTGGTTGCAGCGCCGCAGCATTTCAAAACGCGTTTTTACACGGCGGATCTTCTTCCATCCCTTATCCTTGTCTTCCGTTGGGTTGATCATGGTGTTGATTGCGTAGTCAATCCAGATTTTCTTTTTCGTATTTTTAGCTAAGACAATGCACCCCATCTTCTCTGACTTTGTAATCTGTGCCGGTGTCAATTCCTCTAACAGTTCTGTAACATCATCGAGCACCGTATGCGTCAGGGATTGGTTGCTTGGCACCGCCCCAATCATTCCTGCGATACGTGCCGCTGCCTGGTACCCGTCAATTACAAGGAAGCTTACCGTGTTCGTTGCAGCGTCCGTCACCTTCACACGTAGCTTCGGGTTCAGGACATAATTCATTTTTTCATCGTCATAGGATGCAGCACGCTTCTGCCTGGTCTTGATGTCAATCTTATTTGTTTCTGCCACAACTGCCTGTGCAAACGACCCGTCCTGGAAGATCCTGTTCAGGTATGACTGGAGCATCAGGTGTATAGCAGTGTCTTCCGTATCCACGCAGATGGTATTGAACGTATACGGTTCCAGCATCGTAAACGCCTCTGAATACGAGTCAACCGTTACATCCGGGTCAGCGCCCCCTGTCAGCTCTGACTGCGAAACATTCGCAAGAATCGCCTTTTCTTTCCCATCCGCCACTTTCGCAACAAAATTGTCAGTCCCGGCGATTGCTTCTGCCAATGCCGCCGCTTCTCCTTCACCGGCGGCAAATGTAACCATTTCGATTTCCTTTGTGCCGGAATAAATCACGCATTCTTTCAACGATGCATCCGTAAGTTTCTCACGTACCGTTGCTGTAAACGGCCTGGAACCTGGATATTTTGTGCCAAGCTCCACACAGTCCTGCCCTTCTGCATCCTGCAGCGAAACTTTCGCACATGTGCCGCCGGTACCCAGCCGGCAGGCCAGAAGTGTTAGTGCGCCGCCGCTGAGCGCTTCCCTGAGCGCATCCGTCGTGCCGCCTGTTCCGAACATTTCGACATAGCCTTCGTCCTTATCAAGTTCGGTAACTTCACCGAGCGGCCCGAAATCTGACCTGAAAATGACCGCCGTAACGCCGTTAATGATCTCTACCAGCTTATCATTCGTACTGATGTTAAAGTACGACCCCGGCCTGACTTTTTCTTCTCCGATTTTAAAATAACCTGCCATTACCCAACCTTCCTTTCCCGGAATGCTTTGACAGCCTTAGCCGCTTCTTCTTTTGTGCATTCTGTAATTCCGGCCTGTCTGAGTGCAGCCAGGACGCATTCAGGTGTTGTCCCAAATGTATCTTCTGCACCTGCTGCCAGTTCCTCCGCCTTATAGACGGATTCGTTCTTTCTGACAGACGGCGGCGCCTTTGCATCTGCTGCTGTATTTTTTCCATTCTTTTTTTCTGCGGATGATGCCGCTGTTCCTGTTGACGCCATAATATATCCCTCCTAATATTTTGCAAACGGGGCGTGCCGCAGCGTGTGGCCTTTCGCCTTGTAGCGCAGCAGCCCGAAATTCCCTGTAAAAATAATCTGCCCTTCTTTTAGATAGTCAGACTTATAATTTGTCTGCAGGCGTTTCACATACATTGGGGAGTGGTCCAGCATAATGATCTCGCCGTCCAGCGACAGCCTGTTTGTGATTCCCGCAGCGATTTTCAGCCGTATGCTGCTGTCCGGGCATAAAATATGGACGGCGATCTTTCCGTCCATCCATGCAACCGTATTTGTCTCCCGCCCTTTGTCAACCGAAACCAGCCGGCAGTAGATCACCGGATGGCTTCCAGACGCCTCTGTGATCTCACCCATCTCGTCATGCCCCATGACAAGGCACTCCGGATATATTTCTTTGATATAATTACAAGCCGCCATGACCGGGTCTGGATCCGTGGTTTCCTGTGAAGGATATTCCAGTATATCAAACCGTACTTCGCTCCCAATTGTCACATCGCCATTCTTTTCATCTATGGTAAATGCATCTGTCCTTGCCCATGCAAAGCAGTACGGGATCCCATTTTCCGGTTTCAATATCACATCCCGCAGGCACTCCCTTATCAGCGGCTCGATCTTTTCCGGAATGACATCCGTTGTATTCTGGCACAATAAAGATACTGACAGGGTACCGGCGCTGTGCCTTTCCTCGTTTGCCTGCAGGTCGAAATTATAGATCACTTTTGGATACTGGACATTCCCATCCCATCCTTCCTGGTTATCGTCTGGCGGTTCCGGGCTGAAAACAGCAGGCTTGCCGCCATACGAAGCAAGGCTTTTTACGAGTTTTTCTGAACCTGAAAATCTCTTATAGATCAGTTCCTCCAATATCATCTGCACCACCCCCTTCTATTTCCTGATCCATATCATCTGTTTTTACGTTATATTCCTGTACCAGTGCCATATCAGCTGACCAGCGGATCTCCCACTGTCCATCTGCTGCCTCAGATACCGGGATGATAAAATGGTTCGTGACATTTCCAATGCCGGGATAATACTGCACGATAAGCTGGTTTTCTGTCGCTGTTGTTACGAACCCTGCTTTCCCTTCATCCCATGAAAAATGCTTTGCCCAGAGCAGGCACCCACGCCCGACCTGTGTAAGGTCAAAGGCAGCTGCAGGCTTTTCTGTCAACAATGCCATGATTCTTACCTCCTATGTATACGGCTCGCTGTAGATCCTTTGGATTTCAGGAGCTGCCTCTTCTTTTATTTTTTCCACAAACGGCCTTGCTGCCATTTTGGATGTGCCATTTTCTAAAAGCGCTGCATAAGGTTCCTGGCTTTCCAGTTCTGCAATGATTTCGACGCCATCTCCTGATGAGGCTCCTGTTTTTACCTGCCCATTCCAATGCAGGCGGAGGTTCCCTGTGCGCCTTGCAGGAGGTTCGCCTGGTGCAGAAGCCGTGTACATGGATTTATACGGATATTTACGGTAACGTCTCCCGCTCCGCTGGCCTTTTAACACATTAAGCTCTGCATTCCTCAGAGCGTTCACTGCCCGGGCTCCCCTTGAAGCTGCCTGCCTGCTGATATTGGCCGTCACTTCTGAAACTTTCATCCGCACCTGCTTTCCCGCAGAATTGATGGCATCCGTATCTATCCATAGCCTCATGTTGCATCCCGCCTTTCCTCTGCATAGTATATTGTAGATATGCCAAGGGCCCCTGCATCGTCAATATCAACAATGTAAAAGGTACGTTCCCCAAGCACCAGTTTATCCATGCGCTTTGCTTTCGGCCTCCCTGCCTGCACAATGGTATGGGTAACAATGTGGTCCTTCTGGCTGTGGTTTGTCCTGTCATCGCCAGACGCTTCTGCCAGGCACCCTTTCAAAGTCCTAGTCCAATCACCAGTATGCCTGTTTGCCACCCGTCCTGTGCCTGTCACGGCCTGCTGGCAGCTCTCTATCATAAAATATTTAAAGAGGTTCCCGGGCCTTAAATACATCATCCTTGTACTGTTCATACATTCCCTGCCCTCTCATTCTGCTGCATGCCCGCATAAAAATACGGGGGCTTATGATGCTCCCCGTTTCCATACTGCGGTACGCTGCAGGATTCTGCAGACACTTCTTTTTTCAGCTTATCATAGTCTTCGCGCCACAGCTTTGCCCGTTCCTGCATATACAGCCACAAAGGTCCTGTTTTCGTATCGACCTCATAAGCAAAACGGCGGCAGATGCTTTCAAGCAGCATGAGTTTCGCCCGTTTCCATGATTTCGGATGCGCATGGATTGCCGCCTGGATTTCTTCGTCCGTCAGAGCCGTGGTATCCGAAAGGCCCTCCACCATCGTATCACCCAGTTCAAACCTCATGCGGTCCTTTCCAAACTCTTTGAGCTTGCTCGGATCATACGTGTATGTGCCTTTTGCCATTTAGGTATCATCTCCCTCTGTATGGGTGCCTGTGGCTCCGTTACCGTTGCCAGGTTCGTTTTTAGCCCCGTCAGCAGGGAATAATTTATCTGCCTGTTTCCTGGCCGCATTTTTGATCGTTATGCGGTTATCTGCCGCATGTAAAAGGATAAGTACATTCTCGCTGTCAATCCCTGCAATCGCTTTTACACCATCTTCCGCATTCAGCTGCATAACCGAAAACACCTGCTGGATCTCCTGCGGTTCCACTGGGAGGGCCATCATCTGGCCGTTTTCCCCGCTGCCTTCTATATGGACAGATATCAAAACCTTATTACCCAAAGCTTCCGGCGGTATTGCCTGCAGTTCTGCCGTATATGTCTGAAGCTCAGCCTGCTTTTTCTCCATTTCTACGATCGTATTATTTACCGCGTCTTCAACTGCTTCAGCAAGCATTTGTTCTACCTGCTTCTGTGTGAAAACCTCCCCATCAACAGGTATCCCGTCTTTCGGCATCATGGCAGTGTCTTCCTGCAGTACTGCTTCATCCAGTTCTGAAATATATCCGCTGTTAATCAGCTTAGCGCTTCTTTCCGGCAGGATAACGCCATCCGGAATTGTGTCCCCTGCAAAATATGTCACATTTGCTGCGGTAAGCTGTTTTAAACATAAATACTGCATATAACTCCCCCTTTTTACGCACATGCTTTTAAGTAACATGCAAGATCGTCACAGGTCTTGCGCATATCTGTAGAAAGCAGGCCTTCCATAAATTCGGAATGCGTACCTCCTTCCCCTTCAAAGACATCCGTTGCCATGTAATTTCCATTGCCAAGCATATCCCATGTAAAGATATACCCGGCCGAAGGCTCATCAATTCTCGGGCTTGGCGTGGTGTAGGAAAGCAGTGCCCCGTCCGGCTCACAGATGAACTGCATGTCATCTTTCTGTCCTTCCTCTGCCGCGTTGTAAGTCGCGTACAGCACCTTAACTTCATCAACGCCAAACAGTTCCGCCAGCACCCTTTCATTAACCTTTGCAGGGTTTGCAGTGCTCCCTGTGTATTTCACGCGCTCCAGCAGATCCGGATGCTCTTTTAATGCAAGGTAGGTATCGTATCCAAGTGTCAGTTTATTCGGCGTCCTTCTTCCTTCAAGCCTGATCTGCCGTTTGCGTGCGTCAAAAAACCGGATAGGATCCGAATTTGCATCTGAAAACTTAATGAACTGGCTTCCGCCGGCTGCTGTTCCGGAAGCAATGCCCTCAAATTCGTGTTCCCATACCCCGGCCTTAAAATAATTATTCGCAAACATAATATCCAGATGGAGAAGCTGCTGGTCTGTAACAAAACGGTTCTTCGCCCTTCTTGGATCAATGGAAGGCGGCACGTTAGCGCGCTGGTAATTCTGTGCGCCAATCTGATCGATCCCGACAATGATCTGGTCAACCTCACATTTGTATGTTTCATCCGTATGGCCCATCTGTGCTGGCGGCACTTTGCCAAACTTCGGCTTTCTCTGTACATGGTCCCTTGCCAGGTCGCCCTTGTTAAAAATATAGTAATACCCGGTGGAAAAATCTACCGGGCAGATTGGGAAAATGCTCGTTGCCACAGAGTCCCCGGCGTTTGCAAAGAACGCCATGCTCATATTTGTAAGGTAGCGGTTTGGCTTCCACCCTTTCGCAATACGCGCCGATAATTCAGCAGCGCTTCCTACTTCTCTTCCTGTACCCATTGATTTCCTGCCTCCTTATGCTGTAGCAGGCTTATAACCTGCTTTGATGATCTGAACCTTGATCCAGGTTCCTGCCTCCGATGCATTGCTAAGCGCCACACCCACAATAAAATCGCCGGATTTTGCCGCAACTGCCATGCCTTCTGCATCCGCTGCCAGCTCAGTGCCCACAGTAACCTCTTCCCCGGCTACCCACTTGCCAATATCCTTGATCTGGATATCTACATCACTGCCCTTATCCACTGTTTCATCAGTCTCAATAAGGGAAATGCCAATTACATGGGCGCCCGCTTCCGGCTTAATGACTGCCCCATCTTTGATTGCCAGGGCAATTGCACGTGCATTTTCAAGCTTATCCCCTGCTGGCAATACGATTGTTGGGCTTTCATTGATATTGCTTCCTAAATACGTTGCCATGCTTTAATCCTCCTTCTCACATTTTGCAGCAAGCTCAGGATCTGCCATAAGGATTTCATCAAGAGCCTGTGCCTTAGATAATCCCGTCCTGGATTTCATAAGTTCCACTGCCTTTGCTTCTGCCTCGGCCCATGCACTCCCATCCGTGCTGCCATGCCCGGACTTTCCAATTTCAGAAAATGCGCCGGATTTTTCAACCGTGGCTACTGCCTGGTCCAGCACAGCAATCATATCATCGTATGCGGTACCGCCTGCAGCCCTGAGGTTCTTAAGCACAGGAACCAGATCCTCTTCTTTCTTGCCGATGATTGCATATCTCTTTGCAACCTCTGAAAGTTCCCTGTCCTCTGCAGCCTCCCGGAATTTCTTCAATCCTTCCAGTTCTGCCCTGACTGCTGGATGCAGGCCCTTGTAAATACTGTCTGTTTCATCTTCCTGCTGTGCGGGCGCTGTCCCGGCTGCAGGCTGTGATACAGCCTTTGTTATGGTTGGTTCAACTGGCGCATCCGGCGTCTGCCCTGGCGCTGGCTGTCCTGTTGGCATCGCGCCTCCATTTTCCGGGCCAGCCTCCCCATCTGTGCCGTACCGCTTTTCGATGCTTTCCAAAAAAGCCCTCTCCGCATCGGTCAGTTTGCTCTTGTCAATCTTCATTTCTTCTTCGTCTCCTTTCTGGTTTTCATGATTGCCTGCTTCGTCTTCCTCAGAATCTTCCTCTGGTTCAGCATTCTTACCAGCCTTTTCGATTGTTTCATTCAGTCTCGATACTGCTGATTTCATAATCTCAAGGTCTGGCTCCGATACCTCTTCACTTTTTCTAACAATTCCGGCTTCCTTGCTGCATGACCATTTTGATATTGACGACTGCACGGCTGCATAAAATTCATCCAGGCTTTCCTGCATTGCCGCCGCTGCACCGGAACTGTCCATCCCTTCATCATTCAGGATCGAACAGAGGGAAGACTGCAGCGCATAGCAAATGTCCCACATTTCATCGGCTATCTTCCGGTTGTTAACTTCGTTGATCTTCTCATTAAAGCTGGCAGAATCGCCTTTCTGTATTTCATCCACCACACTGTCGATTTCCCCCTGGTCAATGCCTGCCGCTTTGCCCATAAAGCCAAACAGCTTTTTCAGGACATTCCCGGATTCTTTTTTGCGCCTGTCTTCCAGAACATGAGCATCCGCACCTTTTCGTTTCATCATCCCGATGTGCGCATCTGGGTTCGCGCCTTCATCCACAAAATCCACTTTCCGGATTTTGAGGTTTTTCAGTTTTGCTGCCACTTTCCTGCCTCCATTCCGTCATTTATGAAATATGTGTGCTGGCTTCTGCCTTTACCCTCTCTGCCTCTCCCTCAATGGAGAACATCGGGTAGGTGCCGTCTTTCACCTTTTCCCATACATCTTCATCCAGCACTTTAAAACCAATCCACCAGCCGATCGGGAGTGTGCCGGCAGGTATCCCGATCGCCTTCATTTTTTCTTCCGTAAACACAACGCTTTCTACCAGCACGGCTACGCCGCCGCGCTCGTGCATCTCCCCGCCCTCACCGTACAGCCTTACATATTCATAGGCTGCTTCCTCAAGTTCCCCCGGTTCAATCATATCGCCCTGCCAGTCTTCGATCAATTCCCCGTCTACGCGCATAGAAACACTCGCCCATCCAAAGGCAAGCATTTTTTCATCATCAGACTTCGCGATCTTAAACCGGCCTTTTACAATATCATCCGTTTTCTCCTTCTGGCTGCAGGCAGGTTTTGCAATCAGGTCTGAGAATTTTTTCATGCACCCACTTCCTTTCCCACTGGCGGCGATACCTCTATGTATTCCACTGCACATGCGCACCTTGGATGGGCTGGCGGCAGCATATGCTGTCCTGCAAATAATATCCTGCCTTTAATATTAAAATCTGCATCCAGCTCTATTTCCGTCCCTTCCAGTGAAGAGCAGGTTTTACATACGGCATCATCACCGGATGTATTCCAGCGTTTCCTGACAGCCCCTATAAAATTCTGGGACTGCGCCTGCCTGATCCCTTCATCGGCGCCCCGGTTATATGCAAAAGCGCTTTCTGTCTGGGCAATCGTCAATGCCCTCTGCCGGTGTTTCCGCTCCGCATATTTTGCCGTGGCGTCCAGCGCTTTCCTACGGATGCTTTCCGGCTTCATGCGCGTATGCTCTTTTTTCAGGTTCGCTGCAATGCTGTCATAGAGCCTCGCTGCTGCTTTTGCGTCCCCTTCTGTCAGGCCAATGCAGGGACGGATAAGCCTTGCCAGTTCATCAACCGTGTGCCCATCCTTCATCTTTTTCGTCAGCAGCGCCGCTATAGCGTCTTTCTGCTCCTGTGTGCTGTCGGTCACAAATTCTGCGCCACGTTCACTGATCCAACTCAATATGCCAGGCGTCTGTGTATTGAACTCAAAAGCCAGGCCATCGAGAATTGGCTGTCCTACTGCCCCTGCCATGATTGCATCTGTCCATAGATTGCTAAGCCTGGTTGCTACCAGTACAGAATAATCCTGCATCCACAAACGCATTGTTTCCTGGCTTATGGCCCCGTCAATAACCGCCTGCCTTAATTCCTGATAAGTAATCACATTCCGCTGGTCTTCCCAAAAGCCACAAAGGATTTCAACCGGCTCTCCAGTAACGGCAGCGCTTTCCAAGTACCCTTCGAGCCTCCGAAGGATCTCCCGGCTATTCTCTGTCTTTACCTTCTTTACCCGCTTTGGGGCAATCATCCGGAATCCCATGTATCAGTCTCCCTTCCCAACCGTTTTTTGGCCTCTTCTATTTTTTCATCCGGGATTTCCTCACTTTCCTCACTTGTTTCAGTTCCGGCGGCTGTTTCCGGCTCTGGCGGCTGTTCCTGTTCCTGCTGCTTCTGCCGTGTCTGGTCAATCTCCCTGGTGTCAGAAGTTCTTTCCGGAAGATGCCCAACCTGCCGGATATAGTCCTCTAATCCATCGTCCGGTACCAAGACACCGATTCCCGTCATATCCTTAATGAACGCTGCGACCTTCGTAATGTCTGCATCTTCAATATCCCCATGCGTCATTTTAGGATATTCCGTAATTCCGGCAAAATGTTTGCCGTTTATGTCAATCAGAGATGGTATGCCCTGGCTGTTGAACGTCTCGCAGATAATATCCAGAAATGCGCCTATGGCAACGGCAAACAATTCCGTCTTATCAGAACTCAACGCCCAGCTGCCAGTCTTGTCATGCCCTAAGAAAATAAAATCCGCTAATACCGTCATTGCAATTCTGGTATCATAGCGGTTTATGATTGCATTGGTGTCAAATTGCCGGTTACCGCCAGAACTTAGCAGCTCCAGCTTGTAACCAAACGGAAGGACAACACCTTCCATTTCGTCTCTACGGATATTCCGAACCATACTCTCCAATCCGGCCACTATTTCCGCATTTTGCGGTATTTCTTTATTCCACAAATCTGCTCCCTCTGGCCCATATATTACCGGGAGTCCGGCCAGATCCCTCTCAATGCCAATACCCTCTATCTCCTGGATCCTTCTCTTAAAATACCAGGAGCGGTACGCATTTCTCAGAATGCTCCTGCCTTCTGGATTATTCTTTCGGCTTTTCGTCCGAAATAACAGCGCCTTTTCTATGGGGATCGTGAACGTCCCAAAGTCCGGCGGTGGCATCTGCGTCATTCCCAACAGATTATCCTCATTGTCATACTCCCACTGGTAAAGAGTCTCCTGCGCCCTTATTGGCAGTTTTTTCCACCCGATCAGGCCATCGTTGTACTTGCTCTTTGTCCGCGGGTCTTTTGTATTTCCCATGCGCCGCTTATACACAATTTCATGAAAGCTCCATCCGTAAGTAAGGAAAGATAAGATTTCGGAAATGGTGTCTATCCACGTATCTTGCATATCGTTCATGCAGCTCTCCACAAATTCAGCCGCCTCTTTATCCTTTGCGGTATCTCCACCGGGTTCAACATTCCAATTACACTGCCTTACCAGCATTTCAATCGCAAAAAGGATAGCGCCCACCACATCGTCGTTCTCTGACATTTCCCGGTAGGCCTCTATCCCTCTTTTTCCTCTCAGCTCATGCAGAAACTCTTCGTAAACGGTACCGCCATACCGCCGCTGTCCTATACGTCCAATCTCTTTGTTTCCAGCCATCTTCTCTCACCTCACTTTCATTTTAATTTCATTGACTTCGCTCATCATTTCTCCTATCATTTTAGTACAGGCTCCCGCCAGAGCCGAGTACTAAAGAAAGGAGAGCTTTTATGATAGATTTTGATGCAATTGCTAAAATAGTAAAAGATAACTATCACCAAAATATTACTGATGAAAGCGGCATATCCAAGCTCCAAACTGCTGTAATAGATGCCGCTGTTGACACTTCTATTGCAGTTTTAAGAGAATACGAGAAGCAGCGCACTATAAATTCATAGCAGAAAACGCTTCCCCAAGCTTCTTTGCAATATCTCCCGCTATTGTATCTGCATCCATTTTTCCAGGCTCCATAGCATTTCTTATGCTATGGAGTTCTTTTCTAATTTTAACTAACTCTTTGAATATTTTTCTAAGCATCAGCATTTTTACCTTTTCCTCACTTTCCCTGCTGTACATATTTTAGAATATCATGACTTTTTAAAAAAACTACCTGCTCATGAAGGGACATACCGTTAAAACGTTCCAATAATTCAGGACAGCTTTCAATCCAAGAACTGGCAAGTATTTCTTTTTGCATGGTTTCCCGATTCATAAAAATGTTCACGCCTGTGATATGCTCTATCTTTTTTAAGACAGGCATAAATGGTGCCTTTTTATTCTGATTAAATGCTTCCATACACTCAAACGCATATCTGCAATATAGACAATTCGTATCATACGCAGATTCCTCTGACTGCATGATCCTTGCAAGGCAATGCAAATCCTTTTCTGTAAGCTCTATCTGCTTCAAATCCATTCTTCTCACGCTACTTTCTCCAATAGCTTGACTTCCCAAGATTTTTTACAGCAGCATCACTTATCGGACTGTGCGTGTACTTTTGAATTTTACCGAGATAAACAGATAATGCTGCTGCATCGGCACGGTCTGGAGAAGGCAATCCGCGCTTTTTTATTTCTTTTTTACTCTCCAACTGCAGCTTTCCGTTTGATGCCATAAAATATTTTCTTGTAGAAAGCTGCGCAAATGTCTCACTGTTATCTTCTATTTCTGTCTGCTTGTTTTCCAGCAAATCCTTTAAAACAGCCCACATATGAGTGGTGATATCATTGTAATACTCCGCTGCGTCTTTCCCCTCTTTTGTATCAGTCGGAATCTTTTCCGCCGCATTTATTGGAACAATAACAAGCCTGTGCAGCTTCTGTTCACGTTTGACCTCCCTTAATCGGTCGGTTACACCACCGCCGAGACCTGTATCATCAATGTTAACATAAATATATCCCTTATAATCTGCATAGTCCTCTATTGCAATCTTATATTGTTTCACGATATTCCCCACTGTCCACATCAGATCCTGCCCTTTGTAATTCTCCACCAGCTTCAACTTTCCTCTTGCATTCCGATATATTGCCGTTTCATCATCTCCAAATCTTGCAACATCTACTCCAAATACAATAAATGGATGTGATGCATCGTCTGAAAGCTCATAAATTTTACTACCGCATTGCTCAATGATAGACAGTATAATAAACACATCATCGTCCTGCTCTGGAAACTCTCCGTCAACACGGACACGGACAACATTGCTGTCTTTGCCGTATTTTCTGTCAAGGGAAGCGATATTGTCCTTATTTGTCCTTGGGCTGTTTCTGGAAGATACCGTATGGCACTGGTACTGTGCCCTGTCTGCATTGAACGCATCAAAAAAAGTGCCGGAGTTCCTTGTCGGATTCCCGCACATCAGCAGCTTATTATTTTCACCAGACAATGTACCAAGTACCGCCTCCATGATTGGATCAGCAACGCCGGACGCTTCATCTATGATGAACAGCATATTATCCTCGTGGAAGCCCTGCATATTCTCCGGCTTTGTGGCGGTCCTGGCAACGGCAAACCATCGCTTTTCGTTTCCTTTCATGTAGATATACGTCTTGGTCCATTTTAATATTTCTGAAAGCAATGGCGACCTGCTCATCCACTTGCTGATCTCCGACCATAGCACATCATGAAGCTGCTGCTTTGTTGGCGCCGTTGCAACAATTCTTGGATATGGAAAGCAGCACAGGAACCAAAGCAGCGCTACCGCTTCTAATCCAGTCTTGCCGACACCCTGACCAGATTTTATTGCCACTTTCGGATTTTCTGCCAGGTCCATCAACGCTGTTTTCTGCCATTCATCCGGCTCAAAAAGCAAAACTTCCCTGGCAAACAGCACAGGGCTGCCGCGGTATTCCGGGATTCTTTTTTGAAAGAATTTTTTACGCAAAGGCCGTAAATTCTTATTCACTATCCTCAGCCTCCTCTCCCACAACAGCCGAAATCCAGTCATCAACCGCGTCATTGCCCGCGCTTTCACTTTCTATCCGGTCCTTTTCCAGCCTGATTTTTGACAATGCTTCGATTGCTTTCGTCTTTTTATTCTGGACAGAAGAAAGTTCCTGTTCCAGCCTGGCAACTATCAGCTCTTTATTTGTTGTATGTGTCTGGATGCTATAAGACTTTCCAGGAAGACGTTCTTCTTTATCAACCTTTTCCTGCTGCCGGCGATTATATTCTGCTTCTTCTTCCTTGTCTTTAAAAGTCCGTTTTTCTTCAAACCGGGTAACATCTGCAACCGTTACATCGCCTTTCTGCTCTCGGTATTTATTGATGGCCTGCAGGATTCTCCGCTCCCGAATAGAAAAAAGCTGTATCTGCTCCATCAGCAGCCAGTCTTCATCTTCCGGGATGTTTCTGATAAGCTCCTGTTCGTCTTCATCCAGCGCATCCATAAATACCGGCCTGTACCCTCCATGTTTTGTAACGTCTGGCGGTGGTACCGGATTATGGTTTCCTTTCCCTTTAGAAGCCCCTTTGGAATTTTTATTTCCGGGCTGTCCGCCCCGTTTTTTCTTTTGCAACGTTGCATTGTTTTTTGATTTTTTGTTTGCAACGTTGCACTTACTATTTTTAGGGGATTCTGACGCCCATTTACCCCTGTTCTTCCAGCTCCTTACTGTCCCTTCGGGGACGTCAAGTTTCCCTGCGATATCTATAAGTTTCATACCCTTTTTGAACAGCTTCTCAGCCTCTGCTTTTTTCTCACTTGGCGCCCTCGGCATATCACCACCTCTCTCCGATTCGTTTTTGCAATCGTAAAGCGCGAAACGCTGCAACGTACAGCCCTCTTTCCAGCTCTCACGAATATTGCCCGTTATATCATTAAATCTTCGTTATAAACTCAGCTTTTGAAAAACCCTGATCCTGTTTTATCATCATTTTCAAGAAGTCCTCTTTTGAAAAATCCGAAAGCCGGAATACTTCCTCCGGCCGCATTCCAAGCTGCTTTCCTATTTCGTTTACAGACTTTCCTTCGTTCATAAGCTCTTTCACAATCGCTTTCATCGGCCCGAGCAGATGCGTCCCCCTTGCCCTGTTATGGGTAACGGTTCCATAGATATTGCCTGCCTTATCTTTATGTTCCACAACTACAACAGGCACCCTGCCCTCAAGCATAGAAAATAACGGTTCTTCGCCCGCCACTGTCCAGCGGTGGAAACCGTCAATAATTGTCATATCCGGCCTTATCACAATCGGCAGCGTCCATCCATTGGCAAGTATGGATTGTTTCAGCAATTCCAGATTCTGCTTTGATACCTTATTCGGGTTATAGTCATTCGGACTGATCCGGCTGCGTTCCACCCATTGCAGCGTTGACAGCGGATTTACCATTTTCTTATCCATGAAGCAGCCCCTCCTTCTTTTTTGCCTGTGTAATATACTTTCCATAGATCCTCTGGTACAATGCCCGGAATGTCCTACACTTCGGATCGCCAGAAATAAGCCCTTCATAAATTGCTTTGCAATCCTTATTATCCGCAATCACAGACACATTCATAAAAAAATTCCGGTATCTGTCAGCCACATACCGCTTATGCCCGTCCTGAAAATTGCCGTCCATATCAGAAAACAGTTCCAGAAGCGCCGCCTTATAGTCCTTTTCAGGCGCCCCCTTTTCGTTCCGTTTCCTTGCAGCAGAACTCCTTCCAAACATTTCACTATCCCAGTACAAAGCTGCCAGATACGCATTTGGCTCACGCCTTACAATCCTCTCCATGAGCTCAGGATAATATTCATTCAGTTTCACAAGGCTTCTGGCTGTATCAACGGAAAAGAACTGCGATACCCGCAACTGCCTCCGGTTCGACCCGGACTGCCATAAAAACAGATAAATGTCTGGTATATCCACCTTTTCCTGAAACAGATACAGCCATACATCCTGGTCCTTCCAGTCATAAATCGGAAAAACCTGGTGCCTTTTCGTAGCCCTGCTTCCGGCACGCCCCATAGCGGCAATGTAGGAAAGCCTCTGTACAGATTCCGCCGTCCGTACTCCGGTTATTGTTACCCCGTCCGAACACAGCCGCGGCAGAAAATCCTGATAAGCGTCAATCCTCGGCCTGAGCAGCGGATGCGAACGTATGGCAAAGGACGGCGGCTTTCTTACCCACACATCTTCCTTATACCTGTCCCAACATATAAATGTCTCATCATTGGACAACTCATTAAAACAGTTATAATGCTTTACTTCCAGGCAGAACCATTCAAAATTTGCCCCGGACAGCATAAATTTTTTCCGCCACTCCTTTACCTTTTCTTCCATACATGGAAAAATGGCTTCTTCATCAATAAATTGTACCGTAAGCTGTACCGGATTGATTTCGCCAGACTGTATCATGGACAATACAAGCTGCGCGATACATAAGCTGTCTTTCCCGCCGCTGAAAGACATATATACCGGCAGCCCGTTTCCAAACACGTTCCGAATCCGTATTCTTGCCGCTTGCACAACATCAATGCTGGCCTCACATCTTTTTACAGCCATATCTTTTCCCCGCATTTCGGACAGATAACAGATTTTCTTATTTCGGCGGCTTCTTCACCATCTGCCCTTTCCTGCTGGGCTGGCGCAGGCGTTTCCATCTCCGGGCCATGTTCTTCCGCAGATGCTGATCCAGCCTGATGTATCTTCTGTTCTCTGCGTACAGTGCTGTCTTTCATCCTCTGGATTTCTTCATCATCCAGCGTGCCGTATTCAGCTATTTTGTCCGTTACATCTTCCGCATCTGACACCATCTGTTTTAGGATTTCTTCATCAAATCCAGGAATATCCAGATCCCCCTGCAGCTCCTCCAGAAAGCAGTTCAATGTATCCAGGTTTTCAATTCCCAGGCTGAAAATCTTATTGTCTGCGATCATCAGCTTCTTTTTCTGGTTCTCTGTAAGGTTGTTATACTGGTATACATCCGCTGTTTCTTTCCCCATCGCAATAAGGGTGTCATACAGCCCGTTTCCTGCCAAAATGGTGTTATTTTCATCAATGACAATCGGCCGTATCTGTCCAAACATTTTAATGCTGCGCTGAAATTCCTTTAACTGCTGCTCCGTGTGCATCCTGACGTTTTTCTCCGGTTTTACAAGGTCTGCAAGTTTCATTTTAATTATTTCCACATCCGCATCCTCCTGATCTTATTTTGAAAGAGCGTCTGTGATGTATGATTTTCTATCCAGGCTACCTGCAAATAGCAAAACGGACAGCTCATACAGAATCTGCCCTGCATCTGCTGTCCGTGATGAACCTTATTTCATTTTATCCAAAAAATCTTCTGCACTCTGAATATGCCCTGCCGCCTCATACACAATGTAACGGTCTATCTCATAAATTTCTGACCATGCATTCTCTACACTGCCAGTCCATTGTCTTGCCGGCCATGGATGCGTACCACAAAGATAACCGTTTTTCCACCCATAAATCGGCGGCACCGCCAGATCATAATAGTGAATGAATCCAAGTATCTGTTCATGCGTCCATTCTGATAAAGGACTATATCTGGCCACACCCTGCTTATTGGTATAAATGTTATCTCCTTTACCAACATAATTGCCGTCTGCACGCCTTCTTCCAAGCAGCATCATATCAAGCTGTTTTTCTTTGTAATATTTTGCCTGCCCCCTGTGCTGGACAATATGGAACCATTGTGCCGCATGTTTGCTGTCCTGTGGAAAAAGCATATGCGGATGTGCCGCTAACCATTCCATATCCTGTCCCGTGTTGATTATGGACAATTCCTGGGGCTTATGGATATCTACCCATTCTATAAATGCTTTATACTCTAAATTACAGATAACGAGCACACACGGGCTTATACCGGCCTGTCTGCATAGTTCGCCAAGCACCAGCGAATCCTTGCCGCCGCTCCATGCATAAGCGGCTCTCTTTCCCCTGGTTTTCTTTCGGATCTCTTTTATCGTCTTTTCGGCAAGCCAGTCCAGTTCTTTCTTTGGTACCAGCTTATCGATTTTTGCAAGCGCCTGTATCCAGTCATCATTTTTAATACGCTGTTTCCTGCCAAGCACATCACCCATTCCCGACACCCCGCTTTCTGCTTGCCGCCAGAGCCAGTACGCCGGAAAGAAGCACTGTCAAAAGGCTGCCCGCGGTTTTATATGCTGCAATCCCTTTGATATTCCCATATCCAAACAACGGTAGCCCGACAGCCATTGCTGACATAATCCCTATAGCCACGCTCCGCGGTTCCAGCTTTATCCCTTTCAGGGTAAATACTGTCGGCAACAGCGTAGAAGCCCTTAATGTACCATACATCAGAAATAAATGCGTCACTGTCAGCCCTGGTATATTGGCTATCATAATTCCCGCCGCCAGCAGCAAAAACATAGACAGTTTCATCCTTCCAAGTCCCTTTTCCTTTACAATGTCTGTTGTGAGGGACGAAACCGCGCACAGGTTGCTGTCAATCGTTGACAACAGCCCGGATACAATCATAAATAAAAATGGTATGGCTGCCCATGCCGGAAACAAGGCATTTACCAGCTCAAAATTAATAACCCCTGTATCTGCCGCATCATACCCCATGCCTGCACCGATAAAACCGAGTATGCCCATAGACAGCGGAACGATGCCAAACAGCAGTGCTCCGGCCAGAAATGCCCATCCTATCCTGTCCTTCCTGATGCTGAAAACCCTCTGCCAAAAACTCTGGTCACCGAATGGCCCGGATAAAAGCCCGATTGCAGCCGGAAGCCCAAACTCCAGAAATATTTCCAATCCTCTTGCAGAGAACAAAGATCCGGCATCCCCTGCGGCTCCTCCCAGCCCCGTAATAAGTGTTTCCATCCCTCCGCCATTCTTTACACCAAAGATAACGAAACCAATGCTTACGGCCAGCATAAAAACCATTTGGATAGCATCTGTCAGCATGGACGCTTTGATTCCTGAAAACTGGGAATAGGATAACGCAGCAGCCGCCATCATGATTGTAACAGCCACAAATGGAAGCCCCGTCAATATGCTGAGTATCCTGCTGCCAGCCAAAAGCTGTACTCCCGTTGACAGTGCAGCCAATGTGCAAAGCTGGAACAAGTATACATTCCTGACCGCTTTCGATTGATATTTCTGATACATATAGCCGGACAACGTGATTCCTTCCGGCATTTCTTTCCTTATCCTTTTTGCAAATGGAATAAACAGCACCATACAGGCCACATTGGGTACAAGGAACCAGAAAAGCCCTGCAAAGCCTCTGGCATATGCATTCTCTGCTGATGTAAACAACGCAGGCGCCCAAATCCATGTTGCTGCAATACTAAGCGCTGACATTCCCCATCCGGCATCCCTGTCTCCGACACAGAATCTTTCTGCATGATTCTCTTTTTTTGTCATAAGCACCGTTGCCCCAAGCATCATCAGCGTGTAGGCAGACAGTACAAATAAAGCCTTATTCATTTAATCCCTCCATTTCGTGATTCTGGAGGAGCTTCATGCTTTTCCTTTATCCGCCGTCTCCTTTCTCGGAAAAACTGCACGAAAAAAGGAAGTCCAATAACCTCAGACTTCCCCCGGTGTTCGATTCAGAATTTTACGGATACAATTTTCCCACTTTCATATTGCTATGTCAATGGAAACTTTTTTGAGACGGTGGATTCAACGTACATACAAACCATCCACGCCAAAAATAAGAGCCGTTAATCTTTCGGTTGCTACTCTCAGATCAGCATAAACACTGTCTTTTGACAGGTTCTGCTTTTCTGCTATCTCTTTCACTGATAAAGTGTCCTCTGCCATGTACATATCCCATATTACTTCATACCGCCTCATATCAATATCCCTGGTCTGTGACTTGTCACAGTATGCAGCATACAATCCGAACATTGTTTCGATATGGGATACGATTACCGCCGTTCTGGTCGCGCTGCGCTTAATACTTTCGATAATGACATCATTATTGTAAATTGACATCATTGATTCAAGTATATCCATTGCCGATTCTTCCATCTGTGTACGGCCAAACACAGAATTTTCTGCATGTTTTTTCAGCATATGATAATTCCTAAGAAGCAGTTTTGTGTTTCTAAGCCTCCTGTCTGCCCTTTTCCCCAGCTCCTTTTTTCGTTCCTGTTCGAATGTCTTAACGGCCTCCCTTGCACCAATGGCAGCCGCTTTTTCATAAATATCTTTTAATTGATCCTGTGTCAATGTTACCAGAACTCTTCCGTCTGTTTTTTGGCTGTCCATGCTATCGCCCTCCCTGATTTTACTTCTATTTTCTATCAGCTTGTGATAGAATATAATTGTCTGTTGGAGGGTTGCGAAAGCACTCTCCTTTTTCCATTATGAATCCATAAGATAATCTTCAAGATTCATCTGACCTGGTATATCATAGCAGGGGCATTCTGCTTGCGGACGAGAAATCGCGGCCTTTGCTTTCTTTTTTATCTTGGGACCGCCAGATACTTTTCCATAGCAAACCGGTCCATAACCCAATTCTATGCTTTTGGGATTGCTCAGTTTCCTTCCACAGATCGAACATATCATAACTTATCCTCATTCCTCGATTGCTGATCTTCCAGCTTCTTTTTAATACACGGTGCATTCAGTACATTCTTAACTGGAAGTCCATAAAAACTGCTGTTTTTTCCTTTGCATACCATTTCTCCGTTTTCATTCCTACTATAACGACAGGCCATGCAAAAATTTCTGTATCCTAATGCTTCCATAAAGGATTCCTCCCTTCTGATCATCCATGCTGCATCATTTTTGTTCTTCTTTTCATCATTGCCATAACTGACAAATCTGGGCGTTTCTCTATCGATCCAGAAAGTTCTGTAAGGCTGCTTCATCTGCGCTATATTTAAAGCGGTATGGCATCGAAAAAACAGTTGTATCCCCACCTGTCCACTCTTGTATGGTAGGTGTTATAAATTCCAATACCCCTTTTATTTCTTTTCCGCCTTTGTCATGTATCGCGCCATTTTTTACATTGTACTGATTTCCATGAATCACCATTTATCTGTACTCCTTAAATTTTTCTGATCTGTCGTTTTAACGCTCCTTTATTTACTGAATCCATGCTTCCTGCGGCATGCACTCTAATATCCGGTCAAGTTCCTGTACCTCTTTGGTGAACTGATATCGAAACCCAAAAGATTCTTTATCAGCCTTTTCATACATTTCATCTATTTTCTTTACCATCTGCAGATACCCAGTGTTTTCATCCCGTATGATATCCATTGCCGCTTTCAGGCAGTCATATCTATGCCGAAGACCCATGTATGAATGATAGATCTGAAAACATGTATGTGCCGCATCTATCAGCTGGTCTTTTGTCAGTCTCTTTAATTTCTTTGTGCTCTCCTGTAATGCAAAACCATCTGTGCATTGCAGCCCAAAATAATCCTGTTCATAAGAATCAAAGCCAAGCAGACCACCTTCAGAATCCCCAGCTCCAATCGCAACAAAAAATAGGTCAAAATATTCAAACACATATTCTTCGCCGAGATCTTCCTGCATTCGTTCACACTCTGCGCACAAATCAGCAAACATCATTTTGAATTCAAACGCTTCATCTTCATCCCCATCAAGGGCATTGATCAGAGTTTCTTCATCCTCATCAAAATAGTACCGGACATCCTCACATGCACTCATTATGTCATATAGTTCTTCCCGTATTCTGTCTATATTCAAGTTTTTTACAATAGGTTTTCTGTATCTCAGCTCCCTTGCTTTTCTTCGCTTCGTTTCATCAGCATCGGCCGCTTGCTGCATCCTGTCCCATCCCCTTTCCAGACCTGTTGGATTTATGCTTGTAAAACACACATTCCTCTTTTTTACAGTACAATTCTTTTAATGCTGTGCAGCTTGGAAAACCGCCTTTTTCTTGATATCCAAAGCAGTCTTTCCTGATTTCTATTTCATTATTTCCCACCAGCTTCTGCTCCCTTCTCTATTTTCTTCGATGCTTTGAAATCCCGTCTAATAAGCTGTGACAGCCCATCTTCCCCAATATCGCTATTGCTTTCCTGCTTCTGCTGTTTTTTTCTGCACTTTTCTACTGCTTCATCATAATCATAGCCAATCTGTACCGCCAGCCTGTCTGCCATCTCCATAAACTTTTTGCGGTAATATGCCTGGTACTGTATATCATCCGACCGTAACTCATCTAGCATTTTTACATAATCGTGCAACATGCAGATAATCAGCACAATGTCACCATAGGAACAGCTGACAACATAATCACACATCAGTTTTAAATTAATGGCTTTTTCTATCATCACCTGTTTTTCTTCTTCTTTAGACATCCCTTTCTCAACTTCTTGAAGGAACTGGAAGAAAAACCATAAATGGCCTTTTTTATCCATCACAATTCGCCCCGTTTTACTTTCTGGTACGTCCGGCACTTTCCCATGACGCCATTACAATTTGCACAGGTACGGTATTTTTCACACCTTTCATCATTTGGGCATATCATTCCCGCCCATTTATTCCCCCAGTCCCAGCAAGTCGTTCCCCCATTTCTCTCACAATGCCAGTACACGCAATATTTTTCTTTGTGTGCCATTAAAATCCCTCTCTTTCTGTATTTTCTGCAATATCCATCAAGATCGCCTCTGTATCCAGCAGCCCCTCCAGGTCTGTGCTGCAGCACGGCGGCTCTATTGGCCCCAGCGAATCATAAGTCAGGCCCTCGCATTCATTTCCATAAATACAGTACTCGCAGTAATCATCCCCATCGTGTTCTTCCAGCCATTTATTTATTTTTTCTTTATCATTCATTCTGCAATACCCCACTTACTTCCCAGATATTTCGTGACAGCCTTCACGCTATGCCCTCCTATAGTTTCTCAAATTCTTCCTGAAGCCTCTTATGTTCCCCGATACTTAATCCATAAAGCAGGCTCCTGGCATCGGAAGAAACCTTTACGGATTCATTTACATTGCATCCGCGTGCCAGCAGATAAATACTCCTGTCTTTTTCCTCCATCCATCCCCTTACCTTTTCCAGTTCCTTCATCCTTTTTTGTATTTCATTTGCCCTTTCCAAATTTTCAATATTCATATGTGCTCCTTTCCGGGCGGCAGCGCCGACCCGCCCTTTCTGTATTTGTGATATGGTTTTCCTCTAAGGCCAGCCAACCACTGCATGGACTAATCCTTGGCTGCAAGGCGCTAATTTATTGCTACAGGAAGGACGATCGCTTTAAAATCGCTGTCCTCCGCTTCCACAATCATAGGGTTTTTCGGACTTGCCATCTGTATTTTGACATTTTTGCAGTCAAACGCTTTCAGCGTATCAACAACCAGCCTGGCGTCAAATCCAATTACCATCGGCTCTGCCAATTCCCTTTTTAACAGGATGGTTTCATTGTAATCAGTCGTATCATCTCGGATGCTGATATTCATTTCACTGCCTGAGATTTCAAACCTGGCCGGGCATTTTTCCTCTGTACACATTTTTGCGCGTATCATGGCTTCCAGAAATTCAGCTCTTGCAACCTCTGTATGTATTGGCATCTGGTGAAACATCTTTTCATACCCAAAATATTTTCCATCTACAATCCTGGTATATACTTCATAATCTTCTGTGATGAACGCTGCACCGTTTTTATTATGCCGCACCGACACATCTCCGGACATTCCTATGGAAAGCAGCTTCTCAACGGTATTTTTAGGAATAAGAAGTTCAAACTGCCCTTCATAGGCTGTCCGATCCCATGCAAGCACATGCCCGTCCAGGCCAACAAAATTTAACATCCCATCGTCTGCCCTCAGGCAGAGTGCAGACATCGTGGGATTGGACGGCATAGCTGGTATCGCATAAGATACCCGCTTCATGGAAGATAACAGCAGGCTGCTGTCAATCATAGCCTCCTTATCATCGTCCCCACACACGCCAGTTACAGGAAATGTTTCCGGCTCCAGTGTCTGGTACTTATTTTTGATCTTCTCAGCCTTGATCATAATTGTATTTTTCTTTCCCGGAGAAATCTCCACTTCCCCATCCGGGAGGTTCCCGATCAGGTCAAACGCTTTTGACGGGATCAGGAATATTTCGCCCTCAGCGCCCTCTATTTTCGCCCTGACGGTCATTTCCAGGTTGCTTGCAGTCAGATAACCGTCCCGGACTAAAATGCCCTGTAAGGCCGGAATATTCGTTTTCTTCGGCACTACGCTTTTCAGTTTGGCAATCCTGCCGGCAAGTTCTGTTTTCTCTATCTTCACCGTTTAATTCCACTCCTTCCAGTATTAGTATTGTCTTCTGCTTTTCCTGCAGACGGTATGGCAGCAATTCCTGTTCATTCATGTATTTATGCCCGAACAGTTCTTTCATGCGTTTCCATGCATTCCACGGCACCCGGTAAAATTTTTCAAGCCTGATAGATACTATGACATAACAATGGGCTCCAAACTGCTCATAGATATCAAGATCCTTCCATTGCGTGTCTGTAACCACACTTTGGTTTATTCTGTCAGAATCTGTATGTTTCGCCTCAAACATAATCCCTGTGCCGTCGCATAGAATCCCTTTATAATCAGGCTGCCCTTTCTTTTCATAATATCCCCGGACCGTCCCGCTGCTGTCTTTTCCCGTAATATGGAATGGTTCTGGTGTTTTCTCTATATGGGCAAGCCCTTTTGCCCGGTAAAACTCACATGCACAGGACAGCCAGCGTTCAAATAATTCTCCGGATTCTTTACTGCGCTTCCCGATGATCTGCCTTTTCAGGTCATGCACAGCTATCACCTTCCAGCCGCTTTTTCAGCACAGCCCCTATCTCACGCAGCTTTGCCTCTCCAATTCCTTTTATCTCTCCAATTTCATCTAAAACAGACGAAATGCTGGACTTTGGAGCTGATGCTCTCGCTTTTCCCTGATGAAAGCCCTCGCTTCTTGCTTTTTCCACCATATCCTCTACATAATGCACCAGTTGTTCATCAGTCATCTTACGCATCTTTACAGCCTTATCGTGTATTCTGTTTTCATCCACTGTCCGTCTGCAGCTCCTTTTTTTCGTCATAACTCTCATCCCTTTCTTCATAACCTATCCGCTTTTCCTGCAACACCATGCTCTGACAGCCCGGCAAGGACAGGCATTGCAATACTGCAATCTTCACAAAATTTGCGAAAACATTCCTTACACATAAACCCAAACTGTTTCGGCTGCTCGCCCCGCATAGACCGCGCGGATAAGGCTACCATAAGGCTTTTTCGCATATATCCTTTACAGAGGGCGCACGAAGCAAACAATTTTTTCTCCATTTTTGCGCTGACCGCTTTCCTCTGCAGCCCTGCCGGATACTCCCGCCGCATATTCTCTTCACCGATAATCGGGATCAGGCTGTCTTTCATAAACACCGGGATTCCTGCATGGCTGGCTTCCTTTACGATCTTCCAGATCCAGTCAGAAGCAGGAACCACTTTATCTTTATTCCGTCCTGTTTCTGCTCCAATGATGACCCAATCAACCTGCCGGAACATGATATTGTGTTTCTCTGGCTCTATATCTTCTAAAAGCGGCTCTATGCTTGCAAATGTCCGGCATCCTGCGGGAAGCTGGTTCCACCTGCACGCCTCGCTTTCTCTTGTAATACTTGTTCCATACCACATATTATCAGACCCGCAAGGTACGCCGTATGCCGCATACCTCTCCACGTTCTTTGTCAAAAACAGGTAATTATGTACCGGATATTTTTCACACGCTGCAAAAATATCATCCAGCCAGCGATCTGGCACCCAGGCGCCAAAGACATCTGACATGGCGCCAACAAAAATGTTGTTTCCCATTTTCAGTTTTTTCAGCATGTCCATCCGGTATCTGTGCAGCGTAGGCTCAAATCCAAACGGGTATGCCAGCGGGTTTCCCGTTTCATTCATCATAGGCGCATCCAACTCATACAGATCTGCGCCTTTGTCTGCTGCCGGCACCAGCTTATAATCTTTCTTTGCCATTTTGTTTAGCCTGACATCCCCGGAAAACCTGGCTGTCATCCGCCTTGCATAGCAGTAACTGCAGTTATGCCTGCATCCAGTAACAGGATTCCATGTGTGGTCGCACCATTCAATTTTTGACCGGTTCGTAAGGCTCCCTCCTTTCTGCAAATCCTAACTGTTTATCTTCCGTCCATACAATTCCTGCAAAATTCATTTTCTGCCCACATTGGCTGCAATACCTTGGCTGATAATCAGGCCCAGCATTCAGAATATCCCCACATCTTGGGCAGAAACAGCCTTCATGTTCCATGACTACAAAACCGTACTTCAAATAAGTTTTCTTCTTAAGTATAGGCTTTCTTGCCTTGTTTTTCATTTTATCCCGCCTTTCTATGCTTCTGCGGTGCATTTTCATACTCTTCCATTTTTTCCTGAAACAGCGTCGCGAACGCTTTGACTTCCGGCGTCATATCACAGTTGCGGAACCCTCTGCATTGGATAACTTTTCCCTTCCACTCTAAAGTAAAATATGGTTTCTCTGGCTCATCTTCCTTTCTGATAAAGAAAATCATGGTCTCTCCCCTTGCTACTTTATCCCTGTAATTTCCAACACAGTGGTGCAGGCACTCGCCCTCTTTTTTCAGTTCATCCAGATTTTCCGGCATCCTTATGAATAACCCTTTTACCTTTAAATTTACAGGATCTGTATCCGAAACTTTTTCCCTGAGTTTTTTCAGTATACTGTTAAAACGCCGAATTTCCTCTGCCGCTTTCTGGCCCTGAAACCTGATGTGCTCTTTCGATTTTTCATCATGCGCTTTTTTGAAATTCCCTGGGTACAGGTTAAATTCATTGTGCAGGTCATATCCCATTTCTTCCAGCCATTTGACATAATCAAAATAATCCCTGTCATGTATAACCTTCTGTTTCCCTAAGTATTTTTTCAGTTTATAAATGGTTGTGTACTGCCGCATATCCAGGTATTTTTCATACATTTTGCCATAGCCGTCATCATGGATATGGCGGAGCATATAAAAATCTTCCTGCCTGATTTCCCCTGCGTACCGGAGTATCATCACATCCCTTACGGATGGGTTCCCGATCTGCCTGAGCATACGGAACTGCAGCCTGTTTATCCCGAGCGTTTCCGTAACTGTCCTGCCATTTTTAAATTCCGGGCAGTCCCTGTCTTTCAGTACCGCTTGTACTATTTTATAAAATCCTACCTTTAACAGTTGCTCCAGATACGGCGTTTTCCGGTAGGCATTAAAATACCAGTCTATGCACCATGGTTTTGCAAGGATATTGCCACCCTGCCCTATATAGCGCGAACTGCCGGAAACATGGATCGTTTCCGCTACATTATTCACAAAAAGATCCACCGCGCTGTATTTCATGCAGGTTCCTGCAACCGTTTCCAAAAGATCCCTGTTATAAAGCACGGCGCTTCTTGGCACATCCATTTCGGGAGGTTGGTAATAGACGTAGCTTCGCTCCTTAAAATTGCACCATCTAATTTCTGCCGTGCTTTTATACCTGCACCATTCAAAGTCTCTTGGCTTTTCAGCAGAATGTACCGTCCTGAACTTCTCAATGCTCTTTACTTCTGGATTATGAAAATCATTCTGAAAATCTTTTGTATGGCAGAAATACCTTACCAGCACTTCCTCACCGTATTTTTGAACCAGCACGCTCCACTGGACCGCAAAAAGATTCTTCCTGCCAATGCCCTCGCTTTTACATTTCAAATATTTATTGCAGTATGGGCAGCGCACTGTCCTGTTATGGCTGATTTCATCCGTATCGTTCCATATGGCAATTTTTTTATGGTACAACCCGTCTTTCCTGACCTCAAACTCGTGCCCGCATTTTGTACAGTAAGCCCTTGCTTTTGCCCTGCTGTAAATAATATAGTTCTCGTTATCAAATACCACATCTTTTACAAACTGGCCATAATCAGCAGGAAGCTCTCCAAACTTTTGCATCTGCAGATCGATGTCAGCTTTTTCCTCCCTGTGCTTTTTTTGCAGTTTCCACTTTTTGATCGTGTCCTGGTACTCGTCAATCCTTCTCTCAATTTCTGAATCAACTGCAGCCCCTTTTGGAATAACTGTCTCATGGTCGCTGATCCCATTCTTTTTTCTGAAATCACGGAGAAAACCGAGTATCTTATTTCTTTCCCTGATAGAAGCTATGACAATGTTCCCGCTATTCCGGTACCAGTACAGATAACCGGTAAGGTGATTGATGGCCCCCGTTTTCCACTTCGTTTTATCCATTGACAGATCCTGTGTAATATAATCATCCATCTGGCAAAATGTGCGAAATTCTGGTTTCAGTTCTTTTTCCTCCGCATGGAAAAAATTAATGATCAGCGTATCTTCCCCGTTTATTTCCCGCCTTTCTGCCGTTGCCAGATAGCTCATATGCGGCACAAGCAGGAGCATTTGTTTATTCTTTTTTGTAAGCGATGGCCGTGGAACTGCTGACAATGACCTTTTATCCATCCGTCTGCCTCCTATATGCCCATCATGGAGAACATATCCATCTGGCCCTCCATGTCCCTGGTATTTTTCTTTGGTTTTTCATGGCCCTTTTTTATCCCGTCTGAAACAGCATCCGTTTTATCCAGTGTTTTTGCATTAGGCTTTTCTTTTGCTCTGGCTGCTTTTTTTGCTGGTTCTGCTTTTGCCTCTGCTTTTCTTTCTTCTGCTTTCTTTCTGGCTTCTGCTGCTTTTTTTGCTTTCCTTTCTTCCTCTGCCTTGTCATCTTTATGGTAATAATCCTCAGCCCATTCATAGACTACATCATCACGCACAGCGCAGCTCATTGCCCCTTTTTGCGCAGACTTTTGTGCTTCGGAATGAATATATGCATAACACTTTGTCCACGCCTTATGCTCCTGTATCACATCTTCAGACAGCCCGTTATCTTCCTCACACCGTTTGATAAGGTACTCAATCACAGGCTTCGAAAACGACCTGTCTTTTGCTTTCCCAAGTTCTTTTTCCAGCTTCTTTTTAGCCTGCTCTTTTATTGTGCTTCCAGTTTCCATTATGGAAGCAGGTTTTTCAGAAGCAATGTCAACGTTCATGGTTTCTTCGACTGTATCTTTTTGCACAGTATCTTCCATTTTTTCTGCTTCTGCCTTTACGCTCTCCCCTCCATCCTCTCTTATGCTGTCAGATCCGTTACGCTTTGCTTCCCCGTTTTCTTCCGTTTCCTTTTGATCCTGACAATCCTCACTGTCGGTTTCCTGCTCTCTCATCAGCACAGCGTATTCTTTTTCAAGCTGTTCATAGCCAACATGGAATAATGTGTTTCCACCTTCATCATAGAATGTCACCTTATCGTCTTTTTCCATAAACTGATAAACGGTTCCGCCCGATGTAAGATCACCCGCGGATTTACTGCCCTTATATGCTGTCTTTAAATATTCATGCAGCGCCGCTTTCCAGTCTCCATGATGGAATTCATTGTTTCTTTCCGTTCTTTCTGCTGCATCTGCTTTTATTTCGAGAGCAGGCGCTCCCATCGCTTCTCTTGCTTTCTGCCATGCCTCGGACTGCAGCGCTTCCTTGCTTTGTTCCGGCAATTCAGAATTACTAAATGCTGCCAGCAGATTCTTCCCTCCCATTTCCTGCCTCCTGTTCTTTGAAATTAAAAAACATAAAATAACGCTCTCTTTCCACTGGTTTTTTTGTGGCCGCAGTCCCACATATATTGTCCATCATTACAGCCATCCGTCTTATATTCCATACATCCGCCTGGAACATTGGCATAATCCATAATTCCTGCACTTCTGTTTCCTGCGGAAACAATACATGCCCTTCCGGCGGATGCGATAAACTGTTTCCTACAATGATATATCCCGGGCAGCCAAGCAGGGAAAGCTGGATATAAGCCATCAGCGCAACCACCCTGTCAACGTCCTGCCCTACAAATACGGCGCTTGTTTGGTAATTGATGCCCGCCCGCCTCATAGTGTTTGCCGCAGCTATCAGCATTGCCCCGGCGCCAACACATGGATCGCAGACAGATAGATATCCTTTGTTTTCAGCCTCAGCTTTAGCCCCGGCGCCAAAATTCATTTCTGACATCATCCGGCATACACTGTACGGTGTAAAAAACTGCCCTTTCCAGTGGTTTCCCAGATTCAGCCCCATATACATCTGCCCAAGAAAGTCCTGATCCGGGTTTTCTTCCATCGCATTTACTATGACAGCCAGAAGCTGTGCCGGCTTGTCCACGCTTTCAAGCCTTTTTATACATCCTGCATACTCTTTTTCTCTTTTCTCATGCCGATTTGGTGTCCTGTCCACTGCATTTGCAATCGAACATGCCATAGCTGTTATAACATCAGACCAGGCTTCCCACGGCTGGCGGGAATAACACAGCTCACGAAATATTTTCATAAACTCTTTCTGGTTCCCCAGAAAACTGAACGATGCCTTTTTACTCATTGTTTCTCTGCCTTTCATATATCTATTTTATAGATATAATATCTATATTTCAGATATTACAGTATCCACAGTCTATTGTCAATAAAAATATCTATTTTTTAGATATAATATTGTCTTTTTAAACTTATTGTGATAAGATATGTCATGAGGTGATTTTATGGTATCTTATGACAAGCTCTGGATTCTGCTGATTAACAGGCATATGTCCCGGACAGAGCTGCGCATAAAAGCTGGCCTGTCAACATCTGCCCTTGCCCAGCTTGGGAAAAATGATTATGTTTCCCTGAAAATTATCGAGAAAATATGCAATGCGCTGGATTGTGACATATACGATGTGGTAGAGCTGAGGAAAAACTGATATCCTCAGCTCCTTCTTTTTCTCAGGAATAAATCCTGTAATTCAGCTTTTCCCCTTTCAGGATAACGATATTATCGCGACACATCTCAATAATCCTGCTGCCTACAGCCTCATCGAAGCCAACCAGATCATCTGGAAGTCTTTCTGTGGATATAACCATCGGTTTGTTGTGCATATAGCGGTAGTTAACCAGTTCATACAGGATATTAATATCTGCTTCTGTAGGCTTCCCCTTTAACAGGTCATCCATATACAGCACCCTTGCCCTGCGGTACGGTTCCGTGGCAGCATAATAGTTTTCTTTGTCTGTCACAGACTGTTTAATCTCAGTGACTGCATTGCGGTAGGCCATATAAACCACTTCCACGTTGCAGACATTCAGCAGATTGTTGCACACAGCCATGCCAAGGTGCGTTTTCCCAGCTCCGACCTGCCCGCAGAAAATAATGGAATTGCGGCGACGGTTTTCTCTGCTAAGAAACCCCCGGTAATATCCAACGGCGGCTGTTTTTGCCTGTTCAAGCACATCAATCCCGCGGCAGTCAAAATCCCTAAAGCCTTTTTTCTGCATCTCCTCCGAAATGCCGCTGCGCCTTAAACGTCGTCGGTACATCAGCTTTTCATAGCATTCACATTTGACGGAAATGTCGTACCCGTCCTGCCTTACAAGCACATACCCAGTATCCATGCATTTTTCACACTCGTACTCGCTCAATATCTCACCTCCGGCAGTTCACTGCACACCGGCAGCTCCGCTTTTTCTCCTACAAGTTCTTCAATGCGTTTCTGATGCACAGTTCCCGGGCTGCCGGCGGCATACTGCCGTCTGGCGCCTCCGCGGTCCTGCTCCCTGGACAGCCACCCGTTTACAAAGCGCTTTATCCCCCTTGGCGTCTTCCGCTTTGCTGGGTTCGACAAGCACCAGCCGCGCATCTCGTTGAACTGTTGCTTTACATCCACGTTTGGGTAAAGTCTTACGTATTCTGCGAATAATGCCTGGTCCGGCCTCCATTCCGTACCGTCGTTCAGTATGACTGCCGCAACATCTGCTTCCTGCACCTCGTTGGACTGTTGCCTTGCTCCTGCTCCCAGGGAAGGTCTTACATGTCCTGCGACTGGTGATGGAATATCTGCCTCCGGTTCGGAGCCCTTTCTTTCAGGGCTTCGGGCAGAATCTTTTTTTATCTCTATATCTTTCTCTGTATCTATATCTTTCTCTATATCTGTGTTACCGTCCTGTAACAACGGCATTACATCCTCGTTACTTTGTAACGCTTTCTTTTCCCTGTACCGCCGCACCCTTGCAGCGGATTCACTTTCGGAGCCAACCATTTCCTCACACTGGGAAAGCAGTACCTCATCCTCACTGAGCACTCTGATCAGCCCCTGTCGTTCCAGAAATGCTATGGTGACTTTCACATTTTCTGGGTCTTCATCCAGCTCCAGTGCGATTTCTTCGTGGAAAGTTTCCTCAACCCCTTCAAAATACAGCTTATTGCCCTGCTGCACCGCTTTTAGGAGCATTTTCAGGTAGATGACTGTATAGGTGTCACCGCCTGCAATCTTACGCAGCTTCTTGATTTCCTTTTGTTTAAAAAATCCTTCTTTCAGCTGGATCCAGTAATATCTTTTATCTGCCAAAATTCCTCCTTCCCGGAGGGACAGCCCTCCGGCCATCCCTTAATAAATGATCCTGCTCCCATTCTCCGTCCTTACCACATCAAGATTCTGCGGAAAACGTGCCTTCATTGTCGGGTCGTGGGTAATTGCCATAATCTTAATATCTCCGTACCGTTCACGTATGGTTTCCAACGCGTCACAGTATGCCTGTATGCCGTCTGCATCCAGAAACGGCGGCTCATCTATAAACAGCACCCCAAACTGTATTCCTGCAGTGGTTGCCTTTATCTCCGCAAGGGCAAGTATGACGGAAAGTGACGATTTCACTTTTTCCCCGCCGCTCTTTGACAGGTAAGGCAGGCTCCCTTTTCCATATTCTTCAATGAATATGTCCAATGTAGCGACTTCCTTCTTATTTTTCTGCACTTTTTCCGTTATAAATTCCACACCGAGCTGCCCGCCTGTCATCTGGCTTAAGATATTGTTTGCCGTTGTAGACAGCTTTGGCAAAATTGTCCGGATGATCTGGTGCGGTATGCCGTCCTGGCTGAATGACAGCTTCAATGTTTCAAGATCCGCTGCGTCTTCTGCCAGTTCTGAGATTTCTTCCTGCAGTACTGCTATATTCTGCCTTATCCGCTGGATCTCACTGACCTTCTGTTCCAAGCTTCCGATCTGTGTCTGGATCCTTTTCGCATCCTTTGCATACCTATCAAGCCAGGCCTGGATCTCTTTTGCCTTACTGTCATAAACAGCATAATCTGCTGCCAAATCTTTTTCAGATGCAGCCCTCTCCCGTTTCGCCCCAAGCTCCGTCTGGAACGAATGGATTTCGTCCTCAAGCTCTGCAAAACGCTTTCGCGCATTTGCCCTTCTTTCTTTTGTAACTGGAAGGGCTTTTTCCCTTTCCAGCCAGCGTTCCAACGTTTTCATTTCTGCCCTGGCAGCTTCGTGTTCCAAATAGCTTTGTGAATACTTCTCTTTTTCCGCATCCGCTTCCTTGGCCTGTAATGTCAGCTCTGACAGGCGTTCTTCCGTTTTTGATATATTTACCTGCGCATTGTCTATTTGCGCCCGTATTAAGGCAGTTTCGCCCTCACAGCGCTCGATCTCTTTCAGCTTCTCTGTGTATGTATTAAGCACCTCGCATTCTTTCCGCAAGTCGTCCAGCTTTATCTGTGAAAAATTCAATTCCCGAATTTCAGCGTCCACGGCTTCCACTTCTTTTTGCAGCCTGGCAAGCGTATCCTCTTTCTCAAACATGAGGGCTTCCATCTTAGACGGAAATGTTTCCAGCTCTTTCTCTGCCTGCAATGCATCCGCTAAAAACCTGCAGGATGCATTTCCAATATCCATGCATCCGGAATCTTTCAAAAGCCCCGTCCTCTTTTCCAAAGAATTCTTTTCTGCCAATAACGACCTCTCACGTTCGTTAAAATATGCCTTTTTGCTTTCCAGGGCATATGACCGCCGGCTTCTCTTATCTGAAAGCCGCGCCGCCTCCTGTGAATCTGCATACATGGAATCAAGCTGCGTCTTTTTTTTCAGATATTCCTGTGCTTTCTCCATAACAAGTGCCTTATCTTCTTCTGACGAAAGGCTGTCTAACTGTTTCCGGTATCCGGCCAGGAGCGTCTGGTATTCTTCTATTTCCCTAGCAACGCTATGTATCTGGCTGTCCAGGTTTTCAGATTCTTTCCGCTTGGCTTCGTATACTGCCGTCGCTACAGACAGTTCCTTTTCTTTTTCATCCAACCTGCGGTATTTGTCCGCATTTTCCATGACCAGCGCTTCCCCGGCCAGCTCTGTATCGCATGTCGAAATCGTCTGCCCCACAGCCGCCCTTGCGCTTTCAGCCGTCCATTTCTTATTCTCCAGCTCTTCAATATCAGCCGCCAGGCTCTGGTACCGTTCTGCCGCAGCCCTGGCATTTCCAAGAAGGAGGTTCACATTCTGCAGTTCCAGTTCCTTTGCTTTTGCCTGTCCTTCAATTTTTGATAAACTTTCCCTGGCCTGTTCCAATTCTTCTTCTGGCTTGCCAGATGCCGTGATGTTTTCGAACTGCACCTCTATGGCATGTTTTTTACCATCTATCATGCGCTTATATTCCGACCCTATATCCTTGGCCGTCTTTTCCATCCTTCCGTAGATCTCAAGCCCCAGGAGGTTGGAAAGCACAGCCATTCGTTCCTCGCTTTTTGCCTGCAAAAACATCCCGTACTGATCCTGCATAATAACCGCACAGCTCTTAAATGCAATGCTGTCTACGCCGATCAGCTGGTCGATCACTTTCTGCGTATCATCCGCTCTTTCACAGCTGCGGTTTTCCCATTCCCCGTCCACAAGCTCCGCAAGGTTCAGCGTCGGCTTTCCTGACTTCGTCCTGCTCCTGAATATCCGGTATGTCTTATCACCGATCGAAAAAGTGAACGCTATGTGTCCGGAGCGCACCTTATCCCCATTCCTGAGCCACGGGACTTTCACGGATTTACTCTTCCCCTCCCTCGGCTCCTCATAGATGCAGTCGATGATAGCATCCATAAACAGGGATGACTTGCCTGCCCCATTCGGGCCATTGATCGTGCAGAACTGGATATCCTCAAATGAGAATTTTTCTTTTTCATAGGCACGGTAGTTTTCCACTTCGATTTCTATAGGCACAAATACCCCTGAAAATGCCGCGCCCGTTTCTGACGCCATAGCTTCTGCAATTATCGGTCTTGATTTTAACAGCAGCCGCTCTATATCCGCTTCTTCCATGCCTTTTTCCAACAGGTACAGTTTAAGGTTCGCTTCTGGGTCCGTTTCCTGTGACAAGTCTGTCCGGTCTGCAAATGTTTCAATTCTTTCTGGATTTATGCCTGCCACCCAAAATGCACCATCTTCGTACAGCGCTTTTTCTGGTATCACCGTGTGGAATGCTTTTTTCTTATCTGCTGAACACTCATAAAACACGCGCACAATTTTTCCAGTTACTGCCCCATTAAAACGCCAGAGGTTCATTGCAACTTCGTCTATCCGGTTGTGTATAATTGCTTCAACATCTGCATCCGTAAATTTTAGAGTAATGAATTCCCTATATGGCGTCTTTACAAATTCAGAATCCGTAAGCGCCATGCCATCCCGTCCAAATACGCCTTCTTCGAAATGATGAATCCAAAAGCCGCGCTCCTGCCCTTCATCATTAAAATTATTTGCATTGATGGAACCGGAGTAATACACATTTTCAAACCCAGATACCAGCTGTGGCCTGTGAATATGTCCTAAAGCTACCAGGTCATATGCTGCCGCATCCAGGGCTTCTGACGGTACAATCGGCTCAAACTGCGTCAAAAGCTTTGACTGCCCGCTTTCGGTATTGCATCCGGGCACCGTATAATGCGCCATGAGTATTGCCGGACGGCCTGCCCTGCATTGCACACGAAGCCCCAGAACGATCTTCCCAAGCTCCTGTGATAAGATTTCGTTTTCCTCTTCTTTTCCATGTCCTGGAAACTTTGCCCGGTATATACCACGGTCAAAGCCAGGCAGCACCGCAATATCTGCATATTCCGTTTGGATTACTTCTGGGTTTACAACAATATGGACATTATCAGGGAAATTGGCAGCATCCAGGACTTTAAACGGGCCTTCGCCATCGTGGTTTGGCGTCCCTCTCATAATAACCACTTGGTTAGCCGCTGCTGCTAGACGGGAAATAATTTCAATCGCAGTGACGATTTCATTACAGCAGCGGTCGCTATACGATTTCCCTGTTTGAAAAACATCACCAGGCACTAAAACCAGTTCTGGCTTTTCCTGCTCTGCACGTTCTGCCAACGCTTCAAGACAGCGTTTTGTATCTAGGGAACGTAAATTTACACCGTCTTTTTCCGGTCCCTTAAAATTGCAGATATGCCAGTCTCCTGAATGAAAAATTTTCATAACTGCCTCCCTCCCTGCTGGTTCTTGACAGCCTTCTGGCATTTATAACATAATGGCTGCCCCATATTTTCATAAGAATAGTTCCATACTTTTTTTGGTATCACGCTGCCGCACTTATCGCAGCAGAAATCCTGTGAACGGTCTTTTTCTGTCATTTCCCGACTGACCGGTTCCTCTGACCGCCGCTGGTTTTTGCGGCTGTCTGGCTGTCCGTTCTGATTCTGTTCTAAAACCGGCTGCACAGAAGCATCCTCATATATATCTGCAGGCATATCTATTTCATCATCTGCTGCCTGCGGAATGGAAATTGTCTGCATAACCGGCTGCGTATTCCCAAAAAGATTCCCTACACTCTGCATGGCCTGCTGCAGCATCATCTGTTTTACCACCGGATCATTGTAATCCGGAGAAAAAGAAGTCCTTGCTACTGCAAAAGGTTTTTTTAGTTCCCCGATAGTATAAGTGCCTTTGATGCCTAAAAGATCTCTGATCACCCTCAGAATAGCTCCTGTGGCAGCTTTCTGTGGCGCATTCGCCCGCAGCTGTGTCATAGCATCCAAAAGGCTGTTTTCGATATATTTACCCCTGTCATGCTCTGCAATAACATAAATCTTAACAGGATACCCCTGATCATTGGTCTGTCCCGTATCGGCCCATTCCCCTGCATATTTTTTAGCAGCTTCCTTTGCTGCCTTATAGTCGGAAATCCCTCTTTCTGCCTTTTCTTCATATGACAAACGGTACTTTTTCTCCTCTGTCACAAGGTCTATTACTTTGAAATTATTACTGGTGCGCACGCTCCCGTCAGGAAGCCGGATAGCGCCAAAAGCACTTGCTTTCCAAGTATTTTCGTCCATCTTCACCACATCACCGGATCCCGGTCCAAATTGAATGCCAGCTTCCGTTGCAAGCCGCTGCAGGAAAGGCTTTGTCAGAGAATATAAGTCTTCCCACCGACCATTCCCCTGGCTGCGGGAACCCACTTTATAGATCTGGCCTGCCGGCCCGCTGGAATCTACATAAAGAAGCGAAACACTCATTTTATAAAACGGATTGATCTGCTGCGTTTCCACGAATGGAATCGCAAGATTGTAACTGTCCCTGCTGTTCAGGACATTCTGAATTGATAAATTTTGCATTTTTTATCCTCCATATTGATTTATTTGCATTCCCATGCTACAATAGGAGTGCTTATGTGAGTGCCTCGGCAACCTGCCAGGCGCTCTTTTTCCATATTGCGCATGTTTACTGCCATTAACATAGTTGCTTCTGCAAGAACGTTTGCTTTTATATCTTCACATACCAGTTCTTGTAGGTATTCCGGTTCTAGCCTGCGCCCATCAGCATCTCCATATCTGGAAATGATAGAACAGAGTTTTTTTCTGGCACGGTGTAATGATTTTTGAAACTGCCTGTCTTCAACCTTAAATCCAAGCTTTTCTTCAACACCTATTTTTAACGATTCCAAGATTCTGCCTCCTTAAAGGATATCCATATCTGAATATGCAATAAATTTGCTTAATGCCCAATAGACTGCCAGGAAAACCATAATGATAAACAAATATTCCCCGCCATAGGCTTTATATCCCCTTTCAAGGAATGCATATATGATTGACCATGCCGCAAACGGAGCTGTCATAACTCCGGACAGGATCAGCTTTGCCGTGATTACTGATACTTTTTCTGAACGCATTCTGGCTGCCGGATTTCTGACTTCCTGCACCTGGGACAGATATAACCTGCCTTTGGAATCTTCTGAAATATACTCACATTCCACAAGAAGCAGCACTTTATGCATGTTGTGTACATGCGCCCTCTTCTCCCTTCTGTTTAATAAATTCTGTCTGATTAATCCTGCTTTCTGCATCACAAACCTACCTTTCCCGAAGGCCAGTTAAATGCAAGCTGGTTTGTGCCTTTTTCCATGACCAGCATCCGCTCCACTGCCTTCTTTTCTTTTTCTGTCATTTCTTCACAATCGCACGATTCCCCAGGATCCAGGTGAGCCCCACATTTCGGGCAAATACTATAAAACGCCATGCCATACCTCCTGCCTGCCTCCAATTACCCTGTCCACTTCTTCAATTGGAATCCCATAGATTTCTGAAAACAGGTACTTATTCGCCTTTCCAGACGGAAACGGCCTGTTTCCTTTTTTCCTGGCGCATTCATTTACTTCATGGATAACGTTATATGCCTTGCTTTTCCTACATCCAAGAAGCTCCGTTACGTCCTCCCAGGTAACAAAAATCCTAGTTGCCAGCCTTACGACGCCCGGCGCCGTCTCCAAAGTTCCCATACAATCCCTCCTGCAATGCTCTCGCAAAAATTTTAGATTTTGTGCTAAAAACACATTCATGCCTCCCTATAAATTTTTCTTAACCCAGACTTTCAGATTTTGGGCAATGACTTCCAATTCTACCAGATTCTCTAACACCTTCTGCATAGCTGGCCTTTCATCATCTGAAATAATGCCGTCTTCTGTAATATCCAGTAAAATTTTTTCTGTCTGGCTGATCTTTTTAAATGATGACAATGCCCTGACCGTTATTCGGTCTAAATCTACGGCACTGACTTTTGGCATATCGCATCCCAATGGACAGATTTCGGTACAATAATAATTTCTAAGTTCTGGAGCGTTGTACAAATCTGCCATCAGATGGACTTCCTCCGGATATGGGTTAACCACCCCACTTTCAACCCTATAAAGTCTGCCTCTATCAATTGACATGATATCTGCAGCCCCTTCCCTGCTCTTTAACTGCTCGTTGTGTGTTGATGCTGCGCAACGGGCTTTATAAAAAATGTTAGAGCTAGTTTTTGGTGTAATATTTGCCATTTTTATTTTTGCCTCCATATTTTATAATTATATAAATCACACATTTTGAGTGTAGACATTGGCAAAAAAAGAAGATCTGTATTGCTTTGAGGATACTTTGATTTAAACTTTTTAACAAAATTATAACTTGGCGTTCTTTGCGCATATTCAACTTTTTCATATGCAGACTTTGATACTCCAATGTATTCGCTCATTTCTTGTATAGACATCCCTTGTTTCATTCGGAAATCACGTAGTCTATCATTCATTTTATCACTCCTTTCTACACTTATTATGTGTGATTTTTTATAATATAACACACGTACTTTGTATTGTCAACACATTTTTTGTGTGAGATTATGTGTGTTTTTTTTGATATACTATATACGATTTAAGAAAGAGGTGTTTTATGCTTGGCGATATGATATATAACCTTCGGAAAGAGGCTGGCTTTTCGCAAGAATATTTAGGTAATTTAGCTAATGTGTCTACCAGTTCAATTGGAATGTATGAGCAAAATCGACGACTTCCTAATATTGAAACATTAGTTTCAATATGTGAGATATTTGCGGTTTCGAGTGATTATTTACTTGAACGTTCGAATAACCGGTCTCCATACAAAAAAGCTATCAAAAAAAACGAAACGTTGATTTCTAAAAGAATATTAGAATTAATGGACGAATTAGATATAGGTATTTCATCTGTTTCTATTACTACAAAAATCCAAAAACAGAGGCTAGAAAATATCTTAAATGAAATGAAAAAACCAAACATAACAGAAGTTATTTCTTTTGCAGAATGTTTTTTTGAAACAACTGACTATATACTATGCCTTACAGATATACGTTCTACAAATATAGAGCAAAATTTAGAATGGCGTTATCCACCATCATCAAACCGTCTAGGAAACATTCTAAATAAATATAGAAACAAAGTTAATTTATCAGAACAAGATATTGCAAAAAAACTTAATATTAACACAGAAACGTATATGGGTATTGAAATGGGTAAATATATCCCATCACTGATGCTTCTTCAAAAACTGTCACATGTTACTGGATATGACATTGATTATCTTACTGGTGCAGTTGATATTGTATCAACTCGTTCTCATGATGAGCTTTTTGAAATTGACGGGAAAATATTTCCTGTATTTTACAGTGAAGGTAACAACCATTTTAAATCCAGATTGGAAGAATTATGTTACAACAATAAGGTTGATCAAAATAATGTCCAAGAACAGCTTGGACTGACTAAACAAGAGTTTATAGACATATGTTGGAACAGAATGCCTACATTATCGGAGCTTCTAAAAATATCTTATGCTTTTAATGTTTCTATGGACTATCTTGTTGGCAAAACAGATGTTGGACTATCTAGCCTTAGTGATGATGAACTGGCACTTATAATGAATTATCGCGATTGTCTACCCGCCTATAAAAAAAATATTTTAGATCGGTCAAGAGATCTTAGCATTGAAAGTATAGAAAAGAAAGAAAAAACATCTGTTGCAGCAGATGAGAAATACGCTGACAGCCAGGGAAAATCCCAGCCTTCGAGTGGTACCGAAGGCAGCACAATAGCAGTTTAACAAAGCAACACAATCATACTTTACCCTGTTGACAAGATAACTGATTATATTTCGGAGGTGTTATACATGATATTGAATAATATAGAATGTGATTTAGATGAGCTTATTCTGCGGCATGGTGTTAATAAAATAGAAGCGATTCGCGAATTAAGAAAATTAACCGGGCTAACATTAAAAGAAGCAAAAAGCACATTAGAAAATTACAAGAAAGGAAAACTGCCTAAATCCATAAACTTTAAACCAGGTATTTTCTCATGATTAAAAAATGCCACTCCTTTCGTTATGTTACAAAGAATCTATTATAAATAGGGAATCATGGAAAAACCCATCACCACTAATCTAGTAAATCAGCTCATTTGGATCTGCCAGAGGATAAATCAAAACACGATACAATAGGAGGAAGCATAATGGGTTTTTTAGATACATTTAAGGGAAACCAGTATAAAGCTGAACTGGATCAATTAAAGCAGGAACATGAAAGCCTGAAAGAATTAATGACACCCGAAGTTCAGGACGCCTTTCACATAAAACAGGAAATTTCTAGGCTACAGGGTGTACAGGCGGCAGAACAGGAAAAACTCGCCAACATACAATCTGCCATTGACGCTAAAAATTCTGAATTGTCCAGCTTAAGCCATGCCATCCAGGACAAAAAGAAATACCTGGTATTTATGGACGACGAAATCCTGGTACAGGAATTTGGGCTATACAAGCCACAGTATGATTTTGCCTATGCACTCGATTATAAAGAGGCCCTTGCTGAAATCAGGTCTGAACAGAAAGCACTGATAAAAAATAAGCAGGCGGTCACAGGAAACACACAATGGCAAGTCAACGGAAGCGCTTCAAAAGGGCGAAAAATGGTAAACGACACACAGAAGCTTCTGCTCCGGGCATTTAATGTTGAATGTGATGAATTGATCTCAAAAGTCCGTTATACAAACTTTGACGCTTCTCTAAACAGGATTTATAAATCTGCGGAAACGATTTCAAAATTAGGTGTTATAATGTCAATCTCCATCACCCAGCAATATCTTTCCGCAAAAGTAAAAGAACTGCGCCTTGCTTTTGAATACCAGTTAAAAAAACAGCAGGAAAAGGAAGAGCTAAAAGCAGCAAGGGCCGAACAGCGTGAGCAGGCAAGGATACAGAAGGAACTGGAAGAACGCCGCCGCAAGGTTGAAAAAGAACAGACGCATTATCAGACAGCATATGAGAAGCTAATGGCACAGGTCCGACAACACCCTGGCGATAAGGATCTCTTACTGCGCCAGAAAGAATTGGAAAGTACTTTGTCTGATATAGGCCGGTCGCTTTCTGATATTGACTACAGGCAGGCGAATATGAAAGCCGGATATGTATATGTAATCTCAAATATTGGCTCTTTCGGCAAAGACATATATAAAATTGGGATGACAAGGCGGCTGGAGCCCCAGGACCGCGTTGACGAGCTTGGGGATGCATCCGTGCCATTTAATTTCGACGTGCACGCCATGATCTTCTCGGATGATGCGCCTGCCCTTGAAGCAGCCCTGCACAGGGCGTTTGAAGATAAAAAAGTAAACATGGTAAACCACAGGCGTGAATTCTTCCACGTAACACTTGATGAAATTAAAAAGGTAATTAAAGAAAACTTTGATAAAACAGTTGAGTTCACCGATACCCCGGATGCGGAACAATTTCGTATAAGCCTAAAAATGAAAGGTGAAAGCTTTCAAAATACTACCACTGCGAAAGAAACAGTTACCCTTACCCCTTCTGAAAATACTGTTACTCCAAATACCACGCAACAACCCAAGCCGGCCACTACGGAAACAGTTGTGGAACTTCTGTACACTAAATGGGGTATATACGAAATGCCTGACCCTTACCACATTCAATTGGAACGCGGCCCTCGCAAAGGCCTAAAGAAAATAGAAACCAAGGTCTAAATAAAATGTAAATATTCTTTATCAGGAGGTATCCTTAATGGAATACATTGTAAAAATAACTTGGGACAGTGATGCCAATGTCTGGTATGCAACAAGCGACAATATTCCAGGTCTTATCATGGAGTCTGAATCCTATGATACATTACTGGCGCGCGTCAAACTTGCCGCCCCAGAACTTCTGGAACTAAATTGCCCTGGCTTCCCGCCTGGCCCAATATCATTTGTTTCTGAAGGCCGAGAAATGGCGGTGTTGTAATGGCTGAATATGAAAAACTTGTCCGAAAAATCCTTGCCCAGAACGGCTGTTTTTTCAGCCGCCATGGAAAAGGGGACCACGATATTTGGTATAGCCCAATTACAAACCGCAGCATAGCGGTTGATACAAAAATAAAATCACGGCATATGGCAAATGAAATTTTAAAACAAAGCGGAATCAGCTACCGATTCCGATAGCCTGCTTGAAAACCCGGTATTGAGCATATGTATATTTTGAATATACATAGCCAGCTAATGCGTATGCCAAAAGCAAAATGGATGGAATCATAAAGAAAATCTACATTTCATTAGGACACGGCCCCACAAAGGCTTAAAGAAAATAAAACCAGCAAACTAAAGGAGGAAAGCCCTATGCCAATGAAAAACAATGAATTATACGATAGCCTCAGCCTGGATGCCATCGTTGAAACAATCCTGGATAAAATGCATGAGCATACACCGTCTTTTTTAATGGAAACTGAAAAAAATACAGAAAGAGAGATCGAAGAATACACAAAACGCATCACACGCCAGTTTTTACCACAAAATAACCTTGATGTGATACCCATGGTCGAGAGCTACGCCGGCGGGCTGGTAGACAGTATTTGTGACGCAAACCGTGCACATTTTGAAACAGGCATGAAAATAGGCGCTGTGCTCCTGATGCAGCTCCTTGGCCTGTAAACCAGGCTGCAAGCGAAAAAGGATAAGCTATGCCCGCTTATAAATACACACTCAAAAACGGAGGTATCGCTAGATGGTATTTTATTTTAACTTTGAGTCAGAAGAGGCGCTTGTTTCTGCTGTAGAAGACACACAGTCACTTTTCGACTCAATCAAGCATATAAATGAATACGGACAAGAATTCTGGTATGCAAGGCAACTTCAAACTGTACTCGAATATAAGCGCTGGGATAAATTTTTAAATGTTATTGAAAAAGCCAAGAATGCCTGCATGAACAGTAAAAACAGTGTCTCTGACCATTTTTCCCAAGTGGGAAAAATGGTCAACGTCGGTTCTGGTGCGGAACGTGAAATTGATGATTATGAGCTTTCCCGTTACGCCTGCTACCTCATTGTGCAGAATGGGGACCCCCGCAAAAAAGTAATTGCCTTGGGGCAGTCCTATTTTGCTATAAAAACCAGGCAACAGGAACTTATAGAGGATTTCGATGAACTGTCTGAAAGCCAGAAGCGAATCGCCATCCGAAATGAATTGAAAAGACATAACAAATCCCTGGCAGAAGCCGCACACAATGCCGGCGTAGAAACACCACTTGAATATGCCGCTTTCCAGAACTACGGATACATGGGGCTGTATGGCGGGCTGAAAGCCTCAGATATAAAAAAGCGCAAAGGCTTAAAGAAAAGCCAAGATATTTTAGAATATATGGGTTCAGAAGAACTGGCCGCAAACCTGTTCCGCGCCACTCAGACGGATGCAAAGTTACGCAGGGAAAACATTATAGGAAAAGACGCTGCAAACCAGACACATTACAGCGTCGGAAAAAAAGTGCGCCAGACCATTTCCGACCTGGGCGGGACCATGCCGGAGCAGTTGCCTACGCCGGAAAAAAGCGTCACGCAGCTTGAAAAGGAAGATAAAAAACGCCGACAGGATAATATGTTTCTAGAATAGGAAGATGCTTAAATGCCTGTATACAAATATACACTCAAAAACGGCAAAACCATGTGGTATGCCGCCTTCAACTACACCGACTGGACCGGAAAATACCGGCACACTTGCAAGCGCGGCTTTAAGACGCAGCGTGAAGCAAAAGAATACGAGCGTTCTGTCTTGGGCCAGCAAAACGCCACAAGCGACATCTTCTTTTCTTCCCTTGTGGAAAATTACATGGAGGATATGTCGCACCGCTTAAAGCCTACCACTATGGACAACAAGCGGAATATCATAGACAGCAAGCTGCTCCCTTACTTTTCCAGGCTCAAGGTATGCGACATTGACACCATAAAAGTCCGTAAATGGCAGAACGAGCTGATATCTTTCCGGGATGAAAACGGAAAGCCGTATTCTCAGACATATTTAAAGACTGTGAATAACCAGCTTTCCGCAATACTGAACTATGCCGTAACGCATTATAGCCTAACATCCAACCCCTGCAGGGCAGCAGGAAGCATCGGAAAAAGCAGGGCTGGTGAAATGAAATACTGGACGCGGGAGCAGTATGAGGCATTCTCCAAAAACATCCAGAAATCTGCAACAAAACTGGCTTTTGATATGCTGTTCTACACGGGAATGCGTTCTGGAGAGCTTCTGGCGCTTACGCCTGCTGACATCCTGCCGGACAAGCGCATTTCCATAAACAAGAACTATGCCAAAGTAAAAGGCGAGGAGCTGATCCTAATCCCTAAAACAGCGAAAAGCAACCGGAGTATCGCCATACCCGATTTTCTTTATGAGGATATATTTGAATATATCTCTAAACTTGGAGGAATCGGAAAAGACGACCGGATCTTTTATTTTACAAAATCCGCACTGGAAAAGGAGATCAAACGGGTTGCAGAAAAAACCGGCCTGCCAAACATACGTGTACATGACCTCAGGCATTCACACGCCAGTATGCTGATCGACATGGGTTTTGACATCCTAGAAATTTCAGAAAGGCTTGGACACGAATCTGCTAAAACCACACTCGACACTTATTCACATTTATATCCAGAAAAAGATACGAAACTGGCTGGGGCATTGAATAAACTGCGCAGGCCGGATGAAGAAAATACTTGAAATTATTCCGGCATCATGCTATTTAACGCCCCTCCGGAGAGGGCTAACCGCCTGCCATCCTGGCAGCACCTGAATGCATTGTAGCACACCTTTTGACATTTTACAACAATTTCCGGTTCTGCGGAATATGTGGAAAGAGCTTATTTTTCCATCTCATATCAATCTCACGGATACAGAAAAAGAACTGGAAAACCCTATAAAATCAGGCTTTCCAGTCCAAATGTCCGCTATTCAAACTCAATCGTCCCCGGCGGCTTACTCGTCAAATCATACACCACCCGATTAACCCCTTTCACCTCATTTACAATACGGTTCATCACCTTCTGCAACACCGCAAACGGAACCTCTGCACACTCTGCTGTCATAAAATCCGTCGTTGTCACTGCGCGCAGTGCCACAGCATAGTCGTAGGTTCGTCCGTCTCCCATCACCCCGACTGACCGCATATTTGTCAATGCTGCAAAATATTGGTTTATCGTCTTTTCCAGGCCCGCATTTGCAATCTCCTCACGGTATATTGCATCCGCATCCTGCACGATCTTTACTTTTTCAGCAGTTACTTCGCCAATAATCCGAATGCCAAGCCCTGGGCCTGGAAATGGCTGGCGGCTGACGAGGTGTTCTGGAATGCCAAGCTCACGACCTGCCTGTCTTACTTCGTCTTTAAAGAGCAGGCGCAGCGGCTCAATGATTTCTTTAAAATCTACGTAATCCGGCAGTCCGCCTACGTTATGATGGGACTTGATTGTCGCTGACTTACCAAGCCCTGATTCAATTACGTCTGGATATATGGTGCCTTGTACAAGATAATCTACGGCGCCGATCTTTTTTGCTTCTTCTTCAAATACCCGTATAAATTCTTCACCGATGAGCTTGCGTTTTGTTTCTGGATCTTCGATGCCTTCCAGCTTTTTGTAAAAACGCTCCTGCGCGTTGACGCGGATAAAGTTCAGATCATATGGTCCTTGCGGCCCAAATACCGCTTCTACCTCATCTCCTTCATTTTTACGCAGCAGGCCATGATCTACAAATACGCAGGTCAACTGCTTTCCTACGGCTTTTGCCAGGATGACAGCAGCAACCGAAGAGTCCACGCCGCCGGATAATGCACAGAGCACTTTACCGTCTCCGACTTTTTGATGGATTTCTTGGATTGTTTTTGCAACAAACGAATCCATTTTCCAATCACCAGTGCAGCCGCAGATGCTGTATACAAAATTAGACAGCATTTTCTTGCCTTCTGCTGTATGCATTACCTCAGGATGAAACTGTGTCGCATACAGCTTTCGCTGCGGACATTCCATCGCTGCAACTGGACAAACCGGGGTATGGCCTGTAATCTGAAAGCCATCGGGAGCTTTTTCAATATAATCGGTATGGCTCATCCAACAGACCGTATTTGTATGGACACCGTCAAACAGGACGCTTGATGGATCTATTGTCACGTCTGTTTTTCCATATTCACTTGTAGGCGCTGTCTTCACACTTCCTCCCAGGACATGTGCCATAACCTGGGAACCATAGCAGATGCCCAGAACCGGAATGCCAAGTTCAAATATTTCTTTGCTGCATGTCGGAGACTCTTCTAAATAGGCACTGTTTGGCCCGCCTGTAAAAATAATTCCCTTAGGATTCATTTTCCTGATCTCTTCTATGGAAATCTGATAAGAATGCACTTCGCAGTATACATTGCATTCACGCACTCGCCGCGCAATCAACTGATTGTACTGTCCACCAAAATCCAACACAATGATTTTTTCCTGACTCATCGTTTTTCCCCTTTTATCCATATTTTCCACTCAAAAACTCTTTGTTTCTCTCTTCGCAAGCCGCACAAGGCCCTGCTGTTTGTTTCTGTTCTAACCGCTAAAAGCCAATCTTTCCTGCTTTCTGCTGGACTGATCGCTTCTGCCTTTTCTTTCCTGCTTATCTATCCTGCTTACCATCTGCACCAAACGTCAATCTTTCCTGCTTTCTAGCCACAGCAAGCTCCCACTTTCCTGCTGTTTTGCTTCTCTGGCTGCAACAGGTACCAGCTTTTCCTGCTGTTATGCTTCTCTGGCTGCAACAGGCACCTGCTTTTTCTGCTGTTTTGCTTCTCTGGCTGCAACAGGCATTCTGGCTTTAATACCCTGACGCCTGTTCATTTTTCACAATCTTGATCATCCGGCTTGTCCCAAGGCGGTCTGCACCTAAAGCGAGAAACTTTTCTGCGTCATCCATAGAAGTAATTCCGCCTGCGGCTTTGATCTTGATATTTTGCCCGATGTGCTTTGCAAACAGCTCGATATCTGCAAAGGTTGCTCCGGCAGTGGAAAATCCGGTGGATGTTTTGATATAATCTGCGCCAGACCTCGTTACAATCTCACACATTTTCACTTTTTCCTCGTCCGATAACAGACAGGTTTCTATAATGACTTTCAATATTTTGTCTCCGCAGGCTGTTTTCAGTGTGCAGATTTCTTCTTCGATCAGGTCATATTTTTTGTCTTTCAGCCAGCCAATATTGATTACCATATCAATTTCTGACGCGCCGTTTGCGATCGCGTCCTTTGTCTCAAATTCCTTTGTGCTGGTCGTCATATATCCATTTGGAAATCCAATGACTGTGCAGACTGACGTTTTTCCCTGTACATATTCCGATGCCTGCTTTACATAGCTTGGCGGAATGCAGATAGACGCTGTCTGATACTTCACCGCATCGTCGCAGATCTGTTTGATCTCCTCCCATGTCGCTGTTTGCAGCAGCAATGTATGGTCTACATGTTCTAGTATTTCACTTTGCTTCATGATGATTCCTCCTTATTTGTGAATTCCTTTATTTTATAAGATAAGTATTAGATCCTATGTCGGACGCATATTTTTGGTGTTTTTTGATAAACTAACCACTATGAAAAGAAAACAACTGACTGCATCTATTTGTTTCTATAACTTTATCGGATTAGCCGTTGCTATTGGCGGTTGGCTTTGGGAAGTGCTGCTCTTTCTTGTGAAAGAACATCATTTTGTCAACCGGGGATTTTTGTATGGCCCGTATCTGCCTGTTTATGGAATCGGTGCTGTGCTGCTGTCTGTTTTATTTTATTACCAAAAACCGGAGTGTATCCGCTCTTTCTTTTTAAGTATGTGCGGAGGCTGCCTGACAGAGCTTGCTGCCGGCTGGCTGCTCTGGCATATTTTCCATCGAAAATATTGGGATTACAGTGGATATCCGCTGAATCTGGGCGGTTATATCTGCCTTTTTTCCGCGCTTGGCTTCGGTATTTTCGGTGTTTTATGGCTCAAATGGATTGGGCCTTTTCTCTTTCATACATGGAACCGGCTGCAATGCTCTGTGCAGGTTCTGACGATCGGTTTATTTGACCTGGCTCTTCTTACCGACTTTATCTTTTCTCTGATGCAGCCAAATGATGGGACAGATATTACCTTTTCTTTCTTGTGCCGCTTGTGCAACCCGCCTTCAAAATAGCTATTCCAGCTTGATTTCGGCTTGTGCCTGCCCCTGCGGCTGCCCGCTTTTATGTTCCGGCTCCTGTACTTCCTGCATGTCTGGCTGCTCCTGGCTGCTTTGCGGCTCGCCGCTTTGGGCAAATTTATGTTTGCAGGCTGCTAAAAAGCTGTGCAGTGTATGGCTTTGCGCACTGTTTTGGCTTTGCGCACTGCTTTGGCTTTGCGCATAGTTTTGCAGCTTTTTACGGATGCGCCGCTGCTGCTGCCTGTCCTCTTTTGCAAGCTGCCTGTGCAGCTTCTTTTCTTCCTTCCTGCGTTTGTTCTGGTTTTTTCGCACCTCTTTTTTGGCGATCTTTTCAATATCTTCGATGTGTTCTTTTGCTTCCCGTACTTTTTTCTTCATGCTGTGGTATGGGTTGTACAAAAAATAAGAAAGCGTTGCAAAAATCAGCACCCCGATTCCCGCAGCGACTGCATATGGCATAAACATTCCATATTCTGGATATTTCAGTTCGTAACAGACAAACATCACCATCATAGCTGGAAACATCAAAAGATACAGCAGCCTGCACAGCCAGGCAACGGGCCTTGGCCTTTTGTGTTCCTGTGTGAGCAGCGCTCCTTCGATTCCGGTGTATGCAAGCATAAATACACAGATTTCCGACGCAAACCCATGCAGCGCCCCGCACAAAATAATCAGCGCAGCAGACAGCAGAAATAAAGAAAACGCGCACCCCTGATAATAGGCGTTTTTATATTCCCTCATGCCCTCCAGCTTATCCTCGGAAATACCATGCAGGGCATAAATCTGTGCATTCATGCTTTCCTGAAACTCTTTGTTGTATTTGCTTGCTTCCTCCGTCTGTTCCAGATTTTCATTGATTTTTTTCTGTAAGCCGTCTATGACCCTCTGCTCTTCCAGCAGTTGTGCCATCAGCGCATCTTCGTTTTCCTGGCGCCTTAGCATCTGCTGACGGATGTATTCTGTCTTCTGCACCCGCATACTTTCCTTGACGCCTCTGGTCACCGGCAGATATTCCACATCATTGATCGAAATGCTTTGTTCTTCTTTTTGGTTTTCATCCATGTCCTGCTCCTCTTAGGAACTGTACTGTTTTTCATGAATCTGTCTGTTGGAACATATTATAACACCAATTTCTAAAGCTGTCATCTATAAATCCATTTTTATACATAATGATGGTGGAGATATTTTTCCTTCGTAGCAAGTCCGCCGCGGATATGGCGCTCGGATTTATTGACATCCAATACTTTCCTGACCTCTGCCGCCAGGGTCGGATTGACCTGCTCTAGTCTTTCCGTGCAGTCCTTATGTACAGTAGACTTGCTGATTCCATATTTTTTCGCCGCCTGACGCACTGTTGCATTGTACTGTATAATATAATTCGCGATCTCGACCGCTCGTTCTTCAATATAACTTTTCAAAAGAAACCCCTGCAATCCTTGTTGTTACATTGTATGCAGGGGTTCTTGTTTCTATGTCTTTTTTATGCAGGATCCGGTGTTTCATGATCCGTTCTTTTCTCAGTGCCAAGCCCTTCTACCTTAATATTCCGCTCGGTCTGTGCCTGGATCGTATTGGACTTCATTGCATCCAGCATATCAAATCCTGTTGTCTCCTTTACGGTTTCCATCGTTTTTGCCAGCAGGGACGGTACATAACTGCCCATCTGGGAGACACCGGATTCTCCGCTGCCGCTGTCAATAATGGATATTTTATCAATCGCAGTCAATGGCTGTGCCACGGCGCTTGCCATCTCCGGCAGTTTGTCAATCACCATCTGGATCACGCCTGCGCTGTTTAATTTCTGCATTGCTTCTGCCTTGCGTTCCAAGCCTTCTGCTTCGGCAAGCAGGGACGCTTTCTTTGCTTCCGCCTGTGCGCTTCCCTTTCTGGCGATTGCCTCTGCCTCGGCTTTTGCTTTTGCTTCGATCGCCTGTGCTTCGGCTACCGCTTTTGCTCTTATCGCTTCTGCTTCGGCAACCGCATCGATTTTCTTTTTCTCGGCTTCCGCCTCCGCCTTTTTGATCTGTGCGTATTTATCTGCCTCCGACTCCTGTTCCTGTCTCTTTCTGCCGGCTTCTGCCGGTTTTACCACATCAGACAAAAGCTGCTTTTCTTTTTCAAGCGCCCGCTGTTCTGCCAGCTCGGTATTTTTTTGTGCCTGTGTGATCTGTACCTGGATCTCGGCTTCCGCAATATCCTTTTGGCGCTGCTGGCGGATCAGCTCCGCGTCCATTTCCGCCTGGATGACCTCTTTCTGCGTCTTTTTGCGCTGGATATCATGCGCCAGCTCCGCTTCTGCGTTTGCGGTGCTGATTTCCTTTTGGTAACGTGCCTCTGCGACCTGCTTTTCCTTTTCTGCCTGCTTGATCGCAGTCGCTGCTTCCAGCTTTGCCTGTTCACCGATCTTGATATTTTCAGAAGTCCGCTCATCCTGTTCCCGCTTGGCCTCGGATTTTTGAATCTCAGCGTCTTTTTTCCGCTGTGCAATCATGCCTTCCCCAAGCGCTTCGATATATCCGTTTTCATCTGAGATGTCTGTAATGGTAAAATTTTTGACCTCCAGCCCCATATTGCCAAGCTCTGTCCCAACGACCTCCTGTACCTGGCTGGAAAAAGCTTCTCGCTTCTGATACAGGTCTTCGACCGTCATCGTCGCGATAATCTCACGCAGCTTGCCTTCCAGTACTGCGGTAGCGGTAGACATAATATTTTTTATAATTTCCTGTTCATTTTTCCCTGTAAACTGCTCAATCGCTGTCAATATTGCTTCCGGAGAGTTGCGGACTTTTATCACAGCCGTCGTGCTGACGGAAATCGGCACGCCCTGTGATGACAGGCTCCCCTTTGTATCCACGCGCAGCGGCATATTTCCCAAAGATATGTAATCAATGCGTTCTACGCCTGGAATCACAAGCCCGCCTCCGCCGGTAATCACGCGGCGTTTCAGTCCGGTAATCACCCCTGCTTTATCCTGCGGCACCTTTTTCCACATCGAAAAAATAGCAACCAGCACTAATATAATTACCAGTGGAATCGAAATGATCGGTAATAATTCATTCAGCGTCATCCTTTGTCCTCCTTATCGAATGCTTACTGCTTCATCACAATCGCAACATGCTCCGTGATATTGATGATCTGTACCTTCGTCCCTGCTGCAATCGCACTGCCGTCTGCGGATTTTGCTGTCATAGTAATGACCGAACAGTTCTGCCCGGTACTTGCCACAGACCCATACCCCTGTTTCGGTATCGCGACATTGACGACATAGCTGCGGCTGCATATACTTTCCAGAGTATCCGCCTCGGACTGGTGGTTTTTTAAAAATCCAGTGATATTCTGCACAATAAACGCGCCGACATAGGCGCATACGCCTGCAATGATATGCCGAACTGTCGGCGGCTGGTCCAGCAGCAGCATACTGACGCTTCCGAATACAGTCGCCGCCAGACAAAGTGATTTCATGGATACCGGCAAAATATCCAGGTCAAACTCGCCCAGGTCGATACTAAACAGGTCAAATGCCGCAAAATCGAAAAAATCATCGGCAGCGCTGAAAATAATCGACGACAGCAGCAGCAGGATCCCGCCTGCCATGCAAGTGATATAGACTGTCTGCATATTCATATCAACTCCTCCTTTCAGAGTGCGCTGAACGGTACAGCGCTAGCAGCACTTGGATTTCTTTTATTTTACCGCCTTTTGTGCCATACTGCAATAGATGATTACTGAAAATTTTTCCCAGATTGCCTTTTTTTCTATACAATAGTTCAAACTACAGGAAAATGCCAGAAATTTACCGGATCGCCTGCGCCCTGCACACCTTTTTGCACTGCCCGCAATGGATGCACTCTGGATGGTTTGCCTCGTGCACCGGATCGACCTGCATCCTGCATACCCTGCTGCAAGCCCCGCACCCAGTGCATTTGTCCTGGTCTACCCGATAACGGAGGACTGCAATCGGGTTAAAGACGGAATACACTGCGCCGAGCGGGCAGATGTATTTGCAGAATGGACGGTAAATCATGACTGCAAGCAGCACCGTAACTGCAAGCAGGACATTTTTCCATACATACAGCCATCCAAGCGCACTGCGCATGGATGCATTCGCCAATACAAGCGGGATACCGCCCTCCAGCGTGCCTGCCGGGCAGGCCAGCTTGCAGAAATACGGCGCCCCCTGCCCAAGCACATCTACCAGGCAAAGCGGCAGCAATACGACAAACAGTAAAAACACCAGGTATTTCAGCCTGCGAAGCAGCTTGTCGCCCCGAAATGTCCTGATTTTTACCGGAAACGGGATTTTATGCAGCAAATCCTGGATCAGCCCGAACGGACACAGCCAGCCGCAGGCAAACCTTCCGGCAAGCGCGCCGACAAACATAAGAAATCCAGCCACATAAAATGCAAATTTAAAATTCCAGCTCCCAATGACCGCCTGCATTGCCCCGATCGGGCAGGAGCCAAGCGCGCCCGGACAGGAATAGCAGTTTAATCCCGGCACGCAGAGATTTTTCAGACGCCCGCGGTATATTTTTCCCTGGACAAAGCCAGCAAGATAACTATTGGTAAGCAGCGCCCACAATGCCTGTACCCTGTGGCGATGCCATTCACTTTCTTTTTTCTTTTTATCCAATTCCTATACACTCCATACATATCCGAACTGCTTTTTCCAAAACAACCTTCATCTCCCCGCGGCAAATCCCATACGCCATCATCAAAACCCCTATGGCTGCCGCGCAGATTCCCCGCCAGTCAAAGCGGGCGCCTCTTTTCACTGCTGCTCTCCTTCCAGGCTGTCCAACTGTGCTTCCACAATTTTTTTCCACTCCTCTAAGACATTGCTTCCCGTATACGTCTCGCCTAAAATCCTGCCGTCTTTATCTACAAAAAATGTTTCCGGCACCGCCTGTATCCCGTACAGCCTGCCGTTCATGCCGCCGGCGTCCGGGATCAAAAACGGATACGATGCGCCTGTCCGTTCTGCTAACAGCTTTGCTTTCTCTATTGCTTCCTCGTCCCTTTCTCCTTTTTCTCCAACCGCATCCAACACAATCCCCACAACATTTACTCCTTTGTCCGCCATCTGTATATGCAGCTTTTCCAGATCCGGTATCTCATTAATACAAGGGGTACACCATGTCGTAAACACATTTACCATCGTCAGCTTATAATCACGGAACATCTCGTTTGTATATTCCTTTCCGGTAATATCCTGCACGGAAAATTCACCCAGGCCGGACGCTCCGTCCTCCGCCTGCTGCCCTTCTTCTGGCTGTACCAGCTCTGCCTTATCCGCATCCGTTTCCGCCTGCCCATCTGCTTCCGATGCAGGCTGCGAGACATTTTCAGGCGCCTTCTGAGCGGATGCACAGCCGCCCATCATTGTAATGCAGATCATCCCGGCAAGCAGCGCCGAAGCTTTCTGAAACCATTTGTTCATCGTTCGAACCTCCTTATAACCATTCCTGTTTCCAAAAAATCTTAAAAATGCCGGACAGCAGAAAACAAAAAGCTTCTGTTTCCTCTGTCCGGCACTTATGATCGTCTTAGACTGCCTTTTTCGTATCAATCAGACTGAGACCTGATAGGAAGCGTCAAAGCTCTGCCCCGGTTGCAGGCACTGCCCCCACTTCCGCTGCTGCCATGTCCCTGCAAAATCATGCGCATCGCATCTGCCATACCACGGCTCTATGCAGACAAACGGCGCTTTCTTTCCTGGCGGCGACCAGACGCCGAAAAGCGGCGCATCAAAGCTGACGGCCAGATAATGCGTCCCATCCGGCTTTACAAGCGCTACTTTCTGTGCCTGATGGTTCTCAATCACAAGCGCATCGTGATCAAACAAATGCTCCGTCACCCGCAGGCATCCGTCCTCCAGCGGATAGACTGCCTGTCCCGCTGTCATCAGCCCGTTTTCAATCACGCCTGCCGTGACCTCTCCTTTCGCATCAAACCAGATCCGGTAATCCTCCTGTAACTCTCCCTTTGTAAGCGGACAGCGAAACGCCGGATGCCCGCCGATTGAAAAATGCAGTTCCTGCTGTGCGGGATTGCTTACCTTCCACTTTACCACGACGGTATTGTCCCGCAGCTCGTACCCAAGCTCCAGCACAAACGCATACGGATATTTTTCCAGTGTCTGTGCGTTTGATTCCAGGCGGAACCAGATTTCCTCCGGTGTTTCCTTCACCAGCTCAAATTCCATATCCCTTGCAAATCCGTGCTGCCCCATCGGATACCGTTTTCCGTCTAACAGGAAGCTTCCGTCACGCAGGCTTCCCACGATCGGAAACAATACCGGCGACGTCCGTTTCCAATAAGCCGGATCCCCTTCCCACATGTACTCTGTACCTGTGTCCTTTTTCTTCAATGATTTCAGCTCAGCCCCCATACTGTCCACCTGTATGGCAATCTGCTCATTGCTGATCTGATATAATGCCATATTACACCTCGCTTCCGCGCTGCCTGCACTGGGCGGCTGGCAGCACTTTCCATACTTTAATAGAAGTATACAAAATGCCGCTGAAAGTGTCAACTGCTTTCCTCTTTGGGTGATTGCTTTTGGGCGATTGCTTTTGGCCTATTGCTACATCTGCACACGCACGCATTTTCCGCGCAGCAGCAGGTGCGATAGATCCTCCTCATATGCCACGCCCTGCGGTACCTTTGTCTCCAGCACGATTTCCTCCCCGCACTCTTTTACATGCACCTGGATCTCTCCATTTACCGAACGGTACGTACAGGTAAATTCCCCCATCCCTTCCGGCAGGTACGGGCAGATCCTGACACGGCGAAAACCAGGCTCCTTTGGCTGGATGCCTGCGATTCCATGATAATACCATTCAATAATATGTCCCATCATATCATGGCAGTGGCTCCTTGGATTGCTCTCCCAATACTCGCCAAGCGTCGTCATCCCGTCCAGCACAAACGCATAATAGCTCGGATGCTCCGTACGTGTGATAAACTGTGCAATCTTATCATTCATTTTATATTTTGCCGCTGTCTGGATAATATAAGGAAGCCCGACTTCCCCGCTGACAAACGCCTGCTCCTGTTCCAGCGTATCAAGGAATGCCTTTGCGACATCCGCCTCCTTCTCCTTCGGCACCATGCCCCAGTACAATGGAAGCGCCTCTGCCGCCTGCGTCATCTTCACCTGATCCTGGTACTGCCATATACGGTAGCACCAAAACCCTTTTTCGGGATGCCTGACTAACAGTTTTTGATTATAATGCTCTCTGACTTCGGCTGCATACGCCTCCAGCTCAGCCTGCTCTTTGTCCCGGCAAAGGATCCCCGCAAAATACGCCAGCGTTTTTGCATCTGCATATAAAAAAACGGTTTCCACATTTTCCCTTGCCAGCTCCTGCTTTGGATTGCCCCAGTCACCCAGCCCATGGCTGATAAAGCCTTCTGCGTCTACTTTGCCCTTTAAATGCTCCAGATAACGCCTTCCCGCCTCATAATTATCCTCTATAATCTTTTTGTCCCCATAAAACAGATAATGCCAGTATGTTCCAAGTATACACGTACTCCCCCACGGGATAATATCATAAAAGCTGCCCATCCCCGGCACCGGGAGCACGTTTGGAATATAGCAGGGGCACTGCGACGGCATCAGCCCGTCCCCCGGATAGACCCGGTTTCCGTCATAATCCAAAAAATAATCCTCTGCGGTATGCTGTTGCGTGCGCATATCAAGCAAAAACTTCTCCCACAGCTTTTTGCCGTCCTTCATATAGAAAATAGACGGCGCCATCAGATGGTTTGGCTCCTGCCATGCAAACCGTTCGATCGTCGGGCAGTCCGTATGCACGCTGAGCATATTTGCCTCCACAGTCTTTTCGATCATCTGATAAATACGGTTATACCGTTCATCATCGCTGTGAAACGCGCCATCCGTCTTCCATGCGCTTGTAACTGCATATGCCTTCAGGCTGCGCAGGGATGCCTGCCCTTTTTCCACCGCCACATAACGCCCTGCAAAATACGTAAACTTCATACGGCAGGTTTCCCACGCATCGTCCTGCCCGATGAGATAGGTAATACAGGAATCAACCATCACCCAGCCTTTTGCCATCTGGTCTACGTCACCGTCGGGCGCAAGCTTTTCCGCCGGATACACCCTGATTTCATCCCCCGCCTTTCCGCAGGCTTCGAACTCCAAAATACCAGACATATTCTGTCCAAAATCATATATTTCACGCTCGATGCCAGGCGTTTTTACTGATCCTCCCGTTTCTGCCGGATCTGCTGTCTTTAATACCGTGCCCACATATTTCCCATCATAAGCAGCAATCACCTTTACCGCAGGCTGAAACTGCTCGATCAGCCTGCCTTTTGGCTCGTCCTGTGCCGCTACAGCCTGTGCCGCTTCCCAGCCCGAAGCGTCAAACGCCGCCGTACACCAGCCATCCTGGCGCAGCCTGCCGTCGATCGTTTCCGAACCGTACACATTGCTCATCACAACAGGGTGCTTGTGTACGGCAAACGTATCGTCTGCATGGATCACCTCTATGGAACCGTCTGTGTATTTAATAGACAGCTCCAGCGCCAGCACCAGGCTTTTTCCGTATGCCTGGTAAGGGTTTGGGTTCGGCGGCATAAACTTTGGGAAAGAAAAGGTATAATGCTCATCCGTTTTGATAAACCACCCGTTGCCGACCTCCGCCCCGATTACATTCTCCCCTTCGGCCAAGTCCTTTGTTACATCAAATGTCACATATTGGATCAGCCTGCGGTAATTTGTCCACCCAGGGTCAAGCTCGTGGTCTCCTGCTTTTTTGCCGTTTACGTAAAACACAAACTGTCCAAGGCCGCATACGCTTGCCCGTGCAGACTGCACCGGCTTTGTAATGCGAAACTGCTTTCTGGCATAAAATGGCGCTGCTGTGCCGTCTGTGATCCATGCTCCTAGTGTCCTGCTCATATCGATCGCTCCTTTTTCCGTCTTTTTCTTTTTGAATCTCTGCTAATGCCTGTTCTCATATTTCTAGCATACCAGTATTTCCTGCACAAGAAAAGCACGAAAAATGACACAAATTAGTTTCATTCCTGACATAAGCAGCCCTTAGATCACGCCAGCCCCAAAAATCCGATCCATAAAATCCACCAGTTTTCCTTTTTCTTGCTGCACTGGAGACTCCATCACATGCTGCAAATATACCAGGCTATACTCATATTCCGGGCTAATCGCCACAAACGCACCCCCTGCGCCGCCCCAGCCAAAGTCTTTCTTACTGGAACCTGCCCGCGGGCATCTGACGCCCAGCCCATATCCATAGTCCTTTACCCGATCCTGGCAAAAAGCTCCAAGGCACGCTTCATCCAACTGGTTGCTCCACATCAGCCTGCTTGTTTTTTTGCTCAAGAGCACATCCCCTTTTCTCAGCGCCTCTGCAAACCGGATGTAGTCATCCATTGAGGAGATACATCCTGCGCCTCCGCTCTCATAGTCCCTGCCAAGCTGAAAGCCCTGATTTTCCTTTCCGCAGTTGACAATGCGCTGCGCCTTCGCGTCATACTGGTACTGTGCCATCACTTTTTCCATATCCGCTGTACTGGCATCAAACGTAGAATGATCCATTTGCAGCGGTTCAAAAATATAAGTGCGGACAAATTCGCTGTACCTCATTTTGCTCACTGTCTCTACAAGCGCCGCCAGCACATCATGGCAAAAGCTGTATCTCCATTCGGTTCCCGGCTCAAATTCCAAAGGCTCTTTTGCCAGATACCGCATCATCTCCCTGGTCGGGCAGGCTCCGGCTGTCTTTTCTTTTCCCTCTTTGATGCTTTTTGCTTCCAGGTCATAAGAAAATCCTGCTGTCATGCAAAACAAATCCCGAATGCGGATCTGCTTTTTTGCAGGCACTACAGATCCTTTTTCGCCTGCATCTCCTATTGTTTTCACATACATTTCCGTAAATTCCGGCAAATACGCGCAGAGCGCATCGTCCAGCCGGAAAGCGCCTTTTTCGAAAAGCATCAGCGCCGCCGTACAGGTAATCGGCTTTGACAGGGAATAGATGTTATATAGCTCTTTCCCCGTTACCTCTTGTGTATTTTCATAATCCCGGTATCCTCTCCGATGCCTGTAAACGCAATTCCCCCGGTGGTATACAATACAGTCAAACCCTGGCGTTCCCAAGTTCAAAAACCCGTCCAAAAACGCTGTCATTTCCGCAAATTCTTTTCTTACATATTCTTTTTTTGCCGATGGCTCTTTCATCTTTTCTCCCCTTCTTTCGCTAAAAACTGTGAAAACAGCATCCGGCATTTCTGCCGAACACTGTTTTCTGTGCAAGATAATTGTTTTTTCCTCAGACAGCCCTTATTTTTGAAGCTCTGTAATCATTTCTTCAAGCGACGGAATTGCTTCCAGCTCATCCATCATTCGGTTATAGCCAATCCTGTCCAGCTCTTTTAAATAATCATCCCAGGTATCATCTACATCCACCTGCCCTAAAATAGCCTGCGTCCGGTAGCTTGCAACATATGCGTCCAGATCCCCGCTGATCTCCTGGGAGATCTGTTCGTATTTTGTCTCGTTGGCAAGATCCGCTTTGTATGGCCTGTGCTGCCATTTCAGCCAGGAACCATTGTCTCCTTTTGACCAGTACTTTCCGCCTGCCTGGAACAGCTCTTCTTCACCAACCCATCTCGTCACTTCTTCTGTCTGTCCAAACTGGCTAAAGCTCCATGTTCCCTTATCACCGGAATTCAGCTTGTTGATCTTTACAGGCACCTCGCCCGTTTCATCCCATTTCCAGTCTATATCTTTTTCACCAAAGATCAGCTTTGCCATAACTTCCCGGTCTCCTGCCCCAAAGATCGTATAGTTGAAAAATTCCAGGATCTTTGCCAGCTTCTCATCGTCTACATTGGCATTGACATAAAATTTTCCGTAAGCCGGGGTAGGATTTACAACCGTCTGCACCTCTCCGCCATCAGGCTTAATACCAGGCGTCGCCAAAAGCTTGGCATTCGGATCTCTCTCAAGCAGCGTCAGCGGCGGCCTGTCTACAGCCCAACTGTTTAACGTATTGGTGGAACTGAGCCAGTAGCCGGCTACTCCTGTATTTACCTTATCCCACGCAATCGTCCTGTCATTGCTGATGATTTCCGGATCCAGCAGATTTTTGGCATACAGCTCCTGGAAACCTTTTAAAAATTCCTTATACTCTTTCATCGCATAGCACTGCTCTGCTCTTCCATCTACATCATTGATATCCCTTGTAAATCCGTAAGCCGAGAAAAACTGGCCAATCAGCCCAATCCCCCAGTCAGGAGCCGCTGCACCCAGCGTATCCTTTTTGCCGTTCCCGTCAGGGTCTTGATTTACAAATGCATCCATGATCTCAATAAACTTGCTCAGCTCAATGCCGTCATCCGCCACATACAGCCTGTCAGACACCTGCTCTACATTGACGCCCAAATCAATGCCCAGTTTTTCGATCCAGTCATACCGGTAAAAATCACCTGGAAGGTAATAATCCACAAACTGGAAGGTCAGCCCAGCCAGGCAGGTAAACTCATCCTCATTTTCAGGATTTTGCACCATTTTGTAAATCAGCGGATTTTGTTCATAATATTCCAGAATCTTCGGGCAATACTTCTCCACCATCGATTTTGGAATCATACGGATCAGCTCATGCTCCTGCATCCAGTTCGGCGTCTTTGACTCTGTCCACATACAGTCCGGCATTTCCCCGGAACCAAGCAGCAGGTCAATCGTATCCGATGTTTCCGCCTTCTCCACTGTGATATTGATATTCAGGGCATCTTCGATCATCTTTTCTGTAAAAGAACCGTCCTCATAGTCTGAATAACACCACTGTCCCGTATAAGTAATGTCATATGTCTTATCTGGATCCGGCTCTGCGCCTGCACTGCTGCCTGTAGCGCCTTTATCCGCCGCATTGCCGCAGCCTGACATCACAATGGCTGTACATATCGTTAACGGCAGCACTCTTTGCAAAATATTTTTTCTCATTTTCAACTCCTCCTTAAAACGATTCTGCCTGTTTCAGGCACTCCAGCTCCTGCCATCCGATCTTTCGGATCCTGATTCTTGCCAGGCAGCTTTCGTCCTTAGGCCCTCCGGCACAGTATCCCAAAAGCATTCCATCCTCCAGAAAATGAATGGCGCAATAGCAATACCCATGGTCTTCCTCCGCCTCAAACGCCACGCCTTCTGTAAAGCTCTGCCCATTGTCTGTGCTGGCAGCGATGACATAAGGAGTGCGTCCCCCTGTAAAAATATCCGTCTTTTTCTCACGCCCATTGTACTCAGGGATCGGATTCCACACTGCCCAGATCACTCCCGCTTTATCCCGCTTCATGCTTAACGGGCTGTTCGGTGCGGTAAAGCGTGAGGGCGCCGCCCCAGTCCATGTCTTTGCATGATCCAAAGAATACATCTCATACTGCCTTCCCAGGTCTGTTCTTGCAAATCCCCACAAGACTCCCGGCTCAAGCTCAAGCACTCCCGGCTCCTGAAGTCCAGACGAACTGTTTTTCATAAAAGGCATACAGCATTTCCCTTCTGCCGCCTGCCAGGAGACGCCGTCGTCATCGGAATAAAAGCATACCACTTCCGATCGGCTGTCCACAAACCATCCGTTTTCCGCCTCTTCCTGGCACCCCGACCGGTGAAACGCCGCCGGGATCAGGATTCTGCCGCTGGCAAGCCTTACCACCCGGTCGTTGTTGACCACGAAATACCCCTCCTGCGGGGTGCACAGTACCCTGTCTGTCCATGTTTTTCCGCCGTCTTTCGACCGCCTTAAGTACATCTGCATCCTTGTATACGTATGGCGTACAAGGTAAAACATGCCGATATCGCCATTTTCCATATCCAGCAGGGAAAGGGACATTATATTTTGTGCGTTTTCCCCTTCGCTGGTCAAAAGCGTCCGATGGCCTGTAAAGCTTCTTCCCCCATCCTTTGATATCACAGCGCAAATATCTGAAATTCCCCAATCTTCCACTCCTTCTCCTTTGAACCGGCTATACGCAAACAGAATGGAACCATCTTTCAGTGTCAGAAACGCCCCTTCGCTGTTGCGGGGATTTTTGTGTTCCCTTGACGGCACAAGCTCCGCCACAACGTCTCCCAAATCTCTTTTTTTCATACTTTTGTATACCTTCACCTATCCATACCGTCTTTTCCCTTATCCTTTTACAGCGCCAACCATAATCCCTTTTACAAAGTATTTCTGTAAAAACGGGTATACTGCTACGATCGGCAGTACTACCAAAATGGTTGTAGCCGCTTTGATCGTATCCGGGTTGGTGTCTACCATCGCGCCAATGGCTTCCGCCCCTGATGCGCTGGACGTAGATGCAGTCAGGCTGTCGAGCATTCTGCGAAGCAGATACTGTAGTGTGGTCAGGTTTGCAGACCTGCGGCAATACACCATGTTGTCAAACCATGAGTTCCACTGCCCTACCATCTGCCACAAAGCTACCGTAGCAATGACCGGCTTGGACAACGGCATAATAATAGAAGCAAAAATCCTCACCTGGGAAGCGCCGTCGATCGACGCTGCCTCTTCCATGCCCTTATCAATCGAGAAGAAATAATTACGAATAATAATCGTATTGTAGATCGAAAATCCTGTAGGCAGCACATACACAAGGAAATTGTTTAACAGCCCCAGCCGTTTCATGTTCAGGTACATCGGGATCATGCCTGCTGAAAAAAACATCGGGATTAAAAGCACTGCCGTAATCAGCTTCCGAAACGGCATATCCGTCCTGGTCAGCGAATATGCCGCCATGCAGCATACAATAATATGAACCGCCGTCCCGATTACCGTTCTTAACACAGACACAAAAAATGCCGTAATAATCTCATTGTCCTGAAAGCAGTACTTATATGCGTCCAGTGTCCATACTTTCGGAAATAGGTTGATATGCATATAGGAAATATCCTGCGCCCTGGAAAACGACCGGACAACTACGTCCCAAAAAGGCAGCAGAATCGTAATACAGAATGCAACCATAAACACTGCATTACAGATATCAAATACCCGGCTTCCCACAGACTGCTTCATTTTCATTTTCTTACCCTCTTCTTCACGCGCCATATACGATCTCCTTTCTCCGGTATTAAATAATCTTGTATTCTGGATTTGCCTTTCTTGCAAACCAGTTCGCAAGCAGAACCAGTACCAGGCTGACTACATTCTGAAACAGGCCGATTGCCGTAGAGAAATCATACCGGCTCTCTACCATACCTTTTCTGTACACATAAGTCGAAATAACGTCTGCCGTCTGATAAGTCGCATCATTGTACAGGTTGAATACCGGGTCAAAGCCCACGTTTACCAGGCTCCCGATATTTAAAATCAACATCGTGCACATGGTCGGGAACATAGCCGGCAGGGTAATATGCAGGATTCTGCGGAAACGGTTGGCGCCGTCGATCGATGCCGCATCATACAGCGCAGTATCAATGCCGGCAATCGTCGCTAAGTAGATGACAATGCTGTAGCCTGTCGTCTTCCACAGGTTCGCAATCAGGTAGATCGGCACAAACAGGTCTTTTTGCGCCATAAAGTACAATGGTTTTTCCAAAATACCAAGTTGTATGAGGATTGCATTGACGATACCTCCCGTCGGAGACAAAATCTGATACACAAACGTACCTACCACTACCCAGGAAAGGAAATGTGGTATATAAGTGATTGTCTGTATCACGCTTTTGAATTTGGTATGTAAGATCTCGTTTACAAGCAATGTGAAAATAATCGTTACCGGAAATGTAGTCAGAAGTGTCAAAATACTGATCTTTAACGTATTTCCCAATACCCTGTAAAAATTTGGGTCTGCAAACAGCGCCTGGAAATGTTTCAGCCCTACCCACTCGCTGCCTTCGATCCCTCTTGCCATTTTGTAATCCTTAAACGCTATCATCAGCCCCTCCATAGGCATATAGCAGAACAAAATTACAAGGATTACCGCCGGGAGCAAAAACATGTAAAAGGGCAGATATTTTCTCATCTCCTTTTTCAGATTGCCAGTCCCTGTCGTTTTCGTGTTTTCCATCGTGTCCTCCTTTCTTTTTCGATCCCTCGCTTGTCGCCTGAATCAACCGACTCATTTATAACAATAACAATTATAGAGAATAACAGGAAATACGTCCATGAACTGCATTGGACAAACTATGCACAAAATGATACAATGTTTAGATCAGTGCAAAATAGTTCCAGACACTCCGAAATCCCGTCAAAAAAGAATGGAGGAATTTCCCAATGTATATGAATGCCGGATACCTGCACAATTCGCTTATTGATTTTAAAGACAAGACCAGGCCCCTCGTAGTCGGAAGCTGCGGCACCTACCGCCTGTATAAACGCCCCAAGCTTCCCACTTACCGCCCAAGAGGAAGGCTCGATTTTCAGATTTTGTATATTGCCGCCGGAAAGGCCCATTTTTTCCTGAATGAGAAAGACGTGGTCGTTACAGCCGGACATATGGTCTTGTATCAGCCAAAGGAAGTGCAGCGGTACGTATACTTTGGAGCCGACCAGACAGAGGTGTTTTGGGTACATTTTACCGGAAGCGATGTGAAAAATATTTTGAGAAGATATGGCATTCCCCTGACTGGACATGTCTTTTATACCGGCCAGTTTCCGGAATACCAAAACCTGTTTCAGAAAATGATCCAGGAATTGCAAACATGCAGGCCCCATTATGAGGAGCTGCTCACCCTGCACCTACGCAACCTTTTTATCCTGATCAGCCGCCAGCTAAGCGGCGGACGCAAGCCCGCAGACTATGTGCAGAGTGAAATCGATGCTGCCATCCGCTATTTCAGTGAAAATTACAACACTGACATTGTCATCGATGACTATGCAGCCAGTATCCACCGAAGCACGGCATGGTTTATCCGCGGCTTCAAAAAGTACACCGGCATGACCCCTATGCAGTTTATCATTTCCGTACGAATTGAAAACGCCCAGCGCCTTCTTTGTTCCCAGGACTACAATGTGACAGAGGTAGCCTCGATCGTGGGATATGACAATCCTCTATATTTCAGCCGCCTTTTTAAAAAACAGACCGGCATATCGCCGACGGATTACCGCCGCAATCTGTAACATAAAACAGCGGCCCAAATGCCGAAAACAGCGAATACAACCAGTCTGAAAACGTCATACGGCATCCGATAAAGAAGATTTCATGCGGTTATTTCAGGCTACTTGTTCTTATGGCTCTTATAAGACTTGCCATCACTGTAATGTCTGTAAGAGTAAGAACAGGTAGCTGTGGCTTTCTATATTTCTTCTATTATTTCTTCTATAACGCACCTATGCTCTTTTTTGTCGGAATCATAACAAATCCCAACTCCAAGAATATTTGCAACGCCTTCCTTTCTCAGTTTTTCACAATACTCCTTCTCCCTGATCTGAGAAATAGCCGCCTGCGGCGTGCCTCCTGCTTTTAATTCCAGGACGATTCCAGGCAGGCCGTTCCGCTTCGGATGAAAAATAAAATCCGCAAAACCCTTGCCGCTTTTTTCTTCCCGCTCTATCCTGTATTTATTCCGCGCTGACAAATACGCAAGCGTTACAACACAAGACAGGCTGTTTTCATCATTATATTTTAATACAGGCAATTCACTGTTATGAATATCGTGCAGGTAGTTTGCCACAACACAGCCTTTTTTGTCCAGCGTAGCATTCAGCACTTCATGCGAATTGCGTACCAATTCTGCCACACAGCCAAAATCATTATCCCTTAATGCTTTTTGATATTCCAGCATCAGCTCTTTATTTGGTATGCTTAAGCTTCCGTCATGATATGACAACAGCCCATATACAATCATTGCCGAATAGATCTCTTCTCTGTTTTCAGGATTCTTTTGGCCGGCACAGTATTCCTCTTCAATATCAATCCTGACAGGTATCTCATTTACCATCTTTACGACATCATCACGCACTTCACAGATATTGTATTTCAGGAAAAACAATACCTCATCCATTTTGCCCGTCCTTGTCCAATAGCTCTGGCAGGCAGCGTCTTCCAGTGCGCACACAACCGATCTTGGATTATACAGCCGCACACCGTTTTTCGTCTGATAGCCATTATACCAGTCGCTTATTTCATCCATTGTCAAAACCGACTGCTTTTTGCAGAGAGCCCGAACCTCACTTTCTGTAAATCCAAAATACTCCTCAAAAAATGGATCTTTCAGCATCGTATATTCCTTAAACATATTCAACGCAGAGCCGGTGCTGTACTTTTTCACAGGAAGCACGCCTGTCATATACGCAAGCGCCACATAAGGCTGGTCTTTCAGCAAATTCCGCAAAAACTCCAGAAAATCACCCTGATGCTCCTGATACAGACTATGGCTGAAAATGTAATCCCATTCATCAATGATAAAAACAAACTGGTCATTCGTAGCAGCCAGCAGCTCCGCTATGCTGCGGTATTTTTTATCTTTCAGATTTGGATAGGCTTCCTTTATATCGTCTGTGATTGATCCTTTGATAAGGCTTATATAATCCTCATAAGTACTGCCGTCATCAGGCAGATGATTCAGGCTCAGATGAATGACATGGTACTTATTTAAGTGAATGCTGTAAGATTCACTTTTGCTGATGTTCAGATGGCCAAACAACCCTCTGGAACTGTATGCCCTTCCATAATATGCCCCCAGCATATTAAGTACCGAAGTTTTTCCAAAACGCCGCGGCTTCGTAATACAAATATATCGGTTCATCGCATTGACCCTTGTATTCATAATTTCAATCATACCTGTTTTATCTACAAAAAATCTATCATGTACAAGTATATCAAAAAATCTATACGCAGATTCAGTATTCAGGCATACTGCCATAGTATTCCTCCTTCTGACATTCCCTTACGCATGTAACTACTTTGTATCTCCATATCCTGCATTTTCCTACATCCTTTATCCCCTGCGCATCCGAAACCGCACATGATGCGCCACGCATACCGCCATACTGAAAAACAGCAGGAAATAAAAGCTGATCCCTCTCGTCACGCACATCGACGGCACTACATATTCTACCGTAAAGATATCCCGGAATGCGCGCTTGTACATCAGCTCCGTAATCCCCTGCGCTCCCGGAAGCGGCAGCATGTCAACGGCAAGGTAGATAGACATCTGTATCATTAACACAGACAGCGCGTCCGCCCCTTCCAGCCCAAAGCCGCGGTATACGATATACGGCAGGATAAATACAAGGCAGCGCTGTCCAAACGTAGCAAGCGTGACAACTGCCACCTGTTTTTTATTTTTCAGCAGAAACTGCACTGCATTCTGGTAGCTTTGGATAAATCGATGGATTTTATCTGTGCGGTATTCCGATTTTTTGATAATCCTGCACTGTATCAGCAGCTTTTCCGCCGACAGCACGATCCATCTGGCAAATACAGGAAATACCATGACGATCAGCAACACCGCAACTAACGCCGTATTTAAAAACATGCCCAGATAAAACAGGTTCAGATACTTCCCTAGGTTATCCCGCAGCACAGGAAAGCCAAACAATACCATCGCAATTCCCATCAGCACGAGCACAAGCTTATAGACAAGCGCTACCGTCATCAGCACTACCGTACTTGCCGACAAGTCGTTGCCGTCGCGTTTCATATGATAGAGCTGCATCGGCTGCCCGCCAGTGGCAGAAGGCGTAATGCCGGAATATAAAAATCCTACAAAGGAATAACGGATACAGTCTGCAAACCTCGCCTTCCCCTGCAGCGCGCGCAGCAGATACCAGATCATAACGCCTTCCATCATCGTAAACACAAGCGCTGCTACAGCAGACGCAAACAGATACGGCAGCTTCATTTTTTTCAGCGACGCCGCGACCATTGCCATATCATTATCCTGAAATACCGTATAAATAGCGAGTACGGCAAGCAATATAAAAAAGAAATAACTGAGCTGGTTTTTGATTCGTGCATTCATTCCGGCAAACCCTCCCCTGCCATGCTTATACATACACCTATCTCGATTTTACTCTGTTTTTTATAAATTTCAACCTTTAATCCTGTTTTTTCACAACAAAAATAAAACCGGAGCATGGCAGCTCTTTCGCTTCCATACTCCGGCATTTTCACTGTATGATTTGCCGCTTCTTCTGTTTTCATGATTGACGCGCGGTTAAGATTTCCGTCAGCGCCCCATACAGCCCATCCTCCAAATTCATTGCGTTCAGTTGCGCCAGCACGACAGGCACCCTGCTTTCCTGCTGTATGATCCCATACAGCCTGTCTTTCTTTACAAAGCCGATCTCTGCCTGGTTTAGAAAATCAAAGCATCTTTGCAGTACATCATTTTGGGTACTGATATACGCTTTTTCCACGCAGACCCGAATCTTTTTCGTAATCTTTGTCTTTGGAACAGCTACAAGAACAGCCTGTTTTTTCTCATCATATTTTACAGTAAACGCTGTATCGCTGCCGTCCGCAGTCACCTGTACACACTGAGCTGCCTGCGGCAAAAATCCTGTCAGCTCGACCGTATAGCTACGCTCCTGCGGGATCAGGGACGTTTTTCCTTCCGCCGGCTCGATCGTAAACACCGCCTGCTGTGCCTGTACATAATACATCCTTGTAACCACACATTCGCCGTCCTCATAGGCACATGTCTCATTGTCGTCCTCATACAGCGAAAAACTGCCGTCCGCGCCTGCAAATACACGGATATGCAACGAGCCTGGATTTTTCCCTGCCTGTCCGCCGCCGATCTCTTCGGTAAACGGCAGGATCGCGCCTGCTTTTGCCAGAACCGGGATACTTGTAAGATCCCTGTACAGATCCAGCATCCTGCCTCCCTCATACATCATGCCCGTATGAATATCATACCAGATGCCGTCCGGCAGCCATGCCGTTACCCTCGCCACATTCACCCGTGGGATCATCGGTGTTGTAATCGGCGCCGCAATCAGCTCGCTTCCAAAATAATACTGGTTTTTCACCTCATAAGCATTTGCTTCCTCTGGATGCTCATAATACATCGGCAGCAAAAGCGGGATGCCGTTTTTATAGCTTCTGTAATTCATCGTATACAGATACGGCATCATCCGGTGGCGCTCCCTGAGCGCTTCGCCCATCGCAAGCTCTGTATCCTTTTGAAACCTCCATGGCTCTTTGCCGTTAAACGCACTGTTAGAGCTGTGCAGCCGCATAATCGGCGAATAGATTCCAAACTGCGTCCACCGCGCCACCATCTCGTCGTTTCTATAGCCCAGCATATGGCCGCCGATATCATGGCTCCACCAGCCATATCCGATATTCGAAGCCGTTGCCGTAAAATACGGCTGGAAATCCAAAGATTCCCAGGTCGTCACCGTATCCCCCGAAAACCCGACCGGATAACGGTGGCTTCCCGGCCCGGCATACCTGGAAAACGTCAGCGGGCGCTTTCCATCCCGCCTGTTGTCCAGATAATGAAAATGGTTCAGGATCCAGAGCGGGTCAAGCCCTTCGATCTTGCTGTTGCTCCCCTGCTGCCAGTCGATCCACCAGAAATCTACGCCTTCTTCTTCCCTCGGATGATGCAGGTATTGAAAATACGCTTCCAGATACTGCGGGTCGGCAAGGTCACAAAATACCGGGTCTTTCTTTTCATAATCCACCCCCAGCGCTTTTGCCATATGTTCATACATTTCTTCATATGCCTGCACACCATTAGCCGGATGGACATTCAGCGTCACGTGCATTCCCCGCTCATGCAGCCATGCAAGAAACCTTGCCGGATCCGGAAACAGCTCTTTATTCCATGTATAGCCAGTCCAGCCGCTGCCGTACTGTGGGTCTACATCCACAATATGCCAGTCCATATCGATCACCGCCACCGTAAACGGCAGGTTTTCCCTGGCAAACCGTTCCATCAGCTCCATATACGTCTGCTCCGAATACTTATAATAACGGCTCCACCAGTTTCCAAGCGCAAACCGCGGCAGCATCGGCGTGCCCCCGCAAAGATAATAAAAATCGCGCAGCGCCTGTTTATAATCATGTCCATACCCAAAGAAATACAAGTCCCAGATCCCTTTTTTTCTCGGCTCGATCCATCCATCCTCCAACAGCACCTGCGACCTGCTGTCATCCACTACCGAATATCCAAAGCGCGAGGCTACGCCATGGTCCAGGCTGACCGCTCCGTCCGCTTCATCCAGAGTCCTCGCCGTACCTCCCAGGCCATAGACCGGCTCTCCAAAATGCCAGATGCTGTGGTAAGCACTGTAGTTGCCTACCACCTGGATACTCAGCCCATGGCTTGTAAATTGTTCCTGATTGTATTGAAGCTGAATACGGGAAGTAAGAATCCTGATACCGTTTTCCGTCTCCAAAACCTTATAAGAAGCCTTTGGAAAATCCCTGTGGAACACCATCTGCGTCGCCCTGTCTTCAAAAACTCCATCCTCACTGTATTCCAGGCGTACCAGCCCTTCGGTCAGCATTGTAATTCTGTATTTTTCCCCGGCAATGATATTTTCAGCCAGAGCAAGGGGACTGGTTTCCACCCTATATGTATCTTTCATAATTCGATCTCCTTCCCTTATTCCATTTCATCTATCCTTTTACACTTCTATCCTTTTGCACCTCTACCCTTTTACAGCAGAAGAGGCAATTCCGGCAATAAACTGCTTCTGGAAAAACAGATAAATAAGCAGAACCGGCAATATCGAAATGGCTGTCGCTGCAAACAATGCGCCATAATCTGTAGAATACTGCCCGTTAAACATCTTAAGCCCTACGGCAAGAAGCTGTTTTTCCTGATCGTTGATTACCAAATACGGCCACAGGAAATCTTCCCATGTCCATAAAAATTGAAAAATCGCAATACTGGAAATTCCATTTTTTGCCATCGGCATAATAATCCGATGGAAAATATAAAATTCATTGGCTCCGTCAATCCTCGCCGCTTCTAAGATCTCATCCGGCAGGGACGCGATATGCTGCTTCATCATAAAGATTCCAAACCCGCTGAACATCGCCGGGATAATCAGCGCCTTATAAGAGTTCATCCACCCAAAAGACTGGATCATGGAATACTTCGGAATGATCGTTACACACCATGGAATCATCATTGTAGACAGCACGACGCTGAATAAAAACTCTCTTCCTTTAAATTTATATTTGCTCAGCACAAAGCCGCATAACGTACTTGTATAAATGACAAGCAGCGTGACCACAACAGTAATCAAAAGGCTGTTTGCAAAAAAACGCAGGAAATTAAAATGGGCGTTCATACTCTCATAGTTGCTCAAAATAAACTCCTGCGGCAAAAACTTCTGATGCAGCGCCATAATTTCCTTATTTTGCTTAAACGAAGACGACAGCATCCAAAAGAACGGATATACCGTGACAATCCCCAGAATCAGGAGGAATCCGTTCACCAGTACACTGCTTACTTTTCTTTTCATCTTACGACCTCCTATTCTTCCTTGCCGGATACGCGGAACGATAACCATGTAAATGCCGCCGTAATCACAAACAATACAAACGACAGCGCTGACGCGTAGCCAAAATTATATTTTACAAAAGCCTCATCATAGATAATATAAGACGCCAGATAAGTAGCCGTGCCAGGCCCGCCTTCTGTCATAATTAAAATTTGCACATACGCCTGAATATAAGAAATAATCGATGTAATGACTACAAACAGGGTCATTGGTTTTAACAGCGGAAATGTGATATAGCGGAAGGTCTGCCATGCGCTTGCACCGTCTACATTTGCCGCTTCGAGCGCATCCGACGGCAGTGAATAAAGCCCCGCCATAAACATAACGACTGCATATCCAAAATCCTTCCAGATCGTCATAATCATAACCGCAAGCAGCGCCGTCTTTGGATTCATCAGCCAGTTAATATCAAGGCCGAAGATCTGGTTGATCGTACCAATCTGCGGGTTATACATAAACTTCCATACAAAAGCTACCGCTACCATAGGAGTCACGACCGGCATATAATAAACTGCCCTGAAAAAACTCTTATATTTGACTAAAGAAGAATAGATCGCATACGCGATCCCAAGCCCCAGGCCGACCCGGAAAATAATAACTACTGCGGAAAAGATCAGCGTATTCAGCATGGATTTGCCAAACAATGCGCTTGTAAAGACTTCTTTATAATTGTCGAGCCCAAGGAACCGGTAAGTTCCGCTCAGCGGATTCCATTCATGAAAACTTCCCGCAAATGCGATTCCAATTGGAATAATAAGAAACAGCATAAAAAATACAACCATTGCAACAACTACGATATTCCGCAGGATTATCTCGCTTTTGCTCTGAAGGGGACTTGATTTTTTAAACATAACTTTCCTCCCTGATTTTCTCCCATTTACCGGCGCTGCCTCTTTGTCAGAGGCAAGCGCCAAAATGCTCACACTACTGCACTGCTGCTTTATTTTTCTGCAAATTCATACAGGTTTTCTACTGATACAAACGTAGAGCTCTTCATATCGCGGATAATATCATCCTGTGCGGCATTCAGTGCCGTATCAATGTCCACGCCGTTAAAGAAGATATCCTGCCCTGCCTTTTTCAGAGATGTCTCTACAGTAGAAGGCATTGGGCCCGGCCAAATATAATGGTCGATATGCTCGGACAATACTGCCAGAGAAGGGTTTTCCAGAATCTGCGGATTGTCCGCCAGTGATTTCTTTGCCGGGAACGTACTCATCGCCAGGTTAAACGCGATCTGCGCATCATCGTTGGCAAGGAAATATTTTACAAAATCCTGTGCAACCGCCTGCTGCTCTGCCGGAGCACTCTTATTAATGCCGAAGGTAGACTCGCCGTTGTAGCGGTTATAAGCATATGGATTTTCATCAAAAGTCGGAATTTCAAATACGCCGAAATTAATATCGCTCCATGTCGTATTCAATGTGTTATAATAATGTCCCCACTGGATTACCATTGCAGACTGTCCCTGCCCAAAGCTGTCCGAGCCTTTTTCACCAAAGTCTTTGGAGCCTACGCCGTCCACTTCATACATGTCTACAAGCATCTGCATTACCTTTTTCATCGAATCGGAATTGACATTCGGCGTCTTGCCGTCTTCCTGGAACAAGTTCTCACCGAGCTGGTAGTTTAACCCAAGCAGATAATTCTGATGGAAGTCGTCATTAAAGTTTAAGCCTGCCTGTACAAGAGAATCGCCCTCACGGATTGTAAGCTTTTTCGCCACTTCGCGCATTTGATCCCAGGTCTTTGGTATATCCGCATCGGTCAGCCCTGCTGTTTCCCACATATCTTTATTATAATAAACGGAGCCGGTCATCATGCCATAATCAATATAGTATACTTTATCATCTATGATATGTGCTGCCACGCCGGTAAAATCTGCTTCCAGGTCTTCTACCGGAATCTCCAGCGGCGCCATATAATTGATCAGGTTTTCATGATAGCTGTTATGTACGTTAAACAGCGCCGGGCCATTCGCCCCGTCCAGCGCCAGCGGAAGCTTTGTCCAGTAATCTTCCCACGGGTTGTTAACGAGCTTGATCGTTACATTCGGATGCATTGCCGTATATCCGTCAATGATCTGCTGAAACAGGTCGTCGCTGCCCCACTCCCACAATTCGATCGTAATATCTTTTCCTTCGTTAATCTCCACGCTTGGATCATATTTTATCGTATCACCGAACGGCTCCGTCGGAGCTTCCACTTTCTGGCTGTCGTCATTGTTTCCGTTTGCTTCTCCATTACTGTCTTTGCTGCCGCATCCTGCCAGCCCGGTAACTGCTAATGCAGCCGCCATCATTGCTGCAATCCATTTTTTCTTCATATTTTCCTCTCCTTTTTTGTGTTGCGCTTCTTTTTTGATACTACTATTTTTTTACGTTGCTCATTTTGATGTAACTTTTCATTTCCTGATCTTTGCTTTATTTTTCCTATCCGTTTCCATTCTTAGGTTTAGCGCTAAATCTATAATTAAAATAGCATGTTTTGTTTATTACGTCAATCACCTTTTGCATATTTGTTATATTTTCACAGTTTTTCACATCTGTTTTTATGCATATATTACATCTTTTTTGTTTTTATTTTTATAAGTTGATTTCAAAAGTATCCTAATATATAATATTTGTATATGCTAAACCCTTTTCGTCCCTTAACACCGGCAAGAAACCAGTATTTTTCTGCAAATGCTTCCTGGGCACCACACTGTCCTGCGGCTGCAAATACTGTCAGCCTTCGGATCCGGCAGCTTGCCATACGGCCGTGCTGCAAAATACGATAGGTTTATAAACTTTATTGATAGGTTTAGCATAAACTTATAATTTCTGCATCATACGGGCAGCATTCCTATTTTGTACTGCCATGATTTTACGAGGAGGTGCAATGGATGACTTTAAAAGATGTCGCAGACAAAGCCGGCGTCAGCATGATGACCGTATCCAACGTCGTTCATGGAAAAACCAGCCGGGTATCGGCAAAAACCATCGAAAGAGTAAACGCTATTATAGAAGAATGCGGCTATGTGCCTAATTTAAGCGCACGCAGCCTGTCAAATAAATCGTCCAATATTATCGGGATTATTTTATCCATTTACGAAGAAGAAACGACCGAAAATTTTCTGGAGAATCCATATATCAGCACAATGATCGGCACTATCGAGCAGGAGCTGCGCGGCAATGGCTACTATACGATGGTACGCTCAATCTCGCACGAAAGCGACATTACAGCGCTGTTAAAAAACTGGAACGTAGAAGGCATTATTTTTCTGCATCCTGATTTTGAAGCCTATCTGGAATCGTTTATGCAGACAGCCTCCGTCCCGATTGCCGTCTTTGACAGCAGCCTTGCATCCCCTGAGCTGATCAATATTTGTTCCGACGACCAGAAAGGCTTATACCTTTCCACAAAGTATATGATAAACCACGGCCATACGCACATTGCCTTTGTTGCTGATTATGAAGGCAACCATATCCTGACAGGGCGTTTCCAAGGCTACCGCAGGGCGCTGGACGAAAGCGGCATTTCGTTCCGCCCGGAATATGTGCTGACCTATCCGCCTTCTTATGAAGGAGGAATTGCAGCCGGCAAAAAAATTGCGTCCATGAATCACCTGACTGCCGCTGTGGCGACTGCGGATATCTGTGCGATCGGCGTTATGGAGGGCGCCAGGCTGGGCGGCTTAAGAGTCCCCGCTGACCTTTCCGTCATCGGCTATGACAACCTTGCCCTCTGCCAGTACACAATGCCGAAGCTGACCTCGATCTCTCAGGATATCCCGCAAAAGGCGCGCCTCGCCACCCGGCTTTTGCTGGAAAAAATCTGCACCGGCAAGACCAATGGGCCGTGCCAGATTACGATGGATGTGGACATTGTAGAGCGCCAGTCTGTCATTTCGCTGTTTTAATGCTTGCGCAATCTGTTTTTTGCATTTATACTGATTCTGAAAGAGCGTTTGATTAAGGAGTGTTCGACATGGGCTTTTATTTAAACAGCAAAAAACCGGGACTGCTTTTTGGCGAATGTGCTACTGCCACCTATTTTGTAGATAAGTCTGCGATCTTAAAAGACCTGATCCCGCTTGTGGAATCCGTTCAGCCTTCTGAACAGGCATCTGCTCCGCTCCGGGGAAAGGGCGATAAATATATCTGCATCACCAGGCCAAGGCGCTTTGGGAAAACAGTTATGGCAAATATGATTTCCTCCTATTTTGGAAAAGGAGCCGATCACAGCAAATTGTTTGATACACTGGCTGCCGCATCTGCTCCGGCATATAAAAAGCATCTGAACAAGCACAATGTCATCCACATTATGCTGAATGAAATGCCAGACGAATGTACCTCCTATAAAGAATATATTTCCCGTATCAAAAACCTGTTGATGGAAGACCTGACGCGCGCATTTCCAGATGCTGGTATCCATAAAAAAGATGCGCTCTGGGATGCTTTGAATAAAATTATAGAATTTGGAGACGGTGAAAAATTTATTTTTGTACTGGACGAATGGGATTTTATCTTTCATCGCAGTTTTATTACAAAAGATGACCAGGCTTCTTATATCGGCTTTTTAAGCAGCCTGTTAAAAGACCAGCCCTACGTGGAGTTCGCCTATATGACGGGAATCCTGCCGATCGCAAAATACTCCAGCGGTTCAGAGCTAAATATGTTTTTCGAATACACGATGGCAGGAAAAGAAAAATACGGCAGTTATTTCGGCTTTACCGATGAAGAGGTAGACCTGCTTTTTGACCGCTACCAAAGCCTGGAATCAGCGCCTCGGGTTACCCGGAAAGGATTAAAGCTCTGGTATGATGGATATGAAACGCTATCTGGCAGACGGCTGTATAATCCACGCTCTGTAACAGGCGCATTAAATGACAACCAGCTCGGCAGCTATTGGACAAGCTCCGGCCCCTATGATGAAATCTTTTATTACCTGGAGCACAATGTCGCCAAGATGCGGGACGATATTGCGCTTATGGTATCCGGCACACCCGTATCGGCAAACATCCAGGAGTATGCGGCAACCTCCATGAACCTGACAACCCGCGATGAAATATTATCCGCTATGGTTGTATTTGGATTTTTAAGCTGCAAAGACGGCATGGTTTCCATTCCAAATCTGGAGCTTTTAAACCGTTTTGCCGATATGCTGCAAAAAGAACCTTCCCTCGGATATGTACACCAGCTTGCAAAAGCTTCCGCCCGGATGCTGAAAGCAACAAAAGATGGCGATACAAAAACTATGTCAAAAATCCTGGAATATGCCCATCATACAGAAAGCCCTCTGCTTTGCTACAGCAATGAGGCAGAGCTTGCCGCAGTGATCAGGCTTGTCTATCTGGAAGCCCGCAATACTTATCAGATCGAACGGGAAGCAAAGGCAGGAACCGGGTATGCAGATTTTCTTTTTTATCCGAAACACACAGACGATGACTGCATCATTCTGGAGTTAAAGGTAAACAGTACTGCAAAAGCTGCCATCCAGCAGATTAAAAAGCAGAACTATGCGCTGAAATTTCTCGGTGAGCTTGGCGCACAGCCTGTATATACCGGGCGTATCCTTGCCGTAGGCATCGCATACCAGAAAAAGGATAATAAGCATCGCTGCCTGATTGAAGTATTAAGGGAGCGTATTTAAACAGGAGGCATCCAAAAAGACGCCTCCTGTTTCCACTGCCTGTAACAAGCTTTAATCAAATTTCAGCTTTGCCACCTCTTTCCATCCCTGTGCCATAGCAAATGCAATCACCTTTCTCTCATTGACAAGATACAGCATATCCCCGACATACACGCTCCGCCAGCGGCTGTCTGGATATGCATTTTCTCCTGAATGCAGCGTGTATTCGATCCTGTTCACAAACGCACCGTTTTCAAACGAAAATACCCGGTAATGCTCCTCAAATTTTTCCTCATTCTTTTCCGTCGTAAAAGCAATCACATTCTTTTTCGGATTGACAAGCACCGCTTTATAGTCATAGATCCCATCGCATTGAATCACATCTTTTAACACCAGCTTTGCCTCTTCCCTTACCTTTACCGGATTGGAGATATCAAACATAGACAGCTTAATGCCGATCGTCATCCCGCTGTCTGGGTCTGTCTCGTACCCGATGCCAAGCAGCCTGTCATCGCTCCAAAAGTGCAGATACTCCGAAAACCCGGTTACCTTAAGCTCTCCAATCACTTTCGGCTCCTTTGGGTTGGAAAAATCGACGGTAAACAGCGGGTCTGTATTCCGATAGGTCACAAAATACCCAACTGTACCCGCAAAACGTGCTGCATAGATCTTCTCTCCTTTTGCCAGGCCAGTCAGCTTGCCGACAATCTCCATATTTTCATCCAGTACATACACCCGGTTTTCCCATGGCTCTGCATTTGTTACAGATGTCAGCACCTGCAAACAGCCTCCTCTTTCATGAATGGCAAAGGTATCCTCTATGCTGCCTTTCACAGTCTTTGCCGCCTTTGCCCGAATGGAACCGTCCGCTTCCAGGGCAAACCGCGCAATCCTCGTCCTTGCCGCATCATTTGCATAGTCATTATAATAGATATAGACAGAACTGCTGCTCACATACAGCTTGGCATACTGGTTCACGAGCAGCTTCGTATCCAGCACTTTATTGTGATCCGCCAGGTCAATCGAAGCCATAAGCAATCCCTGGCTGCCTGATTCCTGCAAATAAATGCTGTCCACAGGAACGAGCCTGCTGTCCACGCATGGAAGCCAAAAATCCAGCTTATCCTCTTCCAGCATTTCTTTGCGCTGCATCTCATCTGTAAAAACAAGAGACTGCTCGGTAAACAGATACAGGCGGTTTGCGATTTTCCTGGATTCCCGAAACCATCCATCCTGTGTTACTGTATCCTTTTGCACTGGATGTTCCGGATCTGTAAGATCATAAGTCACCGCCTTTGTGACTGCTTTCGTAGCAATGCGCTGCACCTGCTCTCCCACAAGCCTTTCTGCCTCTTTTTCTTCTCCGTCCGCCCCCTGCCGCAGAGACGTCTGTTCTGTCTGCACGATGACTGTCAGCATCCCGTCCGCCACATACATCTCGCAGATCCGGTCTGTATCCTCATCCATATCCGGCTGAATCGTTCCCGCCGCTTTCGGTAGCTGCTCACGCACGTCAACTACCTGGATCTGCGCATCCTGCACAACATAAAGAAACTTTCCGTCTGTCTTTACACAGTCGCTTTCGTCAACCCCCTCCACCTGCAAATTCGTCTCGGAAAAATCTCCGCTGACGTCTGCTGCGGACTCCTTTGACGAAGCTAACACCGAAGAACTGTCTTTTTCCTGGCTGACATCCGACATTGCAGCAGCGATATCCATAATCCCGGATCCGCTCTGCGCTGCATCAGCGCTTTCCTCCATCATAAACGTATCTTCTTCATACATTCCATTTCTGAGCGCTCCTTCCTGAAACGTTCCTTTTATGAAAGCTTCCTTCTTCATCAATATTCTCTCCGTAGTTTTTTTCAATACATCATAGACCTCCTCATAACCAGACGCCAACGTATACATCTTTCCTAATTTTTTCACAGGCGCTTCCACGGCTGTATCCGCGTCCTCTGCCGTTTCTGTCTTTGTATTAGTCGTATTCTGCGCCATTGTATCGTTTGCAGCTTTTTCATCCGCACCTGCCTCTGCTGCTGTCTGCTTTCCTTTTCCTTCCAGAATTTCTGTTGACTGGCTATAATTTTCCTGCCTCATATGATTCTGGTACGCGATCCCGCCTGCACCAAAGCAAAGGCACAGGCAAGCCGCAGCAGCGGCTGTCCTGTATCGGCTCCATTTTTGCAAATGCCTGCCCTTGCCTGCCCCGCTTTTTTTCTCCGAATTTTTTATCCTTTCGCTTTGCAGCATACGCTTCACCTGATCCGGCTCCAAAGCTTTTGGCGCTTTTAGCTCCTGCGCCGATTCCGCAATTTTTTTCAGCATTTCCCGCTCTTCCATCCCGATTCCCTCCTAACGATTTCCTGCAACAATTTCTGCAACTGTTTCCCATTGCTGTGCACATTTACTTTAATTTTTCTTTCAGTTTTTTCAGCGCGCGGCTCTCCCTGGAACGGACGGTATTCTCGTTCATATGTAGCTGCCTGGCGATCTCCCTGCTTGTATATCCTGCAAATAAATGCATCGCGATAATCATACGGTCGTCTGCCGGAAGCTCCCAGAACAGCATCCGTACCTGAAGCTGCTCCGCGGCATCCCCGGCTGAATCTGGCGCTGGAAGCTGCTCAGACAGCTCCTTGGACAATTCAACTGTCCTGTTCGCATATTCCCGCAGCTTTCGCCTGCACTTCGCAGACAGGATCCGAAAGATCCAGCCTTTGAACGCCGCTTCCTTGCGAAGCCCCCGCACAGAAGCAAATGCATCCACCACCGCCTCACTGACTGCATCCTGCGCGTCCACAGGATCTTTTAAAATATAAACTGCAAACCGGTATAAATCTTCATAAACCTCCTGATACAGGCTGGCAAACGCATCCACATCCCCCTGCTTTGCCTGCCGCACCAGCTCCAAATAATGATCCATGACATGCCTCCTGGATATACTTTCCATATATATGCTTCCTGTATATCTATATAGTGTTCGTTTGATACGGTTTTGTTGCAGAAAACCTGATTTTTTTAAATCCAAAAGCAGCACAGGATCCCCACGTTCTTTCATGGTATATCCTGTGCCGCATAAGCCTGCAATGTGTCAAAAAAATTATTTCCGCCTGAGTACAACCGAAGAATATTTCGGCAGCATAATTTGCAGCCGCCCTTCTGTCACTGTATAATGTACCGGCACTACCGAGTATCCGTTTTCATTTGTAAAGATCAACTGCTCCAGCTCCGCACACAGCGGGATTCCGGCTGCCCATATCGACACGTCGATATCCCGGCTGCCGTCTGCGTTATTGACAAGGACGATCAACTGCTCTTTGCGGTTAAAGCGCGCATAGCAGAGCAGGTTATGTTCCCCCTGCAAAAATTTTAAGGAACCGGTGCGAAGCGCCGGATGTTCTTTATGAATCCGAATCATTTCTCTGTGGAATGCGATCAGTTCTTTATCTTCCTTCCCCCACGGATAGGTACGCCGGTTGTCAGGGTCTGTAAAGCCGCACACGCCCGCTTCGTCCCCGTAATAGATCGTCGGCGCCCCCGGCCATGTCATCTGGATCACCACCGCTTCCCGGAATACGCCTTTATTAATCCCTTCGGAAGCCGCCTGTGCGCCCAGCGTATCGATCCGCCCCGGCCTGTGGTTTGTCCGCGTCAGAAAGCGGGAATGGTCGTGGTTGGACAACTGGTTCATCGAGCAGTACAGCGACGGCGTTAAAAAGCTTGTCATATAATGGTTCATGGAACCTTTAAAATTGTCTATATTTCCTAGCGTACAGATCTGAAAACTGTCGCTGTGCTTTTCCATCCCGGTCAAAAACCAGGTAACCGGCTCCATAAATGCATCATAGTTCATAATCGTATCCCACTGGTCGCCGGACAGCCAGTTTTTCGGGTCTCCGTAATGCTCCGCCAAAATAATTGCATCTGGATTTGCAGATTTGACTGCCTTTCGAAAATCCCGCCAGAACTGGTGGTTAAATTCTTCGCTGTATCCTAAGTCCGCCGCGACGTCCAGCCGCCATCCGTCCGCGTTATACGGCGGGGATACCCATTTTTTTCCGATCTCCAGTATATACTGGTACAAATCCCTGGATTCCTCATAATTCAGCTTTGGCAGCGTATCATGCTCCCACCAGCCGTCATACGTCTTATTGTATGGCCATGCATTCTGGTCACGGAATTTAAAATACTCCCGGTACGGGCTTTCCCTTGACACATATGCCCCCGGCTCGTATCCTTCCTGGCCGTTGTACAACTCCTCCCGGTCCATCCATTTATTAAACGAGCCGCAGTGGTTAAACACACCGTCCAGGATCACGCGCATCCCGCGGCTGTGGATCTCTTCTACCAACTGTGCAAAAAACTGGTTGCTTGCCTCCAGGTTGCGCTTATCTGTCACACGCTTAATATAACGCTGTGCCATGCGGTTGTCTACGGATCCATGCGGCAGCAGGTCGCCGCCGTCCTCCACGATCTTCCCATAATGCGGGTCGATATAATCATAGTCCTGAATATCATATTTATGATTGGAAGGCGAGACGAACAGCGGGTTAAAATAGATCACTTCGATGCCAAGATTCTGCAAATAATCCAGCTTTTTGCGCACGCCTTCCAGGTCGCCGCCGTAAAACTCCGCCACGCTGAAGCTCTCCGGCACCTTATCCCAGTTTTCCACCCGCTGGCTCGTTGTACGGATATAAAAATATTCGTTTGTCTCTACATCATTGCCAATATCCCCGTTGTAAAAACGGTCTACCAAAATCTGGTACATGACTGCGCCTTTCGCCCAGTCCGGCGTTGAAAATCCCGGCACAATCCGAAAATTATACTGCGGGCGCAGCTCCTTTGTCGGCCCGTAATTATCATAATATAAAGTAAGCATCCCGTCTGCCACCTGAAAATAATAGTCAAACGGCTGATCCGTCATCGTAACGGTATATGCATAATAATCAAATTCTTCACAGGATTCCACTTTTTCCATCAGATATTCCTGTCCATTGCCGCACAAAAACACAGCATCCACGTTATCTTTCTTTGTACGGAAACGAATGGTCACTTCTTCTCCTTCCTCTGGCTCCGGAGGCTGCCTGTAATCCGCAGTCCCGTCTGAGAAGAGCACCTGCTTATAGAGCACCGGACGCATCTGCATCATGTAGCGCTGTATTCTGTTTAATTCATATACGGATTTAGTTTCCATGTCCACAAGCTCCATTTTCCTTTTTTTGTTAAGTATAGCCCATATTTCCAAAATAATCTATAGCACAACTAACCAAAATTTAAAAAAGCAGGAAAATAATGGCTGTCTGCACGATGGTTTTGGCAAGTAAAAAAGACAGCTTACGCTGTCTTTTTTAGGAGAAGGTATTTTTACTATGGGGTATAGCAAAAACTATATAATGTATTGGGGGGTTTTTACGTTAATTATAATACCATCTTTCCGCAAATAAGTGTGCACAAACTTTGCAAAAAATTGGCTAATTTTTTGTGCAATTCATGCATTAAGTGCAATATACCTGCAAAATGTTTACGAAACATTGCACAGAAACTCAACCTGTCAGATTTCCATTACCGGTATCTCTTTCTTATCTGAAAACAGCGCCTCAAATTCTTCCCTGCTGATCTTCTCTTTTTCCAACAGCAGGTCGGCACACTGGTGCAGCACATACTCGTACTGGTGGATGATTTCCTTTGCTTTGATATAGCACTCGTCAATAATACGCTTGACCTCCTGGTCGATCAGTGTCGCTACATTTTCACCATAGCCTTTTGTATGCGCCAGGTCTCTGCCGATAAACACCTCATTATCCTCTTCGTCATAGCAGATCAGCCCCAGGTTTTCGGACATGCCGTATTTGGTCACCATCGCCTTTGCCATTGCTGTCGCCTGCTTGATATCCTGCGACGCCCCGGTTGTAATATCATCAAAGATCAGTTCTTCTGCAACGCGCCCGCCCAGGTCTACGACGATCTCCTGCAGCATCCTGCCCTTGGTATTGAACATCTCATCCTTTTCCGGCAGCGGCATCGTATACCCGGCTGCGCCCGCACCGGTCGGTATAATCGATACCGAATAAACCGGCCCTACATCCGGCAGCACATGGAATAAAATTGCATGGCCTGCCTCATGGAACGCTGTAATCCGTTTTTCCTTCTCACTGATAATGCGGCTCTTTTTCTCAGCCCCGATCCCGACCTTTACAAAGGAATTGCGAATGTCCTCAATCCTGATATAGCCGCGGTCCGCCTTTGCCGCCCGAATCGCCGCTTCGTTTAACAGGTTTTCCAGGTCAGCGCCGGTAAAGCCAGCGGTCGTCTGCGCAATCTGTTTCAAATCCACATCGTCGCCCAGCGGTTTGTTTTTTGCATGAACGTGCAGGATTTCTTCGCGTCCTCCCACATCCGGCCTGCCGACATGCACCTTGCGGTCAAAACGTCCCGGACGCATTATCGCAGGGTCAAGAATATCCACACGGTTGGTCGCCGCCATGACGATAATGCCTTCATTTATGCCAAAACCATCCATCTCCACAAGCATCTGGTTTAACGTCTGCTCTCTCTCATCATGGCCGCCGCCCATACCAGTGCCGCGCCGTCTTGCCACAGCATCGATCTCGTCGATAAATACAATACACGGCGCATTTTTTTTCGCATCCTCAAACAGGTCGCGCACACGGGAAGCACCGACGCCGACAAACATCTCTACGAAATCCGAACCGGAAATGCTGAAAAACGGCACGCCCGCTTCCCCTGCCACTGCCTTTGCCAGCAGTGTCTTTCCGGTTCCCGGAGGGCCTACCAAAAGCACGCCTTTCGGAATCCTGGCACCCAGCTTTGTATACTTGCCAGGCTCCCGCAGAAAATCTACGATTTCCTCCAGCTCTTCTTTTTCTTCCCGAAGCCCGGCTACTTTCGAAAAATTCACCGACTTATTTTCATCCGTATACATCCTCGCACGGCTCTTGCCGAAATTCATCATCTTTGGCCCGCCGCCACCGCCTGCGGACTGGTTGATATTGTTCATAATAATAAACAGGATGAACATTGCCCCAAAAATAATCAAATACGGCAGCCAGGTCGACAGCCAGCTTGCACGCGGGATATTCTTTACGAGATAATTGTAAAATTGATTTTGCTTTAAAAATTCCTGCTCTGCATTGACATCGGACACGATTACCTCATGGCGGTCTGCATCATTTTTCAGCGTAACGACAAGCGTACCTGTCGGCGTTTCCGCATTTTGCTCTATAATGACAGAATAGACTTCTCCTTCTTCCAAATCTGTCTGATACTGGTGATACGTATACGTATCTGACGTAATATCCGTCTCACTCAAAAAATACCATATGCCGACCACTCCTAATACGAGGATGGCATACAAGACAAAACCTCGATAACCTTTCTTCAAGTTATAACCTCCTTCTACTCACCCTCTACAACTCCAATATAAGGAAGATTTCTGTATTTCTGCGCATAATCCATCCCATACCCGATGACAAATTTATTTGGTATGACAAAGCCATTATAGTCTACCTTTACTTCCACTTCGCGCCGCTCCGGTTTGTCCAGCAGCGTGCACAGCTTTAAGCTCTTTGGCCCGCGCGCCTTTAAATTTTCCAGCAGCCGGCTCAGCGTCCTGCCGGTATCCACAATGTCCTCTACCACTACCACATGCTTTCCCGCAATGTCTTCGATCAGGTCTTTCGTAATATGCACCTGCCCGCTTGAGCACGTACCCGACCCATAGCTGGATGCTTCCATAAAATCCAAAATGACCGGCACTGTGATCCGCTTCGTCAGCTCCGTACAAAAATATACCCCGCCGCGTAAAATCCCGATCACAAGTATTTCTTCCCCCTTGTAATCCTCATTGATCTGCGCCGCGATCTCTGCAATCCGTGCATTTACCTCTTCCTCTGAAATCATTACCTGAATCTGTCCCTTCATCTTCTCTTCCTCCGTAAAAAGTAACCTCCAATATGTTTCTGGTGTGCTCATCTACTTTATAATAACTGCTGATACGGTATCCGACGACCCACATAATATGGTCGCCGTCCGCCAGCAGCAGCAGCCGTTCCCGTTCCTTTGACGGAATCTTTTCGTTGACCAGATATTTTTTCAGCTTCTGGCGGCTGCCGGAAGCATCCACGACCAGATAGTCCCCCGGTTGTCTGTTTCTTACACAGAATCCATTTTTTATCTTATCATAATCAAAGCATTTCGTATACTTTTTTTTAGAAATTTGTGACATCTGATCAGAATTGCCCTCCAGCAAACGGAAAGTAAACTGATTTTTGCCAGTATCGCCGATCCGCCCGCCTTCCTTTTCGGCGTCCTCCCGAACGAGCCGGATCCCTGCATATACCCGCTCCGCCTTGATACCGTACGGAAGGTGCACCTGCCTGCCGTTTTGCTTTTCAAACAGCTCTGTAAGGCTTACGATATGCCCTCTCGTAAAATCCCTGCCGCTTTTTGCAAGCGTTCGAAGCAGCCGGCAGAGCATTTCTGTTTGGATCACCTGGCGCTCGCGCAGAAACGGCTCTTTCTCAATTACCACTCCATGCGCGTCTGGCTTACAGCATTTCTTGCACGCAGCCTCCGCCTGTACTTCCAAGTAATCATACAGCTCGCGCAACTGGCACGCCGTTTCGTACATATGCTCCTGTGCACGGCTGTTTACCTGATGCAGCGCCAGAAGCGCATGATGCCGGAGCCGGTTCCTGCTGTAAACATCCATCCCGTTCGTAGCATCCTCGCAATAATCCTGCCCGCATCCTTTAAGATACGCTTCAATCTCAGCCCTGCCCACACATAACAGCGGACGGATCAGATCCCCGTTTACCGGGGCGATTGCCAAAAGCCCCCGTATCCCTGTCCCCCGCGCAAGATGAAACAGCATCGTCTCTGCATTGTCTCCAAGATGATGCGCGACTGCTATTTTTACCTCCCTGCCGGGATATTTTTCCTTTTCCTGCCGAAAAGCGTCATAGCGCAGGCGCCTGCCAGCCTCCTCCTCGCCCATCCGGTGTGCGCGTGCATATTCCGGCACATGGCAATGGCAGATATGACACTCTATGCCGCGCTGCGCGCAAAAATGCCTGACAAACTCTGCATCGCGCATGGACGCCTCGCCACGTATCCCATGCTCCACATGGACGACGCAAACCTTATACCCAAACACTTCCCGCAGCTTTAACAGCACAAGCAGCAGGCAGAGCGAATCCGCTCCGCCGGATACCCCTGCAATCACCAGGCATCCAGGGCTTACCATCTGATGCGCCCGGATAAATCCTGCAATCTTTTGCTCCATCGCCTGCGCTTGTATTTGCCGAATATTTCCTCCTGTTTTTTCTCCTGCTGTATCGTACAAACCATTTTCCTTTCTTTTGCTGTATCAACCGCCTGCTTATTTACTCCACACCCCGCACACAAGCACCGTCATATCGTCCGCCGCAATCCCTCCGGTGCGGCTTAGTACCTCTTCTAACACTTCCTGCGCCATCTGCCCCGGATGCCTTGTCGACAGATTTTTAATGATCGCGCACATTGCCAGGTCTGGGTCTTCTTCCTGCAAATATTCTAACACACCATCGGACATCATGACAAGAAAATCACCGCTTTCCAACTGCTTTTTCATATGCGGCAGCTCCATCCGGTGCGTAACGCCGACCGGCAGAGAGCTGGACTCTACCCGCTCCACATATTCCCGGCGCTTGATAAACGTCGTCGCAGCGCCTATCTTATACAGGTCGCAGCATCCGGTATACAGATCCAGCGAACAGATATCCACTGTGGAATACAGATCATCCTCACCCCGGATGACCATCGCAGAATTCATCATTTTCAGCGCCGTCTCTTCACTAAAGCCAGCTTCTAAAAACTTCTCCAAAAGCTCCAGCACCAGCTCGCTCTCCTTGCACGCACTGCTTCCTGAGCCCATTCCATCCGACAGCATCATCGCCATCTGCCCGTTATCCAGCTCCAAAAAAGAATAATTGTCACCGGAAACACACCCGCCGTCCTTGACCATCCGTGCAACGGCATGTGTCTCATGAAAGCAGGTATCTTCCTCAAACGTCACTACCGCCCCCTGCGGGCTGACCATCGCACGCTCATCCCTGTGCGGGCGCATCCCGCGCTCCAGTCCGACGGACGCCGCTTTCGCAAGCTCTCGCATACTGATACAGCTTCCGTTTTTTGCATAAGCGTCGCAAGTTAGCTGCCAACGCTTGTCCTTCGTTTCATACAAATGCGGCTTCTGCACGATGATCCCACGCTCCCTGGCGCGATATTTCAATTCGGCAAGAAGATGCCGGTTTTCATGTGAGACTTCGCGCAGCTCGTTTGCGCAGTCTTCCATAATATACGCCATCGCATCAAGCTGCTGTGCAATAATCTCACGGTTTTCCAGCAGGCGGTTATACCAGGCAAGATTCAGCCTTGCCTTTTCAAAGATCCGCGTGCTTTCCTGGATCACTGCATCTGTATATGGACAATACTCCTGCATCTGCACGACGATCTCATGGTCAGCCTCGCCCGTACGCTGCAAGGACTGCAGCATATAAGCAAGATAAGAATACATCGGGCTTTCTTCTTTCTCCCAGCACAGGGCACACTGTCCGCAGTTTGCACAAAGCGTCCCTGTCAGCTCATTTTGAATCCTGCCCATCTGCTCCGGCGACATGCTCTTTTGCACCGAGCTCATCCTTGAAAAAAGCTTGGACAGCCCGCTGAAAGAATCCGCATAATTTACCAGCTTTGTTTCCTGATAATGCACCGGCTCGTCCTTCTGCGGCAAAAGGCTTAGCTGCATAAAAAAATCGATAAAGCGCGTGCCAATCATAATTGACGAAAATACAAACGCCGCTTCGATCAGATTGACCACCATACCGGCAGTATCCCGCATATTTAAAAGCTCCCCGGAAAGCGACATCATAAACGTCGCAATCGAGGCGGCAGCGGCAGCGCACAATACGCTGCAGCGCCCCTCCGCCCACTCAAACAGTTTGATTGTAATTAAAATAACTGCCATCGCCATCAAATATTTTACCGCCGCGGTAAGCGGCACAAACAAGACAATCCCCAGAAACATAGCCGTACTGAGCGCCGCCCGCGCCGCATCCTCTAGGCATACCGCAGTAAAAAAAGCCGGTATCAGCGGATAACAGCCCATCCATGACATCTGGCACATCAAAATTCCTCCTACGTATAAAATCACCTGTTTCACATTCAGCCTTTTCATCCCTACATCCTCCAATCATCCAATTTCACCGCCGCTTTCCGGCTGCTTCGGCTGCCAGCGGCTTTTCCAGCGGCACATGCCTGCAATTATAAAAAGAGGAGAATGCAATCTTTGTCAAACTGTGGTTCAATTTTTATTTTTTATTCGAGTTTTTATCCGTTCAAAAGAAATATCGAGTCGATTCTAAGGCATTCATGTACTTGAAGGCGCTCCTTAATGGCAATCCTAAGCGAGATAAAACGGGGGCTGCGACAGCCCCAACAAAAAAAGACCCGGCACTGCCAGATCTTTTCAGCATCTTCTTTGCTGTCCCCTCACTTTTCCTTGAATATGATTTCATCCTTGTATACAAGCCCCAGCTTGCTCTTCGCAACTTCTTCAATATATTCCTGGGTCTTTGTATAAGCTTCGTACTCCTCGATCTCCTGCTGGCGGGCAAGCTCCCCTTCTTTTTGTTTTTCAAGGAGCGCTTCCTGCGCAATCAATTGCTGATCCTTTTTGTAAAGGTTCACAATCTGCACAGACATTACCCCGATCATTGCAAGAACGATCAATGTAACGCACATCTTTCCTGTCCGATTTGCCTTGCGGCTGTTATATCTGCGGCTCATGCTAACCTCTCTGTCTTTCCGGCGGCTGTACCTGCCGCCTATTTTTTTGATATTCCTATTTTAATCAATTTGCCAGCTCTTTTCAACCGCTTATTTAAATATTTTTTAAATTTTCTTCCTTTCCCCGCTAAAATCGAACATTTATTCGATGCTTTTTTTGCTGCCTTTCGAAAAGGCGCCAGTATAAAGTTTGTTACTTTCTGCACAAACCGGATTGCCTTCTTTAAAGCACGCGTAATATACTTCACCGTATAACGGCTGATCAACTGGTTGTACAGCAGCATACCAAGCACAATGCCGCCGATGGAAAACCCACGGATCAGCCCGTCGTTTTTCTGATACAGCATTGCAAAGATCACGAACGCCGTAAAGATCCAATAGCACAAATCCTCCAGGGAGATCCATACGACTCCATGCCGGACAAGCCGCCTTAGAATCCGCAGACAATCATAGACGAGCACAAGCAGAATTCCAAGCGCAAAAGAAACTGCAAAAAAATCCAGTTCATGAAAAATATTCTCACTTACTGTCATCATCTGAAAATTCTTCCCAGCAGGCTTTCCGCCGCTTTCTTCCCGCCGCCTGCATCCGAATAGGCAAGGCTGTCAATCCTGCCTTCTACGTCTACCTCGCCCTTTTCTAACGTCAGCCGGTTTACATGCAGGTCGTTGCCTTTAATCAGCAGCATCCCCTGCTCTGTCTCCAGCAGTATTTCTGACACATCAAAAGAAAGCACATCCAAAATCCCCGTAAATGCTGCTGTTTTCCTGTTTGAGAGCAGGATCTTATGCGCTTTCGACTGATTTTTCTCCATTCTCTCATCCATATCCTCTCCTCCATTCTTGTCCAAACTGTAGTATAAGCTGCCCTACACTAATAAAGTATATGAACCAAGATGGAAATATATGTCAAAGAGATGTGGTGAACTATAAATATTCAAACAGCTCCTTCGCCTGCTCCTTCTTTGTCGTATCCTGGATATCCAGCACACGCACCTTCACAGACTTTGTGCCGAACATAATCTCTATAATATCGCCTGGCTTTACTTTTACCGACGCCTTCGCCGGCTTTTCGTTTACCATCACCCTGCCGGCGTCACAGGCTTCATTTGCTACTGTACGGCGCTTAATCAGCCTGGACACCTTTAAAAACTTATCTAACCTCATATCACCATTCCTCACCAATTTCTGCTGTTTTTTGTCCATATTTTTCCAGCAAAAAGGGGCTGCAAAACACAGCCCCTTTTACGAAGATCTATTCGTTCATTAAATCCTTTAATGCTTTTCCTGCTTTAAATTTTGGCGCTTTGGATGCCGGTATCGTCATCTCCTCACCTGTCTGTGGATTTCTGCCCGTTCTGGCTGCCCGTTCTGATACTTCGAAAGTCCCGAAGCCGACTAACTGGATCTTCTCACCTTTCTTAAGCTCTTCAGCAACAACATCTGTAAAAGCCTTAATTGCTGCTTCAGCATCTTTTTTAGATAATTCAGCCTTGTCAGCGATAGCTGATACTAATTCCGCTTTGTTCATTTCTACTCCTCCTGTGGATTGATTATAGTATTGTTATTAAAATAAGAATCGGAACCATCTACTCCAAAATACTTACGAATATATTTATACTAACTTTTCCATGGTTTGTCAAGCGGAAATGCCCTTTTTCTAGCATTTTTCTGGTATTTAGGCAAGCGCTGCCCAAACTAGATCATCTTCTGAATCATATCCAATACCTGCTTGCCCAGGGAAGCGGATTTTTCATCAGCATCCGCCATGGAGTTGCCCTTTACGCCAATATAAAACTTCACTTTTGGTTCTGTACCAGAAGGCCTTACGCATACCCATGCGTCATCTTCCAGTTCATAATACAGCACGTTTGATTTTGGCAGGCCGGTCGGCTTTGTTTCGCCTGTAACAAAATCCTGGATCGTATCTGCTTTGTAATCCCTTGCTGCAAGCACCTTTAATCCGCCGATTTCCTTCGGTGCATTTTCACGCAGCGTGTTCATAATCTCCTGGATCTTTGCAAGCCCTTCGATCCCCTTTAACGTAATGGATTCTACATGGTCTTTATAATAGCCGTAACGCTCGTACATTTCCAGCATTGCATCCCAGAGCGTCATATTCTTGGTCATATAGTACGCAGCAGCCTCGCACAACGCCATCGAAGCAACGACTGCATCTTTATCCCTTGCGTACGTTCCGGTCAGGCAGCCGTAGCTTTCCTCCATGCCGAATAAATAAGTGCCGTTTCCTGTCGTTTCAAACTCCAGCATCTTCTGTCCAATAAACTTAAATCCAGTTAAAACTTCCACAAGCTGAATTCCGTAATACTTTGCGATCGCATCCGCCATATTGGTCGAAACGATGGAACGGATAAACGCGCCGTCCGCCGGCAGGGAGCCGTTGATCGCCTTGCGCTGCCCGATGACATAGTCGCCGATTAAGCAGCCTGACATATTTCCAGTCAGCGTATGGTATTCCCCTGTCTTGGAATCTTTGACATATACGCCAAGACGGTCTGCATCCGGGTCTGTTGCCAATACTAAATCAGCATTTACTTCTTTGGCAAGTGCAAGCCCCAGTTCAAAGGCTTCCGCAGCTTCTGGATTCGGATAGCTTACCGTCGGGAAATCTCCGTTTGGAAGCTCCTGCTGCGGCACTACATGCACGTTCTTAAAGCCAAGTTCTTTTAATACGCGGCGTACCGGGATATTTCCGGTTCCATGCAGCGGAGAATATACGATCGTCAGCTTGTCCGCTACTGCATCGATGCTGTCCTGATGAAGCACAAGGCTCTTTAACTCTTCGATATACGGATCGTCAATATCCGCACCGATCGTCTGATAAAGCCCTGCCGCTTTTGCATCCTCTAACGGCATGGTCTTGCAGGACGCATAATCTGTCACTTTTTTCACCTCATCCATAATGCCGCTGTCATGAGGCGGTGTAATCTGGGCGCCGTCTTCCCAGTATACCTTGTAGCCGTTGTATTCCGGCGGATTGTGGCTTGCTGTAATATTAATCCCGGCGATGCAGCCTAATCTGCGCACTGCATACGATAATTCCGGCGTCGGCCTTAAGCTTTCAAATACATACGCCTTGATCCCGTTTGCAGCAAGGCATAAAGCTGCCACATCTGCAAATTCCGGCGACATATGCCTGGAATCGTATGCGATCGCCACGCCCTTTTTCTCTCCTTTTACGGATAAGATATAGTTTGCAAGCCCCTGTGTTGCTTTTCTGACTGTGTAAACGTTCATACGGTTTGTACCCGCACCGATCACGCCGCGCAGCCCTGCTGTACCAAACTCCAGGTCCATATAAAAACGGTCTTCGATCTCTTTTTCATTTCCTGCAATCGATTTTAATTCCGCTTTTGTCTCCTCATCAAAATAAGGGTTGTCCAGCCATTGTTGGTACATTTCTTTGTAATCCATGTTACGTCCTCCCATTCATTGTATTTCGTTTTTATAATATCAGGTTCGGCACACCTTTGTCCGTATACCCCAATATACCTTACTTAATCTTCGCTGTCCGTATTTTCCGAACGGTTTCCTCGCGAACCGCTCAGCCTGTCCAGAGAATCGACCAGGCCTGACAGCGTGTCCAGATAATCGGTAGAATCCCCTCCTGTAATAATGCTCGCCAGCGAAGAGCTCAGAGCCGCATTGGCAAGCGCGCTGCCGACACTGCTGCTGTCTGTCCCGCCGGACGACGAGCTATTGCCTGTGTAAGAGCCTGCTTTTGAGCCTGCCAGGTTGCGGCTTTTATTGGATGCGATCTGCTTTGTGCTCTCATTTTTTGTACTGCTCTCTTTCTTTGTATCAGAGCTTTGCGCCGTATCAGAGCCGGAATCCGTCTGCCCGTCCGCCTGGGCGCTTAACAGGATCTCGATTTTTGCTTTCGGCGAATTGACTACCAACTGCTTTGTCCACGCATCATATCCTTCTGCATAGACGCCAAGCGTATAGATCCCGTAGCGAAGCTCCATCGGCTTTTTATGGTTCACTTTTTTGCCGTTGATCGTAAGGATCGCGCCCGATACGCCTACATCAAACGTGACCTTGCAAAGCTTCGGCCCTTCCCCCTTATAATCGTTCAGATCTATCGTCGTCACCATATCCCGCCGGATACGCACCTGGCCGGAATCCCCATATCCGTCGTTTGCGACCGCAAACTCATAATCGCCCTCCGGCAGCTCCATCGTCATATCCTTCGTTATTTTCGCGTATACTTTTGTGCCAAGATTGACCCAGCCGCCTTCAAACAGATCCGTATTTGTCAGAGACAGCGTCCCATGCCCCGTCTTTATGACGATGGAATATACCGTACGCCCGATTCCGTAAATATTTAAAATATCGCTGTCACCAATGGCATACAGCTCCGTTTCTTCTCCCTCTGAAAATACCTTTGCTTCTTCGTCGAGCCTGTACGCCGTATCCGCAATATCAATCCGGCTCTTTTCGGCGTCGACCGTATAATTCTTTACATCCTCATAATCCCACGTCTCGTCTGTAAACGCAATCGCCCCAAGCGTATCGTTGCTGTTTAGGCGCTCGATTACAGCCAGCTTCCCTTCGCTAAAATCCTCGGAAAGCGTATAATTCCCATATTTGTCGAAAAACTCCGTGCCGTCCGTATATTCATAGCAGATCGGCTCCCCGCCTGTCAATGCCATCAGGGTAATCTGGCGGTTATAACTGTCGTGTTTTGTTATCATATAGTAATTTTCTTTTGTGTTTGGGAGATCCGCCGTACTTTGCGCTTCCTCCTGCGCCGCCTGGTTTGCCGCATTTGCCGCTGCGGCTGCATTCCCGCCCTCTTTTGTATGTATGCTCCCGGAGCGCGCCGCCCCGCAGGCACTGCATGACAGTATTGCCATCAGCAGAAGGACTGTCATTGTCATTTTTCTTTTCATCCTGCCTACTCTTTTCTATGTAAATCCATTTACTGTTTCTGCAACTCCCTGCCTGTTTATTATATCATGTACATTTCCCAAGCGCAAGCCTTCTGCCGGTACCTTTGCCCTATCCCTGCACAAAATAGTACAGTATTTTTAAAAATTCTGCGCGTTCCTGTTCCTGTGCGCGGATTTTTGCCAGCTTTTCACCATCCCTGTTGTTCGCCCAGCTTTTTTTCGAGTTAAAATAATGGTTTGCCACCTTCCAGAATTTTTCAGGATAGCTCATGCGGATACTGAGCTGGCGCAGCTCCCAGCCGCCGAACCCGCGCACTTTATCATACGCATGGATCATGTCCATCCCAAGCCCGGTGTTCCAGTTATGCTTTTCCATGATTTTGCGGAAAAAATGGGCAAAATCACTAATATAGGCATCCTGGCAAAAACGTTCATAATTAATGATCACCGGCCCTTTTGCTGTAAACAAAAGGTTATGCTGGCTGTAATCCCCATGGCAGATGCCGAAAAACTGCCCGGACGGCTCCTGCGTATCAGAAAGCCTGCCCGCAGCCTCATCCGCCTGCGCGATATAATAATCATATTCGTTTAAAAAATCGGTTTCAAATTCATTTCTCTTTTTTTTCGCTTTTATGTAGTTGCGTACTTTATGCAGCTCTCTCGTATGGCGCGCATATTCCCTGCCGAGATACTCTGCGTCTTTGCACATCACCGCCGGAAGCTCTTCCTGAAAGCCCGCCGTATCGATATGGAACTGCGCCAGCTTTCTGACCGCGCATAAAATGTCTTCCCTGTTTCTTGTGTCGCACTCCCTGCCGTCAAACCACGTACGCATATAATACTTTGTTTCATCGATATCTGTAAACAGCGCTTCGCCTTCCTTTGTGCGGACAATCTGTTCGGCAGTACACCCGCGCTCGTTTAAATAGCATAAAAACCGTTCCAGCAGTTCCGCCTTTGCTGCGGAACCGGAAAATTCCTTCAGTATTTTTTTACTGCCGTCTTTGCCGTGGCAGAAATAAACTCCCCTGCCCTTTGTAATATCGGTAAATTCATATGGATATGCTTCTAAAATAATTTCTGTCCGGTTATACACAATGACACCCCTCCAATAAGATGAACAATCACGCATTAACGTGTCCATTCATCTTATGAGCCGAGGCGGCAGAATATACCTGAAAGATCACGGCAAGCCAGGCGCAGCCTCCTGTCCTTCCCCGCTGCCTGCCTGTACATACCCCTTCGCCTGCTCCAGCAAATACGCCCGTTCATTTTTCTTTGGGTCGCAGACCACCTGTTCGAGCAGCCTGTTTAAGATCTCTCCGACCTGCCTGCCCTGCCTGACGCCAAGCGCCATAATATCACGCCCGCTCACTGCAAGCTGCTTTAAGCTGATGCAGTCTCCTTTTTCCATAACAGACTCATAGATCCTCTGAAACTCCTCAAGATAGGCAAGCTTTTCGGCGCGCTGGTATGTGCTCTGCGCCAGCACATCGGCACGTTTTAGTGCAAACAGCGCCGGATACTGCTGCTGCCCCGCCTTTATGACTGCACGGCGCACTGCTTCCTCTGTCAGCTTCGGGTTAAAATCATGCCAGCGTACAAGCGCGCGCACACGCTGTATCGTTTCACAGTCAAATTTCAGGCGCCGTAAGACCTGTTCTGCAAGCTGCGCGCCTTTTTGCGGATGTCCGTAAAAATGGTCGGTTCCGTTTTCATCCGTCGTTTTGCACAGCGGCTTTGCAATATCATGAAACAGCGCGGCGAGCCGCAGCACCTTATCCGGCGCTGTCTGCTGCATCACCGTTATGGTATGCTCTCCGACACTTTTGCAGTGGTGCGGATGGTTCTGCCCGGTTTTCATCATATGGTCAAATTCCGGCAGGATCACGCCTGAGATCCCGAGCGTATAGAGCTCCCGCATATATTCCGGATGCAGCGATACAACAAGCTTTACAAGCTCCGCCTGCACCCGCTCCGCACTGATCCTGTGCAAGTCAGGCGCCATATTCTGAATCGCTTTTTTCGTCTCTGTTTCGATCTGAAACTCAAGCTGCGCCGCAAACCGGACAGCACGCAGCATCCGCAGGGCATCCTCGCCAAACCGGTCGGAAGGGCTGCCGACGCACCGGACAACGCCCGCCTTTAAATCGCCCGCCCCGTCAAACGCATCGACCAGCCCGTCCTTGTCATTATACGCCATTGCATTGATCGTAAAATCCCGCCGTTTCAAGTCCTCCAGCAGGCTCGGCGTAAATACAACCTGATCTGGATGCCTGCCGTCGGTGTACGTCCCGTCGATCCGATAAGTCGTCACCTCATAGCCTTCCCCGCCAAGCAGTACCGTTACCGTCCCATGTTTCAGCCCCGTATCCACTGTCCTGGCAAACAGCGCCTTCACCTGCATCGGGACTGCTGAGGTCGTAATATCCCAGTCCTTCGGCATCCTCCCAAGCAGGCTGTCCCGCACACAGCCGCCCACCGCATATGCCTCATATCCGTGCGCAGCCAGCCTGTCCAGAATCTGCTTTACCGGTTTCGGCAGGTTTACCCGGTTAATATGCCTTCCCCCAGAATACCAGTTTTTTCGCCGGTTTTCCGCAGCATACGCATACGTCCGAGATCTGCTCCTGCTCAAACGGCATACAGCGGGAAGTAGCCGTTGTCTCTTCCTTGATCTTATCCTCACATGCCTGCTCTCCACACCACATCGCCCGGATAAATCCTGGGTTTTGATCCAGCGCTGCCTGAAATTCCTGATAATCCACGGCGTCTGTAATATGCGAATCCAGGTGCGCCTTTGCCCTTTCAAACATGCCTGTCTGTATTTCGTTCAGCAGCTCTGCAGCCTTTTGCGGCACTTCCTCCAGTGCTGTCTGGTATTTTTCCCTCGTATCGCGGCGTACGAGCACGCACTGTCCTTTTTCGATATCCTTTGGCCCGATCTCTATGCGCAATGGAATGCCGCGCATTTCCTGCTCTGAAAACTTCCAGCCTGGGCTTTTCTCGCTGTCGTCTACTTTAACACGCACCTGCGTCTTTAACGCCTCGTACAGCTCGTTTGCCTTATCCAGTACGCCTTCCTTCTGCTGCTGGATCGGGATGACCATGACCTGAGTCGGCGCAATCGCAGGCGGCAGCACAAGGCCGGAATCATCTCCGTGCACCATAATAATCGCGCCGATAATCCGCGTGCTTAAGCCCCAGGAAGTCTGGTGCACATATTGGAGCTGGTTGTTCGCGTCCGTATACTGGATGCCGAATGCTTTTGCAAACCCGTCCCCAAAATTGTGGCTTGTGCCGGACTGTAAGGCTTTTCCGTCATGCATCAGCGCTTCGATCGTATAGGTCGCTTCCGCGCCTGCAAATTTTTCCTTTTCTGTCTTTTGCCCGCGGATCACAGGGATTGCAAGCACTTCCTCGCAGAACTGCGCGTAGACGTTTAGCATCTGCTCGGTACGCTCCTGCGCTTCCTGCGCCGTCGCGTGCGCCGTATGCCCCTCCTGCCACAAAAATTCCCTGGAACGCAAAAACGGCCTTGTCTCTTTTTCCCATCTTACGACGGAACACCACTGGTTGTATACTTTTGGAAGGTCGCGGTAAGACTGTACGTCGTTTTTATAAAAATCACAAAACAACGTTTCCGAAGTCGGGCGGACACAAAGCCTTTCCTGCAGCTTGCTCTGTCCGCCGTGCGTCACCCATGCCACTTCCGGCGCGAAGCCTTCCACATGGTCTTTCTCCTTATTCAGAAGCCCCTCTGGTATAAACATCGGCATATACACATTCTGCACCCCGGTTTCTTTAAAACGGCGGTCCAGTTCCTTTTGAATATTTTCCCAGAGCGCGTAGCCAGCCGGCTTGATGATCATACAGCCCTTTACGGAAGAATAGTCAATCAGCTCCGCTTTTTTTACCACATCGGTATACCACTGTGCGAAATCCTCCTGCATACTGGTAATGGATTCCACTAATTTCTTGTCCTTTGCCATGTCTTTCTCCTTCTATTTCTAATTCCATCTTATGCTGTGATACCGATTTATTTTAGCCTCATAATCTGCTTATGTCAAGCGGGCATTCCAGATCCTGGACGGCGTACCGGCTCCCTCGCGGACACTGCGCTAAAGCAGCGCTGTATACAGTTCATAAATCAAAAACGCGGAAACCGGGCCAAGGATCACCCCAGGCGCCCCATATACATGCATCCCGATATAAATGCTCATCAGCACTGCAATCGGCGGATAACCAAGCCGCTCTCCGATCAGACGCGGCTCCAAAAACTGCCGCACAAAGCTGCACACAAGGTACAAGACACCGTATACGGCAGCAAGCACATATTTTCCATTGATAATATTAAGCACCATCCATGGCACAAAAATCGTCCCGGTTCCGATAAACGGCAGCGCGTCGCATACACCGATGCCCATACCTGCGAGCAGCGCATAGGAGTTGCCGGTCAAAAAAAGCCCTGCCACGCATATCAGGCTGATCACAAGCAAAATAACAATCTGCGCCTTTATATACGTACCCCCAGCTTCCTTTGTATGCTGCTTGATCCGTATCGCCAGCTTCCCCGCCTCTGATTTGCGCAACGCGGCAGAAATCATCGGATAATCGGTTAAAATCAGCATCCCGGAAATAACGGACACCAGCCCCACTCCCAGAATGGAAAATACAGCCTTTGCGTAAGCCATCGAATTTTTCAAAAGGTACGGCAGCGTACTCGACCGAAAACCGTCCACAACCCTGCCGCGCACCTTTAAAAACAACTCCTCCGCCTCCCCAATCTGCACGCCCAGGCTGCGTTCCAGGCGGTCGCAGCAGCCGCACCAGATCTCGCGGACTCCTCCTTCAATCGATTCCGCATTTTTGACCAGTGCCGCAAGCTGTGTACACGCCGTACGCCCGATCAAAAAGCAGGCTGTCCCGACAGCGCCAAGCACAACGATCACGACTAGCATGGAAATGACGCTGCGCCCTTTCCCTGTTTTTTCCTCAATCTTACGGACAACGGGATTTAACAGCATCGCCAGAAACGCTCCTAACAAAAAAGGAATTACCATCGGCAAAAGATATCTCATCGAAAGATACACCGCCAGCGTAACTCCTGCTAATAAAATTGTCTTTTTTACCTGTTCTTTTTCATACCATCTCATAAAACAAGTATGCGTGGATTGCACTTGATTATGTATTGCCGCGTGCATAACACGTTGGCACTTTTTAGAAAAACTGTCAGAAACAGAAAGAACCAAATGCCTGAAAAACCGGCTGTGACGGGCTGATCTCAAACCTCATTTTTTTGTGGTCAAACGGATGCATAAACTCCAGCTCACAGGCGCAAAGCCCAAGGCCGCCTCCCATTGTGCACGGCTGTATCCCATATTTGGTATCCCCTGCAAGCGGAGTCCCCAAATGCGCCATCTGTACCCGGATCTGATGATGCCTCCCGGTCAGCAGGCGGATTTTAACGAGATTTTGCACCGGGCTGCTGCCCGTATCTGTCTTAAGCACCTTATAGAGCAGCTCCGCCTTTTTTGCCTGCGCGTCGCCAGGGCCTGCAACCGCAGAAAGGTTTCTGCGCCCGTCCTTTATCAGATAATCGGTAAGCCTGCCCGCTTTTGCCGGCATCTCTCCCAGCGTTACGGCAAGGTATCCTTTGGAAAAGCCGCCCTGCGCCATACTTTTGCAAAGCGCTGCCGTGCTCTTTGTATGCCTGCCGAATACAAGGATCCCTTCCACCGGCTGGTCAAGGCGATGCACCAGCCCGGCATAAGGCTCTTCCCCTTTTTCATGCCTGTAGTTGCACAGCAGGCTTACCATATCCTGCTGCCCGCTCAGCTTTGTCTGCGCGGCAATCCCTGCCGGCTTTACACAGACAAGGATATGCCGGTCTTCATATAATATTTTAATTCTGTTTTTAAGATCTGTAGCCATATTCCCACAAACTCCTGCATCTTAAGCACCTGGCGTCCTTACAGCTTAAACCGATATCCGACTCCCCAGATCGTTTCTATATACTGCGGCTTTGCCGTATTGATTTCGATTTTTTCCCGGATCTTTTTAATGTGCACCGTCACTGTCGCGATATCCCCGACCGACTCCATATCCCAGATTTCTTTAAACAGTTCATCCTTCGTAAACACCCGGTTTGGATTCTGCGCCAAAAATACAAGCAAATCGAATTCCTTTGTGGTAAACTGCTTTTCCTCTTCGTTGATCCAGACACGCCTTGCCGTCTTATCAATCCGTATCCCGCGGATCTCCACAATATCATTCTGCATCACGCCGCTGCCGATCAGCCGCTCATATCTTGCCAGGTGCGCCTTTACCCGCGCCACAAGCTCGCTCGGCGAAAACGGCTTTGTCACATAATCGTCCGCTCCCATGCCAAGCCCGCGTATTTTATCAATATCGTCCTTTTTTGCCGATACCATTAAGACGGGCAGGTTTTTATGCTCTCTGATCTGCCTGCACACTTCAAACCCATCCATGCCTGGCAGCATCAGGTCAAGGATCACCATGTTATAATCCTCTTCCAGCACTTTCTTAAGCCCCTGCTCCCCGTTCGTCTCGATCTCTACCTGAAACCCGCTCAGCTCCAGATAATCCTTTTCCAGCTCTGCGATCGTCATTTCATCTTCAATAATCAATATCCTACTCATTCGGAACCTCCTGATATTTGCGTATTACAAAATACATCACTGTACCTGTGGACTCTTTGCTCGTCGCCCAGATCTTGCCGCTATGGTCCTCAATGATCTTTTTTACAATCGACAGGCCGATGCCGCTTCCCCCGGTTGCAGAGTTTCTGGAAGCATCCGTCCGGTAAAAACGGTCAAAAATAAACGGCAGGTCTTTCTGCGCAATCCCTTTTCCGTTATCCTCGATCTCCACCTGGATAAAATCGCCTACATCTTTGATCCTGACATTGATCAGCCCATGCTCCTTATCCATATATTTCACAGAGTTGCCGATAATATTGTCAATCACGCGCTTTAACTGTTCGGGGTCTGCAATAATCACAACGTCGTCTCCCGCATAATTAAAATACGACAGCCCGATATGCTCTGCTTCCAGCTCCAGCCCGATCTCCTCGATACAGTCGTTAAAATATTCCGCCGCATTGATCCTGTTAAAATTATACGGGATCCGGTTTGTATCGATCTTCGCATAAAGCGTCAGCTCATTGATCAGACGGTCCATATCAATCGCCTTATTGTAGATCGTCCGCATATACTTATCTACTTTTTCCGGGGTATCCGCCACCCCGTCAAGTATCCCCTCCACGTATCCTTTGATTGCCGTAATCGGCGTCTTCAAATCATGTGAAATATTGCTGATTAAAATACGGTTCTGCTTTTCCGCCTCCAGCTTTTCCTCTGCGGATTCTTTCAGCCTCTGCCTCATATCTTCAAAATTCCGGCACAGGCTGCCCATCTCGTCGTTGCTGTCCGCCTCTACGGTAAAATCCAGATTGCCTTCCTTGATATTTTTCGCCGCTTGCTCCAGCCGGCAGATCGGCGTCACGATACTGCGGTAAATCCATGCCGTAATCGAAAGCCCCGTAGCCGCCAGGATCAGGACGATGCAGATCGCCATATCCTCCACAAGCACCTCGACCTGCGACAGATCGATCTTATAGGCAAGCACGCCGATGTCGATTCCGGTCTGCTGCGACACTGCCTTCATCTGGATCAGGCGAATCATAAAAAAAGCAAACAATGCCAGCAAAATCGGCATAAATACGATCACCAGAAAAGTAATCACCAACTTTGTACTCAGTTTCATATTCAGGCTCCCATTTTAAAATTGTCTTATGCCAGCCGTGGCAAAAAAATAACTGCTGCGGCGCTCCACGCCACAGCAGTTATTTTCTAACGTAAGCATGTTGCCGCTAACAGTTATTATAACATGCGCTTTGTAATTACATATAAAAATTCAAGGAAAAGATTCTTAATTTTTTCTAAAGTCATTTCCGCCGGCTGCTATGCCAGGTATTTTTTCAATACCTCAACTTTGTCCAGCGCTTCCCAAGGCAGATTCAGGTCGTTTCTGCCGAAATGCCCGTATGCTGCTGTCTGTTTATAAATCGGTCTTCTAAGGTCAAGCATTTTGATAATGCCTGCCGGACGCAGGTCAAAATGCTTGCGTATAATGCCAACCAGCTCGTCATCCTTGATCTTGCCTGTGCCAAACGTATCTACCATCACAGACGTCGGCTGCGCCACTCCGATCGCATAGGAGAGCTGGATCTCACATTTTTCCGCCAGCCCTGCGGCAACGATATTTTTTGCAACGTAACGTGCTGCATATGCAGCGGAACGGTCTACCTTTGTACAGTCTTTGCCGGAAAAGGCACCGCCGCCGTGGCGTGCATATCCGCCGTATGTATCCACAATAATCTTGCGCCCGGTAAGCCCGGCGTCTCCCTGCGGCCCGCCGATCACAAACCTGCCAGTCGGATTGATAAAGAACTTTGTATCTGTATCGATCATCTCTTTTGGCAGTATCGGGTCAAATACATGCTTCATAATGTCTGTATGGATCTGCTCCTGCGTCACATCCGCATCATGCTGTGTAGACAGTACGACTGCTTCCAGCCGCTTTGGCTTGCCAGCCTCATCGTATTCCACCGATACCTGTGTCTTTCCGTCCGGGCGAAGATAAGAAAGCGTTCCGTCCTTGCGTACCTTTGTAAGCTGCAATGCAAGCTTGTGCGCCAAAGAGATCGGGTACGGCATATAGCTTTCTGTCTCATTGGTCGCATATCCGAACATCATTCCCTGGTCGCCTGCGCCAATCGCATCCAGCTCTTCGTCCGTCATTTTATTTTCCTTTGCTTCCAGTGCCTTATCTACTCCCATCGCAATATCCGCTGACTGCTGGTCGAGTGCAGAAAATACGGCGCACGTATTGCAGTCAAAGCCCATTTTCGCATCGTTGTAGCCGATCTCATCCACCGTCTTGCGCACAATCGCCGGAATATCCAGCGTTGCCTTTGTCGTGATCTCGCCTGTCACAAGCACATATCCCGTACAGCAAACGGTCTCACATGCCACACGGCTCATCGGGTCCTGCGCCATACACGCATCCAGCACTGCGTCTGATACTGCATCGCACAATTTATCCGGATGCCCTTCTGTTACTGATTCTGAAGTAAATAATAACTTTTCCATACTTTTTCCTTTCGTTTTTGATTCTTTCACCTAATAATAACGCAACAAAAAACAGGTTCGCTTCCATAAGCGGACCTGACTAGGTTAAATCATCAAATCCTCTTATTGTTCGATTACTCGCTCAGGTTGGCACCTTCCGCGCATTTTGCAGGGGGTTGCCGTGACTTCACAGATCCTTTGTATCTCCATCACTCTGAATAAGAGAAAAATCGTATGCAATTTTCGAATTCTCAAATCTAACTCATAAAGACAATACAACAGATCACATAAAATGTCAATGCTAAATTTTGACAAATTTACATGACCTGTTAAAAATCCACATCAGCTTACTTTTAACGTAAATTTCTGAATATCCTTTTCCGAACTGACTTTTTCGATTCTGGCGCCCAGCTCGCTGAGCTTGTATTCAAACTGCTCGTAGCCGCGCTCTACATAATGGATATTGTCCACCACGGTAATGCCTTCTGCTGAGAGCCCGGCGAGCACAAGCGCAGCGCCTGCGCGCAGGTCAGGCGCACTGACTCTTGCCCCCATATAGCTGGATACGCCGTTGATAATCGCAATATTGCTTTCCACCTTGATATTGGCTCCCATCCTGGTCAGCTCATCTACATAGCGGAAACGGTTTTCAAAGATGCTTTCTGTCACTGTGCTTGTGCCCTGTGCAATGCCAAGCAGCACAGACATCTGCGGCTGCATGTCTGTCGGAAAGCCCGGATAGGCGAGCGTCGTCACCTGCGTATGGCGCATCGGCTTGGAGCACACGACTCTGACCGCATCATCAAACTCCTCGACCTCACAGCCTACTTCCAGCAGCTTTGCGGAGGTTGCCTCAAGATGCTTTGGAATCACATTTTTTACCGTAATGTCCCCTTTTGTCGCAGCAGCGGCAAACATAAACGTACCCGCTTCGATCTGATCAGGGATAATCGCATATTCTGTCGCATGGAGCTTTTCTACGCCTACGATACGGATAACGTCTGTACCGGCGCCGCGGATATTTGCCCCCATACTGTTTAAAAAGTTTGCCACATCTACGACGTGCGGCTCTTTTGCTGCATTTTCGATAATCGTTTTTCCGTTTGCCATCGATGCAGCCATCATAATATTTATCGTCGCTCCGACAGATACTTTATCGAGATAGACGTGGGTGCCCTTTAAATGTTCTGCCTGTGCAACGATCAGCCCATGCTGGATCGACACGTCTGCGCCAAGGGCGCGAAATCCTTTCAGATGCAGGTCAATCGGCCTGCTTCCGATATCACAGCCTCCCGGCAGCGCTACTTCCGCATGATTGTATTTTCCGAGCAATGCGCCTAACAGATAATAAGATGCACGTATTTTTTTGATATATTCATATTCCACACAGAGTTCCCGGATCTGTGAACCATTGATCTTTACAGTATGCTCATCGATACGGCTGATCCTTGCCCCGATCTGCGCCATCGCTTCCAGCAGTACATTGATATCGCGCACATTGGGAAGATTATCAATCGTTACTGTCTCGTCTGTCATAATGGCAGCCGCCAGGATCGCCAGCGCCGCATTCTTAGCTCCTCCAATCTCCACTTCTCCGACAAGCGGAATCCCACCCTTGATCACATAATACTGTTCCATCTCACACCTCTATCTATCTCAATCTCTCTGAATCACTTACTATCAACTATGATACCCTCATTAACACGTAATTATAGTAGCTAATTTTCTTTTTTGTCAATACTTCTTGAAAAATTATGGCAAATTATATACATTCCGTATGGTTTTTCAAATGGAACTGTTCAAAATGTTACAAGAAAATCAGTTACAGCCCGGCTGCCTTATGCGCATTTCATAATGCTATTGTATGCCGCTTGCTTCATATGGTTCCTGTTTTGCACAACACTTATCTGGCAAACTGGCTATTATACAGTGTCGCATAAAATCCATTTTTTTGCAAGAGCTGCTGGTGAGATCCCTGCTCAATAATTTTACCGCCCTTCATGACAAGTATGACGTCCGCATTTTCAATCGTAGATAAGCGGTGTGCCACAATAAAGCTCGTGCGTCCCTGCATCATAGCCGCAAACGCTTTTTGTATCCGCATCTCTGTACGCGTATCAATCGACGAGGTCGCCTCATCCAAAATCAGCATCGGCGGCAGACAGAGCATGACCCTTGCGATGCACAGTAGCTGCTTCTGCCCTTGCGAAAGATTGCCGCCGTCCTCTGTGATCACCGTATCATAGCCGTCCGGCAGACGTTTGATAAAGCTGTGCGCATGCGCAGCCTTTGCCGCTTCGATCATCTGCGCATCCGTGGCCTGCGGCTTGCCCATACAAATATTGTCACGGATCGTACCGCTGCGCAGCCAGGTCTCCTGGAGCACCATGCCATACGAGGCGCGCAGGCTTTTGCGCGTAATTTCTTTCATATCGATTCCATTGACCCTGATCTCGCCTGCATTCGGGTCATAAAACCGCATCAGCAGGTTAATCATCGTCGTTTTTCCGCATCCGGTCGGGCCTACAATCGCAATCCGCTGGCTTGGGCGCACCTTTAAATTAAAATCTTCGATCAGCTTCTGCTGCGGCTCATAGGAAAAGCTGACATGCGAAAGCTCTACCCTGCCGTCGGCATGTTCAAGCACTTTGGCATCTTCGCTGTCCGCAGCCTGCGGCTCCTCTTCGATCAGTTCAAAGATCCTGGCTGCACAGGCAAGAGCATTTTGCAGCTCCGTAATCACGCCGGATATTTCATTAAACGGCTTTGTATACTGGTTCGCATAGCTCAAAAAGCAGGAAAGCTGCCCGACGCTCAGATTCCCGGCTATGACGGCAAGCGCTCCGAATACGGCGACTCCGGTATACACAAGGCTGTTGACAAACCTCGTCGCCGGATTGGTAATGGAGGAAAAAAAGATCGCCCGCAGGGAGTATTTCTCCAGCCCTGCATTAATATCATCAAAGGCTTCCAATACCTTTTTTTCCCTGCCAAATGCCTGCACGACCTTCTGATTGCCGATCATCTCATCGATCAGCGCCGTCTGGGCGCCTCTGCTCTGTGACTGGAGCTGGAACATCTGGTATGTGCTCTTTGCGATAAACGCGGCCACAAACAAAGAAACGGGCGTCACGACCACTACGACTGCGGTAATCGTAAGATTGATCGAGAGCATAAAGCAAAGCGTGCCTGCAATCGTCAAAACCCCGGTAAACAACTGCGTAAATCCCATCAGCAGCCCATCCGCAAACTGGTCTACATCAGCAATCACCCGGCTGACAATCTCCCCTGGCGAATGCGCGTCCAGGTATTTTAACGGTAGCCGCTGGATTTTCTGAAACGCTTCTTCTCTGATATCCCGGATGACCTGATACGTGATCCGGTTGTTGATGACGTTCATCAGCCATTGTGCAGCCGCTGTAACGGCAATCATCACGCCCGCTTTTTTTATAATCGCCAAAATACCCGGAAAATCCACCCTGCCCTGCTCTAAGATCAGGTCTATGGCATCACCGGTCAGGATCGGAAAATAAAGCGTTGCAAATACTGTAACCCCTGCAAAAAGAAGCGACAGCAGCACCAACACCCGGTACTGTTTAATATAAGTAAGTACTTTTCTGACTGTCTGCGACTGTTTTTTTCCGCCTGCCATTATGCCATTCCTCCTTCCGCCTTGCCTGCCTGCGCCGTACTGCCTTCTGACCGAAACTGCGAAGCATAGATCTCCTGATAAACGCTGCAGCTTTCCAGGAGCTGTTCATGCGTGCCTTTTCCTACCATTTCCCCATCGTCCAGCACTAAAATACAGTCCGCAGACTGCACCGAAGAAGTCCTCTGGGACACGATAAATACCGTAGGCTTATAATCCAGTGCACGCAAAGATGCGCGCAGCCTGGCATCTGTTGCAAAATCCAGCGCGCTTGCGCTGTCGTCCAAAATCAGGATCTGCGGCCTGCGCACGAGTGCCCTCGCGATTGTCAGGCGCTGCCTCTGCCCGCCGGACAAATTTTTGCCGCCCTGCTCTACCATCTCATCCAGGCCCAGCTCCTTTGCCTGGATGACGTCTGCCGCTTGCGCCGCCTCGATGGCTTCCATCAACTGCTCCTCGGTAGCATCCTCATTGCCCCATTTTAAGTTTTCCCGGATCGTGCCCTTAAACAATACTGCTTTTTGCATAACCATACCAATTTTGCTGCGCAGGGCGGCAGGCTCATACGAACGAACGTCTGCGCCGTCCACCTGTACAACTCCCTTTGACACATCATAAAACCGCGGGATCAGGTTTACCACCGTACTTTTGCCGGAACCTGTACCTCCGATAATGCCGATCGTTTCTCCTGGATATGCCTGAAACTGAATATCCGAAACCGCATATTCGCCTGACCCATGATACGCCATGCTGACGCCGGAAAACGACACTTTTGGAAGCGCCCCTTTCGAGCGTGCTGCCCCGGCGGCATCCTGCGGCATGTCCGCAGCTCCTGCGGCTCCATTCTGCGGCTCTGGCAGCCCTGCATCAATGCTTAGCACATCCGCCACCCGCTTCCCGCAGGCGATCGCCTTTGTAACGCTGACAATCAGGTTTGCCAGCTTTATCAGCTCTACCAGGATCTGCGACATGTAGTTTACAAGCGCTACGACCTCGCCCTGCGTAATATACCCGTTATCGACGCGCACGGCCCCCGTCCAGATCAGCACGAGCGTCGCGGCATTGATAATCACATAGGTGACCGGGTTGGTCAGCGCAGAGATCTTTCCGACATACTGCTGCCCTTCATTTAATACCTGGTTTTTTTTCTGGAAATTGCTGATTTCTTCCTCTTCTTTTTGAAATGCGCGGATCACCCGGACTCCGGTCAGATTCTCACGCACCAGCGCCAGCACCTGGTCCAGGCCGCTCTGCACCTTTTTATACAGCGGAATGCTGACGCACATCACGCCAAATACGACAATGGACAGCAGCGGAATCGTCACCACAAAAATCATTGCCGCCCGCACATCCACCGTAAACGCCATGACCATCGCACCGAATACGATAAACGGCGACCGCAGAAACAGACGCAAAAACAGGTTGATCCCTGCCTGCACCTGGTTGATATCGCTCGTCATACGTGTAATCAGCGTCGACGTACCAATCTGGTCAATCTGAGAAAATGACAGGCTCTGGATATGGGAAAAAACTGCATGGCGCAGCTTGGTTGCCATACCAACCGCCGCCTTTGCCGCAAAAAACTGCGCCGTAATCGAACAAGCAAGGCCGACCACCCCAAGCCCGACCATCACAAGGCACATCCGAATGACATACTGCTTATCGCTGCCCGCAATGCCGACGTCAATAATCGCCGCCATTACTAACGGAACGATCAGCTCAAAGATCGCCTCCAGCATTTTAAACAGAGGCGCCAGAATACTTTCTTTTTTGTAATCTTTCAGAAAAGATACTATTTTTTTCATAACTGCTATCCTCGAATTTGCTTCTAAAACTACACTGTAATATCCTCTTGACAGAAAAAAGCAGTACTGTCCTGCCCGGCAACCGGCGTCCGCTGAGCCCAGCACTACAGTATCTGCTTATTCCTGCCTTTTTATACCCCTTTGCGATCCGTACTCACAGAAAAACGCCTGCTGCGCTGTATCCGTACAGCCTGCGCCTAATCCTCTGTTCCCGTTTCAGCGCCTGTGCCTGCATCATCATCGGTACTTGTTCCGCCTGCGGCATCGTCCCCATCTGCTGTGCCTGCATCATCGGTACTTGTTCCGCCTGCGGCATCGTCCCCATCTGCTGTGCCTGCATCGTCATCGGTACTTGTTCCGCCTGCGGCATCGTCTGCGCCTGTCCCGTCATCAGCCGTTGTTTCTTCCGCCTTTTGGGTATACAGCTCGTCGAAGTTCACTTTTTTCCATTCGCTCTCGTTAATGCTCCATTCACAGGCTTCTTTAAAGCCTTCGACTGTCTCGGAAAATTTATCGTTCCTCCGCTGTGTCAGGATCGATTCTTTTTTTGTCTCCGCCGCCTCTTTATCATCCAGAGAATCCATACGGATAATATAATAGCCGTTTTCTGCTTCAATGACGGTATCCGCCGTCTCGCCTTCCTTTAGCTTGTCCGCCGCTTTTAATACTTCTACGTCCATGCTCGTCGTATTATCGTCCTCGTTTAAGTCCCCGTCGCCGTAAGAGCATGTCAATACCGTATATTCTCCCGCCTGCGCGGCTGCTTCCAGGTCATCCCCGACGCTTTCCAAAAAGGCTTCAGCCTTTGGCTTATTGTCTGTTTCGGTATCTGCATCGTCCGCTGTTGTATCGTCCGCCGCTGTCTGCGCATCGTCCGCTGTTGTATCGTCTGTTTCCGTCTGCGCATCGTCCGTGCTTGTCTTATCGAAACGGACATAGCTGAATGTCTTTTGCGCACATTCTTCGTCGGTTACATTTGTATCGATTTCTGCATGGATTGCATCTGTCATTTTCATGCGTATTTTATACAGCCGCAGCATTTCCTCTACGGTTTCCTGCGTAGCGCCCATCTTTTCCAGCGCCTGCGTGGTATTGTCAGCCAAAAAATCTGACGCTGCCTGTGTAATCGCTGTTTTTTCTTCTTCTGTCAGCTCCACGCCGTAATCCGCGGCATGTGCGTCCATCAGGTAGTACTCCTGGAGCGTGCTCATTACGCTTTCCTTTACGGAGTCTGTCATCGTTGTCCCGTCTCCGGAATCGGAGTCCCACATATCTTCTCCGTAATAAGACAGAAAATAGAAATCTGTCTGTGCCGCCTGATACTGCGCCATAAAATTGGCAACTCCCATCGATATTTCTTTTCCATCCAGCGTAGCCGCCGTTTTGGACGGGTCTAACCTGCTCCCGCAGCCTGCCGCCAGAGCGGCTGAAAGTATTGTCGCTGCCGACAGCACCGCTATCATTTTCCTCATCTTCATAAAATCAACTGCCTCCTGACCGATTCTTTTTCCTAAATACTGTAAGATCCATGCATCGGTATATTATAGTGCAAATACACGGTATCTGCAAGAAATTTCATGGTTTTTTCACAAAAACTGCTGTCCTTTTGTATTCTCATCCTGTCATCGCATCTGGGCTCAGGCACAGCCCTGCCATCTCTTCTGTCAAAGAGGAAAGCAGAGCCAGCGGATCCGGCTTTTTGGCATCCCTGCTGTTTTTCACCATGTTGTACGCAAATACCGGGTTTTTCCCGACTGCCGTAAATGTCAGCCTGCCGTCGTAGCGCTTCACAAGCTCCGGTATTTTAAACGTCTCAATTTCTGCATGTTCATGCATCAAAAGGCGCAGTGTCTTACCCTTTTGCGTCACTTCTTTGATATAAACCTGATGCGCCTTCGCCTTTAACATCGCGATTTTCAGCAGATTGCAGACAGAACGCGGCGGTTCGCCAAATCGATCCAGCAATTCCTCCATCATCTCCTCTGCTTCTCCCTGTGTCCCGATGCCTGCCACACGCTTGTAAATATCCAGCTTTTCATACTCATTCGGAATATAGGAAGGCGGGATATAAGCATCAATATCAATATCGATCGTAGTCTCAAAATCCTCTGTGGGCGCAATGCCCTTTGCCTGCTTGACAGCATCGTTAAGCATTTTGCAGTACAGGTCATAGCCGACCGCTTCCATATGGCCGCTCTGCTGCGCTCCCAGCAGATTTCCCGCACCCCGGATCTCCAGGTCGCGCATGGCGATTTTAAAACCGCTTCCCAAATCTGTAAACTCCTTGATCGCGGCAAGGCGTTTTTCCGCCACCTCCTTGAGCATCTTATCCCGCCGGTACATCAAAAACGCATAAGCTGTCCGGTTGGAACGTCCTACCCGCCCGCGGAGCTGGTACAACTGGGATAATCCCATATTGTCGGCATCCTGGATAATCATGGTATTGACATTTGAAATATCTAATCCTGTTTCAATAATCGTAGTAGATACTAATATATCAATCTCTCCATTGATAAATTGATACATGATATTTTCCAGCTCCCGCTCCCTCATCTGCCCGTGCGCGATCGCTGTCACAGCATCCGGCACAAGGCTCTGCACCTTTGCCGCTACCTCCGCGATCTGATTGACCCGGTTAAATACGTAATACACCTGCCCGCCCCTGGCAAGCTCGCGTACGATTGCCTCCCGCACCATTTCCTCATTGTATTCCATCACATAAGTCTGGATCGGCACGCGGTCTACCGGCGGCTCCTCCAGGACACTCATATCGCGAATTCCGATCAGGCTCATATGCAGGGTACGCGGAATCGGGGTCGCTGTCAGCGTCAGCACATCCACATTTGTTTTCAGCTTTTTGATCTTTTCTTTATGCGTCACGCCGAAACGCTGCTCTTCATCCACAATCAAAAGCCCCAGGTCTTTGTACTGCACATCTTTAGAAAGCACCCGGTGGGTTCCGACAATAATATCCACCACTCCCTGCCTGAGCTCCTGCAGCGTCTTTTTCTGCTGCGCCGGCGTCCGAAACCTGCACAGCAGCCCTACTTTTACCGGAAAATCCTGCATACGCTGCACAAAATTGTTATAAACCTGCTGCGCCAGGATCGTCGTAGGCGCCAGGTATACGACCTGCCTGCTCTCCTGTACAGCTTTAAACGCCGCGCGTATGGCAATCTCTGTCTTGCCGTAGCCAACATCCCCGCAGATCAGTCGGTCCATGATCTTCGGGCTTTCCATATCCCGTTTGGTCGCTTCGATCGCATTCGTCTGGTCTTCCGTCTCTTCAAACGGAAACATTTCTTCAAATTCCCTCTGCCAGACCGTATCCGGCCCATAAATATAGCCTTTTTGGTTCTCCCTTGCTGCATAGAGCTGCACCAGCTCCCCGGCAATCTCCTTTACCGCAGTGCGCACCTTTGTCTTTGTCTTTTTCCAGTCCAGGCTGCCGAGCGAATTCAGTTTTGGCTTCCTCTCGCCTGCCCCGGCATATTTTTGAATCATGTCCAACTGTGTAGCCAGGATATACAGTATACCGCCTTTATCATATTCAATCTTAATATAATCTTTTGTAGTGCCTTCGATCTCTATTTTTTCGATCCCCTGGTAGATCCCAAGCCCATGATTTTCATGTACGATATAATCGCCGACATTCAAATCCGAAAAGCTGGAAACCTTTTCGCCGTTTTTCGTATGACGGCGTTTTTTCTTCTTTTTTTCTGCTCCGAAAATATCGCTTTCGGATATTACGACAAATTTAAGCATCGGATATTCATAGCCGCGTTTGACTTTGCCGTACAGCGCCATGACCTCTCCCGGCTTTACAAGATGGCTGTAATCCTCCGTATAAAACGCGCTTAATCCCTCATCCACCAGATCCTGCGTCAGTCTCTGTGCCCTCGTACGCGAACCAGATAATAAAATCACCTTATAATTTTTCTTCTTGTACTGGTGCAGATCCTTGACCAGCAGCTCAAAGCTGTTGTTATAAGGATTTACCGTGCGCGCCTGGATCGGATAGGCCTGTGCGACCGCCATCTCCGGCAGCTTCATTTCCAGCGTCGCCAAAGCAATCGTATGCAGGCGCTCTGCCTTGGCAAAGATTTCTTTTGCCAAATAAAGCGTATCCATCTGTCCCGGCAGGATATATCCTTTCTCCAGGCGCTGCTGCATACTGTCCATATATTCCATCTCGACCGCCTTGCTCTGTTCCGCCAGGCGGATTGGCTCATCCAGGGCAAGAATGGTCTTGTCCAGATCAAAATAATCCAGCAAAGAAACCGTCTGCGTGGTAAAATATGTCAAATATGCATCCAGGCTGCTGCTGGAGCCAAGCTCCTGAAGCTCTTCCGCCAGCGCATCTATCGTGCTTTTCAGCCGGAACGCTTCCTCTGTCTTTTGCTCGCTGCGCAGCCTTGCCATTACCTGCTCCGCTTCTCCCCGCAGCCGCCCGATCCCTTCCTGCAACTGCCTTTGGTTCAGCAAAATTTCATTTGCAGGATAGATGCTCACCTGCTCCAGGTTTTCGATAGAACGCTGGCTTGACGCCTCATAGCTGCGGATCGAGTCGATCTCATCCCCCCAAAGCTCAATCCGGTAAGGATTCTCTTCGGTCAGCACATAGACGTCCAAAATGCCGCCACGCACTGCAAACTGCCCCGGCGCCTGCGCCTGGTAGCTGCGCTCATACCCCATGGCGGCAAGCTCTTTCTGCATCCTGCCCATATCCATCGAGCTTCCGACAGACAGCTTTTTTATATTGGACAAAAACCCTTCCGGAGGCGCCATCCGGTTCATCAGCGCGTCAAAGGTCGTCACAACCGTACAGCCCTGTCCGCCTGCCAAAAGCTTTAACACTTCAATCCGCTCTTTCGTCAGCTCGTTTCCACGGATATCCGACTGGTAAAATAAAATATCCTTCGCTGGAAAATAACGGACATTTCGGTCAAAAAAACGATACTCGTCGCAAAATTCCCTTGCGCGCTGTTCTGTAAACGTCACAATCAGCCGGTTGTAATCCTCCCCGCTGAGGCAATGAATCAAATGCAGCTTCTGCGAATCAATACATCCGGTGATTTCCAAAATACCCGCCGCTTCTTTTTGATGCAGGCGGGCGCGGATCTCCCTGTATTCCGTCATTGCCTGGAGCGGCTCAATAAATGCTTCCATATTTTTCGCCATTCCTTTTTATTTTGTTATCTTACTATACGTTTCGTTTTATCATTGTTTTTTATCATTATTATTTATCAGGGCTTTTTCTTTTTATTATACAAATTCATCGCCTGCGCAGCATCGCCGCCTACAAGAAGCGCCGCAGCCGCCACAGCGTCCTTTACAGCCTCCTGAGCGGCGGCGCGTTCTTCCTCAGAAAAATGTCCCAGCACATAGTCGGCTAAATCCCATCCGTCCGGCTTTGCGCCCACGCCAACCTTGATCCTCGCAAACTCCTGTGTACCCACATGCGAAATAATGCTCTTCATTCCATTATGCCCGCCTGCGCTACCTTTTAGCCTGATCCGTATATTTCCCGGTTCCAGGCTGATATCGTCATAGACGACCAAAAGCTCCGACGCCGGGTCAAGCTTATAATAATGCAGCGCTGCGCCGACCGCTTCCCCGCTGTTATTCATATATGTCAACGGCTTTAACAGCAGCACCTTCTGCCCTGCAATGAACCCGCTGCCGCAGACTGCCCGGTGCTTTACCTCATTGATTGCAATATGGTACTCCTGCGCAAGCGCATCAACGGTGTCAAACCCGATATTATGCCTTGTATTTTCATATTTTCTGTCTGGATTGCCAAGTCCTGCTATGATATACATATCCGCTGCCTCTTCCTCACTTTTTCCTTTATTGAAACTTACCTTAGCCTGACCTCGTATCCATACAAAGTCAGGCTCTACGAACAGAATTCATTATGTTCACCGGCAATATTGTAGCAGAGAAACGCCGTTCTGACAAGATATAAAATGCAGGAATGCAGCAGCCTTGCGTTTCATATACATATTACAAACCACCTCTCAATACTGGTAGAATAATTATGATGAAACCCTCCCGCTTTAAATGCATTGTATTGATCGAGCTTCTCACTCTCTTTGCTATTGTATTTTTTTCTCACCCATTCCGGCTGGTACAGGAGCTTTTTTCTGCGCATTCTGCAAATGCCCCTGTATCTTCCCAAAACGCAGAATCCGAATCGGGCAGCAATACCGCCGGCAAGGATTTTATCAAATGGGTAGATTTTCACGTAACGAGCGCTGCCATGAATGACGCTTATCAATACGACTTGAAAGCGCATGATACGGATACGCCCATCGACTGGGTTTGCCTGCTTGCCATACTGGGAGCAAAATATGGCGGAGATTTTAAAAATTACAAAAGTGCCGATATGGATACGATTGCAGGCAAAATATTGAATAAAGAATCAACATTAGAGGAACTCACGCAGGATATGAAATACTATGACTATTACAACGAAGCCTATCATGCCGTGCTGGGCGGTTTTGTCGGTGAATACCAGCTTCCCGGAGCCGATACCGAAAAACAGTACGGACTGAAAGCCTTTTCTCCGATCGCAAAAGGATTTCCTTATACCGATTACGATGACTTTGGCTCCTCCCGTTCCTTCGGCTACCGCAGGCAGCATCTTGGGCACGATATGATGGGGCAGATCGGGACGCCGATTATCGCCGTGGAGTCAGGCTACGTGGAATGCCTTGGCTGGAACCGCTACGGCGGCTGGCGTATCGGCATCCGCAGCTTTGATCAAAAACGCTATTACTATTACGCACACCTTAGGCAGAACTTTCCATATAACAAATCCTTAAAGGAAGGAAGCCTTGTAACTGCAGGTGACGTGATCGGCTATATGGGGCATACAGGTTACAGCGATAAAGAGAACGTAAATAATATCGACATTATACATCTGCACTTCGGCTTGCAGCTTATTTTTGACGAATCCCAAAAGGACGGCAACGGAGAAATCTGGATTAGCTGCTATGAGCTGGCACGCTTTTTATCCCAGAACCGGAGCGAAACGGTAAAAGACGAATCCACCAAGGAATGGCACCGCGTGCAGGAAATGATAGATCCGGCTGTGGAAGAATATGCTGGGCGGGAGGCATCTGCTGAGAAGGAAATGTAACTGTTATTTTTAGCTAAAAAACCACAAAAAAACTGCAACAGGCAATGAATTTTCCTTCTTAAACCTGTTGCAGTCTCTTTCGGGCAATCACTCTGCCCTTTTCTTTTTTATTCTGTTTCACTCGTCATTCACGTCTCTTCTTCTGCTGTCATTTGTTTTTGATACTCCTCAAGGATAATGTTCTGAATATGGTCCCTGGTCTCAGAATTAATCGGATGAGCAATATCTCGGAACTCTCCATCGGCTGCCCTTCTACTTGGCATCGCGATAAACAATCCCTTAACCCCTTCAATTACTTTGATATCATGCACAACAAACTCATCGTCGATTGTGATCGATACCACTGCTTTCATCTTTCCTTCTTTTTCAACTTTTCGGACTCGGACATCTGTTATTCGCATCATCTTTCGCCCCTTTCTTCATTCCTATAAAACACCTCTCATTTACTTATTATAGTTTATACCGCCTCCTTGAAACTTGTGACCAACAAGCCGCAGCAACCTGCCGCAGCCTGTAATCTATTACAACCCATACCGTTCATTGTTATCCTCCACGACTACCTTAATTCCGCTGTCACCGCAATAATAAGTATTCGCTTTCAGAGTCCCCCGACTCTCTACGATACAATTCTCGATATGCGTATTGTCACCTATGTAGACCTCATTTAATATAATAGAGTTCTTGATTACACAGTTCTTTCCTACAAATACTTCTTTAAACAGAACTGAATTTTCCACTTTACTGTTTATAATGCAGCCGCTGGAAATCAGGCTGTTATGCACGTCTGAGCCGACGTTATATTTTGCCGGCGGCAGGTCATCCACCTTGGAATAGACATGCGGATAATCCCTGAAAAAGAATTTGCGTACTTCCGGCTTTAAAAAATCCATGTTTGTCCTGTAATAAGCCTCCACCGTAGAAATATTGCTCCAGTACCCTTCCAGCTTATATCCGTACATACGCTTCAAGTTCTTATACCGGATCAGAATATCTGTGACAAAGTCACTCCGGCTCTCCTGCGCGCAATGCTCCAGCAAGTCGATCAGTTGCCTTCTCCGAATCACATAGATCCCTGTGGATACCGTGTATGACTGTGCCACCATCGGCTTTTCCTCAAACTCTACGATCCTGGAATCCTCATTCATCTTAATCACGCCATATCTGCTGACGTCTTCGGATTTGTCCATATCTTTGACAACGACCGTGATATCCGCCTTCTTCTCTATATGATAATCAAGAATCTTATTATAGTCAATCTTATAGACACAGTCGCCGCTTGTTATAATGACATACGGCTCATGGCATCTTTTTAAAAAATCAATGTTCTGGTACATGGCGTCTGCTGTGCCGCGATACCACCAGCTATTATCCGCTGTAACGGTTGGTGTAAATACATACAATCCGCCCTGCTTCCGTCCAAAGTCCCACCATTTCGACGAACTTAAATGTTCATTTAAGGAACGCGCATTATACTGTGTCAATACAGCCACTGTCTGGATCTGCGAATTGGTCATATTGCTCAGCGCAAAATCAATGCAACGGAAGCTGCCGCCTACAGGCATTGCCGCAATCGCCCTTTTCTTTGATAATTCCTGCATACGGTTGTTATTGCCGCCTGCTAAGATCAGTCCTAATGCCTTCATGCCGGTTCCCCTTCCTTTATGATCGAATCTCCGCTTGCAAGCTGCCCGTTCGGATAGTCCTCTGCCGTTGTAACGCCTGCAACTGCCGTATTGCGCCCGATCCTGACATCTTGAGGAATCACCGAATCTTCCCCGACCGTAACAAGGTCAAATGCATATACCTTTGGATTGTAAGTGCTTGGCGCATAATCGCCGACACCGATCTGCGCACGGTCGCCGATCCTCGTATTTTCTGCAATGATCCCTTTATCAATCAGGACATTTTCACCGATCACAACATCCTTCATAATAATGGAATTGCGTATTACAGAGCCTCTGCCGATTGTAACGCCCGCCCCGACTACAGAGCTGTATACTTCTCCGTACACTTCGCAGCCTTCTCCAATCAGGCTCTTTTCTACGATTGCTTCTGCCGCAATATACTGTGGTTCAATAATATCACATTTAGTGTAAATTTTCCAATACTTCTCATACAAATTAAATTCAGGAATCAGGTCGATCAGCTCCATATTTGCTTCCCAATAAGACCCAAGCGTACCGACATCCTTCCAGTAGCCGTTGTACTCATATGCAAACATCCGAAATTCCCTTTCATGCAAATATGGGATGATATGCTTGCCAAAATCACAGCTCCTTTGATCCTTTAATGCTACAAGCGCATCCTTTAATACCTTCCAGCTAAATATGTAAATACCCATCGAAGCCATATTGCTTCTTGGATGTTCCGGTTTTTCTTCAAATTCCCGTATCCGCTTTTCCTCGTCTGTAATAACGATGCCAAACCTGCTTGCTTCCTCGATCGGAACCGTCATTGCCGCGATTGTGACGTCTGCGCGATTTGCCTTGTGGAAGTCCAGCATCTCTTCATAGTCCATTTTATAAATATGGTCTCCGGATAAAATAATCACATACTCAGGATGGTAACTCTCCATATAATTCAAATTCTGGAAAATCGCATTCGCTGTTCCGGTATACCATTCGCTGTTGTCGCTCTTTTCATATGGCGGCAGCACCGTCACGCCGCCGTAATTCCGGTCGAGATCCCACGGAATGCCGATGCCGATATGTGAATTTAACCTAAGCGGCTGGTACTGCGTCAGTACGCCTACCGTATCGATCCCGGAATTGATACAGTTGCTGAGCGGAAAATCAACAATCCGGTATTTGCCGCCAAAGGCAACCGCCGGCTTTGCCACTGCGGAAGTCAGGACTCCAAGCCGGCTTCCCTGCCCGCCAGCCAGCAACATGGCGATCATTTCTTTACAAACCACTTCGCTCACCCCTCATCTAAATATTCAGTATGTCTGTACAATCTAGTATAACATATCCGTTTCAAAATGTACAACATTTTTCACATCTTTTTGTCTTTTCTGATGCTGTTTTTGTAGCATTTTACAAAATTTTCTAAAGAAACAATTTGCAAATGAAACAGATAGGTTTATAATAAAAACAGTTCACAAATTCAGTATATATTTTCTGCATTTGTGCATACAATAAATATAGATTGTGCAGGTGTATATCAAATGTATGAGATTCAATTTAATCAGCCGGCCCATATCCATTTCATCGGTATCGGCGGAATCAGCATGAGCGGGCTTGCGGAAGTCCTGCTGGAAGAACAATTTACGATATCCGGCTCGGATGCAAAAGAATCAGAGCTTACCAGAAAACTGGAGCAGTCAGGCGCTGTAATCTACTACGGCCACGACGCCAGCCACATTCAGCCTGGGACAGACGTTGTCGTCTACACGGCGGCAGTCCATCAAGACAATCCAGAATACCAGGCTGCGGCCGCAAACGGCATCCCTTTATTAAGCCGGGCGGAGCTGTTAGGGCAGATGATGAAAAACTACAAACAGTCCGTCGCTGTCGCCGGCACGCACGGCAAGACAACAACGACCTCGATGATCACGCAGATCCTGCTTGCCGCAAACGCAGACCCTACGATTTCTGTAGGCGGGATACTGCCGGCAATCGGCGGAAATATCCGTGTCGGGCATTCTTCCTGCTTTGTAACGGAAGCATGTGAGTACACGAACAGCTTTTTACATTTTTATCCAAAATACAGCGTGATCTTAAATATTGAGGAAGACCATATGGACTTTTTTAAAGACCTTGCAGACATCCGCCATTCCTTTCGCCTGTTTGCGGAAAATACGGCGGCAGACGGCACGCTGATTGTCAACCATGAGATCGAGGATCTGGAACCGCTCTTGCAAGGACTGGAATGCAACACGATCACGTATGGCTTCGACAACTGCTGTACCTTTTACCCGGATCAGATCACCTATCAGGAATCCGGCTTTGCACAGTTTACAGTCATGCACAACACACACAAGATCATCCACTCTGAGGACGGGGCAAGCTCCCGCTTTCTCACATGGAAAGAGTCGGAAAAGGTATGCGAGGTGAGCCTTCGTGTTCCGGGCCGCCACAATATCAGCAATGCGCTTGCCGCGGCTGCGCTTGCCGTTACTATGGGGATCCCGGCGGACGCCATTGCCCAGGGCCTTCATGCATTTTGCGGAACTGACCGCCGCTTTCAGGTAAAAGGGAAGCTGCATGGCGCTACAGTTATCGATGACTATGCGCACCATCCGACAGAAATCACCGCTACCTTAAGCGCTGCTGAACAATATCCGCATTCCCGTATTATTTGTGTCTTTCAGCCGCATACGTATTCACGTACCAAAGCGTTTCTGGAAGATTTTGCCAAGGCTCTGTCCGGTGCAGACCTCGTCGTGCTGGCTGATATTTACGCCGCAAGAGAAACCGATACGCTTGGCATAAGCTCTCTTGACCTGCTGGAACGGCTGCAAAAACAAGGGTGTGAATGCTATTATTTTCCATCGTTTGAAGAAATCGAAAAATTTTTATTAAAAAAAGTAATGAACGGTGACTTGTTGATAACTATGGGTGCCGGAGATATCTTAAAAGTGGGTGAAGACCTTCTTTCCCAATAGTTATCCACATTATCCACATTGAATTGTGCAAAAGATGCCTTTTTCAATGTGGATTTTTTGTGTTTTGTCCACTGCTTCGACAAAAATACAAAAAGATTTCATTTTCAGCCTTTTTGAGAATTAATATAATGTGAGTTTCATCCTTATCCACCTTATCCACTTTATCCACAATCACCGGGATGCCTTGAATTCACAGACTTTGCGAAAAAAATGTACTTCTCATTTGGCAAATCCTGTGCTATAATCTGTGCAGTAAGAGAGGGAATGCATATGGCTGATATATTACTGAAACGGGACAGCACGCTTGCTGCCACCTATGTACCAAATACCTTTATTGATGAATATATGACGCACGCAGATGGGGAGTTTGTCAAAATCTATCTGTATCTTCTCCGTTGTATGAACAACCCTGATACAGTGTTCTCCATCTCGGACATCGCGGACAAGTTCGACCATACGGAAAAGGATGTCACGCGCGCCTTAAAATACTGGGAGAAAATGCGCCTGCTGCGCCTGGAATTTAACAAGCAGGCGGAGCTGACCGGCATCTGCCTGTCGGACTTTACATCCAGTAAGATGCCGCGTGCCGCACAGGAAGCAGAGCCTGCTTTGCCGGCTGATACATGCCATACCGAACAAAAGCACAAGCTGCCGGAACGTACAGAATATTCGAGAAACCAGCTTGCCCTGCTCAGCGAAAGTGAATCCGTCCAGGAGATTTTATTTGTAACAGAGCGTTATCTCGGCCATCCGTTAAACAATACCGAGATCCAGATGATCCTCTACTGGCTGGACAAACTGAAGTTTTCGCCGAGCCTGGTCGAATACCTGATCGAACAGTGTGTAGCGAAAAACCACTTAAGCATCCGGTATATGGATAAGATCGCGCTTTCCTGGGCGGAAGCCGGCATACGCACGCTGACCGATGCCAAGCAGGCTTTGCAGCACCACGGCAATGCCGTATACGCCGTGCAAAAAGCGTTTGGTATCTCCAACCGAACCCTTGCGGAAGCAGAGCTTAAATATGTGCACAAGTGGTCCGAAGAGCTCGGATTTTCCGATGAAGTCATCGCACTGGCATGTGAAAAAACGATCCTGCGGATCCACCAGATCAGCTTCGACTATGCGGATTCGATACTGCAAAACTGGAAGCAGCACAACGTACGCACCCTAAACGACGTCAAGCTGCTGGATGCACAGTACCAGGAAGCAAAGGCGAAAAAAGTCTCTGCCGGCAAAGCTGCCGTCCGTACCGCAAAAGGAACCTGTGCAGGAGGCTTTGCCAATTTTTCACAGCGTACCTACAATTATGAAGAACTGGAGCGTGAATTGCTCTCGCAGGCCAGGTAACCCGATTTGCAATCAATGACAATATGGAGAACAGTAATGCCTTTAACAAATCTGCAATATGATGAGATCCAGCGCCAGTATGACGCCAGGCAGCTTCACGGCCAGCATGTGCTACAGGAACGCAGGACACAGATCTACCTGAAATATCCGCGCTTAAAAGAGTTGGAAGCACTGACTGCTTCCGCCAGTGTCCGTCATGCCAGACATCTGCTGGACGGCGATGAAACCGCACTCACACAGCTAAAGCAGGAGCTTGGTTCTTACCGCAGGGAACGGGCGGAGATTTTAAAAATGGCAGGCGTAGACGAGCATTATTTTGAGCCGCCCTATACATGCCCGGACTGCAAGGATACCGGCTATATCGGCAGCAAGCGGTGCCATTGTTTTGAACAGGCGGCGATCGACCTGGTCTATACGCAGTCGAATATCCGCAGTATTTTGCAGGAAGAAAATTTTTCCAGTTTCTGCTTTGATTATTATTCAGACACCAAAATAAACGAAGCAACCGGGCTGACTGCCAGGGAGACGGCGCAAAAAGCAGTGATGGAGGCGCTCGCCTTTATCAAAAGCTTCGACCAGGAATTTCACAATCTGTTCCTGTATGGCGAAGCTGGGACAGGCAAGACCTTTTTATCCAACTGCATTGCGAAAATGCTGCTGGATACCGGCCATTCCGTTATCTATTTTACCGCCTTCCAGTTGTTTGACCTGCTGGAAAAAAATAAATTTCAAAAGGATTCGGACGCCGCAGTGTCAATGCAGCACATTTTCGACTGCGACCTGCTGATTATTGATGACCTTGGAACAGAACTGGCAAATACGTTTACCATTTCACAACTGTTTTTATGCCTGAATGAGCGAATGCTGCGTAAAAAGTCAACGATCATCTCCACAAATTTAGGCTTTGACCAGCTAAGTACGATCTATACGGAAAGAATTTTCTCCCGGATCGTGAGCAGTTATTCCATGATAAAGCTTTTTGGTGACGATATCCGGCTCCAAAAGAAAAAATTAAGTAACAGTTCAGGCAATTCTGAATTTTTACATAAGTAAAATCAAACGGAGGACCTACACTATGCATTATGATGACAACACGATTGAAAGCATTCCAGTTGGGGTACTTGGACTGATTCCAATGTCAAACTGCTCCGCCCTCGGCGAAAAAGTCGACCAATACCTTGTAAAATGGCGGCATGAGCATCAGTCAGACCACAAGACAACGATCGCATTCCGGGGCTTTGAGCGCGATACTTATATCGTCAATGCGAGCACTCCGCGTTTCGGCACTGGTGAAGCCAAAGGATTTATCAAAGATTCCATCCGCGGATATGACCTTTTTATTATGGTCGATGTCACTAATTATCATGAAACTTATACTGTCTGCGGCCATCGGAACCACAAATCGCCGGACGACCATTACGCTGACTTAAAGCGTATCATCGCTGCTGCCGGCGGCAAAGCAAGGCGTATTACAGTCATTATGACCTATTTATACGAAGGCCGCCAGCACAGGCGCAACGGGCGTGAATCCATGGACTGTGCCATGATGCTGCAGGAGCTGAACTCTATGGGTGTGGATAATATCATCACATTTGACGCACATGACCCGCGTGTACAAAATGCCATTCCGCTGTCCGGCTTTGAAACGATCCAGCCGTCTTATCAGTTTATCAAAGGACTGTGCACGAACGTACCTGACTTAAAATTCGACTCAGACCATATGATGATGATCAGCCCGGATGAAGGCGCTACTGGACGTGCTGTCTATCTTGCAAGCGTACTTGGCATCAATATCGGCATGTTTTACAAACGCCGCGATTACAGCCGGATTGTAAACGGGCGCAACCCGATTATTGCCCATGAATTTCTCGGCGCCTCCGTAGAAGGCAAGGATGTTATGATTATCGATGATATGATCTCTTCCGGCGACAGTATGATTGACGTCGCAACAGAACTGAAAAAGCGCAAGGCAAAACGTATTTTTGTATTATCTACGTTTGGATTGTTTACCGACGGGCTTGAAAAGTTTGATAAAGCAGTGGAAGAGGGCATTATCTACCGGGTAATCACGACCAATCTCATTTATCAGACACCAGAACTGCTAAGCAAGCCTTACTATATCAATTGTGATATGAGCAAATATATTGCATATATAGTAGATACGTTAAACCATGATGCTTCCATCAGCCACCTTTTGGATCCATATGACCGCATCAAAAGCCTGGTTACAAGATATAAAAATGGAGAAAGCATCTCCTAAAAATCTCCAAGAAGAAAAAAGCACCTACGCACTGTATTGACAATGCGCAGGTGCTTTTTTTAAGTCTATAGAATCTAAAACAAATCTACTTCACCGTTATATTTATTATCATTTATTACATAATATGCCTTAAACTCTTCCGGCTTTATATATATCTGTAAGGACTTAATCGATGATGCTCTGTGCCCGCTCGCAACAAATGCTGCCTTTACTTTATCCACAACCGAAAGCTCGCTTGTCTGCTGATCCTGGTATTCAATAAATACTTCAGGCTTCAGCTCAGGCTTTTCAGCCTTCTCTTTCTTTGCTGTCGATCTCTTTGCAGCAGGTTTTTTAGCTGCTTTTGCTTCATCCTTATCAGCCTTTTTACCAACCGTCTTTGTTTCTTTCTTAACAGCCGTGTCTGCTTCTGGTTTCGCATCTGCTTTAACCGCTTTTACTTCTTTTACATCTGCTGCTTCTGCAACTGACTTTGTTTCTTTGTCTGTACTCTTTGAGCTCATCTCCTTAGACCTCCTACAATCTACTCACACACTAAAAACTTTTCCATTGCTAACAGAGCTTCTTTCTCGTCGTTGCCTTCAGTAATAATGTTCACGCTCATTCCTTTGGATGGGTTAAATGCCATAATTCCCATTATGCTCTTCGCATTAATTTTTCGATTTTCATTCACAAACGTGATATTGCTGTCGAACTGACATGCCACCTGAACAAGCTCTGCAATTGGATTTTCATGCCCTTTTGCTACATTTGAAACTATAATCTGCTTATTACTCATATTTCCTTCCACTTCCTTAGAATCGTTTAGAATACACAAGTTCATCTCGTAATATAGTCCATAAAACAAGCATTTGCAAGTGTTTTTTTCATTTCTGTTAAAAACTTACGAATGCGGCAGAAAACATCCCAAAATTTTATGCATTTTTCAGTCATTTTTCACAATCGTTTCAACGCCTCTCACGCTTTAACACTTCCTGAAAGGCTTCCACCTCTTTTGCCAGCTCACCGCTTAATGCAAGTAAACAGATCAGATTTGGAACTGCCATCAATGCATTTGCAATGTCTGAAAACTTCCAAGCAATCGACAGCGTTGTTGTGGCTCCGATAAATGCAACGCCTGAAAAAACGACCCGGTAAACCATATTAAACCGGTTTGACCCTGCCAGGTACTCCAACGCCTTTTCTCCATGATATTCCCATCCTAGGATCGTGGAAAACGCAAACAGCGCAATGCCGACCGTAACCATATAGCCGCCTGCCGGGCCGAGTACAGTCTTGAACGCTTCGATCGTAAGCTCCGCGCCTTCGATTGCCTTGCCGCTCGCGTCTGTCATCCCGAGCACGCCCGATGAGGCAATACACAGCCCGGTGATCGTACAGACCACAATCGTATCCCAAAATGTGCCTGTCATATTTATGTATCCCTGGCGTACCGGATTGTCTGTCGTCGCAGAAGCCGCCGTGATCGCCGCAGAGCCCATGCCCGCTTCATTCGAAAACACACCGCGTGCGATCCCGTACCGCATCCCGCTCATCATAGACGCCACGATCGTACCGCCGACCCCTCCGGCAACTGCCTTTACCGAAAACGCCATTTTAAAAATCTCCGCTACGCCCGCCGGCACATTCCCGATATTGCCGAAAATAACGATCAGCCCTCCGCATACATAAAAGACCGCCATACATGGCACAATGACCGAGGACAGCTTGGAAATCGACTTGATGCCGCCTACGATAATGCAAAGGGAAAGCAGCGTAACAAACACCCCTGTGATCCAGGTCGGCACCTGAAAGGTCTTATTCATCGCATCCGAGATCGAATTTGCCTGTGTCAGGTTGCCGATCCCAAAAGAAGCAACCACCGCAAACAACGCAAACAGCCAGCCAAGCGCTGCTCCAAACGCCTTGTTTTGAAACGCCTTTTTCATCGTGTACATCGGGCCTCCCGACATTTCCCCCTGCGCATTTACCTCCCGGTATTTGATCGCCAGCATACATTCGCTGAACTTTGAAGTCAGCCCGAAGCAAGCGGATATCCACATCCATACAAGCGCTCCCGCACCGCCGGATACCATCGCCGTCGCAACGCCTATAATATTGCCTGTGCCAATCGTCGCCGCAAGCGCCGTCGTAAGCGCCGCAAACGGCGATACATCCCCGGCGCCCTGCTTCATACGCGCCTCTTTGCTCAACGTCAGCTTTACCGCATACGGAAGGTTTCTCCATGTAAGGAATTTCAAACGGAACGTCAGAAAAATTCCCGTACCTACCAAAAGCACGAGCATCACCGGGCCCCATACAAAATCATCCACCACTCCCAGAATTTCTTCCAGCTCTTTCATAAACTTAACTCCCTTCTTGTCTTTTGCCCGCATACAGCCTTCTGCTTTTATCCTATCCTAATCCTATGCACGGCGCGCCGGAATATGCATGGCTGTTTGCTCCGAAATGCTGCATCCGCTGCATATTCGCCAAGACATATGCAGCCATATGCGGACGGCAGATTCTATCCAGAAAAGGGACAACGCCTGCACGTTGTCCCATCCTTGAGATCAAAACACTTTATTATTTTACCACAAAAAAGCAGTTTGTCAATATTTATTACTGCACCGCAATGTAAATGCCTCCTGCGCCGCGCAGCTTCTCCTGCGCCTCTTCGATCGTATTCTTTACAACCATTCCAGCCTGTGCGTCATACAGCCATACGTTCAGCGCATCATAGCCTGTCACAAGCATGGTGCCCTGCGCTCCCGCGGCTGCCAGTACCGGCGTGCCGCAATTTACATAATACAGGATCTGGGAAAGCGAGCATCCCTCGACACAGATCACCGTCCGCTCCGACAGCAGCGTTTCTAATATTTCCTGCGGCGTATCTCCCCGTTCCAGCAGCTCTCCGGCGCTGACCTCAATGCCTTCATGCCTTAAGATCGCGCTGACGCATTTCGCTGCCGGGGACGCGCCCGCATCCGCATCAGACGGCTGCACCTCTAACGGCATCTGGATGCTTTTGCGCGCACGCTTCCAGATATAATTCTGCTTTTCATCCACGACGACCCCCATATGCTCATCAGCGCTGCGGATCGCCTCTGCCAGGTCTGTCGTCGCCGTCTCTACCCTGCCCTTTGCATACGCAAAATAAGCTGGCTGCTCCTGGGCTGGCTTTAAGCTCATGCTGCGGTCTTCCTCGTTTAAGACCTGCTTTGCTGCCACATAAGCCGCAGGCGTCTCTTTTTTCATCTCAGACAGCGTAAGCTGCACCTGCGTCTGTTTCACCTCTGTAACCGTCGTATGGATGATTTTCTGCTCCTCATTATCCTGGCTGCGGTTTACGATGGAATCCTGCTGTGCCTGCGCATAACCGCCGTCCCGCTCCACCAGCCTCTGCATAATCAGCACCCCGTTATGGAACTCCACACTGTCGATAAAATACCCTTTCTTTCGGTATTTCTTTAACACCTCCATCGTGGACGCGTCTACAATACGCAGCGCATACATAGGGGTCTGGCGGATGCCTGCCATGCCGCCCGCCCTGTGCTTGTCCGCCGCAATCCCATACACCAGGTCTTCCTGCAAAAAGCCGAGCACACGCAGCGACTTGCCTTCCTTTACCGTGATCTTCTGCACCCTGGAGGTCTCTAAGTCCATCACAGAAACCTCTCTGGCATCCCTGTCAGAAACCCAGGCAAAATAACGGTTTGATTCGGATACGGCGTACGTATCGTCATCCAGCCCCGATGCAACCTCTTCCATTTCCATCAACGCCAGATCCATATGATATACCGTACCGTTAAACAAAAGGTAAATATCGCCTGCCGCATTTTCATAAAGCAGCTTGCCAAGCTCCGCCTGCAAGATCTGATAGGATTTGTCAAACGACAAAAACAGCTTTTCTTCATTCGTATTTGCCTGGCTTGCATAATGCACAAAGCTGATCCCTACTTCCCCCTCGTGGATGCCCCGGTTCATATAGCCATATACGACATAATCAATATCGCCCGCCTCATCCACATTCAGGATCTGGATATCGTGCTGCATATAATTTTCCCGCGCTTCCATCCCTTCATGCCCACGGAAGCTGAATACCTCCGCCAGGCGGTGAAACGACTGGTTATAGCTCCACAAATCCCCCTCCTGCACAAAGCAGGTAACCGTACCGGATTCATTCTGCTTATATTCCACCTCCTTGGAACGAATGCCAAGCTGCAAATAATTTTCATACAGAAACTCATTTTCCCCGCGGAAGAGCTGGTTCATCGTCCGTTCAAAATTCAGCAGGTACATACGCTCATTGGTATAACGGATCCGGTAATACTCCTCCACGTTATAATACTCCCGTTCCCCGTTGCCACCGTTGGAGGTTACTACATAATTCAGCAAAATGACATTATAAGAGCTGTTCATCTCCTTTACGGACGGTACCGGCGCGCTTAGCCTGTCACACTGGAAGTCCGCCCAGTTTGCCTGCATCAGGCTGGAGTTGATCGTGACTTTGTGAAGGGTAGAATTATCGCCGGCTGCATTTGGCTCCCAGTAAGAAGTCAGCTCGTCCGGTGTTTCCGAAAACGTCGCATCGCTGATTTGCTGTGCAAACTTTACGCTCTCCGCCACATAGCAGTCTCTCGCATCTGCAATTCTTGTATAATAATAGCACGTATCCTCCTTCTGCCTGAGCTTTAACGTCAAAATATATTCCCTGGACTGTTCCAGCAGGCTTTGAACCGGGACGCTTGTCCGTATCTGCCCGTCTTTTTCCTCATAGGAAGTAATATTTCCGTCCGAGATCAGCCTTGCACCGTCAATGCTGCGGATCTCATAAAAAATCGCGTCGATCTGGTAGCCAAACGTACGGATCAGCAGCGGCACCTCCCTGCTGCTGGAAAGCGGCGTAATCGTATCCCGCATACCGACTGCATTCATCTGTGAAGTATATCCATGCAGCTCATTGATCTGCTGACTGTCATTATAAAACACGATCACCGGCAGGGTCGGCGCTTCCATCTCCGTAGTCAGATCCAACTGGTTTTTGTTTGTCACACGCCCGGTGATCAGCAGTGTAATTATGAATACAAGCGTAAGCACTGCTGCTTTGATTAATCCTTTTTTCATCTGTCCTTTTCCTTTCGTATTCATTTATGTATCATCCAATACGGCTTGTGCTGCCTGTGCTTTCAAATTTATACTCTCCTGTGGCCTGCGCAGTGTATGCGCAGGCCTGCCTGAACGGCTCCCTTTCCTTCTACCACCAGCGGCGGCAGCGGTTATGCCTGCACCGTCTTTTATACATCTCGTTATAGAGCAACACTTCGATCAGGCTGCCCAGCCCTGGGTTATTTGACGGCGGCCTTCCCGGCGGCGGTGGCGGGCCTGGCTGCCATGGAGGCGGCGGGCCTGGCTGCCACGGTGGCGGCGGTGGGCCTGGACGCCATGGGCCTGGTGGCGGCGGCGGTGGGCCTGGACGCCTGCCAGGGTTCCAGCCATAATCAAGCGCTTCGACCTGCTCAGCTTCCATTTCCGCTTCCGCTGCGGTATTTATCCCGTTATCCATATTGGCAGCCATGCCGGCTTCCATGTCAGCTTCTAGGCCAGCTCTTATCCCGGCTTCCATCTGCATCCCCGGCTCTTCGTGTGCCATGACAGCAATTTGATAGATCCTGTCGCAGATCACCTTTAGCATCACGCGGTCAGGATATTCGTCAAACATCATGCTGCCTTCATATTCCATCTTGTCGCATTCTTCCTCAACAAGCTTCTGAATCCGCTTCGCATCCTCTGGATACAGTTCCTTCATACGCTCCATATCACGTTCATATTCCATCTCCGCCATATAGATATTCTGGATCGGATAGCTCATATAAAACGGCATTTTTGGAGCATACTGGTACTGCTGCATACGCATAAACTGTTCCTGCTTATAATCCACGCGTCTGTCTCCTGCATTTCGTTAATAACAGTATATGCGGCAGGCAAAAACTGGTTCCATAGACAGACGCAAACAGCAATTATAGATGATTATAACGCACAGTCAGCGGTGTTTCAAGGCAATTTCACTCCGTTCGCCGGCGCAATTATTCATTATATCCCGAATTTAAGTAAATCTTAAGAATTTTTTATGATTTTTACCGATTGATTTTTTGTCCATTAGGATATATTTTATTCTCAGTCAGAATAAAGTTAGTTAAGAATTTTTCGGAGGAGGTATTCCGTATTTATGAAAACAATATTTCAAAATAAATGGAAAAAGAATCATGCTGATGCAAAACCAGAAGCAGCCAAACGGGACTACAGCCGTCAGATTGCTTTTCTGAACCGCTATTCCCTGTTGTTTCATGCACTGCTTGCCTGTACGCTCGTATTCGTCATAGAAGTATGCTCCAGACGCTCCCTGATCGATGCATGTTCCTTTTTAGGCAGCCACGCGTTTGCATTTTTCTTTAATGCACTCATTATCTTTTTTACAATGTCTATCGTGTACCTGTTCCGCCGCAGGACGCTGATGCGCATAATTGTAAGCTGCTTTTGGCTGTTGCTTGGCATTATTAACGGCTGTGTGCTCTCCCAGCGTGTAACGCCGTTTGGCTATACGGACTTAAAGTGTATCTCAGACCTTTTGACCATGACTAATACACAGTATTTCACAAAAACACAGGAAATATGCGTCATTATCCTACTTGGTGTCCTGATTGTCTTTTTGGTGGTTTTCGCGTTAAAAGGGCCGAAGTTTCAGGGACATCCGCACAAAATCCGCGCCGTATGCTTCTGCGCAGGCATGGGAGTACTGATGTCCGCCGCAACCTCGATGGCGCATAATTCCAAGCAGATGGCTTCCTATTTTGCCAATATTGCACAAGGTTATTCTGACTACGGGTTTGTATACGGCTTTTCATCCAGCGTTATGGACCGCGGTATGAGCAAGCCGTCGGATTACTCAGAATCCAAAATAAAAGAAATCACGCAGACCGTCGCGGAGGCTAAAGAGACAGCTTCTTCCTATACGGTAGCTGATTCCGGCAAGGTCGTATCCGATTCCGGCAAAGGCAAGCAGCCAAACGTGATCTGTGTGCTGTTAGAATCGTTTATGGACCCGACAGAAATCAATTTTCTGAACCTGTCCAAAGACCCAATCCCGAACTTCCGGTCTTTGTGCGACAACTTTACGTCCGGCTACCTGACCGTACCAGTCGTAGGCGCCGGGACAGCAAACTCAGAATTTGAAGTATTGACAGGCATGAACCTGCGGTTTTTCGGCACAGGTGAATATCCTTACAAAACGATTTTAAAAGAAACAGACTGTGAAAGCATCGCTTCTGACCTGTCCGCGCTCGGATACGGCACGCATGTCGTCCACAACAACGGCGGCAACTTTTACAGCCGGGCAAACGCATTTTCCCAGTTCGGCTTTGATACCTTTACAAGCAAGGAGCTGATGAACATTCAGGAATATACGCCGCTTGGCTCCTGGCCGACAGACGATATCCTGATCGGTGAAACTGAAAAAGCACTCGATTCCACGCCGGACAAAGCAGATTTTGTCTATACGATCACCGTACAGGGCCATGGCAGCTATCCTGAAGAAAAGATCCTGGCAAACCCGGAAATCAAAGTGTCCGGCGCTGAAACAGAAGAAAAAAACAACCAGTGGGAATACTATGTCAACCAGATCCATGAGGTCGATAAGTTTATCAAAAACCTGACAGATATGCTCTCCAAACGAGACGAAGATACGATCCTTGTCCTGTTCGGCGACCATCTGCCGACTATGGGGCTTACGGATGACGACTTAACATCCGGTGATATTTTCAAAACAAAATACGCTACCTGGAATAACTTTGGACTGGAACAAAAAGACGCAGACCTTGCCGCTTACCAGCTCCTTGCCTATACGACAGAGCAGGCGGGCATCCATGAGGGTACGATCTTTACCTACCATCAGGCAAGCGAATATGATACAGACAACGACCAGTACCAGAACCGGCTGGAAAACTTGCAGTATGACATCCTCTACGGAGAGCGCTACTGCTATGACGGCATCGACAAATATCCAGCCTCTGACCTGGAAATGGGCGTAGATAAGACGCATATCTACAGTTACCGCAAAAACGCGGACGGCAGCCTTTCGATCTATGGCGACCACTTTACGAACTGGAGCCGTATTTATGTAAATGACGAAAAGATGTCTACCACTTTTATAACTGACAAGCAAGTCGTCCTTCCTGCAGAATATACGGCGGAACTGGAGGACGGGGATATTCTAAAGGTCTGCCAGGTTGGTTCGAGCAATACGATCTTTCGGACTACGGAAAATGCGATGGTGTATTATGAGACGGATGAGCATATCACTACCGCTCCTGTTTCTGAGATGGATGAACCTGAAAAACAATCCTGACGCCTTTCTGGTTGAATCGAAAAAGAAACCCGGCGGCATGGCTTCTACATACAGCCTGCTGTCGGGTTTGTTCTGTTTCATTTCTACAAATTTATTGACTCAGTTCAGATATGTCATAGTCACCTTTCAGGATACCTGTCAATGAATCTGTCAAATACGATACGGCAGCATCTTTTGGTATAAAACGCCCTACCTCTTGTCCGTTTTGCGTTACAATAACCTCCTGTCCAGACATGACAAGCTTCAAGTATCTTCCGAAATTATCCTGCATTTCTGTTGCAGTTGCGGTTGCAGTAATCATGCCAGCACCTCCTTTTTCAATTTCAGCTTTCCAAATATAAGCCATTTTATGCATTCCCCTGCTCAATCGTACCTTCCCGGTAAGCATTCAGCAGTTTTTTCAGCCCTTCAATATCTTCCAGAATTTTCTTCCCATTGTCCGTATGCTTGACCATCAGGCGTTCCTTCTCTGTCTCTACCATCTCGCTCTTGGACTCAATATCCTTGTTTTCCCGCAAAGCCGCATACACGCTTTCAAACGGCTGGTGAGCCTTGATGCGGATGCCGTGGGAATTGTAGATCAGCGTATAGCCTGCAATCCCGGTCGTCTTATGGTAGCTGCGGCAGAAGCCGCCGTCAATGACAATCAGCCTGCCGTTGGCACGTACCGGCATTTCTCCTTCTCCGGTGCGCACCGGCGTATGGCCGTTAATAATATGCGAATAGGAGGAGTACAGCCCAAACTCCCGCAGGATCATATTGCAAGTCTTTTCTGTCTGGTAAAATTTGTAATACGGGTCGCTTGCTTCATGCCAGACCGACTCGTCTGCAATATAGCTGCGCTCAAACGTCTTGATATTGCGCCCGCACAGCGGCGATTTCCTGCCGCACCATAAATACCACATAAAGTCCAGGTCGCTTTGCCTGCGGCCAGACAGGTACGCACGCCTGCTTGTCTTATCCGCATATTCCAGATAGGCGCGTCCCTTGTACATCCTGCCGTCAATGCAGATCCCTTCAAAATTACCTTCGTTATCTAAAGGGATACAGCCGTGATACAGCAGGTTGCCGTTGAACGTCTTGTACATGCCGCCTTTTTTATATAGGAAGCGGATATGCTCATTCAGGCGGCTGCTGTTGACAAACGCCATGCAAAGCTCATCCATAATCTCTTCTTCTTCATCAGATAGGCGGTAGGCATCCGCCGGGTCTACGGTTGGAAATTCCGTTTCTGTCAGTTCGTACGTCTTTCCTTCCAGCTCGATCGTATGGTTTTCCCAGTTGATCTGATGCAGCAGCCTGCGGTCGTCCATTTCATATTCCGGATGCCTGGCAATGACCTGCCCTTCCAGCTTAAACAGCATCACAGTAACTGCCTTTACCGCAGCCTGCATCGGCTCAATGCCAGGATACAGCTTTTCAGAATACAGCGTTAATTTACGCAGGCTGATCCCATAACTGTTTTCCAGTATCTCTGTATTATCGTACTTTAAGTTGTTGCGGACGACATTCGCGATACATGCCTTGCTTCCTGCGGCAGCGCCCATCCACAAGATATCGTGGTTTCCCCACTCGATATCTAACGAATGGTATTTCATCAAAAGGTCGAGGATCTGGTCTGCGCAGGCGCCGCGGTCAAAAATATCCCCTACGATATGCAGCCGGTCGACAGCCATCCGCTTGATCAGGTCCGCTAGTGCTACAATAAACTCATCTGCATTATTCAGATCGATAATCGTCGTTAAAATCTCACGGTGGTAGATCACCTGGTTATCATCCTCATCCTTCTGCACATGCAAAAGCTCGTCAATAATATACGCAAACTCCTCCGGCATCGCCTTTCTTACCTTTGAACGTGTATATTTGGACGACAGCGTCTTTGCCACCTCAATCAGTTCCGTTAAAATCTCACGGTACCATTCCTTGATATTAATCACTTCTTTTTTAATCAGCTCCAGCTTTTCCCGCGGATAATAGATCAGCGTACAGACCTGTTCCCGCTCCGCATCCGATAACTTTTCCTCAAACAGCATGTCCACCTTCTCACGGACGACGCCGGAACAGTTATTCAGGATATGGTAAAACGCCTCATATTCCCCATGCAGGTCGCTCATAAAATGCTCGGTACCCTTCGGCAGGTTTAAAATCGCACTTAAATTGATAATCTCACGGCACACCGCTTGGATTGTCGGGTATTTTTCCGCTAACAAAGCCAGATATTTTTCTTGATCCAATTCCATATTGCCCCCCTGTTCTTTTTGTTTGATTATAACAAAATATGAGCAGGTTGCCAATTTATTTCTTAAGAAGTGTTGATGAAATATTTTTCTTGACGATGCGTAATTTACTTAATATAATAAACGATAGAGGAGGTTCCAGTAATGGCAGATTATGTATATCCAGCTATTTTTCATCCAAATGAGGATGGTTCTTTTACAATAAACTATCCTGATTTACCTGGATGTATCAGTGAAGGAAAATCATTAGGAAATGCAATGTATATGGCGCAGTCAGCTTTAACACAATGGCTGGAATATCTTACGGATAAAAAACAAGAGATTCCACCAGCCAGTAATCTAAAAGATTTTGATACCGCACCAGGAGAATTTGTAAACTTTATACGAGCAGAGATGAAAGATGGACGCGCTGTAAAACGTACGGTTAGTATCCCAAAATGGATGGATGACAAAGTAACAGAATCAGGATTAAGCCTTTCACGTGTATTGCAGGATGCATTAAAGGAACGGCTGCATGTTGGATAAAAAATGCTTCATCCAGTCAGAAACATTTTTCTGTCTGGATGAAGCATTTAATGCTCCTACGTATGGTTCAATGCTTTCAGCACACTGCAAATGACCTGTTTCATCTGCTTATCCGTAAGCCCCGGATAAATCGGCAGGCTGAGGATCTGCCGGTACAACGCTTCTGCCTTAGGGCAGCACGCCTTTTCATATCCGTTGTTTTGATAATAAGGGTGCTTATATACCGGCATATAATGTACATTCACGCCAATTCCTGCTTCATGCAGCTTATCATAGATCCTTTTGCGTTCTTCAAAGAGAATACGGATGATATATAAATGCCACCCGCTCTCCCTGTCTTCTGCCTCAAATGGAATGCCGATGTTCCTGTTCCCGGCAAAGGCTTCCTGGTAAGACCTGGCAATCTCCCTCCTTCTGCCTAAAAAACGATCCAGTTTTTTTAACTGGCTGCTTCCTAACGCAGCCTGAAAATCCGTCATGCGGTAATTAAAACCCAGCTCTATCTGCTGATAATGCCAGCCGCCTTCCTTTTGCGTCATAAGCCGTTCATCCCTGGTAATGCCATGGCTGCGCAGCAATAAAAGCTTTTGGTACAGCTTTTCATTATTTGTAACAACCATTCCTCCCTCTCCGGTTGTGATCGGTTTTACCGGATGGAAGCTAAAGGTCGTCATATCAGAAATGGCGCCAATTTTCTTCCCTTTGTATACAGCCCCTAACGCATGGGCGCCATCCTCAATGACAATCAGATGATGTTTTTTGGCTATCGCATGTATCGCATCCATATCGCACGGCAAACCAGCCAAATGCACCGGGATCAGCGCCTTCGTTTTCGATGTTATTTTTTTCTCAATATCTGCCGGGTCAATATTATAAGTCACAGCATCAATATCCGCAAATACCGGTTTTGCACCGCAATATAAAACGCAGTTCGCGGATGCGGCAAACGTAATGGGTGTCGTAATGACTTCGTCACCTTCCTGAATTCCCGCCGCCAGACAGGCTAAATGCAGTGCCGCAGTACCATTGGATACTGCCACCGCATATTTAGCGCCTGTATAATCTGCTATTTTCTGCTCAAACACAGGCACACACGAACCTGTGGTAAGATAATCAGACCGCAGAACATCCACAACAGCCTGAATATCATCTTCTTCTATACACTGATGTCCATATGGTATCATCTGTTCCTCCGATCTATAGATATGATATCCTCGCCCAATGCCTGCCCATTACATCTCGTATCCCATTGAGATGCATACTGCACGATGCATTTTCCTTTTTTCAATTACCAGCATACTGTCGTAATAATGCAGGCTGTGCATCGCGCATGTATATGGGTTATTTTCATTTATTTCCATACTGTACCATGCATTGATATAATCTATAAAATTTTTGGTATACTCTACAAAAGAAGCCGGATTTTTATAACCGCCACCATATCTGCTCCAATACGATGTATGCATATCTTCGCAAAGATAGACGCCATCTTCCGCTATATGGTGAAACATTTCCTCAAAGGTAACGATCTGCTGATCCATCGTATGCCCGCCGTCGTCAATCAGGATATCTACTCTTGGATATTTTTCTTTGAAGCTTTCCCAAAAGGACGGGTCTGACTGCGAGCCTATTTCCACAATCACCTGGTCTTCTGCAAATGCCAGCGTTTCTTCCTCAATATCAATCCCGATAATTTTTGCCTTACTGCCAAAATAATTTTTCCACATCTGAAGGGAGCCTCCCTTACAGACGCCTATTTCCACTACTACGCATTCCGTATTGCGGTATTTGCTAAAATGCCTGTCATATACTTCAAAGTAATGTAAGTATTTTGTCATCTCGCGATGCTCCTGGTTATAATAAAATGTTTCCAGCTCATTTAATGTGACACAGTCTTTTAATTTATGAACAAGATCCGACTCTCTGTATACCCCTCCCCAGTCAATTTCATGCACACCGGAATTAAATTCCAGCCAGTCATGGTAAGCAACAATCTTATTTGCATCTATACCCATTTTTTTCGTCAGCACAGGCTTAACAGCCTCTGCATAGTCTGGCGTACCACAGATAATCATTTTTTCAAAACGATGCCTTACCATCTCCGACAGCCTTTCAATATGGATACCAGGTAATATTTCAATCCCCCAAAATTTGCTGTCATTGAAAAAAACAGCTTCAATTTTCACTGTCTGCCAGTACAAGCTCATAAATTCCTGCAAAATTTCCCCTGCTTCCTGCCCGACTCCAAATAATGCCACTGTTTGCATTGTTTCTGATTCCTTTCTTTTTCCTTCTTTCTTTTTCCTTCTTTATTTGCCGCACTTTACCGCGCGGATCATTCCTCTGCGGAACCTGCCGTCGATCCAGCTCTCCAGGTCGTTCTTATAAAAAATATATCCTTTTGTGAGAAATGTATAAAACCCTTCCTTTTCCAGTTTGCTGCGAAGATCCCGTTCATCGTTTTTACGGTGGTACGCACAGACGGCGCATTTGATGTGATCGCTGTTTTTGATTGTATCCGAAGCGCCGTTTAATACTTCCATTTCCGCCCCTTCCACATCGATTTTCAGAAAATTCACTTCCTTTTCCGTCACAAAAGAATCCAGCCTTATATGTGTCTCATCATCACAGTCAGAAAGCAATTTTTCAATAATTGTCACTTTATCCTTCCATGGCTCAAACGTTTTTTCCAACGCTTCGATCCACTGGCTCTGGCTCTCTACAAGATAAATCTTCCCTGCCTGTTCCGCGATGTCTAACGCAAAGTTTCCTTCCGCTGCTCCAGCATCCACTACAATGTCCCCTTCCTTTGCACAAAAGCTTTCTGTCAGATACCGGTGCGGCGATTTCGGATCCTGTTCCATTTTCACAAAGTTGAACGCACATGCCACGTCCTGCCTGCTGTAACCTCTTGGATAGTACATCTTCTTCCCGTTCCAATACACATAATGCATCTTGGCAGCCTCATCATAGTGTACTTCCTGCAACTGCTGTTCTGATAAATATGCATATTTTTTCGCGAAATCCTGATTATAGGAATTTACCTGCCCGCTTTCGCTGATATTGCGCACAATCTCTCTGATCTCTTCATCGTCGCTGTTCGCATAATTTTGCCGGATTTTCTGAATCAGGGCTTCCAATTCATGCTGGCTAAAGAGCGGAGCCGGCGGTGCGCTTTTTCTGTGCTCCAACTCCGTTTTCATCGCTTTGCATTCTGCCTTTAAAAAGCTTGCCTGCATACTTGTACACTCCATAAGCAGCAGCTCTGCCGCTGCTTCAACATCTTGTTCTTGCAGCGCAGCCATATAATCATGGACAAATTTGCTGATCGTAATATTCGGAAAGTTTGCTTTCGTCCTTACAAACAGCATGAGAAATTTTTCATACAAATACTCGATATCGCATAGCTTGGCCTTGCCATAACGCTCAAGCTGGTTCATCGTATCCAAGATCTCGTCTATGCCCTTTATCGCATCCTGCCCTACGGCACGTTCCTGCAAATGCCGATACGGAATCTGCAACACCCTGCCGCATTCCTCTTTTTCTGTCTTATATTCCTTCGTGCACTTTCTGATAAAAGCAATCATTTCAAATGCGCGATGCTGCCAGGTAAGTTCCTTTTCCGCCCGTATCCTTCCTGCTTCTGCAATCTTTGCAGCTTCCTTTTGATCTGCCAGCAGGACTCGAATCTTTCCTGGCAGCTCCTCCAGATGTTCCAGTGTATAAATCACCAGTTCTTTTCCGTCTTCAAACGTTTCATTGATATATTTGCTTCCATCGGTTACCGCAACCGTCCCGCTCAGCATCGCCGACGCAATCCTCTCCTGAAAACCTGCTTTAAACCATGGCATAATATTTAACGAAATCCTGGCGTTGGCAACCGCCTTCTGCGCTATGTATGTATTTCCTTTTTCGATGACTAGGTTTTCTTTCTGTGCGCTTTCAAAATCCTCCCATCCATTTCCATACACATGTACCGAAATGCCGTTTTCGACCAGCACACGGATCATTTTGTCCCTGTAATAGGTTCTTGCATATATATCGATCTCTCGAAAATCCTTTATCAATGCGCAAAATTCACTCTCTGGGATATCTGTGATCCCAAACTTCTCCAATGTTTTTTGCAGGCACATGTCCAATGTCTGAGAAGGACATGCAATGATGTCTTTTAACATCGTTTCGGCAAAAGGCTTCAGTGAACCCTCACACTTTGCAAGCACAGCATGATAATAGATGTCCGGGTTCTCGTAAGTACCTGTAAATACAACATCGATGCCTCTTTCCGTATACGGGATATATTGTTTGGAATAGCTTCCGGACAGGGGGATATATGCCACGTTCTTAAGATTGCTGAAATATTTTTTTACATACTCTGCATAAATCTCATCGCAGGCGAATACAATATCCTTTTCACGTAAAAGTTCCAGCCTTATATCCAGAAATGTCGGATGGTCACATAGATAGGTAACATAAACCGCATCTGGAAATTCCTGCAAGATCATATTAGAAAGAATTACATTGAATGTAACGATATAATCAATACGGACAGATTGTTTGAGTTCCTCTAACTGAATTTCAAACGCTTCACTAAAACCGTCCAATATGACCGTATGATACCCTGCCAGGCGAAATCCGATCTCGATTTCATCGATATAATTTTTCATCACGTTATACTGCGACGCCCCTTTTAACAACAATACATTTCCCATATCACATTTTCCTCCGATACCGTTACCATAACGATTCCTCATTTAATGATGTTCCAACACAAGGCGTATTTTATCATATGCGCGCTGCACATTGCCCCATGCATCCTTGCCATTTTCGCCTATGCCAATGATATGCCCCACCCGGTCACTGCTTGAGCGCAGCGCATTTACCTTTTTTCCGCAAGATACATACAGGCAGCATTCCTGTATTCCATGCTCTCTGGCAGCTTCCTGTATACCAGCCGCCTGGCGGAATGTCCCGTCCGCCTTCGAAAACAGGAAACGGATTGCCGCTCCCCTGTCCCATTTCTTTTTCAGGACAACTTCTTCGCCCAGGCTCAGCCTGACAGATTCCCGCACCATGGAAATGCCCGTAGAAAGCGGCACCAGCCTGGACGTAATAAAATCGCCGCCCAGGCGCGCTGCGATTTCAACAATTTTAGGCCCACCCTTTGTTACGATAATTTCCGTATGGGAAGGGCCATTTTGAATATGCATGGCACTTATTGCCTTTTTTGCAGCAGAAACGACATGCCCCAGCACATCCGGCGGGAGGCAGGTTGGCTCCCTATGCCCAATTTCCACAAAATAAGGCATTTCACATACAACCTTATCGGTAACGGCAATTACCTGCGTCCGCCCATTCACCGTCAGCGCTTCTACGCTCACCTCCGGCCCTTCCATTACCTCTTCCGCCAGCAATATGCCGTTTCCCGCATATTTTTTACACGCCTCGTATTCCCTGCGCAGGCGCTGTATGCCATACTTCCCTTCCAAAAGCTTTACCCCGCGGCTTCCTGCATTATCAGAAGGCTTTAATATACACCTATTGAAAAAATCATGATAATATGCTTCAAAAAGGTCGCCCTCTTTTTGTATGACCCGGTATTCCGGGATTGGCACGCCATTCTCCCTTAACCGCTCGCGCATTTTACTTTTTACTGTTACCGCGCAGGCGTCTTCATAAGACAGCGCGCACGGCAGCCCAAAACGCTCGGAAACCTCGCTTACAACACGTACCGGGGCATCGCTTGCGGATGTCATGATCACATCCGCCCGCTGCCTTTTAAATTCTTCGCATACCGCTTCCACATCTGTGGTACTGATTACTTTCGCTTCATCCGCATATGCAAACCCTTCCGCCGCCGGATTGTAGTCCAGGCACACCACATAGGCGCCCATTTTCTTTAATTCCAGTATGGCTGGCGTTTGCAGCGGCCCGGCACCCAGCATCAGCACTTTTCTTTTTTTCAAAGCCATATCCCTTTTCCTTTTCGTTCGCCACTTTTTGTTACAGCCATTTTACAGGATGCGGGAGTCCCTTTTACATTCCCTGGCAGAGCATCCTGTATTTCATTTCCGCAATCCTCCAGTCCTGCGGCGTATCAATATCCTGTATCTCTGCTTCCGGCAGCTCCACTACTGCGATCCCTTCCGCAAACAACCCGTTTCTTTTTTTAAATTCCTTCACATCATAATAGTAAAACTGCCCTCCATCATGGTAATACGGCTCCAAGTCCTGTGACCTTGCACCCATATATTCGGGCCATTTGTATTTTACAAATGCGCCGTCCCTGACCAGGCACCTCTGCGGCGGAAAAGAAAATCGCACGGCTGTCATAACCATGCCAACCTCTGGCTGCTGCACCAGGCACAGCCCCTGGCACAGCCAGCTCGGCTTGATAAACGGTGCTGTTGGGTACAGGCACGCAACATAGTCAAACATCCTTCCGCGTTCTTCATACGCCTGAATGACCTCCATAATCACATCTTCTGTACAGGCATAGTCGCCTGACGTTTTCTCCGAACGCAGGAAAGGCACAGCGGCTCCATAAAAAGCCGCTGTCCGGGCTATTTCCGGGTCATCGGTAGAAACCATAATTTCATCAAACACAGCCGCGCTCTGTGCTGCTTCAATCGGATATGCCAAAATCGGCTTTCCCAAAAATTCTTTGATATTTTTCCGTGGGATCCTTTTGCTTCCTCCCCGGGCAGTAATTACTGCAAGTGTCTTTCCCATACCCTTCCCTACCGCTTTCCATCTGTGCCAAGCCTGAAAATGCCAACCGTCTCCCTGCCCAGCCCCATCCTGCCAAGCTGGCGCATGATTTCCTGTGCCCGTTCCGGCGACCGCTCATGCAGCAGGTTTTCCAGGCGTACCTTTGCCAGGTAGCATTCCTTGCCAGCCTCTGGGTGTTCATAATAATTTGTGCGCGTATGCAGCAGGAAAAATTCTGAAAGCCCTTCTGCATACACGTCCATGCACAGGTACCCGTGGTCTTTAAAAAAATCCTCCAGCCCCTGTGCATGGAAATACCATGGATGCCCTTCCTCATCCAGCCAGTAGTCTTTTGCCAAAACGCCCTCTTCCAGCAGCTTCATTTGCAGGATCGAATAATTATTCCCTACTTTGCAGGCTACAAGCCCTCCTTTTGCCAGTACCTGTTTCATAAGCTCCAGCAGCTCCCCAGGCCTTTGTACCATATCCAGGACGCTGTCCATATTGATAAGGTCAAACTTCCTTCCCGCGCCTGCCAGCATTTGCAGCTTGTCATAACAGTCGCCGCGCATAAAATGCCCAAGCAGCTCCGGGGCATATTTCGATATTGCATAATCTGTAAAGTCAATCCCTGTTACGTCATACCCCTTTTGATACAAATACTTTAATAAAAACCCTTCCCCGCAGCCAATATCCAGGGCCTTTCTTTTTTCGCTCTTCTTTTCGCTGTCCCTTTCCCAAATACGCTGCAAAGCCATTTCTTTTTGTGCCGCTTTATTTGTAAAAAACCGGATTTCTTCTTCTGTATATGCCGGCTCGTACCCATTCTGGCACTCCTGAAAATACGTTTCTTCAAAATTTTTCCTTTGCATTTCTGCCGTGGGCTTTTCTTTTAATTCGTACCCATATTTGTTTTTTCTGACTTTTTCTAGCATTCCTGTCTTCCCTCTTTGCCTGGGCGATTTGCCGCCCCTCTCGCCAACGCCCATGTTAGCGGCGTCCCATAGGCAATATTGCACGCCGCCCTCATCCCCAGCACTTCCTCATAGTGTTTTGGGTGCATTCCAAAACCCGGGCGGATCGGCCGCACATTTTCTTGTGTGAATGCCTCCCCCTCTTTGATGTCCCTGACCGCAAACAAAGACTTTGCAAACTCGCGTTCTGCAAGCTGCCCTGCCTCCAGCCCATAGCTCACCTTTCCAACAGCCTGTTCCGCCATGCGTACCTGCGCGCACATTTCCTTAAATTCTTCCGCTTCCATCGAGAACCCTGCATCCGGACCCCCATCCGACCTTTTCAGCGTCAGGTGCTTTTCCAGCACCTTTGCGCCCAGCGCCGCTCCTGCCACTGCCACTGCAGAGCCGAGGCTATGGTCTGACAGCCCGGCTATGCAGCCAAATGCCTCCGCCATGGCAGGGATCGTCTTTAGGTTCATCCCCTGCGGCACTGCCGGATAGGCGGACGTGCATTTGAGCAAAACCACCTGGTCGTTCCCTTCTTCCAGGCAGGTGCGGACTGCCAGCTCAATGTCCGACAAATACGCGATGCCTGTAGACAGGATCATTGGCTTTCCCAGCTTTGCTGTTTTCCTGATAAGCGGGATGTCTGTAATCTCAAATGAAGCGATTTTATAGGCAGGCATATCCATTTCTTCCAAAAAATCAACCGCAGTACTGTCAAACGGCGAAGAAAAGCAGGCGAGCCCCATGCCGTTTGCATATTTTTTCAGCTCCGCCTGCCATTCCCAGGGCGTATACGCCGTACGGTACAACTGGTGCAGGCTGGCGCCGTCCCACAAAGTGCCCTGGCGGATCTGGAAATATGGGCTGTCGCAGTCAATTGTGATGGTATCCGCCGTGTAAGTCTGTAGCTTTACCGCGTCCGCGCCTGCCTCTTTCGCTGTTTTTATAATCTCCTTTGCCCTGTCCAAATCCATATTATGGTTCGCCGACATCTCAGCGACAATATATACCGGGCATCCTTCCCCTATTTTCCTGCCTGCAATCTCAATGCGCTTTTTCATATGGCCCTTTCTCCAATAAAAACCATGTCGTGTCATCAACCGGAAAATTCGGGTCCCTGTGATAAGCAAACCCATAGTCTACCAGCCTGCACCCTGGGTATTTGTCCATAAATTCCCCTGCAAAATCCCGTTTAAACAGCTTCCCCTCATGCCCCCTATACGGGACTTCTACCGGCGTCGGGTTATAATATTCCGCTATACAGATATATTTCCCGGAAGCATTGTATAATTTTTCATATACATCATGCAGCCTGTCTGGATTGATATGGATTAAAACGCCTGCAATCAGCACAAAGTCATATGCCTTCGCTGGCTGGAAATCCAGGATGGACTGTTCAAATACTTGTAACTGGCTTTCAAAAAAATCATCCTCCCGAAGGCGCCCCGCTGCCTTATGGTTAATCTCGACCGCTGCCTGCTCGACGCCCGCAAGCAGTGTCCGGACGGCTTTTAAGTTGATCCCTATATTCGCGCCGAACTCTATCATGCTTTTGATTCCTGAAGTCTTTTTCAGAATGCCTGCATAAAAGCTGACCGCAGACGCCAGCAATTCTTTTGTACATGCATTCCTTTCTATATAGCTGTCCCCAAACTCCCCGCTCCAAAATGTTTCTTGTTCTGTCTGATAACCCATTTCTGTCTCCTTTATATTAACGTTCATGGCTTCCTTCCATTTGCCCCAGCCGCTCGCGCAGATGGCGCACGCCCAGCCACTGTGTATTGCTCCCAGAGCTGTATTCAAACCCTTCTTCTACTTTTTTTCCTCCTGGGAGCACCCGTGCCTCATCCCACCAACTGTAATGCGGGTAGACAATAAAATGTTTCTCGTATTCATAGGTCATCAGGGAATCTTCCCGCGTGACCATAATTTCATGCAGCTTTTCACCTTCCCGGATGCCGATTTCCTCCTGCCCGCATTTTGGCGCCATAGCCTCCGCCAGGTCTGTGATTTTAAAAGACGGGATCTTTGATATAAACGTCTCCCCGCCCTTTGCCTCGCCCAATGCCTTAATCACCAACTGCACTCCTTCATCCAGGCTGATCCAAAACCTTGTCATGCGCCGGTCTGTGATCGGCAGCACATTGCCGCCCTGGTCAATGATTTTTCTAAAAAACGGGATCACGGATCCGCGGCTGCCTGCCACGTTCCCATAACGGACAATCGAAAAACGCACATCCTTTTCCCCGGAATATGCATTCGCCGCAATAAACAGCTTATCAGAAACAAGCTTTGTCCCGCCATAAAGGTTAATCGGGTTGACCGCCTTGTCCGTAGACAGTGCCACGACCCGCTTCACGCCACGGTCCAGCGCTGCGTCCACCAGGTTCATAGCGCCGTTTATATTTGTCCTGACCGCCTCCATTGGGTTATATTCACATGCAGGCACCTGCTTTAAAGCTGCCGCGTGGACAACATAGTCCACACCGTCCAGCGCACGGTACAGCCGATCCCTGTCACGGACATCCCCGATAAAAAAACGCAGTTTTTCCTTCTGCTTTCTAAACTTATCCGCCATCTGGAACTGTTTGTATTCATCTCTGGAATAAATAATGATCTTCTTTGGCTCATAATGCGCCAATACATATTCTGTAAACGCATTTCCAAAAGAGCCTGTCCCGCCTGTAATAAGAATTGTTTTCTGGTTTAACATTTGCTTTCTGCCTCCTGCATCAATCTAGTCCCGCCTTCCAGGCGGTTTCTTCTGCAAAATCCTTAACTTGCTCCCCTGCGTTCCCTACGGTTTTTCTAGTAAATTCCTCGATTGCCTCAGCACACTCTTCCAGCAGCTCCATAAATATTTTTCCCTGCCGCGCCAGCTCCCTGCCGCCGTCCTCAATCGTATTGCGCCTTAAATGCTGCCCGGAACAGATAATCTGCTCCGCTTTCGCCATGGACTGGTTCAGTAACTGGTAGTTCGGGTTTTCCTCGATTTTTTTTCGGTTGTGTTTTACTTTTTTCAGGATTTTGCTATACGCTTTTTTATCTAAATTTCCTTTTTTGCAAAGCCTGTCTAACTGCTCATACAACTTTTTCCCTTCTACTGCCAGCATTTTGATCTCATGCACCTGCTTTGGCGTATCATGGAAAAATGCAAGGATCCTCTCCTGCTCCTTTTCATTAAAAACAGGCTCCAGGCTGTCAATACAAGCTTTGATATCCACCTCTTTTGTACATTCCTGGTCAATGACTTCTGACAGCGCCATCAGCTTTGTTCCTTCTATTTTTGCCCCGCCTTCTGTGGCATTTATAAACTCTGTCTCACGCTTTTTCTTCCATTCACTGATATACTGTTCAAACCATTTACGATAACCGTTGAGATTTTTTAATGTAGGCACTTCTTCTGTATAGTTCCCCGGTACTTTGATAAATTTTTCAGTATCTTCTTTGGGCATGACTTCCTGAAATGTCCCGTCCGCATGAGATTTATTATCTGTATAGGCAAGATCCTGCCCTACAAAAATGATTTTTCGAAAACCAAGGTGACATACGAGGGAAAACGCCATCGTTGCCACAGAGCCGCCTGTTAAAAATCCCTGGCTTGTTTTATCATTGATCTCAAACAGTCTGTTTACATATGTGAAGCCTTCATTGTAAAAAAACTTTTTCCCTTTGTGATAATCCATAATGGCATGTGCGCCTGTCACCTTTGTCAGCAGCGGAATCCGCCTTGCCTGTTCTATATCCACCAGTTCCAACGGCTTAATGCCATCCAGCGTCGCAAACATATCCGGCAGAATCCCTTCTTTCAGCAGCGGTTTGACTGCCGTATCTACTGCAATAATAAAAGACCTGTTCTTAGCCCTTTTCAGCTCTTTGATATTTTTATTCAGCGACGGCCCAGCGGACACTACAAAAGCCGGAATATCCTGTGGAATCTTTTCATAGAGCTGGAACGCCTGATAACCCTTTCTGATATACTGCACATTATGATAAAAGTTTTCCGCCTGATAAGGGCTAAAATGCAGCCTTGTCCCAATGCCAGTGTAATACGATTCCGAATTGTTTACCAAAACATCCAAAAACCAGTTTACTCGATCCCTGCACAGCTCTACATAATTGGGCAGCACAAAATACTTCATCAGCGGAATCCTGTCCCCCTGCAGCATCATATACGCCATGCTATTCAGTTCAGATTCATTAATGCCTTCTATGATCAGCGCCACCGTATAGGAACCGAGTATCTTCTCAAAATCTACCCGCTCCAACTGCTTGTCAAATACAGAAAACATTGGTTCATAAAGCAGGATACTTATACTTTTATCCGCCGCATGTTCTAGTTCTTCCAGATAACAAATATTTCCTATGCCCACGATAAACACTGGCGCATTAATAACAATTCTGCCAAGCACAGAAATTTGGTTTTTGGGATGCGCTCTAGGATCTCTCCTTCCGGCAAGGTACAATCTTCTTTCCTCTTTTTTTACAACCAGTATCTTTTCTCCGGTAAATGCATCCTCTTCCACTATGGACAGCGCCTCTTTTTTCAGCAGAGCTTCCCGTTTTTCATCTATGATCTGGCAGATGCCTGGATATCTTTTTTCCAATGCTTTAAGATTCCTGCTTCTCAGATTGTCCGACATATTCTGTCTCCTTTTCCTTAAAATACTGTTCCGAAAGAAACATCTCCAAATATCCCGATATGCCCTGCTCCAGTGCATCCATCATCAGCACATTATCATAATGGATCAGCGCCATTTCACAGTCTTTTAAAATATCAGCCAGATTTTCATAAACGGATTCTTCAAATACATGTCCATATTCCTTGAGAAACCACGCAACAAATTCCTGTACCTGCGGCATCAGGCCTTTGCTGTTTTCCACATAATTATTGTTGCGGTGATACGTTGCATTGAATCCCAGAAAATTAATCGATTCGTACAAACCTTGTATTTTCTCTTCCATACCTCTCTCCTTTGTTTGAGATAAAAAAACCAGCCGAAGCTGGTTTTTTTATCCGCATCATATGACGGATTACTGAAGTAAGGACAGCACACCCTGTGTGGACTGGTTGGACTGTGCAAGCATCGATTGCCCTGCCTGTGCAAGAATATTGTTCTTGCTGTATTCAACCATTTCAGCAGCCATATCTGTATCACGGATACGGGATTCTGCAGATTGTGTATTTTCTGCTACGTTATCCAGATTTGCAACGGTATGCTCTAAGCGGTTCTGCAATGCACCAAGTGCAGAACGCTGCGTAGATACGTTATTGATCGCTGCCTGTACGGCTTTCAGAGTTGCATTTGCCTTATCATAATTGTCTACTGTTGGTGCAGCAATCGTATCTTCAGAGCCAAATCCTCCTGCTGTAACTCCTGTTGTCTTTGCACTTGCCAGAAGATTTTCCCATGCGCCAGAAAATGCATCTGCATAAACAGATCCAAGCGCGCTTGCCCCGTCAGCTTTTGCAGATTCACGTGTAGCATAGACAGTGCCGTCACTTGCCAGATATACGGAACCAGCCGAACCCTGTGCAATCATATCATCTGTAAAGGCAGCTTTTCCTGCATCTCTTACTGCGGCTTTAAATGCGCTTCTATTCTCTGCTGACGTCTTTGTCACATCGTATTTATACTCTGCGCCCATATAAGACATATTAGAATAGGAAACCGTATCAATGCCTTTAAAGTATTTAATGTCTCTCAGCCCGATTGATTTTGCATCCATCTTGCCAATCGAAATACTGATGCTCTGGTTTGCATTTGCACCAACCTGAAGCTTCTTATCCTGGAACGTTCCGTTTAACAGTTCCTGTTTGTTGAACTGTGTTGTCTCTGAAATACGATCCAGCTCGGCTGTCAGCGCCTCTAATTCCTGATTGATCGCATCACGGTCAATGCTCTGGTTTGTATCATTCGCACCCTGCACAGCCAGTTCGTTCATACGCTGTAAGATGGAATGAGCTTCATTTAATGCACCTTCTGCTGTCTGGATCAAAGAAATACCATCCTGCGCATTTGCTGACGCTTTGTTTAAGCCGCGCACCTGGCTTCTCATTTTTTCAGAAATCTTGAGGCCTGCCGCATCGTCTGCTGCACGGTTGATCTTGTAGCCAGAAGATAATTTTTCAGAAGATTTGGACTGCTGGCCAGTTGTGATTCCCAACTGACGGTTTGCGTTCATTGCTGTAAGATTGTGCTGTACTACCATTGCCATAATATTTTCCTCCTTGTTTTGAAAATGCCGCAATTCCGTTTGCGTGCATGTGCGGTATTATCCGCCCGCGTATTTGATTTTATATAACAAAGCCAGATCCCTAGGATAATCCGGCATTATTACCATACCTTCCCTGCCGCCTTGGAACGCCTGCGGGACTTTGTACCCGTTTTTCCATCCTGACTTTCCTGCGCTCTTCCATTAAAATAGCCTTGATCTTCTCCTGCGCTTCCTTTGAAAGCTCCTGGTCTCTATAATGCGTCACCATATTTCCCGGCTCTTCTTCCATCATTTTCTTTTCCAGCGCAGAGCTTCTTGCAATATTCATGCTTTTTGGCGCATCTACCAGTATCCGCAGATTATTAGAGCTGCCCCCGGCAAACACCAGCTTGATTTCATTTCCGATCAGAAGATATTCCCCTGGTTTCACGGTCAGTTTCAGCATAAGAACCTCCTTGTTTTTTGGTTCACTTCCAAATGATACTTGTCGTATGCAACTTTCTCTCTAAATTGTTGCATTCTGTCTGTGATTGCTGAAAAAGCGCGCAAATAGGGGAATGGCTGGAATGTTTTAACAAAAAATATTAAAAAATTTTTTTGAAATTTGGGGTTAAGTATTGTTTGAAAGTGCCGATATTAATAGTGTCAAAAGAAAAATGCAACATTTTAGAGAAAATGTTGCATTTTTCTTTTGACACTATTTTCTTTCACGGCTGTTTTTGAAATGAAAACTTGCAAACTGCCGACTGATATGCTATATTAAAAATACAAAAGGGAAAGCCAGATGCGCGGCCTACCCTCAAATAATGTGTAACTACCCTAACGGGCAGCCGTCACTATTCGCAGTAGTGGCGGCTATTTTCGTTTCCCTGTGAACATCTGATAACACAGATTCACGAGGGCAACAATGAATATTCCAGTCTGAACCAAGTCAGAATATGTAATCATCATTAGCAACGCCCTCCTTTCTTTCTTATAGAGGATTAACTCCTCCGAAAAAACAAGAAGGTAAGCCGCCCGGCTCTGGTTTCCCATAGCCCAATGATAGCACATATTTCACCATCAGGCAATCCCAAACTCTCTAATGCACTATCCAAACATCAAATAGCACACCACCGTAAAAAACAATGTGCCGGCACGTCCTTTTTCAAAAGAGAACATGCCGGCATCGTCTGAATTTTACAATGATTTTGTTTTCTTTAAATTTGCCTGTGCCTGCTCCAGATTGTCCGCCAGTTTTATGTATTTTGCTGTTTTTGCATCTTCTGGAGCTTTTTTCGCTGCGTTGTAAGCATTTTTAAATGCTTTCCATGTCTGATCCGTATATTTCCCTTTGCCCTGATCGACGACTTTTTTTGCTTTTTTGAGCGCTGTTTGCAGCCTTGTTTGCGCGGCCTTGTTTTCTGCCGCCGCCTTTTTCTCAATGGCAGCCGCCGCGTCCTGTATCGAAAAGCCCTTTACAGACAGCTCTCCATCCCACAGCCCGATGCCTGCATAAGCCTCCTGATAAAAATCTTCTGTTTTTTCAAATGTATGAGACAGATATTCGGTTCCATCCACAGACACAGCCACGCTGTCAGCCGTTTTCAGGATTTCCACATGATGGTATGCTCCGTCATTGACCGCTTTTCCCATATCCGCTTCCTTCACTGTCTCACCGGCAAACCGGAACAGCCGTACGGTATGATTGTCCCCAAACTGCACCGCATAGGCATTTCCGTCCGCAGGATCGGTTCCTTTCGCCGCAAAAAACAGGTTGACAACACCTTTTTCATATTTCAGGTCTGTGCTCAGTACATACTCTTTCCGATCTAATTTGCTGCCTGTCATATAATAGTCATTCATGCCGCTGTTGGATACGCTTAAAATTTCCCCGTCAATCAGCCAGTTGCCGCCGTTCGTTACAAACGGCCCGACATTTGTATCAAAGCGGTTTTCAAATATATGAATGGCAAATTCCTTTTTCAGGGCTGCATCCTGGCGCGCAGTTGCAGTTATTTTTGTATCTCCTTTTTGCAGGGCTGTGACGCGTACACCTGTCCCGTTTGTTTCAATCGATGCCACTTCCGGGTTTTCAGACACCCACACAATGTCCTGCTGCGCATCCGCTGGAAGCAGGTATGCTGTCAGCTCAATGCTGTCTCCGACATTGATGCTGCTGTCTGTATTGGAAGCAGAGGCAACCGCAACCGGATGTTCAGACTGTTTTTTCTCTTTCCAGATGCTCGCCATCGGATACACGGCGATATCTGCTTTTGCCGTGCCGCCTTCTGCAAATACTTCTGCGCCAAGGCTTGACACCGACGGGAAGATCTGGTTTGCACCGGCAGCGGTGCCGCCTTTTGCAAATACTTCGATCAAAGACCTGTCCACAAAAATATGCAGGTCGATCGTGCCGTCTGCGTTTCTTGTCACATGCTGGCTTGTAACTTCGGCAAATTTATTGCTTAAAATAATGCCTGACCTGCTGCGGTCAATGGATAACATCTCGCTTTCCAGATCATAAACAACTTCTGTCGCTTCTTTCCCGCCCGTGCGCAGCCGGAAACCGATTTTTTTCGTATCTGCTCCCGGCGTGAAGGAAGACACGATCTCGTAGCTGTCTCCCTGGAAATCCTTCAGCAGGCCATTTTCCGCTTTAATCTCAACATCTTTGCATACAACTGCATGTTGTGTGTCACGCAATGTTTCGTATGCCGATACCGGCGTCTGTGTCAGTACATATTTTTCATCCTGTCTGGTAAGCCCCAGTTTCAGATTTAGATTATAAGTGCCGTTGAACTTCTCGCCTGTCTTATCTCCTACCTGATTGCAGTAATCATCCCAGGTATTCGCCCAGTTGATCTCCACCAGCTCCTCTGGCAGCGTCGGATTTGCGGCCGTCCCAAAGTCCTGTACATAATAGGTCATGGCTGCATAGGAATCCCTGCCAAAATTCATAACCCCATCCGCAGATACTTCATTGGAGGCGGCATATGCCGGATCCGGTACAAACGTCCAATTTCCGTCTTTCTGTGTAAAATCTCCGACTTTATAATACCTTCCGCCTCTGGAGAGCACCCATTTGATATTTCCGTCATCTGCCCGTAACGGATACAAGTCCGGGCATTCTGTATGCAGGTCTGGATAAGCAGATTCGCATTTCCATGTCAGCAGGTTATCGGAGGAATAAATGCGCAGCGGGCCGCCCGCAATTACCATAAACCACTTATTTTCCCAGCGGAATACCTTCGGGTCACGGAAATCTCTGTTGCCAAGCGGGTCATCCTCCCAGTCAGCCGCAACCGTATCTAATTTTGTCCAGGTCTTTCCTTCATCTGTGCTGTAAGCAAGCTTGACACGCTGCCCGTTTCCATCCGCAGTAATCAGTGCAACCAGGCCGCCGTTTCCATCCGCAAACAAGCCAGATGTATTTTTCGTATCTGCCACGATACAGCCGGAAAACATCGAGCCATTTGCATCCGGGTAAAGCGCCATCGGCTGCTCTTCCCAGGTGATCAGATCTTTGCTTGTAGCATGTGCCCATTCTATGTATCCGCCATGATGCGTGTCATCGTAATACTGATAAAACAGATGGTAAGTGCCATTATAATAAACCATGCCGTTCGGGTCATTTCCCCAGCCGTCCTTTACCGAATAATGATACTGGCTGCGGTATAATTCATTATAATATACCTCATCCTTCTGTCTGCGGAATACATTGACCCTGTATGTCAGCGCCGCCGTTGTGCCATCCTCCGCCGTTACGGTGTTTGTGACCGTAATATAATTCCTGCCGACAGCAACAGGGATATTTTTCATAGAATCATAAACGATGCCTTTCGCATCCTGTACCGTCACTTTTGCTCCCGGCACTTTCGCAACCGCAGTAACATCTACCGAAGCTGCATCATTTTTTACATACTGGATGCTAACCGGCTCTGTCTGGAAAAACTGCGGCTTTTCTTCCACACCGCCTGTAGAAGATGTGACTGTAATATCCTCTAAAAGCGGGTGAAACGTATCGTCAAATTCCTTAAAATAGGTATTCTGAAACGTCATTTCCCCATTCCAGTTTAGCAGGCCGAAATATCCGTCTTTTAAAACGGTTCCCTGTCCTTTATTCGACTGCCCGATCTGCATGGAATAGTCCCCGGTACTTGCAGCAAGCGTGTCATTTACATAAAAGCAAATCCACGAATCCGCCGCTACCACCTTTAATGTATACTTTCCGCTGCTTGCCGGTGTGATATCCACTTCATCGATCAACTGGTAATCACTGTCGTCCTGCCATCTCCACAATTTGCACTTCTTAGAGCCTGCGTCCAGGCTGGCTGCGTAACAGTTCTTATTCCCGCTGTCGTTCGTACTGCGGAAAATCAGCGCTGCGGCGCCTTGCTCTTTGGCAAAATTCACATCTGTCGCATAGACAAAATTACTTCCCTTTGCCTGGGAATACAAAAAGCTGTTTCCTTTCCCTGCTGCATTGCTGTAAAGCCCGTCGCCCTTTACTTCCCACACTGCGTTATCCATTGCCGTCATCTGCGCCAGGTTTGTCCGGTATGCCGAATTTGCCTCCACTTCTTTGATCTGGCTGGATACATCATCCGTGCGGTTTTGAAACGTAATATTGGAAAATACCGCTTTGCTGTTCCAGGTCAGGACACCGATATAGCCTCCCTGCCAGTCCGGGATCTTGCCGCTTATGGAACGCGTTTTCCCGCCTTTATTGCCAAAGGTATAGACAAAACTGCCGTCCGCCTGTACATCTACTTTCAGATGCAGTTTTTTCGTAAGATCCATATTTTGGCTGCCCTTGCCGTCGCTCACATCTCCAAGCCCCGGCCCGAACAGCCGGAACGTATCCGCGCTTCTGGTCGTATCCATATTGGCTCCGTACCATTTACTGGACGGCGTTTTCTTACTGCCAATTCCAAAGATTAGTGCAGCAGAAGGCCCCTCAGCCAGCTTCACATCCGCCTCATACACAAACGAGGACGCCCTTTTTTCCAGCCCGTCATACACTGCAAAATGGTCTCCGCCGTTATTCCCCATTGTTACAGTACCTGCCTGTGCATCCGTTTCAAATGCCGCCCCATAAGACCTGGACACAAAGCTGCCTGCAAAAATCTGTTCTGCACTGCTGGCAGCCGCCGCAGTCACGCTGCCTGTACCGGCTGTGCCAGGCAGCCCGCCAGGTATTCCAGATAACGAAACCGCACCGGCAAGCACAGTTGCCGTCATCTTTTTCCAAAAATTTTTCATTCTGTTTCTCCTTTCTTTTTCATACCCCGCATACATCAGCAAATCGGCATTCCGCAAACTGCTCACACATGCAGTCATTCCTGCCTTCGCAAATTTGTGCATTTAGTCAACTTATATTTTTATATTTGCACAATATTTTTTTTACATTATTTTTTCATGACGTTATAATCGATAAATTCCAACAAAATCCAAACAAAAATTTAGATATTTTCAATATCTGTTCAGTCCGCGGCCTCCACATCCCATACCTGTATGCAGCCATCAGACACAAACCAGCCAAACTCTTTCTCCTTTTCGTTATACATGCGAAACCCAAATGCCACATCATGGCTGATATATAAAACTGCCAGTGTATCCTGCAAGTATAATTCCAGATCATATACAACTCCAGGCTCCAGGCGCAGCGGCCGTTCCATTTCCACTGCATACGGAAACATCTGCCCGCCCTGTTCATACATCCGAATGCCTGAACGCAACTGTATCCTTTGATACCATGGTTCAAACATAAGATAATAGCCGATATCAAATTTTTTATCCACATGCAGCGCCATGCCAAAACATGCCGGCCCGCCGGCATATTTGATTTTAGCCCGTATTACTCCCCTACGCGGCATTTTGCCGCACAGAGCGCAGCCATAGCTGTCCAGTGAAATACATAGGGCGCGTTTTTCGGAAAATTCCCATACGCCTGCCAGAGGTTCCCACGATATTTTTCTCCCGGTTCCATAAGCCTGTGCAACGCTTTCTACCGGACATACACCCAAAGTCCCGTCTTCATGCTGTACGAGCTTATGCGCCACGATCGACCCTCCCCAGTTCCATGTGCTGTAATCTTTTCCGTAATCCCTTTGCGGGTCAAAGCCCCATCCGTTTTCACCGCGTGTCGGATTCCATCCATAAATGTAACGGCCTTTCTCATCTGCTGCGGTCTTTGCCGCGTAAAAAGCCCTGCCGTCGAAAGTATCTACCGGCGGACGCACCCATGGCCCATACAGGCTTCTGCTCATTCGGTAGTAAGTACTAAAGCCGTCTGTATAATTCGAGTACACCAGATAATACCAGTCACCCATCTGGAACAGGTCAGGACACTCATTTGCTGCCGGATGGATGCCCGGTGCATAGAGCGGCTCGCAGTACTCCCATTTGGACAAGTCTTTAGACACACACAAAGCCACGCATCCGTTGCGCTCTGTCTGTTTGTTTTCCCTTGCTGCCAGCAGCATCCACCATCTGTGCTCTGCTTCATTCCAAAAGACAAACGGATCCCGCCAGTCCGACATCCGGTAAATAACGCCATCCGGCCCAAACCTGTCTTCTGGGATATCTTCCCACGCCTCCAGGTCACGGCTCACAGCATGGCGTGCCCACTGCGCCTGAGGCTCCTGGTCGAAGGTACAGTAAAATAGATGATAACAATCCCCGGCATATATGACGGATCCTGTCCCGCCGCAGATATGAGCCGGCGATTCTTCGTACGTCCGGTTGTCCTTTGTCACGATCCGGTGCCAGCCATGTACAATTTTGTCTGCGGGCGCATCTGGATTCCAGTTTTTCAGGTAGTAGTTCTCAAACTGTTTTGTCTGCGTATTATAAAAAGGAATAACATCTCCTGCTTTTGCATCCTGCGGCGTATAAAACAAATCCATTTCGTTTTTCCAATCGTACTTTACCATCTGCTTCCTGCCAGCGCCTCCACTTCTTCCCTACCAGGCATTACCCGCAGCGCTCCCTTTCGTGTCGTAACAAGCGATGCAGCAGCATTGGCAAATACAAGCATTTCGCGCAGCTTGCCTTCTGTCAGCCCTTCTATGCCATGTTCGCAAATATAATGCAGCACGCACGCACAAAACGTATCGCCTGCCCCTGTGGTTTCGATCGTATTCTCTTGCAGAAACGGCGCTTCCTCCACCATACATCCGTCATAATACGCCCTGCTTCCTTCTCTTCCCATAGACACCAGAATCAATGGGATCTGATATCTTTCCCTGATCCATGCCACACCTTTGGAGTAATCCTCTTCCCCGGTAATCCACTGGATCTCATTATCCGAAATCTTAAGGATCTGGCACTGCCCCATTCCATACAGTGTCTGCTGTGCCGCGTCATCCAGGCTTTTCCAAAGCGGCGGACGCAGATTCGGGTCAAAGGAAATCACGGCGCCTGCCTCTCTGGCTGTCTGCACCGCCTGTTTCGTAGCCGCGCGTACTCCCTCGTGCGTCATGGAGAGCGTGCCAAAATGAAAGATCTTGGAATCTTGGATCAGCTCCTTTGGCACTTCCTCTTCCGTAAGCATCATATCCGCTCCCGGGTCACGATAAAACGAAAAATCCCTGTCTCCATCCGCAAAGGTATGTACCATAGCAAGCGTTGTATGAACCTGCTCGTCCATGCGCAGGTACGCCGCATCAATCCCAGCCTCGGTAATCGCTGCTTTTAGCTGTTCTCCAAAAAAATCCCGTCCAACTTTGCCGATAAATGCCGTTTTATGCCCAAGCCTCGCCAGCATTGCCAATACATTACACGGCGCACCTCCCGGGTTTGCCTCAAACAGCGGATTACCCTGCCCGCTTGTTCCGTTTTCTGTAAAATCGATCAGTAATTCTCCCAATGCGGTTACATCATAATTTTTCATAGTATCTCCTTCCAATGCTGATATTTGTCTGAATTTTTTGGTACATTCTTTACTAAATACTATATCATAGTTTTTACATTTATTCAATTCTATATTTGTATATTTGCACAATTTTTTATCTTTGTTTTTGTATTTGCACACATTTTTATCGCTTTTTATTTTTTATCCGATCAAATATCTTACAAAAAAGCATTTTTCTTTGGTTTGACAGTCCGCAATTTGTGCATTATAATAAAAATAATGTCACATACATTGTCACAGAAATAAATTAGCAAAAAGAAAGTGAGATACTATGGCTGAACGAGTTACTATACAGGATATCGCGGACGCACTTGGCCTTTCCCGAAATACCGTATCCAAAGCGATCAATAATACCGGCATCCTTGCCGACGCTACAAGGGAAAAGGTCTTAAAGAAAGCCATAGAAATGGGATACAAACAGTTTTCTTACGTAAATATACCCGGCATAGGCATAACCAATGCCGATACAGACTGTATACCGCCATTGGATAAAAACGAAATTGCCCTGTTTACTGCCAATTTTATCAGCAATTCCCATTTTGCATCCACCATGCTTGATAACTTCCAGCGTGGAATTTCCGACTCCGGCTATACTTTTACCATGCACCGCATCCAGGAGAATGAGATCCGGCATCTGCATCTGCCAAATTCCTATCATGCGAAAAAGACTGCCGGCATCATCTGCGTGGAGATGTTTGATAAAAAATACTGTTCCATGCTCTGCCGGCTGGATACCCCGATCCTTTTCGTAGATACCCCTGTAGCCGGTTTTGACGAACCGCTTAAGGCAGATGTGCTCAGTATGGATAACCAGTCCAATATCCATATCTTTGTCCATGAAATGGTAAAACGCGGAAAAAAAAGAATCGGTTACATCGGCGACTGTATGCACTGCCAGTCATTTTTTGAACGGTTTTTAGGTTACCGAAACGCCATGTACCTGTGCGGGCTTTCCTGTCCGGAGGAATACTGCATCACAGACTACAAAAGCACCGTTGACAGTTCCTCACCGATCAGTTATCGGGAATATCTCAGGAACCGGTTCCAAAACCTGGCATCCCTTCCGGATGTATTTCTATGCGCCAATGACTTTATTGCCATCGATGTACTGTTTGTATTTAAAGAGCTTGGGATCTCTGTCCCAAAGGACGTCTGGCTGTGCGGATTCGATGATTCCCAGGAATCAAGGATCACATCCCCGACGCTGACTACGATCCATATACACAGCCAGATCATGGGATTTTCGGCTGTCCATTTACTGCTGTCCCGCATTAAGGACCCATCTATGAACTACCGCAGGGTCTATACGGAAACCAGCCTGATTTACAGGGAATCAACCGAAGATTAGCTTTGTTCGCTATGGCAGGAGCATAAAAAAGACAGGAGCAAACGCCCTGTCTTTTTCCATATTGCCGCTGATCAGACCACCACTTCCAGGATGTGCTTTTCACCTGTCTGAATTTCCCGTGCTCCAGTAATTTTGTGTTTATTAAAATTAAAACTCACCAGATATCCTTTTTTGGCATTATATGCATCCAGATAGCCAGCCAACTGCTTCATGCCCCGATTTTCATACTCGTTGCCCCGCCATATTTTTATTTCGACAATATACTGCTTTCCGCGATAATCTACGATAATATCCGTCCGCCTATTGTCCCGGGTTCTGGATTCTACATAATAATTTCCAACACCATTGATGATTGGCTTTAAATACAACAGAAAGAATTTCCGTCCGTTCTCTTCCACAAATTTTTCATCCGCAGAGCTGTACAATTCATCCCAGCAAGCCATAAATTTTTTTAATACAAGATCCATGTTTAATTGCCCACCCTGGATAAACTGGTTTTTATCCATCGAGCTGACAGCAAAAATACGGCTGCTGACTTCATCTTCCGATAAAAATAAATTATAAAGACGGGTTTCAAATATCCGGTTTGCTACTGCCATAATTCCCCGATTGTTTTTTATAAAACCAAACATGGCTGCAATGTCAAATATATCGTTGTCAGGATTATATGAGATCCTTTCCCCAGAAAACAGGGCTGTATACAGCAGTTCCTTTAATTTCGGATAGGCAGCCAGCTTATTCGCCAGAGACTCAAAAAGCGTATTCTTCTCAGACAAAATCATCTTTACTGCTTCCAAAACACCTTCTTTTGTCCACGCAGATGCCTGATCCAGAAAAGCAGGGCTACCTGCAACTGTTTCATCTAGGATCTGGCAGAGCCTGGAGACTAAAAAAGGATATCCGCAAGTATAGTCATACAAAAGCCCCGCGATCATGGCTGTATGCATTCCGGTATGGCGGTCTTGTTCGTATTCTTCCAGCATTTTTTCGATATCCGCTGCAGAAAAACTCATGTCGATATCGAAATTTGCTGCGATATTCCAAGGACTGTTTCTTTTATGTTCCTCCTCCGGGCGTATTTTCTGCTTTAAGTTTTTGATGTCGTATACACCTGCAAGTATCACAGACTGAAACGTAGGCGTGAGATCCCGGTCGATGTAATATGCACGTAATTGCGCCAGAAAATCCAGGAATACCTGATTGTCTGTGGCACTGTCCACTTCATCAATCATCAGGACAACTGGCTTTGCCGATTCCGCACAAATGCTGCTCAGGCAGTCGAACAATTCCAAAAGACCAAAGTAAGCGCTGCCCTGGGCTGTGCTTTCCAGCATTCTGACAGATTCTTTGACCAGTTCCGGCTCAAACAGAATCTGCTGGCGGACAGCCTTTACAAACAGCCTGGTAAAAGCAGTTGAAAAAAGATTTTCATTCTGGAATCTTGCATTTCCAATTTTCTGAAAATCCAGGCTTACAACCAGATAGCCTGGTTCCAGAAACTGTTTCAGATTGCGGAGCGTAGTCGTTTTACCATACTGTCGGCCGCGGCTGATCATAAAATATTCCCCTTTATCGATCATTCCCTGGATCTGTTTCAGGCGTTTTGTAATATCAACCATGTAATGCATCTGTGGTTTGCAGTCCCCTGCTGTATTAAATGATTTTGTCATGCTTTTACTCCATATTTCTCCGCAATCGGCTTAACCAAGCTTACAATATCTTTTATTGTGAATATGCAGCTATTCATTCTACCATACCCTTCCTTTTGTCGTACATTCGCATTCCTGCTTTCAAGCATATGAACTATACCAATATTACCACAAACTTTTTTGTACCTCAATATATGTTTTTATCAGGCAGCCTGATTTTCAGCCGGTATCACTCTGCCAGTGAAAAAATCTCACGCAGCGTGTTCTTGATACTTTTCTGACCGCCCCGTATAATAAAACCAGAAAGCGGCGCTGCTTCTTAGAAAAATTCAGAAAGGATCGAATACGATGAAATTACAAATTGGTGAAACACTCAAATCTCTGCGGAAGGAAAAAGAAATTACGCAGGAGGAACTTGCAGAAGCCCTTGGCGTATCATGCCAGTCTGTTTCGCGCTGGGAGCTGGGCGTCTGCTATCCAGATATCGAACTGATTCCTGAAATATCAGACTTCTTTGCGGTCACTGCGGATAAACTGCTGGGAACCGACAGGCTGATCGAAAAAAATAAGGTGGAAACTTATCTGAACCGTTATCAGGAAGCGGTCAGCCAGGGAGACATGAAACGCTGCATCCAGATTGCCCGCGAAGGCGTCGGCGAATTTCCAAACAATTACACACTGCTCAACAAGCTGATGTACGCGCTGTTTCTGGCTGGAGATGAAGATGGGAATATCCCGGACTGGAAAGAAAATATACAAAAATACGACGCAGAGATCGTAGCGCTCGGCGAACGGATTATGAAATACTGCCCTGAACAGGAAATTCGTCTGGAAGCCACTGCAAGGCTTGCCTTTCAGCACTGCGAAATGGGACGCAAAAAGCAAGGCCGCGCCATCTATGAAACGCTTCCGCCACAGCGGTTTTGTATGGAAGCACAAATATGGCAGGCACTTGACGAGGATGAAAAGCTGCCTTTTACAAGAAAGCTCATCCGCCAAAGCTATGAAAATTTAAAAGCCGGACTTTACAATATCATATACGGAAAACTCCTGCCTGATAAAGACCTGATTTCCGTATCTGAAAAAATAACCGCGCTGAATGAACTCATCCGCGGCGAGGACGCTGCACACGCAAGGCATTACCTGGCACAGCTTAACTGCATGTCCGCCCAGGTTTATGCAAGGCTTGGCAAGACAGATGAGGCACTGCATCAACTGCAAATAGCCGCAGACAACGCATCAGCGTTTGATCATTGTCCCAAAGAAGGAACCGCATACAGCCTGCTTCTTGGTGATACGAACTGGAAGCGCACAGATTTTGAAACTACCGACAACAGAAGCTGCCAGGAAATCATGCGCAGTAAATGGATGTGCCATTCAGATTTTGATGCCATCAGGGATACGGCAGCTTTTCAGCAGATTGTCCAAAGATTATCGGCTGCCCGCTAATAAAAAGCAATCGGCAATTTTTTTCAGGTGAAAATTCGGCACAGCAAGAATGCCAACATTCTATTGCTGTGTCGATGGATCTACATTTTCCACTCTTCCCTTAACATAGAGTAACATAAAGTGTCGCTTTTATCACGGGCATGTTTTCTAAGCCTGCCTTCAAACACAAAGGAACATTTTTCTAAAACCCGGACACTGCCTTCGTTATGTGAGCGCACCCATGCTGCGATTGCCGATAAATGCAGATCTGTAAATCCATAGGCTGTCATGCGTTTTACCACTTCAGTTGCATATCCTCTATTGCGGTATTTTGCTGCAATGGCATATTCTAATTCCATATAAGCGTCGTACCGGTTCATATCGGCAAGACTGATAAATCCCACAAAACGACCGTCGCTCTTTGTAGTGATGATCTTGAAACCAGGGTCGTTCATCCAATATTTTGCGGCATGAAGGCTTTCTTCCACAGATTCAAAAACAGTAATTCCACTTTTTTGCAAGCTCTGGTCAAGACACATTTCATATAAATCCAATGCGTCACTTTCCTGGCAATCTCGTAACAGCAAGCGCTCTGTCTCTATAAGCAAGTGCATTTTCTCTCCTTTCCTACTCCAGACAGTGACTCTGTCCCTCCATATGCCGCAATCCAGAAACAGGACATCGCATACATGATCAAACACTGAATCAGGATCGCGGCAAAATCCGGCGCCATCAGACAAGGTCATATTTCTCCACATCAATGACCGCTTCTCCGTCCGCAAAAAAGGAAATCCCGTCTGCCTCCTGCTCTGTATACATCGTTGCGGTCATCACCTGTTCTCCGTCATTGACAAAGACTTCTACACTGAAACGGTCAAAGATCATGCGCAATTTCAGTTCCCCGTTTCCGCCATTTACCAGGCTTCTGCGCTGATGGATAATGGCTCTTCTGGAACCGGAAAATTTTCGGTCAATCTTTAAAATAGATTCTGACGGACGGAAACTCAGTGAAGTATAATACTCCTCATTCTGTGCAAAACGTACTGCAAATTTTCGGTACATCTTTTCACTGTCTTTCGGGCGGATCGTAAGCTCCATGTCCGCCCTGCGGCCATTGATCCCATTCAGCCTGACGACACCCGACACCGGCACCTGTCTGTGCACCGTCTTATTTTGGCGCATTTTCAAAAGCTCCCGCAGCGGCGTCTGGTACAGCCTTCCGTTCCTGATGGACAGTTCTCTCGGCAGGCTCATCTGCCCGTACCACAGCGGATGGTCTGTCATGCGCAGGCTGCACGTATCCCAGTTCTGCATCCAGCCGATCATCACTCGGCGCCCATCCGGCGTCAATATTGTCTGCGGCGCATAAAAATCAATCCCATAGTCAACGGACTGGTTGCACTCCTCTGTAAAGCTGTCTGTCCTTTCATCATAATCGCCAATCAGGCACAGGGTACCGTTTCCGTTGTGATATTCAAATCCCTGCGGCATCATGTCCTGCGGGCTTGACAAAAGCACCCATTTCCCGTCCAGCTTAAAAAAGTCCGGGCATTCCCACATCAGCCCAAAACGGTTATTGTTTGCGCACAGTACTTTTTTATAGTCCCAGTGAAATCCATTCGGGCTTGTAAACAGCAGGATCTGGCCGCTGCCGTCCGCCGGGCGGTTTCCTACGAGACAGCAGTAAGTGCCGTCGTCTTTCCGCCATATTTTCGGATCGCGGAAATCAAACCTGCTGCATCCTTCCGGCAGGTTTGACTCATCCAGTACCGGATTTTTTTCATATTTTTCATAATCCATTCCGTCGCCGACTGCAAGGCACTGGGTCTGGACTTCGCAGACGCCTCCGTTTCTCTGGCGTTCTCTTACCACACCGGTATACATCAAAAGCTGCCTGCCGTCGTCAAGCTCTATCGCGCTGCCTGAAAAACAGCCGTCCCTGTCATAAAACTCATCCGGCGCCAGCGCCGCCGGCAGATATTTCCAGTGCAGAAGATCACTGCTCACCGCATGTCCCCAATGCATCGGCCCCCACTGAGAATCGTACGGATAGTACTGATAAAACATATGGTATTCTCCTTTATAATAAGAGAACCCATTCGGGTCATTCATCCAGCCAGTCCTGGCCGCCAGATGGAACGCCGGTTTTTCTTCTTCTTTTATAAGCTTTTCTGAAGCCTCTTCGTATTTACGGGCTTCCCGCAATGTCTGACTTGTTGCCATACTTATCTCCTCTTCTATTCCATCGAATACTCATGCAAAATATTCCTGGCATTTGCATGGTTTAAAAAAACTGCCGCATTAAGTTAAGAAGGAAACCTTTCGTCTTTTCTTAATACGGCAGCGCTCCAGGGACATTTCCTATGCCCTGATCCAGTTACAATTCAAAACTGCACAATCATCCGTTTCAGACACTATTCTGCGTCTGTACCTGTACCTGCGTCTGCACCAGCTTCTGCATCTGTACCTGCGTCTGCACCAGCTTCCGCATCTGTACCTGCGTCTGCACCGGAGCCAGAATCAGCACCGCCTTCTGCATAGTAGGAATCCAGATATTTCTGGAAAATAGACAGGTATTCTTCCAGGCCGTAAGCATCCAGGTCTTTTAAGAACTGATCCCAGTCAGCATCTGAAAAACCGTTCATGATCCAGTCTGATTTCTTTGCGTTAATCGTCTTTTGAATATCAGCCTGCAGGTTGGAAATCTTTTCTGTATCTTCCCTGCTCATAAATACGTTCGGATATACATATTTTCTGTTCATATCCGGGGTATAAAGCTCTTTGATCCAGTCCAGACGGTACTGTGCATCATCCGGGCAGGTTACATAGACGCCATAGTATTCATCCAATACTGCCAGAGGGCCTGCTACGTTCTCTGCTTCACGTACTTCTACCGGAGAAGCATCGCCCAGAGGCGCATGTTGAAGCATGTCATCTCCATTCTCATTTTTGCCAAGTACGAAAATATCAAATTCATCATCCTCGCCGTAAGTACCCCAGTTGTTCTGCGGAGACTGGAACGGATCATACATCTGATCAATCCATGCGCATACCAGTGCCGGATTTTCAGCAATCGAAGTAACGACACAGCGTCCGCGGTCATATCCGCTTGTAAAAGAACCGTTCGCTGGCGTAAGGTTTCTTGTATCAGCCGTCAGCACCGGCAGCGGCACCCAGTCCTTAATATTATCAATATTTCCGACATCCCAGGTAAAGCATACGCCGTATCGGCCGGATTTTCCTTTGGATACATACGTAGACCATTCCTGTGTAAATGCTTCCGGATCAATCAGCCCTTCCTCATACAGTTTATGCAGCCATGCAATACCATCTTTGAAGCCCTGCTGTGTTGCGGAGCAGATTACCTTCAGGTCATCTGTAACCGCAATATGCCTGCCAGTATCTGCATCGCCGTATCCTTCGCCGAAGCCGTTGATAAGAATTCCCGGATCCTCGCCGCCATTTAAAATACAGGACATAGGAATAATGCTTCCGTCGATGCTAAACTCAGACTGGAGTTTGGAAGCGTTATCACGGAATGCAATCAGCACCTGCTCAAATTCTTCTATCGTTTCCGGCATTTCCAATTCAAGGAAATCCAGCCACTTTTTGTTAATAAAGCTCATACTGCCGACTGTCTGGATCGCTGTCTTTTCAGAACCAAGCTGCTCGATCCATGGAAACGCCCAGATATGCCCGTTCGTATCCGTGCTCATCGTTCTGTATTCCGGAAATTTGTCAAATACTGCTTTCAGATTCGGCATATATTTGTCAATATATCCTTCCAACGGAATGATCACGCCCTGCTCGCCGTATTTCAGCAGGTCGCTGTCGCCAAATCCTGCGGTAAAGACAAAATCTGTCAAAGAACTTTTATTTGCCATGGCAAGCTTAATCTTGTCGCCCCACTGGTCGCCCTGGATCGCCGTCCAGTTGATCTCTACATTGGTCTTTTCCTGCAAGCGTTTAAAGATCGTCCGGTTATTCGGTTCAGACTCCGTATTCGCCGGATAGCTGATCAAGCCGGTAAGCGTTGCTTTTTCTTTCAGCGGAAATTCCAGATCCGCAGTATCTACTTCCTGCACCTCGCCGCCTTTAGGCGCATTTGAGCCGCCTCCGCTGCTGCCGCATCCTGCGGATGTTACAATCATACCGGCTGCCAGCGCCGTTGCCAGTACACGTTTCATAATCTGATGATACTTCATATTTTTCCCCTTTCCTTTCCTGTTCTTTTCTTTTTTCATATTGCGTTTTTCAGCCCTTTACAGAACCTGCCATAATGCCCGCGTCAAAATATTTCTGGAAGAACGGATACATGACTAACAGCGGCAGGCTGGAAACAATGATCGTTGCATATTTCAAAAGCTCCGCCAACTGTGCGCGTTCTGCGGTACTCTGCATATCAGCGATCATGCCGGCTTCCGGCTGGTTCTGAATGAGGATGGAACGAAGCACGAGCTGTAACGGCTGTTTTGCTGAATCGT
>CAMWXD010000001.1 GCA_947178105.1 uncultured Eubacterium sp. | reverse complement strand
AACACATCAGAACAAATAAAGCGGCGTTACAGCTCCGCTTTATTTGTCGTTCCATTAAACCGACTGTGAATAGTAAGTGCGCCCAGCAAGGGCATAGCATTTAGTGGGTGCAAACCCCACTTGGTAAGGTGCTAACCACACCACCAATAGCAAACCTTGGACACGTTATGGCAACATGGCGGGTTAAGCGTAGGAAGTTAGGCGACAGGGCCATAAGGCAGTTTAGCCCCGAAATCACGGGTAAGTATGGTGTGCCGACGTTGTTTATTTTGCGGAAGGCAATACGTGGTTTATCGTAACGGTGAAATTTCACACGGCACCACGGGGTTGGAAGTCAGCCATGCCGTACAATGATGCTATGTCAACTGGGGAGAGCCTGCGGCTTCCATATCAGGCAAGTGTGGAGCCAGTAATGTATAAGTGGTATGCCCGACAGCATACGAAGGAGGGCAGATGAGCCGCAGGCAGTCGGATGGCCGCATAGTACCGATGAAGGTGGGTAATGCCACCAGAGGGAAGGCGAGAGGGGATTGTCCCTCGCAATCCTGCCATGCAAAGCCATATCGAGAGGGAAACATTGTCTAGGGGCTTGCCCTGTAAGGGGCAAGTCTACTCGACCGGCTTTGGACATGGTCCGTTCATAAAGTTCTTCTAGAGAAACGTGCCTGTGGTTAAAATACAGCTCCAAAAAGAGCATAGTGGAGCCGCATTTTGGACATTTTAAAGGGTCGCAGTCAAAAGCGGCAAGAATTGACGTGCGCTATTCGTTGAAACTGCGGATAAAGGCATGTTTTTCTTTCGAGATGGCGCAAATAAGATTTTTGTCGGATTCACGGTGGAGGGCATAAAGTCCGCCATAAGGGATTATTTTAAAATGCTTTTCCGGTATATGGCGGATGAGGCGTTCAATAAATTCTATGGCGGGAATGGTTTCTTGTACATAAGCGCCATTTTCATGCCGGTTGTAATGGAAAGTGACATTTCCCCATCGTAGCTGTCAATGTGTGAAGTGGCAATTACGGACCTGCCGATATATTTGATGACTGTTTTTGGGTTGCATTTATTGTGGTTCAGGTAAAGTCCCAGCATATCCGATGCGGACATATTCCATACAATCTTGTAGTTTAAATTCCTATAATAAATTTATGACATAGACAAAATATGTCTATGTCATAGAGTATACTCAAGAGACAAGTTCTTTTATAGCATGTTTCAAAAAAGCAAAATAAATTTCATGATTAGGGAGGAAACAGGAATGAAACTGGAAGAAACAAAAGCCGGAAAGCGCCATACTTATCAGGAGTATTGCAACAGAATGCAGGAAAAACAACAAGCAGCAAAAGGAGACGTGAATCAATGCCTTGGGATTGCATTTGAATTATGGGCTGCTTCTTATCAGATTACCGCGGACTTATCGATGCAGTTGCAGCATGTACAGGATTTTGTTGCAGTGTATGGAACTGTCATGCCCAAAAAAGAACAGCTCTTATACAGGCAGATGCAGCAAAATGTATCAGACACTTACCGGACAGCGGAACTTGCTTCTGGCCGGCTGGAACGGGAAATGGCTGATTTGATGCAGAAAGTATTTTCGGAGCAGCTAAACGAAGAAGATTTTTTTGGCGGTGCGAACGCATATGGGCGTATGAAGCTTTTATGGGATGGAGGCGAACTCATTGAAAAATTAAAAGAATTCATTTTTGTTGATGGCAATGCAGGGAGGTGTGGTGTAAAATACATATTACAGGAGATCGGATAAAATAAGCCATGCAACAGGGAGGGCAGATATGGATACAAAAGAAGATAAAATACAAAGGATACTGGACTTGTATACACGCTTGATGAACGGTGATACGATTAACAAAAAGCAGGAAGCGTCACGTCTGGGGATTTCAGAAAGAAGCGTCCAGCGCGATTTGGATGATATCCGCGAATTTTTAAGCAGCCGGACAATTTATAAAGGCGTTGTGAATGATGTTGTCTACGACCGCAGTGAGCATGGATATCAGTTAAAGCAGGTGGAGAAGGAGCGGATGTCAGACGGTGAGCTTTTAGCAGTCATGAAAATCCTGCTGGAAAGCAGGGCGTTTATCAAGCCAGAAATGATGAAAATACTGGATAAGCTAATCGACCGGTGCGCATTGCCAGAAAACCGGAAATTGATGAAGGAGCTATGTGCAAACGAATGCTTTCATTATGTGGAGCTTCGCCATAAAAAAGTATTTACAGATAAGATGTGGGAAATTGCGCTTGCTGCCAAAGAACACAGGTGCATTGAAATACTTTATGAGAAAGCTGGAACGGGGAAGGTTGTCACAAGAAAAGTTGAGCCATTGGCAATCTTGTTTTGCGAATTTTATTTTTATATGGCAGCGCAGATTGAAAATATAAACAGAGATAAAGAATTCCAGATTGCCGATGACCCGTTCCCCACGATTTACCGGATTGACCGGATACGCCGGTTGAAAATCCTGGATGAACATTTCCAGGTGCCTTATAAAGACCGGTTCGAAGAAGGCGAGTACCGCAAGCGTGTCCAGTTTATGTATGGGGGAAAGCTGCAAAAAATAGAGTTCTGGTACAAAGGATGGAGCCTGGAAGCAGTTTTGGACAAGCTGCCGACAGCAAAAATCATTCAGGAGGACAAAGAAAATAACAGATATCTGATCCGTGCGGAAACTTTTGGGAAGGGAATTAATATGTGGCTGAAAAGCCAGGGGGAAAATATAGAAGTTGTAAAGAGGCATTGAGGGGACAAGCTGACGAATTGATTGACAATATTCGGGCGGAATCGTATAATTGTATTATCGTTTTTGTTGAGAATAAATAGAGCGAATAGCAGGCAAAAGAGGTGGAAAACGTGGAGCACAGGCGTGCGGTATCAATACTGGGTTTGAATGAATCCTTTACTGGGGATGAATTAAAAAGACAGTATAAATTATATGCAAGAAAGTTTCATCCGGATAATAAGCTGACGGGAAACGAGGATAAGTTTCATGAAGTGCAAAAAGCGTATGAGTTTTTGCAGGATAATCAGGACAAACAGGATACGGTGAACCAAAGCCGGGAAGAAGGAAAAAATATATGCCCTATGTGCAATGGCGCCGGAAAGAGAAGAGAAAAAATAAAAACTTCGCGGGGGTATATAGCCCGCAAAGTCAAATGCATGTACTGTGAAGGCACGGGGTTAAAAAAGCAAACAGGTGACGGGACATGGGAGATAAATTTTTAAATGAAGGATGCCTGTTCCAATGCTCAAATTGCATGACTGTGAAGCTAAAGCCTCAGGAAATAGCTGCAAAGAAAATTTGGATAGAAGGCAAGGCAGCATTGACGACGGCGAGTCAGTTAATATTGCTTATGCCAGGAGTATGCTCAAACCTTCCGCAAAATCCATTTGGCCCGAACTGTATTGCGCCTGTGATTACCGGAACATGGAAGAAATTTTCAAAACATGTGGCAGGTGGCAAAAATTTATTGCTGGCGTCTTCTGAATTTGTATGCGCATGTGGAGGAGGGACGATTACAGTATGCCGGAATGGGGTAAAAAAAGCAGTGCAGGATCGCTATACGCCATTCACCCTGAGCAGTGCAGGAATAAAAGGACCATCCGCAGGACAATCTGCAAATGTGGACAGTGCAGATTATGAAAATAGCCAGCAAGTGAAACAATCTGGTGGAACGGGGGAAAGGGGCGGAAAAGAAAGCAATCCGGCTAAAAGTGAAAAAAGCCAGGGGGCAGTCGAAGATTTGTATTGCCCATATGATGTCAAAAAACAAAAATGTAAAGAATGCGCCTATGTTCTGACAGAATCGAGTTTTATTAAAAGCGCAGAAAAACCAGGCTTAAGTAAAAAACCAGGCATTATTTTAAGGGAAAATTATGAGAGGGATTTTCCTATGCTTGGAAATACCAGGCGAAGCTATAAGAATAAATTTTTCAGTATTGAAGAAGAGTACCGCATATTTGATAAAATTTCCTGCGGAAACGCGGCGCATCATATTTTATCAACGAAAGATGTATTAGAACAGGATAAATTAAAATTTGTTGTAAAACTGGCTAATTTTTATGGATATGATGTAAATGAGTCTTATAATTGCATCATATTGCCTGGGCTGAATACTTACGAAGAGCGTAACAAGGGAGAGTTCCATGTTAAGTTTAGCCAAATGCCTGAGTTTGAGAAAAGAAAGTTTAAATATTATTCGATGCAGGAGGTGGGCAGGCAATGGCATGGTGGCGGACATGGCAGGGATTTTGAAAATGAACATAATATTTCATGTTATGCGACGGAGGTTGCAAACCTATTGTATACATATATGAGGAAGGAAACAAAAGGACATTGCAGAATAGAGGAAACCTGCTATGAGCAGGATAAGCAGCGTTTTTTTAAAATTATCCATCATGTCATCGATTTGGTGAGGAAACAGTTGATCTTATTCGAAACAGACCCCCAAAAAAGCTTTCCGTATTTTGTTTCTGCAGATGCCTATGATTATGCATTCCGGGTTTTTCATATCTGGGTATTGGTATTTCAGAAAGTGGATGGCGGTTTGGAAGCTTCCAAATATGTTTTATCAAGAAAACAAGGAAAAAATTATGTGGACAGGCGTGGCAGAAAAAGATTTGATACAGGAAAAAGGAAGTCTCTCGCCCGTCTGGTTGCTTTTTGTGAGCAAATTGATGTTGCGTATTTTGATTGTGGGCATGGTGAAATTACGCTGCCGTTTAAGATTACAAATATTTTTAGAGTGAATTTGAATGGCATTTCGGCAGATGACTATTTCAAATATAATATTTCAGATGTGGAAGCGGAAATTCGGGGGATTTATGTCCATGGCAAAGAAAATGTTTTGAAAAAAAGGCTGTGTGAGATTAAAGGGGAGCAGTAATGTTTTATATCATGGAACAAAAAATTTCAGAGGCATACGTGCATGTAAAAGTACCAGAGGAAATAAAACGGGGATGCATGAATTCAGAATTTCAGTTTTTGGACCATAAAGAAATTTCCGTAGAATTAGATCTGGAATATGGCGCCGAATTTCCGGATTTGATTATGGCGGAACAATATGTCCCGCTGATATCGGATAAAATGAGGGAGAGATTCGATTATTGGGGGATTGATAATTTATTTTATAAAAGAATTAATTTGAAAATACCTGAATTAGAAATAGAGGAAATATACTGGCTGGCGCTTCCGCCGAGGATTGACTGCCTTGACCCGGAAGAAGCTTTTGACCAGGAGTTTCAGGTTTGTGTGAAAATCGCGATTATCGGAAACCGGGTTGGAAATTATGATATTTTTAAACTTCAGGGCGGGAATGATGAGATTATTTTAACGCAGCGGTTAAAGGAGCTATTGGAAACAGAGATTCATTCCCAAAAACTGAAAGGGATCGTAATCAAAGACTTGGAGACAGATTGAAAGAGAGGAAAATCGAATGGGACAAAAAAATTACTGGGATGAGTTTAAGCAGACAAGTAAAGCGATTTTATTTGAGAAGTTCGCAGATACGAATCAAAACGGAGAGCAACTGCCAAATTTACGAAGATATTTGACGGAAGGAGATGTGGCAGTTGATTCATTTTACAAAAGAATTGAAAAAAATCTGGCAGTTCGTTCTTTTGATGAGTTTATAGATAAATTTTGCCCGTGGGTATACGAAACTGTTTTGCCGGGAGAGAATGGCGGCGTGGAAATACAGTATTCCATAGAAAAGCCGAAACGGTATGATGAAACCGGGATGGAGCCGACTGCATTAAATGCCACGGCAATTTATGAAATGGTCAACAGGCTTTATGAACAGAGGAAAAACAGTGGGAAAGCCCAGGTTGAGTTCGATTTTTCAGAAGTATCAAGGCTGTTGTCGCCAGAATCGCAAACGGAAAAAATCAAACAGGCGCGAAGCGATATGGATGCTTATATCCAGGAATATTACAGGCTGGAAGCAGAGACGCCCGGCGTGCCAAGCCCGGAAAAGAAAAACTGCATTGATAAGGTGAATGAAGGCAGGCTGATGGTCCAGGATGTATATTTGAAAGGCTCTTCTGCGATGCTGTCTTTAAAATTAGGAGACGCTGCGGCGGCATTGCTTGAAATGAAAAATAAAAAGGGCAGCCATCACTTGGAAGCAGGGAGCGATGTAATCGGAATTCCGTTTTATGACGCGGATGGGGAATTGCGGTTTAAAGCGTTAGAGCAGCAGGACGGGGAAGAGCAGAGATTATTGGAACATACATCCTCGCAAAAAATGCTGGAACTATTAAAACAAGACTATGAAGAATGTGCGCCGGATGCTATGCAGGAAAGCCCGGAAATTACCAATCTTGTTTTGTCGAATATATCCACAGAACTGGCAAGGACAGGGCATGAGGAAAGCTTTTGGCTTGCACGGCTGGAATCCGGCCAGCAGGATTATAAAAAATGGATGGAAAGTCTGGCTGGTACAATCGCCCCTTTGGTTGAAAAATTTATAGGAGTGAAAGCTTTTTTTGAGAATGCTGCAGTGGATGGGGAATTGGACAGCTATTTAATTGTAGCAAATGCGACTGTGGAAGAACTGGTGCAAGTCAAAGATCGGCTTTCTGTTTTTTTGAAAGCAGTAAACAGGACAAGAAAGGAAAAAATCTGGTTTGGCATCATTCCTGCAGTTGCCCTTGGCAATGAATCAGGAAGAAACAAAGATGCATCACAAGAGATTGATTTCAGCAATCCTTTTGGGAATATTGGCAATATCGACAACCAAAAACCGCAGCCCGTAAAAGGGCTGGCCAGTGTGGAAAATGTGCAAATATTGTTGGATGTTTGCGCACAAGCTGGAGTTCTGGCTTTTTATAATTACAAAGCAAATAAAAATACATGTTTTGGAGCTATGAACAAGAAGATCTATGAACAAATGAGGGATAAGCTGGATTTTTCCGGAATCATGCATAACGGCGCTTATGCAGTTTGTTGTTTGCCGAATTTTACAATTATCCCGGAAGAAGAGACAACCGTGGTCATAAACCAGGAGCTGGTAGACAAAGGGTGCCAAAAGCAGCTCGTATCGTTACAGATTCCTTCCATATACATAGAGTCTTCTTATATTGCGGCAGGAATGACAGTTGGGGCGCAGCAGAAAAAGATGCTGCAAAAGAAAGGGTTTGAAGTTGACCTTTTGGCGCCAAATGTGAGAATGGATTTTGAAGGAAAAAATGTATACAAAAAATTCCAGTCTAATATGTGTCTGGAAAATATCCTTGCATGCCCGAGAGACATGGAAGAAGATATCATGGAATCCAGATTCGGTTTTTATTTTTCCAACACTGAAATTACAGGGGAACGCGGGATGCCGATCCGTCACTGTTTTGTGAAAAACGCAAGGACAATGCAAAAAGGGGTGGAGAGGTATACTAAAATTTCAAATCAGTTGTTCCAGGATTTTATATTAATGTGTGTTTTGGACAACCAGGATACCGTGGATCCGGATAAAATTAATGAATTTATAAAACAGGATGTCCTGGAGTGGTCGGACGAGGCGCAGGAACGGGCATCGGGGCAGGTACCGGTGAACACATTGCTCAAAGACGGTGAAAAAATAAAGATGACGGATGATAATACAATTGAAATTGATTATCTGAATGAAAAAGGATACGTCAGACCTAAAATCGTAGCAAAGTAGTAAATAAAATAACAGGCATCATATTATAACCAGGAGGATAAAACTATGGCAGAAAATTTAGGATATGAAGTTAAAATCAGCCAGACAGGCGGGAAAGAAATTTTATTAGGTAAAGAGGCGCTGAAATCTGTAAAATTTAAGATTGATACGATTGAAGAGAATGTGAAAGACCGTTCTGAAAATGTAGTGAACCTGGTTGAAATTACAGGCTCTATAACAGATGGAACGAAAGAAGTTACCAGGGAGCTTATGTTATGGGCGCTTGCCAGAAAAAGTAATGAAGTGTACCGAAGCGCTGAAATTATAATACGTATCAATCAAAACGTCCGTGTCAGAAGGTATGTGCTGGATAAAGTATTTTGCGTAGATTATTTCGAGGAATTTGACCAGGATGATACAAATAAGAATTTGTTCACACTTAAATTTGCGCAGAGAAAAGATAATTTTGAAGGGATTAAAGTCATTTGTTGACAGATTTCATGAAAAATGTAGAAAGCTGGGAAAGGAATGAAAGTAACAGGTTTTGACAATGTGGAACGTTTCCGTGATTTCAGGATGGAAAAAGGTGAAAATGAGCATAGTAACTGTTTTTTTTCGTTTGCGGATTATGATTTTTCCGATTATGCAGGCAAGTTGGATATGCAGGTAAAAATCATAGAGGATGACTGCTGTCTCATGACCGGAAAGGTCGCAAAAGTCGAATTGATACAGAAGGGAGTGGAACATATTGTCACTGTTACGGTTTATTCTGAATCTTATGGATGGGATTTGGAGAAAAAAACCCGGGTTTTTCAAAAGCAGGGACAGACTTACCGGGACATTGTGAACCAAATTACAGACTTGGGCAATATGGAAGTTGCTATTTCCGGAGAAGTAAAGGAACAGAAACTGCCGGGGCCGCTGGTACAGTTAAATGAAACGGATTTCTCTTTTTTAAAAAGGATTGCGAAAGACGGATTTGGAAAACCGCTTTTTATAAAAAACAACAATGGAAAAAGCGGCCGGTGTATGATTGGAAGTGAGGACAGTGAGATCAGGGAGGTGAAGGATGAGGAACTTACTTCCCTGGCGGCGGCTTTTGATTTGGAGAGCCGAAAAATAGAATTTACAATCAGCGGTTCAGTGGAATCACAGGAATTGCGCCAATATGTGGATGTTGGAAAAATCATACGCTGGAACCATCAGGACTATACCATTGACCGCTTGGTTGTCAAAAAAACAGAAGGCGTGTACCGGTTTTGGTGTATGGCAAGATCGGAACAAAGGCAGAAAGAACAAAGAAAGGAAATACAGCCCGCCTGTTTGTTCCACGCAAAAATATTCCAAAATGAGGATCCCGACCACTATGGCAGGGTTTTACTTGACTTTCAGGGTACATCACATGGGATATCCGTGGAAGATATGACGAAGGATGATCAAATGTGGTATGATGTTTTGACGCCGTATACAGCGAATAACGGTGGGATTGTATTTATACCGGAAAAAGATGACTGCGTGGAGGCTGTCTGGAATGGAGAATCTTTTTACGTAATTGGAAGCAGGAGAACGGTTGAGCTGTCTGAGCAGTATAAAGATATCCAATTAAAACAGATAGGCAATCTCCATAACAAAAATATTTGTTTTTCTGAGGAAGCGCTTGAATTATCATCGGAGGAATCCAAAGTAACTTTGTACAATGATAAAGTCCAGATCGAAATTCCAGATTCCAGGGTGGTCGTTACAAAAGAAGAAATTTCTGTAGAAACCAAAGACAGTAAAGCGCTGCTGAACAGCGACATCGTTTTGGACAGCGGAACGGTCCATATTGATGCAGATAAATTGCAAAACAATATCAAAAATCAGTATCAATGTGAAAGCAAAAATATAGGGTTCAATGCTTCTTCAGTAGTGAAAATCGAAGGAAAAGGAAAAGTCTCCATCAACTGATGGACAGGTGACTGGATATGCAGGATAAACTGGCAGAATTAAGCCAAAAATTTGAAAAAGAAGATAACAGGTTTGGGAGCCGGATGGCAGATGCTGTGCGCCAGTATTTAGAGGAATTTAAAGAAGAACTTTGTAGCAATCTGCAGGTAAAGGATGACGGGGATGGAAAACAGGTTTTTAAAATTGCAAATTGCCTGATTGATAAAGCGCAGCGAAACGACTATATTTTGAAACACATGTATCCGATTTTAAGTCCAGAGCAATATTATATGATGGAATGTGAAAAAAATGATGAAAAGGTCATTCAATGCATCAATAAAGAATTAAAAAGACGGAAAAAAAGCCAGCAGAGGGTAACAGCCGGTTATGTGTTTCTGGATTATCGTTTCGCGGAATTTAAAGAACTGACAGAAAAAAAGGAAGCATATAAGGCGTTCCTAAAAGATACGGATGACAGGGTTTATCAACTGGAATATTTTCTGACGTTTTCGCCGGACATCGTACAAAAGATACGCAGAATGTGGGAATTATCGAAAAAATACGGCGACGAAACCCCGATCGCATATGCGCCATATGCTTCTCGCCTTGCCAGGATTGATGTGGACCTGAGAGCCCTGCCTTCCCTGGAGGGGCTCACTGTCCGGGAACTCGATTTTTGTTTTCAAAATAATGCTTTATGCAAACATATTCTTTTGGGAAAAGAACTTGTCTGGAATGTGAAGCATGAAAAAGGGGGATGGGGAATCCAACCTACCCAAAGCCCAATTGGAGAAAAAGTTTCTTATAGATACCGATTTCCACAGCTGCGGGAAAATCAGTATATCATTCCAGGCAGATGGCTTCCGACAACGTTTGAAATCAGGGCTTTGGACCACGGGAATACGGTAGAGATCCTGTCGGGGAGCCTGATAGAGGACGGATTTGATAAAATTACAATTTATGATATAGATAACGGCGGTATCCACAATACGGAAATTTTTACTCCGGATTATAATACAGAACATCTGCGTAAGCAAGCAAGGCTTAGAAGTATCGCAGATATCCGGTATGAGCTGAGCAAGTATTGTGCTGACCCTAATGTATGGATTTCGGATGTGGCAACGCAAAATTTGAGCGCTTACCGAAAAGCAAACCGATATAGGGCTGAGTTTAGTATTTACCAAAAAGGAAGATTTGGGTATAAAAACACGAATACGGTTTATGTTTGTTTTACAGGAAATTCAGAATATTTATTTTTTGAAGATTATATTAACTTTGTCTTGTGCCATCTTACGTATTTATATCCAGAAATAGGATGGGAAGGAGTTTATTAATGCCGTATTTATGGGAGAACTATTCTGTTGACAACCATTACAGCCTTGCTGTAAACAACTTTTGCCCATATACAGAAATTTTTCAGATGAGCGGCCGGAATGCTAAGGTAAACATTTTGCATCGTTTCCAGGAGGTTTTTGAAAAAATATCAGAATTTGCCATAGACGGCCTGAATGATGATACAGGATTGTGTTCCGATTACATGGATGCATTGTTTCATGTGTTGGCAAATATTGACTTTTATTCGGGCATTACAGAAAAAGAAATTGAGTTTCTCAGGATCGTAAAAGAAATACAGGCAGGAACGTATGGGATTGACCGGGCGGTTTTTGATAAATTGCTTTTTGGACATAAATACAGTTTGCTTTCGTACGTTTATTTAAGCCAATGTTCTGACAATCGTCAGTGTTATTTTTTTGATTTCCTTGTGGAAATATTCAGGGCGAGGCTGTATTATTCAGAAATGAAAAATACGTATATTGTCCAGATTGCAACAAACCAGGATGAGTTATTTGGTTTGGATGGAACATACCGCGCAGGACAGTTGGTCAGTCTGGCGCAGGAATTGCTGTGCGATTTCTGGCTGAACGTGGAAATTTACTGGGGAGCGCCGATTGCGGTCATAGGTGAACCAATTGTGGTAGATGAAGTCCAGATGATCTGAAAAACATTTTCTGCAGCAAAGATATAGAGCGTACCGCTTTCGAAATCCAGCCGGAGCGGGCGGTATCTGGGGTTGGGCTATAGCACATAAAATAATGAGGAGGCGCAAGTGTTGGATAGGAATTTAAGCAAAAAATACAGTAAAATTTTAAAAGAAGTAGAAGTGGTTTCTCATAAGAAGGATCAAACACAGAGAAATAAGAATGGCAATGGGGGACAGGCTGTTGTGCAAACTGTGTCAATATGGGAAAAAGCGATTGAAAATTTTTTAAATCCGGATATAGCTGAAAAAAAAGGAGAAGGCACATCAGTCCTGTTCAACCAGCAGCCGCTTTTGGATGCAAAAGATCTTTTGCTGCCGCAAAAGATAGATTTATATGAAGGATTGGATATTACGGAAAAGGATAAAATTTATGTTTCGTTTCAAAACGCTGCTGCTCAAAGCCCAGATTATCACAAAAACGTTCTGCTTGTAAATGGCCCGGAACGCATTGTAGGCGTTTTCCAGCTTGAGACTGTCTGTGAAGATGGTGAAATGCAGCATCTTTTGGTGGCGGATGCAGATTGGATCGATTTTGGCAATCATAAAAGCACAAAGTATTTCTTTGCTTTTTTTGATGGTAAAAAGAATCTATACAGAGTCCCGATTGAAGTTTCTTACCAGAACACCCAAACGACAAGCACACATCTTTGCATTGATTTTGGGACTTCAAATACAACAGCCGGATGTTTTTTGGATGAACATTATGTGGATAACATTTCCAATCTAGCCATACTGAATGGAAATGTATCAATTAATAGAGAGAATAACCAGGGAAATATCGTTACGTTTCTGGAAAGAGAGCAGTCTGCGAAAGATGTCCAGGAAATTTTGCTTCACAATCTGGCCCCGACGGTTGTATATGTGGATGATTGCAGCAATCCGGTTGATATACGCTATTCCTTTGCATATGATGCCACAAGAAGGATTAAGGAGGATTTATATTGCCCAAAGGCAAGCTGTTTTATGGAAATAAAGCGCTGGACATCCAACCTTGATGTGATGGAAGAAATCCAGGACCGTGATGGCAATAAAGCGACTGTTGCAAGAAAAGAAATTATTTCACAATATTTAATGTACATCATTCGCAGTGCGCAGAACCAGTTTAAATGCAAGTTTAAAAATATCCATATCTCAGCCCCAGTGAAGCTGAAAGACCATGTACTGGAGCTGTATTCAGAAATATTGGAAAAGCATGGATATGCCCTGGAGAAAGACCACGCGATTGATGAGGGAATAGCTGTGCTTTACAGTATTATCCAGGACCAGGTACAGACTTGCAATTATCATAATAGGGAAGAAGAAAAAGCGCTTATTATCGATTGCGGCGGGGGGACTTCTGATTTGGCTTCCTGCAGATACCGGATTGATAAAGATGAAGACGGGATCATTAATCTGGATATCACGACGGAATATATGAACGGGGACGTTAATTTTGGCGGGAATAACCTGACCTACCGGATTATGCAGTATATGAAAATCGTTTATGCAAGGCAGATGGAAAAATTACCAAGAGTGAATATAGACGAGCTGATTACGCAGGATGTCAATGCTTTATTTTCCTATATTGAAGGGGAACTGGAAAATGATGACGCCGTAAAAGTGAAAGAACGGTATGAAGAAATTTATGCAAATATCAACTGTCAGTACCAGTGTGCGGAATCGATGATCCCTACCAGATATAAAGACTTTGAGAACAGGCCGAAGGAAGAGTATGATAAAGTAAAAAACAATTTTTATTTTCTCTGGAAGCTGGCGGAGGAGATGAAAAAGGAATTTTACAAAAGCACATCGATTTCGCGGTACACATATATGAAAGACTCACGTAACAATGAAGAGATCGATTTGCATGTCAGCCGTATTGAAAGCTGGAGGCTGTCGGTTATGCAAAAGGATGGTTTGCTGAAAGAGCAGGACTATCCGGATATTACGTTTACAGCAAAAGAAATCGACAAGCTGTTGCGTGCGGATATTTATTACCTGGTCAGAAAGTTTTTAAATGAACTATACAGTAATGAGACGTTGAATGAATATAGCCAGATTAAATTGTCCGGCCAGTCATCCAAAATCAATATTTTTATGGATTCCCTGAAAGAATTTTTGCCGGGGAAAAAAATTAAAAGCGGCAGGATTGATGCAAAAGGGAATGATGCAGAAGAACTCAAGCTTCTTTGCTTAAAAGGCGCCATTATGTACCTGCATGCACTGGAACAGTCCAATATAGATGTAAGCCTGAAAAATGAAATTCGGTCTATTCCGATCTCTGTATTTATTAAGAATGAAAACGCAGAGGATAAAGAAATGTTCCACTATGGAACTGACTGGGAGCAGCCTGCTGCAAAACGGAGAATCACAGATGCCGGGAAGGAGATTTACCTTCATATGAGAAATGAAGACAGGGAAATCGGAGAGCCGTATAAGTATGTATATGAGAATATGAAGTATGGGCAAACAGATTTTGACGAATTGAAAAAGATTTCAGGGAACCGAATTATACAGGATGATATCGACAGGTTGCCGGCAAACAGAAAATATATTTTTGTCTTTTTGGATAAGCAAAAATGGGGATTTCAGATTCTTCCGCTGTACCGGGATGAGGAAGGGGCGTTGTACAAAGGAAAGTTGGAATTTTGTTCCTTTGAAATGGATATTTTACAGCAAACTTTTTTTGACGGCAGAAAGTAGGTGGAAATTTGAGCTTTAAACCGATTTTTGAAAAGGGAATGATTATACGGCAGCATATGTTGGAAGCTCTGAGGGATTATCCTTATGATTTTGTGCAAATTTTGTTTTCGCAAATGGGCGATGGGGTGATATCCGGCTGTAAAATATCTGTGGATGGCAGGGAACGTTTTGCGGTTTCTCCTGGAATTGTTAAAATCAACGGTGAATTATTCTTTTTGACGGAACAGGCCACATTGGAATTTATGGATGGAATCAATTATGTTTATATAGAAACCAGAAAGGAACAGGCGGTTGACGGGACTTTTTATGATACGCAGATTATAGAAAAAAAGGAACAGGATGATTCTTTATTTGAACTGTTCCGATATACTAGAAATGCGTTTGTAAAAGAATATTCGGAGATCTATGAGCTTTGGGGAAACGTGATAAACCGCATTGACCGCAGATTTTCCCAAAACAGTGTGGCTGGGGGCAGCACACTTTGCGAAGATTATTACAAACTTTTTGCGCGGTATTTGTTAAGTCAGGAGAATGCGGACATGCGGGATGTCAGTTTTGCGTATCAGTGCCTGGATGGGGTCAATTGCCTTGATATTATCAAAGCATATTTTAAAACGGATGAGCTGTCAAATAAGCAGGTGATCCAGCTTATGAAAAGCAAAGCGTATAGTTTGGAGCAAATGGTCGGTTCCGATGCGGGAATGAAAACGGAACGGAAAGCAGAGAAAAAAATGTATATATCATAAAATCTGAAAATATAAGGAAGGTGTACAGTGAACGAAGAGGAACGATTAGAGCTTGTAAGAGGAAATAAGGCGATTGACGCTTTACTCAGGCGTATCGACTTATTAAATCAGGTAATTGAACAGGTGGAAAGCCTGCCCATGGAGCAGGAGGACGTACAGTTAAAAGAGCATGGTTCCAGCAAGGGAACAGGCAAAAAACAAAATGATGGATGGAACCAAATTCAGGAACAGTATCAGAATGTACAAAAGCAATTAAAAGTACAGCAGATGCAAATAGAAAAACTGCAAAACGAATTAACGGAATATAAAGAACAATATCAGGCTATAAACCAGGCGCGGAAGCAATACGAAGGCCTGTCCGAGAGTATCAAAGACAGGATCCGGAATATTTTTCAAAATGGCTCCGTTTATGGAATCACCGCAGCCTGTGCGGACTGGCGGAACATCGAAGGTCTCTGGGAATTTACAAGGAGGCGTATTGTAGAGGGGGAAGGAGAGGATGTGGATCAACTTGTCGGGCTCTTTTATTTTTTACTGGACGGGTACAATGCCAGGGAGACAACGCCAAAATACGAACGGATACAGCCGCAACCAGGTGAAAAGTTTGATTCCGACCGGCATACGATACTGGGAATCCAGACGGATGGTTATGTATCAGGCCTGAAATTGCCGGGCATCAGGGAGGTAGAAAGTAAAAATATACTTTACAAAGCGTTGATTACGGTTGGGGAGGAGAACAGTTAAAAATGCAGACAACGGCATTGATAGATCAATATCCGGTAACGGAAAGCCGGTTTGATGAACTTCTGAAAGAAAGATTAAATGAAGCGTTTTCGGATTATGTAGAGGAAATAGTCCAATTGACCAATCAGATCCAAAATATTTGTGGAAATAAAAACAGTATAAAAATAAAAAATAAAAACTTTTATATAAATAAAAAGATTCAATGCGTGATACCAGATTTTTCGAACTGGAAATTACGAGAAATTGTTTCTTTTCATCCTGAGGTTGAAACTATTGGTAAAGAGTACGGTTTACTAGAAGGACATGATTCAGAACTTCCGACAGTATATCAGCTAAAGAGAATTCGTCATTTGTTTAAGGCTGTTTTTGCGGATGGTAATCACGCTTTTGTTTGCACATCAGTAGACGGAGTATGCGTATATATTCCTGAAAAAGATACGCATATAGATTTAGATTTATGGCATTTTTTTTATTCAAATACTTTATATCCAAATTTGCGTACCTATCTTTTTCCAGTATGTAATTTAAATTCAGTAAAGTCAATGAATCTATTGTGGAATTATTTTGCTCCTCTGCATATCTGTCCGGAAGGGCTGAGCCAGAAAGAGATGGATTTGATAGATGATTTATCTGCGCTTCAGAATTCAAAAGAGCATTATGTAACATATGCGGAGAGTAAAATTAGCATTAAGAAAGTAAAATTACTGGAAGATTTTATGAAGAATCCAGAAGATCCATTGTTTGGTCAATTACACTGGAAAGTACGGGAAATTTTCCAGCAGTTTCGTGAAAAAGGAGGGTTGATCGATATGGGCGCTGTAAAAAAGGAACTTTTGAAATGTGAGAAGATCCGTGCAGATATTGAGCCATATGAAGAGAAACTTTTAACCGACCCGAACAGGGGGCACTGGGATTTGTGGGACAATCAAAGCGAGTCGGATTGGACGGTCCGGACACAAGAAAAGCTGGTAGCCAGAAATCCGGAGTGCGATGTGAATGAGAACGGAGTCATTGCAATTGATTTTGGCACAAAGAGTACGATTGTAGTATATCAGTCAGATATCGAGCATTCTTTGCCAATGGGAATCGGCGACGGCAATCTAAGCAAGTCGCCATCGATGAAACGGTACGAAAATCCAACGGTGATGCATTTTGTGAATTTAGATCAGTTTTTACAGGATTATCAGGAGAAGAAAGGGCGTCCGAAAACCAAATGGAATGACCTGACCATTTCCCATACAGCGGTCGAGCAGTTTTCCACAAGCAGGAGCGATGAATATTATGAGTATATGCATCAGATCAAGCAATGGGCCGGCCAGCGCAAAAAACAGTTCCGGATACAGCCGCATGAGGGGGAATCGCTTGTGCTGCCTTCTTTTCTTGAGCTTGGGGAACATGATGTGAACCCGATTGAGCTTTATGCCTATTATATTGGCCTATACATTAATAATATGCGCAAAGGGCATGGGATATTTTTAGATTATTATTTATCCTTTCCGGTGACATATGAAATCAGTATACGGGAGAAGATGATCAAAAGTTTCGAAAATGGATTAAAAAAATCCCTTCCGGAACCAATTCTTGATAACCCGGAGCTTATGAACCAGTTCCATGTGAATGGGGACATCAGCGAACCGGCAGCATATGCAGTATGCGCGCTGCAAGAGTATGGGTTTGAGCCGGAAGGGGATGAGGAAGTTTTTTATGGAATCTTTGATTTTGGAGGAGGGACGACAGATTTTGACTTTGGGTTATGGAAACAGTCTGATAAACGGAGATATGATTATGCGATTGAAAATTTCGGCGCTGGCGGGGACGAATATTTAGGCGGTGAAAATTTGTTGGAAATGCTTGCTTTTGAGGTGTTTAAAAAGAACCAGGATTTTATGGGGGAACACGGTTACCCATTTACATTAGCGCCGAAATGCAAAGAATTTTTAGGGTCAGACCGGCTTCTTTCAGATTCCCAGGAGGCGGAAAAAAACATGCATAACCTGATGGAAGCGATCAGGCCTTATTGGGAAGAAGATGCAACAAACAGCGCTTTATCCATTTTGGGAAAATATGATGCCCCGAAATTTACGGGCCAAACAGAAGAAGATGAGCTGCAATTCGTCATAACTATGTATGATCGTGACGGAAAGGATCATGCGAATGAAACGTTGTCGTTTAGCAGGAAAGAGCTGGACCGGTTGCTTGAAGATACGATCCGCCAGGGGGTGAAAAATTTTATTTCCGCGCTTCTTCTGTCATATAAAATTGACAAGGTCAGAAAACCTACAGCAGTTAATATTTTATTGGCGGGGAATTCCTGCAAGTCGCCGATTGTCCGGAAGGTATTTGAGGAAGAGGCGCTCCAGCTGCAGGAGTCAATCAAGGAGACTTACGAGTGTCACGATACCGCTGGGACGCTCGTCGAAATATTTCCGCCGCTTGGCACAGAAGAAGCGTATCAGAAAATGGAGCAGCGGGGAGTGGCTTTTGAGCGGGATAATTTTGAAAGACCTACAGGAAAAACCGGAGTTGCGTTTGGGCTATTGCAGTGCAGAAAAGGCGGCGCCATTGAGCGGATAACTATGAAAAACACAGACGAAGAGATTCCGTTTCCGTTTTTTATTGGCTGGAGGTCAAAAAAGAAATTTGTCATATTTGAAGATGAAAAAAATCCAACCAGGCAAAAAGGGAAGCCGGATTACAACGTATGGTATCGCTTTATAGAGGCGGACGACGATGTGTTTGATTTGTACTATACGACTCTTCCGGAATGCATCCATGGAGATTTTATGGTGGACGGAAACGCAGCAGTAAAAAGGCATCGCTGCAGTATCGATGTTGTAGATGAGAATGCATTTGTCTATATCCGGGCGATAGATCCGCATACAATCGAATATGCAGTAGCGCAAAATGACGATGTAGAACACTCTATGTTGGGAAATATTTCCCGGAAAGAACTGGGATAATGGCAAAACTTAAGGATGACTGGGAGTGAAGAGATGAAAGGAGAAGAGCAATGGCAATTGATCGGGTAAGGGCTTATTTGACTTTCTATTGATGAAGTGAAAAAATTAAAAAAACGGAATAAACAGTATAAGCAAAAACGCAGGTCAGAAATCTTAAAACAGGTTTCTGGCCTATTTTATTATAATTGCTTTTTTGCCAAACGGTACATTAAAATTAGCAGAAAGGAGGGCATTTCGTTATTCAGTAGGATTATAAAATATAGGCACTATCCTTTTCTTTATAGAATGTTTTCTCCTAAATGTCTATTTAGTAAATCTACAATCTGGAGGAGCTTGTGTGAAATTTTGGCATACTTACTAAAAATACGGGAACCGCCAAACAGGGAAACGGCACAGATTTGAGCTGCCTTTTTTGATCCAAACAAAGAATCACAAAAGCATTGCAATGGACACCCTCAAAAACAGATGTTTTGTAAATATACACAAGCAGTAAAATGCAGATAAAGGGCTGTATCGTCGGAACTTCCAAAAAAAGAATTACAAATTTAAAATTATTGTTGAAATTTATTGGTGCATAGTATATAATGTGCATACAACTACAAATAGAATCTTAATATCAGGAAAGGAAGGGCATTACAATGAAAAAACAGTTTCTAAAACGCGGCTTTTTGAGAAAAGCCCTTGCACTGTCGTTAGCATTGATAACTACAGTAGCAGCATTGCCGGCAGGAAATGTACTGGCAGCGGCAAGTTCATCCACATCTTCAGGAACGACGAGGATATCCGTACATGATCCATCCATTTATCATGATGAGAGTAAAGATGCATATTATATCTTCGGCTCTCATATGGCGCAGGCTTCTTCTAAAGATCTGAGAAACTGGTCGCCGCTGGGAACGCAGGGATATGAAAATACATCTTTGTACGCCAGTGAGAATGTGGAAGGAACGTATTATGTACAGAATAAGCACAGTAAATTGTATTTGGACGTTGAGGACGGATCTTCCCAAAACGGAGCAAATATCCGTCAATGGAGTTATAATGGTTCAGAGGCACAGAAATTCCGTTTTGTATCACTTGGAGACGGATATTATTATATTTTAACAGGTGCATCCGGCTATCAAAGCTGTGTAGATGTGAATGCAGGATCTGCGGCTGATGGGACAAATATTCAGCAATGGGGATACTCGAATGGTGAAATGCAAAAATACCGTGTCGTTCAGCAGCCAGATGGAACGTATTCGATTTTAACAAAAGTAAGCGGATGCAAATCCGGACTGGATGTATATGAATGGTCCGAAGAAGCAGGTGGAAATATCACACAGTGGAATTACTGGGGTGGCGACTGCCAGAAATGGAATCTGATCGAAGCAGGAACCAATACCGGCAGCACGTCAGTTGCGCACAATGAGCCTTTGGAGCAGGCGCTGGCGTCTCCTTTTTTATGGGCAGGATATAATGATGCAGACTGTTCCGGCGGTTATGCCGTATGGGCGCCGGATATTATTTACAATCCGGATTATATCTGGAACGATGGCAGCAAAGGTGCTTATATGATGTATTATTGTACATCTTCCACTTATATACGTTCCTGCATTGCCTATAGCGTATCCAAAACATCTACAGGCCCGTTTTCCTATGTGGATACGATTATCTATTCCGGATTTACGCAGGATGATGAGATCGTAAGAACAGATTCTAATTTGGGCGTAAAAGAGGTTAATACAAACTATAAAAATACAAATATACCAAAACTGATTGAACAGGGAAAACTAAACGGCGTAAGAACCGGCTGGTTCAACAAGGGTGCTTATAACAATACGCTGTTCCCGAATGCGATTGATCCGACCATACTTTTTGACAGGTCAGGTTCCTTATGGATGACATATGGTTCCTGGTCCGGCGGCATTTTTATTTTACAGCTTGACAAAGAGACCGGACAGCCATTGTATCCAAAGAACAATAGCGGACAGACAGACGGTTATTTCGGCACCAGAATTGCCGGAGGTTATACAAAATCCGGCGAAGCACCATATATCATTTATGATGAAGAGAGTGATTATTATTATTTATATGTGACTTACGGCTGGCTGGGCGTTGACGGCGGATATCATATGCGTATGTATCGTTCCAAAGAAATTAACGGCAATTATACAGATGCAAAAGGAAACCCGGCAATTTTCGATAAGGAAGCGAACCAGGCGGAAAGAGGTATAAAGGTCATGGGAAATTATGACTTTTCGACGCTGTCTGTCGGATATAAATCTGGTGGACATAACTCTGCTTTTATCGATACGGACGGACAGAGATATCTGGTTTACCATACACGCTTTAACGGCGGTACGGAATATCATGAAGTACGTGTGCACCAGCAGTTTTTAAATCAGGACAACTGGCCGGTAACTGCTGTATATGAATTTCTTGGCAGCCGTATTTCGGATAATGGTTATTCAATGTCTGATATGGCAGGCACTTATGAGTTTGTCAATCACGGCTTAGATGCATCTACAGCAAATGTTGGAATGCTGGAAACGAAGAACGTGACACTGGAAGAGAATGGCACAATCAGCGGCGGTGTTACCGGAACCTGGAGCTATACGTCAGAAACGTATTACTGTCAGATGGTCATTGACGGCATTGTTTATAAAGGCGTATTCTTTAAACAGAAAGATGAATCGGCAGGACACAATGAACGTATGACGTTTTCACTGATTGGTTCTGATAATCAGACAATCTGGGGAAGCAAAAAATAATATGTACATGCCGGAGAAATGTTCCTATTCTCCAAGATCCCGTACTTGAATTTTCAAAATACTGCTATATGATAGTAAGGAAAATGATGATAAGACAGCATAAAAAGCTGTCTTATCATCATTTAGTTTGTGTGCCGAGCATGGCATTAATCTTACTGGTGAAAGTCCAGTCACGGGTATTTACCGCCAAGTGTAGGGAACCACAAGTCGGTATCAGTAATGGTATGGATGGAGGAAGTGGTGTAACAAAGTTCTTGAGCCTACGAACAGAAACTTGATAAGGCGATTAGGTGGGTAAGGTTGCAAATCAAACCGAAGCCCAAAAGGTAAACGTAAACCGAAGTTGTAAATCAAGAGGTTGTGGAACAAAGCCATACGCAAAGAGGTAAGGGGATGGAAACTGCAATTAAAATCGGATAAAGGCCTCTACGACATAGCAAATATGTTCAACCGTCAAATACAGGGGTGGATTAATTACTACACGCATTTCTATGAGCCGGATGCGGAAAAGCCGCATGTCCGGTTCTGTAGAGGGGCTTGCCCTGTAAGGGGCAAGTCTACTCGACCGAGTTATCATATATTTATAAATAAATTTGAAAAAACAGGTTGCCATTTACAGTTTTCTATGGTATTATAAAGCCGTCAATAATGATATAATAAGTCCATGAATGAAGAGTGAATCCCTTGCTGTGTACTGAGCAGTTGTGGGATTCTTCTTTATTTTCCAGCTCGGGAATGCCGAGACGGAATGGAAGTATGGAAGAATTTGAAAGAATAATGGTGGTTTGGGATGACGGAGATTTTTGGTACATTGGGGCCTGCCTGTGCGCAGGCGGATCAAATAGAAAAAATGTTTGCAGAAGGAATGACCGGGATGCGGCTGAATTTGTCACATGGCGGACTGAAAGAGAGTGAACCTTTGATCCGTAGTTTTCATCAGGCAGCGCAGCGTGCTGGTATCCGTCCAGAGCTGCTGATTGACATGCAGGGGCCGGAGATCCGTATTGGGGACTTGCCGGTTCCGTTACAGTTAAAGGAAGGCCGGGAGGCAGTATTGGCAGCGTTTGTTTCAGATAGAAAAGCGCAGGCGGCGGAGCCGGGGACATATGTGATACCTGTTGCGGAGCATATTCTTTCGGTGTTGGAAGAAGGCAGCCATGTGCTGTTGGATGATGGAAAGCTGGAGCTGGTAGTTACGGATGCAAAGCAAAAAGACAGCGTGCAAAGGGTGTTGACAAGTGTGCTGCGCGGAGGTGTCCTGTATCAAAGAAAAAGCCTGAAAGTTGCAGGCAGGCAGATCCCGGCGCCGGTGATGACCGTGCAGGACAGGGAGAATATCCGTCTGGCAAGAGAGTATGGCGTGACAGCACTGATGCAGCCGTTTGTGACAGAAGGGGCACAGCTTTCAGAGGTCAGGCAGGAGCTTTTGGAGAACGGGATGGGACAGCTTCGCCTGTTTGCGAAGATTGAAAATTGCGCAGGGATCGAGCATATGAAGGATATTATGCCTTTTGCAGATATGATCGTGATTGCCAGAGGAGATCTTGGAAATGATATGCCTCTGTGGAAGCTGCCGGCGGCGCAAAAATATTTGTCTGATCTTTGCAAGGACCATGGAAAGCCGTTTCTCGTAGTCACTCAGCTACTGGCGTCAATGACAGAGCATCCGTATCCGACGCGGGCGGAGGTGTCGGACATCTTTCACGCAGTTACAGACGGTGCAGCAGCGGTTATGGTTACGAATGAAACGGCTGTAGGCAAATATCCAGTTGAAGTGATCCGGTATTTAAAGAAAACCGTGCAGGAAGCGGAAGCCTGGAAGTAAGCGGATTCACATTTTTGGATTTATTTTAATTGTTTGACGTATATTCCGTTTTCTTTCTGAAATCCCATTTTTAGTAAATAGGACTCATGTTTTTGTGAATTTCCAGAATAGGTGAGCCTAAGGATGCCCCTTTCTGGAAGTTTGGAATATAAAAATCCGCCAACGGAGCAATCACGGTAAAAGGGCGTTGTGTAGTCAACGGTAATGGCAAGAGTTCCGTTTTTATCCAGTTTTCCAAGAAGCACGCCTGCCGGAATTGCATCACAGCAGACAATATACGCAGTATCCACTGTACAAAGATCCCTCGCAGTTTGCAAGTCATCTGGCGCAACATGCGGGAGATCAGGCACAGTTTGCAGGGAATCCGGCGCGGAAGAGGCAGCAGCGGCAATGATGGCGGAAAGTTCGTTTGCTGTTTCCGGAAAAAAGTTTTGGATATCTTGTTGAAAGTAGCTTAGGAAATAGGCTAACAAGGGATCGTCTGTTTTTCCGCCGACCAGGTTATAGTGCTGCCCGTTTTTGGATAGCTTTGCCAGGTTGTAAAGGTTAATTACAATCAGGCAGATGTTCATAAGTGCCAGCGGATAGGAATGGATAATCAGTGCGTACGTTGCAGAAATGCAGCTTCCGGCTGTGTTTATGACCCGCAGCTTGACGACGGACGACATTAACATGGACACAACGACTAATACGGAGCCGAGGTAACCGATCAGTTCAATTAGCATAGCCAGTCCCTCCTTTTGATCAGATGGTTTGGGTTAGTTTGTCCAGTATGGAACTGCCGATCGTGACTTCTGGCATAGGGACGCCGAAGTTATCAGCGATTGTTGCCCCGATGACGGCAAAGGACGGTGCGTCATCCAGCCTGCCGCAGCCTTTCATGGAAGAAGACCAGGCGAGGAACGGAACGCGTTCCCTTGTGTGGCCGGTTCCGGTATGGGTTGGGCCGTTTCTGTGGTCTGCTGTGAGGATTAACAAGTCGTCCTCGTGCAGCAGGCTTAACAGCTCACCGAGCGAGTCGAGCACGCCTGGCGGAAAACAGGTGTGCGGCATGTCCTAGCATTGGCACTCATACTGTTTTAATTTTTGATATTGTTCCTCTGTAATAAGGATTTTTCCGTTTTCCACAGTAAGAAGCTGTTCTTTTTCCAGGGCGGATATGCCCCTTTGTACGCTTCTGACATTGTACCCGATGCGGTCGGACAGCTCTGCCTGTGTTTTGTCTATTTTATAGCGTTCGCAGTTTTTCCTGCATTTGTGTTCATAAGAAGCGGCAAGATATTTTGCCAGCCGTTCTTTGCAGTTCATAAAGATCCATTCGCGTTCTGTCTTTTTCTCGAAGGTCAGCATGGATATGATGTTTTTGATCCTGAGAAACAGGGCGTTTTCGTCATGACGTACCCATTCGAGGTAGGTGGCGGCGGAAAGGGTGAGGACTCTGCATTCCTGTGCAGCGTAGATCGAAGCACAATACTGCGGGATATCGCCGAATACTTCAAAATCTCCCACAATGTACATTTTGGCAAAGTCCATAAAATAATATGCCTTTCCCTGCTTTTGAATATCCAGCCCTGTGACATTTCCGGACAGGATCATGTAGACTGTCGTACAGTCATATCCTGCGTGGATCAGGTATTCCTTTTTTCGGAAGGTTTTACAGGACATGGCTTTTACAATGGCATCAGGTACATATTGAAATAAACGTTTCAAATATTCGCGCCGGCTGTGTTCTGCGGTGCCGATCAGTTCCAGTAATTGTTGTTTTGATTCCATACTCGTTCCTTTGTATTACAACGTGCAGTTTTCTGTCTGTCAGACTGGCGGTTCGCCATGCCACCTTTGCCCTGTCGGATGGATGTACAGCCATGCCACCTTTGCCTGTCAGCCGGCACGTTCAAACAGGTTTTTGCCGCCTGCGAATTTGGCGATGATATGGCTGTCTTGTGCCAGATAGAGCAGGCGTTCCAGGCGTTCCCGGACGCTTAGTGCCTGCGGATGCGGGAGTGACTGGTCATCCAGCACGACCGCGTCAAATTCATAGTCCTTTTCAAAGCTGCCTGCCTTTCCCCAAAATGCGCCGCCGCCTTTGGTGGCAAGGTAAAAGGCTTCTTCGATACAGAGCGGTTCCAAAGACTGGTCAACCAGCCGCCAGCGCAGCTTGGAGCATTGGATCGCCATTGCCATTGCTTTAAAAATAGACAGCGAGGAGCCGGCTGCTATATCGCTGCCAAGCCCAGTGCAAATGCCTAGGTCGAGGAAAGTTCGCACTGGCGCAATGCCGGAAGCCAGGTTTGTGTTGGATTCCGGGCAATGGGCGATAAATACATTCTGCGCTTTCATTAAGGCGATTTCTGCTTCTTTGCTGTAGACACAGTGTGCCATGACAGTCGGGCACGAGCCGCCGAACATCCCGTATTTTGCATATGCTTCGCCGTAAAATGCAGTGTCTGGGCAAAGCTCGCTGACCCATTGGATCTCGCCTAAGTTTTCAGATAAATGGGACTGAACCGGCAGGTTGTATTTTTTTTGCAGGAGAGACAGTTTCTCCATCAGTGCATCGGAGCAGGTAGGGATAAACCGGGGCGTCAGGATCGGCTTGACATTTTTGTAGCCGCTTGTGTCGGCGATCCATTGTTCCGTCTCGGCGAAAGCTTGTTCCGGGCTTTGTTCGCACAGGCTTGTCGGACAGTTGCGGTCCATATTGACTTTGCCGATATAAGCCTTGATGCCGGACTGCTCCAGCTCGTCCATCAGCAAAGCTGTCGCCTGCGGGTGGATTGTCCCGAAAATACATGCTCTTGTTGTTGCGCTGTACAGCAGGTCGTTGGCAAAAATGGTATAGGAACGCCGAGCATATTCGATATCGGCATACTTGGCTTCTTCTTTAAACGTATGGGTATTGAGCCAGTCGATCAGCTCCAGGTCCATGCCAAGCCCGCGAAACGGGTATTGCGGCGCGTGCACATGCAGGTCGCATAGTCCCGGAATTACGATTTTGCCGGTATAATCATACTGCGGAAAGGCTTCATAACATTTTGGCAGTGTTTCGTATACGCCTGCGCTGCGTCCGTTTTCACAGACAGCGTAGCCGTTTTCGACGATGCACAGATCTTTGCTCGTTTTGCTATAGCAGATATTTCCTTTGATTACATATTTCTGCATCGTTCGTTCCCTCTCGTTACATCTCTTTTATGATCTTGGTGACCAGTTCTTTAAAGGCTGCGGATACGCGGTCTGCTGTTTCCTGTACTTCTTTATGGTTGAGCTGCACATTGGAGATACCGGCAGCAAGGTTTGTGATACAGGAAATGCCGCATACTTCCAGTCCCATATGGTGTGCTGCCATTGCTTCACATGCTGTACTCATGCCGACAGCATCGCCGCCCCAGATCTGGACAAGCTTTACCTCAGCCGGTGTTTCATAGTTCGGGCCGCTGAACTGGACATAAACGCCTTCCTGGATATCAATGTGGCAGTCTTTGGCGCATTTGCGGATCACTTCCCGCAGGCGTTTGCTGTACACCTCGCTCATATCTGGAAATCTTGTGCCAAGCTCGTCGATATTTGGCCCGATCAGCGGGCTTGGAATCCCTGTCGTAATATGGTCGGTAATCATCATAAAGTCGCCTGGCTGATAAGCTGGATTTACGCCGCCGGCGGCATTTGTCAAAAGGATTTTTTTTGCTCCGAGCATTCCCATCAGGCGGGTAGGCAGGACGACATCGGACATGGCATAGCCTTCGTAGTAGTGGACGCGCCCCTGCATAATAACGACAGGGATTTCTCCTACATAGCCAAACACAAAACGTCCTTTATGCCCCTTGACGGTAGATACCGGAAAGCCTTCCAGTTCTGCATAATCGACTGTCTGGCTGATCTGGATGCCGTCGGCGTAATCGCCCAGGCCGGATCCAAGGATCAGCGCAACCTCTGGCTGAAAATCCGTTTTTTTGCGGATGCTGTCATAACAGGTTTTTAATTTTTGATACATATTGGACTCCTTTCCATCGTTGGTAGTAGTTGTTTGATAATGTGATTATATGAAATATCCTGTGAAAAAAACAGGACATCTGTCGTGATACGGGGTGGAAATAAATATTTGTGCATCTAGTATAACTTTGTTGATGCATTTTTGTCTATTATTTTCTTTCTTTTTCTTTCTATGATCTTGACATAAACTTTTCAAAGTGATATATTTATCTCGTTAAGAGACAAATATATCATAAAAAGAGATAAATACCTCTTAATAAATGACAAATAGATCTCCTGGGAAAGAAAGTTTTATAACACAGAAGCTACACTGGCAAGCGATTTGCATCGTGCTTTGGAGAGACAGTGATTGCTGGAAAGCAGGACGAAAACAGAAATAGGAAAGAAAAAGAAAGAAAAAAAGGGTAAAGGGAAAGAGGGAACAGGGAACAGGGAACAGGAAACGAGAAGCAGAAAGCAAACAGGACAGAAGAAACGAGAAGCAGAAAGCAAGCAGGAAACGAGAAACAGAAAGCAAGCAGGAAACGAGAAACAGAAAGCAAGCAGGAAACAAGAAACAGAAAGCAAGCAGGAAATAAGAAACAGAAAGCAAAGAGGAAACAGGAAAAGGAAACGAGAAATAGAAAGCAAACAGGAAAGAGGAAACGAGAAATAAGAAACAACAAATAAGAAATAGAAAGCAAACTGGAAACATACAGAAAAATAAAAGGAAGCTGGAGGGAATGGTAATGAAGAAAAAGAAAACAAAAATTGCAGTTATGGTTGGGATCGGGGTTTTGTGCCTGCTGCTGGTGCTGCTGGCATCCTGGTATGCTGTCGTTTACAATGAATCAAGGCTTGTTGTGCCGATGAATCTTTCGGAGTATGAGTTTTGTGTGAGAGACTTACCGATGATTGGGTCTATATCGCTGGCGTGTCTTTATGTATGCAGCCTTTTTATTTTGGGGATCCGGGCAGCGGCGCAGACAGAGCGGGAGGCACGAAAGCAGCAGATGACTAGGAAAATAAGCCCGAAGCTTGGATTTTTGGGGTTTTTCGGTTTTTTTGGGTTTTTGGGATTTTGGACATACCAAATAGATAAAAGTGTTTATCCGTTTGCTTTCTTTCTGTTCTTTGGATTTTTTGGATTTTATTATGAAGGAAAGATGTCAAATACGTATATGGATGAGCGGTATCTGGAAAATAAGAATAAAGCAAACCTGAAAGCCTATAAAATCTCGTTATCCATTATTTATGCTGCGCTGATTATTGCCGGGCAGGGCAAGCTGATGGGGAGGGCGGACTATACGCTGATAGCCTTTATCATTGTGATCGCGCTGTCTATGGCATTGGCGCTGTTCCTCAGTGAATATCTGCTGTATCGATATGACCATGATGATATGTCAGAAAGTGAGGAATAAGCCATGCCGGATTTTGAATGCAGATTGAAAAAATACAGGCAGTTAAAGGATTTGACGCAGGAACAGCTCGCCAGTAAGGTCGGTGTGCGCAGGGAAACGATTATGCGCCTGGAAAAAGCGCAATACAATCCGTCCCTTAAGCTTGCCGTCGATCTGGCAAGAGCTGTAGAAGCGCCGATCGAAGAGATCTTTTTGTTTCCTGAATAAAAGCAGATGTTATTGCTGTCCTCTGAAATCAGGCGCAGTTTGAAACAATGTGCATCCGATTTCTTTGAAGTACTGGATTTTCTGCCGGATATCATCTGGCGTGACGTCGAATGCAGCCGCAAGGCATCTGGTACAATAGTAAGTGGTTGTACCGCGGTTAATCAGTTTTTTTGTGATGGCAGCCTCATCCTTGGTGATGGGGCTGCCGCATTTTTTGCAATCCATGCGCTGGTCAGCCTGTGCATTTTACAAGGCTGCAACGATACAGGCGGCAGTCGTGGCCTGGCACGGACACGGTACAGTAGTCTCTGTGAATGCCGATGTCTTCTCCGGTAAATACGTCCTTCATAGCGAAGCCATAGCCGCAAGCGTAAGGAAGCCCGATGTCTGCGAAGATGCAGGTAATGTCCTTTTGCTCTTCAAAAAGGTTGTAATAGGCAATGACAAATTCGTTGCCGGACAGATGCTTTAAGAAGGTCAGTAATTGATCCGGTACAATCTGAATCGGCTCTACTGCATTTTCATTATCCTCTACGTCTACGCCGACGCACTGGCTGCCGACTAAAAATGGCGGGCGGCATTCTGGATCCTGGTCGATTGCAATTAAATCACGGTTTAACAGCAGCTCTTTCATCTCTGGATTTAAGCTGCGCAGGTCTGCACCGATCATCAAAGGAACACCGGCAAGGCACCACAGGGAGAACTGCATCCGGTATTCCCCGTCGGTGCAAGGCTTTCCGATTGCGACATTGCCCTTGTTATACATGCCCACAGTCAGCATATCGATGTCATTAAAGCAATACGGGCCAGACTGGCAAAAATGTTTGAGCTGGGATTGGAAAATGCCCATAAAGGATTTGAAGTTGTCAAAAATATCTCCGGTCGAACGGTACATATGCGCCCCAATCGAACGCATCCAGTTCCAGCTATCTTCCCGTCCCCAGTTGCAGGCAGAAAAAAGGATCTCTCTGCCGCTTGCTTTTAATGCCATGCTCATTGTCTGGTAGCGGTTGATGCAGTCTGCGTTTTCCGGGAAATTACAGAAATCGTATTTGAGAAAATCTACGCCCCATTCTGCAAAAAGCTTTGCGTCCTGAAATTCATGGTCATAGCTGGACGGGTAACCTGCACAGGTCATGACGCCCGCGCATGAATACATTCCGAATTTCAGCCCTTTTCCATGTACATAGTCTGCCACAGCTTTCATACCATCCGGGAATTTGGCAGGGTCAGCGACCAGGTTGCCGTCAGCGTCACGCTCCTTTAGTGACCAGCAGTCGTCAATGACGAGATATTCGTATCCACGCTCACGATATCCCTGCTCTGCCATTACGTCTGCGATCTGAAAAATCAGCTCCTGCGTAATATCGGTACCGAAAGTATTCCAGGAATTCCAGCCCATAGGCGGTCTTTGTGCTATCATAATCTTATTCCTCCTGCGTTTTTTATAGTGTTTATTATATTGGATCATGGGCAAATTGTATATGGGTGGATGTAGGATTCGACAGTCAATATGTGTGATGGATGCGGGAGGAAGCTGCGGAGGTTTGATGGGAAATGGAAGGGCGGAGAGGCTGGATTGGCTAATTGTCAAGGGTGGTGTTTTGTGATATACTTTAGTTGCTTGCATGTGTGATTGAAAAGTGTTGTCAGGAGGAATCTTTGTGAGGTTAGAATGGATAGAGTTCGTAAATTTTAGGGCGATAGAAGCTGCGAGACTGGAGCTTAACGGCAAGAGTACCATTTTGTTTGGCATTAATGGAACAGGAAAATCCAGTATACTGCGTGCGGTTAATTTACTGTATGCAAATATTATCAATCAGATTGTAAATCGAAAAGAATTAAAACAAAGTTATGCGATACAGTTAGCAGATATCAAATATGGAAAAAAAGATACATTAATAAAAGCTTCCTTTGATATAGAAAACGATCATGTGCCATATCACAGAGGAATGATTCGCAACAATGGGAAAAAATATCATGATACGATGCACCTTAAAAAAATAGCCGGATTATATCAGGAAAAATATATTTCGGATAGAGAACAAAAGGATATTCCTGTTTTTGCAAATTATGGAACAAACAGGCTTGTGCTGGATATTCCGTTGCGTATTCGAACACACCATACTTTTGATATCTATTCTGCATTTGAGAAAGCCATTGAAAATAAAATAGATTTTCGGACTTTTTTTGAATGGTACCGTAATCAGGAAGATTATGAGAATGAAAAGAAAATAGAAACAGAAAACCTGGCATATAAGGACAGGTCATTAGAATGTGTTCGGAAAGCGATTTTGTCGATGCTGGACAGATGTGGCAATTTAAGAGTGGCACGCAAACCAAGGCTGGAAATGAAGATCGATAAAGAAAATATCAGCTTAAATGTTTCACAGATGTCAGACGGAGAAAAATGTACAATGGCATTATTCGGAGATTTGGCGAGACGGCTGGCATTGGCAAATCCGAAAAAAGAAAATCCGTTACTTGGTGAGGGGGTTGTCCTGATTGATGAGATAGAGCTTCATATGCATCCATCATGGCAAAGGAAAGTATTATCCGTATTAAAACATACCTTTCCGCATATACAGTTTTTAATCACAACACATTCACCGATTGTATTAAGTGAAGTGGATGAAAATTACAACCTTTTTTTTACCAGTTATGAAAATGGAAGTGTAGAGATTGAAAAAATGCCACAGTTGAATGGATATGATGCAAATGCAGTATTGGAGCAGTTTATGGATACAAAATGCCTGAATGCAGAAACGGAACGGTTTGTACATTCCATTTATGAGGATATAGAGCAAAAAGACTATCAGAGTGCAGCCGGAAAAATCAGCCGGCTTGCTGCGATCACAAATGAAAACCATCCAGATGTGATTATGGCACGTATGGAATTAAAAAGGAGAATGCGGTAGTGTTATTAATTAAGAAGGAAAAAGAACCCGAATTTTTGTCAAAATTTAAAAAGGAGCATCCGGGAAAAGGATATGGAAGTGAGGAATTCAGCCAATTTCGTATACCATTAAATGATTTTTTGAGAAAAGAACAAAAAGGGTTATGTGCCTACTGCTGTACTAGGATCAAAGAGAAGGAATCCCATAATGAGCATATTGAGCCGCAGCATCCGGGAATGTACGCAAGCCGTAGGTCATTGGATTATTATAATATCGTTGCGTCCTGTAATCATGCAAAAACCTGCGGAAGCAGAAAAGGGAATGCTTATGATAAAGACAGGTTTGTTTCGCCCTTGGATGAAAACTGCGAAGAGGTGTTTACCTATTATGCAGATGGCAAAATGGGAGGAAATTCTTACACGATAGAGTTGCTGAATCTAAACGACTATGAGCTTAAAAGTGCAAGAAAAGCTGTCTATAGGGCATTGCAGGGATTGGATAAACAGACAATTTCATGTATTTATCTGGATGAAGGAGCTGAGGAATATCAGCCTTTTTTAAACGTGATTAAATGGTATTTTCATACATTATAGGTTTGGGAACTGCGCAGTTCCTTATACAACAAAGAAAAACGGAGGATCGGCTATGGATTTTCGTCATGAGCTTGTGCTGCCAAATGAAGATTTGCCGTTTCGGTTATTTGTCTTTGAAGGAAAAGACGGCAATTATAAGGTGTCCAAGCACTGGCACCGTTCGATTGAAATCTTTCTTGTGCTGGAAGGTGGGATTGATTTTTATATTAATTCCCAGCTTTACCGTCTTGCGCCTGGGCAGTTTATGCTTGTCAATTCCAATGAAGTGCACAGCATTGACTGCCCGGATCCAAACTTTACGCTTGTATTGCAGATTCCAAGAGGGCTGTTTGAAAATTATCTGTTTGATGCGGACAGCCTGCTGTTTCAAAGGAGCTGCCAGAAGGATGCGGTGCTGGTATCTTTGATTCGGCGGATGCAGGAGGCGTATGTGCAAAGGCAGACTGGCTATTTGTTCCAGATCCTGCGTGATTTTTATGAATTGATGTATCTGCTTGTGTCGGATTACCGGATTTTGGAGGTGGATGAGGAGCGAAGAAAGCAGAATAAAAATCTGGACAGGCTTTCTAAGATTACAAGCTATATACAGGTAAACTACCGTGAAAACCTGACGCTGGAAGGGGTGGCGCATATTTTTGGCTTTTCTCCGGCGTATTTATCGAAGATGTTTCAAAAATATGCGGGCATCAATTATAAGGCGTACCTGCTGGATCTGCGTACGGAGGCAGGATACCGGCTGCTGATGAATACGGAGCTTGCGGTCGGACAGATCGCGATGGAATGCGGGTTTCCAGACAGCCGCAGCTTTGCGAAGGCGTTCCGGCAGCGGTATGGGATGACGCCGGCGGAGTATCGGAAAAATGCTTGATGGTTCTAGAACTGCATTCAGCCCAGAACCATCCGTTTAGGGATATTAGACAATCATCTCATCTTCAGGATTGAAATGATCAAAATATTCTTGCCGATGTTTTTTTAACTGATTAATTTCCTGGCACATAAATTCACAACACAGATCGTAGCGTGGCTTATTGGTTCCTACTTCAGTAGGCTGCTCAAATTTTAGCGCAACGTTATAATAGTTTATGAGTATGCCGTCTTCAGAAGCGTCTGCGGCAAAAAGAAAAGCATATTGACATCCAATGTGTTTTTGAACGTCACAAATAATTGGTACAATATATTGCCAGAACATAACCTCGCCCATAGGATGATTTAGGTTGAGAGATTTCCACTGCTCTTTTATCAAATCGTTGGAACAAAAATGGACGATTTCGATTCCTGGATATGTATGTCCAACTCTGATAATCTGTTCATTTCCTTCATGATTTTTGTCATAGTTGAGTTGTTTCCAAATTTGTTGTGCCTGCATGGCATTGATTTTGATTTTTCTCTTTAGTTGTTCGATGGAAATATCCTGGCCGGATCTGAAATGTTCCAATATTTGAAGTGCAAATTCCCGTTCCTGCCCGCTGCTGTTGATGCTTTGCACCAGCTTTAATAATTCCTGAGCTCTTTGTGCGCGCTGCTCAATAATATCTTCGTCTAATGGATCAAATAACGCACCGCATTTTAAGGAAAAAAATAAAACAATTTCATTTGCGGGCGATTTGATTACATAATAAGCTGTATGGCAATCAAGATCTTCTTTCCAGGCGAAGGTTTGGAGGTAATTGACCAGCGAATAACCCTTATCATTTACAAAAGCTTTTATCAATTCTTGATTTTCCTGTTTGCTCGTTAATCATTCGCATGAAAAACGATCAATGATTCGTAGTTGTTCATTTGTAATTTTTCCCATATTTTATTTTACCTCATGCGAGCCCTAATCCGGTTAACATTTTTCTCCGGGATTTAATTCGTTCAGCATCTTTTTTAATATCTTCCAGATCCATTGGATTGTCGCTGTTTGTTTGTTCCAAGACGCCTATTCTTGAACTTTTCCAGGATAATTCGCCATGAGTTAGCCTGCTGAGGCTCCAGGAATCTTTGCCGGCATAATTTGAAAAGATTTTGTTTATAATAAGCAAAGCCGTTTCATCTAAAGCACAAGGAGATATAGAGGAAAAAGAACCATCTTTATAAGCGCTTCGTATTTCTTTCAAAACAGGCCCATATTTCCAACCATAAAAGATTGCCTGAAAGAGCGGAGCGTCTGTTTGTATGAAAGATTCTCTTTGTGCAAAATACATAAGTTTATGCAACTTCATTTCATCAATGTGTTGGCCATATTCAGAGAAATATCGGTTCGCGATATATGCAGCAACATTTAGTACATTTTCCATAGCTTGCCTCCTTTTTCTAATAAGTGAATTTGTATATGTTTATTATACCACAAAAGCGAGAAAAAGATCATACATTTTTAGAAGTTTTTAAGATTGACAAAAAAGTGCCAAAACTTCGACAAGTTTTCGGTCGCACAGCCCATATTTGTATTCTATAATGCTTTTAACAAATTCATCAAAGCATATTTAGGAAAAACGAAGGAGGGTTTTTATGTTTTCAAACATACCAAAAGTGAAGCTTGGCATCGTTGCGGTCAGCCGCGACTGCTTTCCGGAAAGCCTGTCGGTAAACAGGCGCAAGGCGCTGGTGGACGCATATTGTGCAAAATATGATGCGGCGGATATTTATGAATGCCCGGTCTGTATTGTGGAAAGTGAAATCCATATGCAGCAGGCATTGGAGGATGTCAAAAAGGCAGGCTGCAATGCGCTGGCAGTTTATCTGGGCAATTTCGGCCCGGAAATTTCGGAAACGCTGCTGGCAAAGCATTTTGACGGCCCGAAGATGTTTGTCGCAGCAGCGGAGGAGTCCGGCGACAGCCTGATCGGAGGAAGGGGCGACGCGTACTGCGGGATGCTCAATGCAAGCTACAATTTAAAGCTGCGCAATATCCATGCTTATATCCCGGAATATCCGGTTGGTACGGCAGCGGAATGTGCGGACATGCTGCATGAATTCTTGCCGGTTGCGCGTGCGGTGATCGGGCTGGGCAGCCTGAAAATCATTAGCTTTGGGCCTCGCCCGACGAACTTCCTTGCCTGCAATGCGCCGATTAAGCAGTTGTATAACCTGGGCGTAGAGATCGAGGAGAATTCGGAGCTGGACTTGTTCGAAGCGTTCCATAAGCATAAGGACGACCCGCGGATTGCCGAGGTGGTTGCGGATATGGAAAAAGAGCTTGGGACAGGAAACCAGAAGCCGGAAATCTTGCCGAAGCTGGCGCAGTATGAGCTGACGCTGCTGGACTGGATCGAAGAACATAAGGGATACCGGGAGTATGTCTGCATCGCCGGGAAATGCTGGCCGGCATTTCAGACGCAGTTTGGGTTTGTGCCATGTTATGTCAACAGCCGCCTGACAGGCAGGGGCATTCCGGTTTCGTGTGAAGTGGATATTTACGGGGCGCTGAGCGAGTTTATCGGCACTTGTGTCAGTGAGGATGCGGTTACCCTGCTGGATATCAACAATACAGTCCCGGCGGATATGTATGAGGAAAGCATCCAGGGCAAATTTGACTATACGTTAAAAGATACGTTTATGGGCTTCCATTGTGGGAATACATGCTCCAGAAAGCTGTCATCATGTTCGATGAAATACCAGATGATTATGGCTCGCACGCTCCCGGAAGAAGTGACGCAGGGAACGCTGGAAGGGGACATTGCTCCTGGGGATATTACGTTTTTCAGATTGCAGAGTACGGCGGATGCAAAGCTGCGCGCTTATGTGGCGCAGGGTGAGGTGCTTCCGGTAGCGACAAAATCGTTTGGCTCGATCGGCGTGTTTGCGATCCCGCAGATGGGCAGGTTCTACCGCCATGTATTGATCGAGGGCAATTACCCGCATCACGGCGCCGTGGCGTTTGGGCATTTCGGAAAGAGCCTGTATGAAGTGTTTAAGCTGATTGGAGTAGCGCCGGAAGAAATCGGCTTTAACCAGCCGAAAGAGATGCGTTACAAGACAGAAAATCCTTTTGCATAAGACAGAGAGCCAGAGGAGGGATTTATGCTGTATATAGGTGTGGATTTGGGGACATCGGCTGTCAAGCTGCTGCTGATGCAGGCGGACGGCACGATTGAAAAAATTGTTTCAAAGGAATATCCGCTCAGCTTTCCACAGCCAGGCTGGTCGGAGCAGAATCCAACAGACTGGTGGAACGCATGTGTGGCAGGCATCCGCGAGCTTGTAGCAGACGCAGATCAAAGCCAGGTGGCAGGCATCAGCTTTGGCGGGCAGATGCACGGGCTGGTAGCGCTGGATGAAAACGACGAGGTGATCCGTCCGGCGATCTTATGGAACGACGGCAGGACGACAGAAGAGACCGAGTATCTGAATGAAACGGTCGGCAAGGAAAAACTGTCGCAGTACACGGCGAATATAGCGTTTGCAGGGTTTACCGCGCCGAAGCTTCTATGGATGAAAAAGCAGGAGCCGGAGCTGTTTGAGAAAATAGCCAAAATTATGCTGCCGAAGGATTATATTGCCTACCGCCTGACCGGCGTACATTGTACGGACGTATCGGATGCTTCCGGGATGCTTTTAATGGATGTAAAAAATAAATGCTGGTCGAAGGAAATGATGGATATTTGCGGCATCAGGCAAGAGCAGTTGGCGCATATTTATGAAAGCTATGAAGCAGTCGGCACGCTGCTGCCGGAAGCTGCAAAGCTGCTCGGATTGCCACAGACAGTGATCGTTGCAGCAGGAGCAGGCGATAATGCTGCGGCTGCGGTTGGAACCGGGACAGTCGGTGACGGAAGCTGCAATATTTCGCTTGGGACAAGCGGGACGGTGTTTATTGCCAGTGGCCAGTTTGCAGTGGACAGCCATAACGCGCTCCATGCATTTGCCCATGCAGACGGGCATTATCATCTGATGGGCTGTATGTTGAGCGCGGCATCGTGCAATAAATGGTGGATGGAAGACATTTTAGGAACAAAGGACTTCGCGGCGCAGCAGGAGGGTATCACAAAGCTGGGAGAAAACCATGTGTATTTTCTGCCGTATCTGATGGGGGAGCGTTCCCCGCATAATGACCCAAAAGCACGCGGGACGTTTATCGGTATGACGATGGATACGACGCGCGCAGACATGACGCAGGCAGTATTGGAAGGCGTTGCATTTGCCCTGCGGGATTCCTTTGAGGTGGCAAAGCTGCTCGGCATCAAAATCGAGCGCACAAAGATCTGCGGCGGCGGTGCAAAAAGCCCGCTGTGGAAAAAGATGATTGCCAATATCCTGAATATCAAGGTCGATACATTAGCAAACGAGGAGGGCCCGGCGCTCGGCGGCGCAATGCTTGCCGCAGTTGCAAACGGTGAGTATGAAAGCGTGGCGCAGGCGGCAGAAGCGATCGTAAAGGTGACCGATACAGTAGAGCCGGAACCGGAGCTGGCGGCGCTGTATGAGAAACGGTATCAGACGTTCCGGGAGATCTATCCAAAGCTTCGGGAGACGTTTCAGAAGATGTAAATGTAGTTTTTTAAAGAGTGTAAAGCATTGTGGCAGGTTCACGGGCTTTACACTTTTGTTGTTGCTGCGCGCGATTTTTGCATTGCACTCTCGGAGAAAAATCCTGCGCAATATGGGCATGTTATTTTGCGGCAGTTCCTAAGTTCCATAATATTCATCTGTTATGCTTTGCAAAGAGTTTGGCAGCACAATCATAACAATATATAGTAATCAATACTACTTAATAAAATAATGAAAAATAGAATATATTGACATAAATAAAATATATTGTTATAATTATTAACGCTTTAAAAAGAGATAAAAAAGAGATGCAGAGCAATTTTCAAACAGAGTGATTTTCAAACACAGTTTGGAAGTTACAGAAATGGAGCGTATGATGGAATTTCATGAGTTAAAAATAGGGAAGAAAACGGCGCGCATTCCGATCATCCAGGGCGGCATGGGCGTTGGCGTCAGCCGTTCTCGCCTTGCCGGAGCGGTTGCGAAGGCGGGCGGCGTCGGGATGATTTCCAGTGCACAGATCGGGTATGACGAGCCGGATTTTGAACAGGATGTCTGCGGATGCAATCTGCGGGCGATAGAAAAGCATGTCAGGCTTGCAAAGCAGCAGTCGGATGGCGGGCTTGTCGGCGTCAATGTTATGGTGGCGTTAAAGCATTATGCACGCCATGTGCGGGCGGCTGTCCAGGCAGGCGCTGACCTGGTTGTCTGCGGAGCAGGGCTGCCGGCGGACTTGCCGGAGCTGGTGGGGGACGCGGATACGGCGATTGCGCCGATTGTTTCTTCCTCAAAAGCGGCTTCCGTGCTTTTGCGGATGTGGGATAAAAAGTATCACCGGACGGCAGACCTGCTGGTTGTGGAAGGCCCTAAGGCGGGAGGGCATCTTGGCTTTACGCCTGCGCAGTTAAAGGATATTGCTGTATTGGATTATGATGAGGAAATCAGGCAGATTATCAAAGAAAAAAGAATTTACGAAAGCAAATACGGTGTGTCGATACCGGTCGTTGCAGGAGGAGGGATTTTTGACAGTGCCGACGCCCGGCATATGATCGGGCTTGGCGCGGATGGCGTGCAGGTTGCCACGCGGTTTGTCGCGACTGAGGAGTGCGATGCGGCGGATGCGTATAAGCAGGCGTATATTCAGGCAAAGGACGAGGATGTTGTGATCGTGCAAAGTCCTGTCGGTATGCCGGGACGGGCGATCCGCAATGCGTTTATTCAAAAGGCGGAGCAGGGGAAGGTTCCGATCAAACAATGCTTTCAGTGTATAAAAAAATGTATGCCGAAGGAGGTGCCGTACTGTATTACACAGGCTCTGGTAAACGCGGTAAAAGGGAATTTGGAGCAGGGGCTTATTTTCTGCGGAGCAAATGTCGGCAGGATTCGGGAAATGACGACAGTTGCCAGGCTGATGCAGGAGCTTGCAGTGTGAGTGCCAGACTGGATGATAAAAAATGGATCTGTATGGGATTGTCTTGTAGTTACAATGCCGTACAGATTTTTTTTGCATCCAGCCTATCTTTTTGCCGTCCGTCCTCGTTATATTAGGTATAGAAAGCAATGCAGCAAAGGAGGAGGATATGGGTGTCGTGCCGGAACCGGATTTTCTGCTGGTACAGAAAATGAGGATGGGTGATGAAAAAGCGCTGGAAGCGTTTGTTACAAAGTATTATTCCAAAATACTGGCCTACTGTCGGATGCATACAGATGACCAGGACTATGCCCAGGATCTTGCCCAGGAGACGTTTGCGCGGTTTTTCCGCTCGTTCCGGCAGTACCAGCACTATGGAAAGGCTGCAAATTACCTGTACGTAGTCGCGTCCAACCTGTGCAGTGATTATTACCGCAGAAAAAAAGAACAGTTATTCGATACAGATGCAGTGCGGGACGCACCGGATGAGCGCTGCGGCGACCCGGATATTGGGTTGATGGTACGTATGGCGCTGGAACGCCTGCCGGAGGAAATCCGGGAGACGGCTGTGTTGTATTTTATGCAGGAGCGCAAGCAAAAGGATATCGCAGCGATTTTAGGGATTGGGCTGCCGCTTGTAAAGTACAGGATCAGGCGGGCGCGGGAGCTGCTGTCGGAGTATTTGGAGTAATCCTTTTTGGGAAGAAAGAATTTAGGGAAGAAGAAATCATTGTTTGGATTGTGAAAGGAGGCGCCATGAGACAGAGACTGCCTGCAAAAAAGCTAAAGAAAAGGCTAAAGGCGCACTCGCAGCAAGTGCTTTCGGCGGGCACGGGCAAGCGGGAGAAAGCAGGGTATGAAAACGCCCTTCAAGCTGTGGTTCGCTTGTCGGGGGAGGCGTTTTATGAAGGCGAGGCAATGGAAAGCCTGTCTTGCTTTGAATTTTTGTATTTGCAGAGCCAGTGGGTGCGCAAGCGCTGGTGGGTGATGCAGGGACTTCTTTTGGCAATGCTTTGGTATTTGTTAAAGAATACAGACAGCAGCCTGGATACGCAGAAGTATATGGGCATTTTAGCGCCGTTTCTTGCAATGCTTATTCTGCCGGAGCTATGGAAAAACCGAAGCTGCCAGGCGGTGGAGGTAGAGGGGGCGGCGTATTATTCACTGCGCCAGATCTATGCGGCAAGGATGTTTTTATTTGTTATCGTGGATACAGTATTGTTTGGCACGTTTGTGCTTGCGGGGATCTGTTCTGGCAGGATTGCCTTGCAGGAGATGCTTGCACAGTTTCTTTTGCCATATTTTGTTACTTGCTGCATTTGTTTTCGTACGCTTTACAGCAGGCGGGTGCATTCAGAAGCATTTGCGCTGCTTTTGTGCATTGCCTGGTGTGTCGCATGGATGCTGCTTGTACTGGATGAAAAGATCTACAGTGCAGTAGAGCTGCCGGTATGGGCGGGCATGACAGCCGTTTCCGCATTGTATCTGGGGTATTGTATGATCCGCGCCCAGACAGGCAGCATGGAAGATTTGGTGCGCGGGCAGTGCCTGTGAATCATGGTACAGTGATGCAAAAAGAGAATGAAAATAGGAGGACAGGCAGCATGGAACTGCATATTTCGGATTTAACGAAATGCTTTCAGGATTTTATGGCGGTTGGCCATATTTCCTATACAATGACAACAGGCGTATACGGGCTTTTGGGCGTCAACGGCGCCGGGAAAACAACGCTGATGCGGATGCTCTGTACGCTGATGCGCCCGACGGGCGGCAGCATTACCTGGGATGGGGAGGATATATTTGCGATGGATGAAAGATACCGAAGGCTGCTGGGGTATCTGCCGCAGGACTTTGGGTTTTATCCCGATTTTACGGTATATGATTATTTAATGTATATTGCTTCGATTAAAGGGCTTCGCCCGGCGGTAGCAAAAAGGCGTACAAGAGAGCTGCTAAAGCAGGTCGGTATGGAGGAGGCAAAGAAGAAAAAGATGAAAACACTGTCCGGGGGCATGAAGCGGCGGATTGGCATTGCCCAGGCGATGTTAAATGACCCGAAGATTTTGGTTTTGGATGAGCCGACGGCAGGGTTAGACCCAAATGAGCGTATCCGGTTTCGCAACCTGATCAGCGAGCTTTCCGCAGACAGGGTGGTGCTGCTGTCGACACATATTGTGTCTGATGTGGAGTATATTGCGAACGAAATTTTATTGATGAAAAATGGGAGCATCCAGGCGTCCGGGACACCGGAAGAGCTGCTGGCGGGGATGTCAGATAAAGTCTGGCAGGTGTGCGTGCCAAAGGAGCAGATTGGAAGTTATATGAAGGCATACAAAGTATCCAATGTTAAAACAGTCGTAGACGGCGCTCAGCTACGGGTGATAGCAGACGGCAAGCCGCATGAGCAGGCAGTTTTGGAACAGGCGACGCTGGAGGATTTGTTTTTGGACTATTTTGGAGAGAGTGTAAAAGAGGAAAAGGGTAAGGCAGAATATGAAGTATGAAATGAAAAAAGTGTTTTCGAAAAGAAGCAGCCAGATCGCGCTGCTGTTGATCTTGGCTTTGCTTGGCGTTGTCAGTTATCTGGCGGTAAATATTACCTATGTGGATGGAGATGGGAACAAAATCAAAGGGCCTGCCGCAGCGGTGAAGCTAAAAGAAGCGCAAAAAGAATGGGCAGGCTGCCTGGATGAAGAGAAGCTGCGTCAGGCAATCGCAGAAAACCGCAGGATCAAACAGTCTGCGCAGTATCGCTCCAAAGAGCTTAAGGACAATGAGATTGCATATAGCTGGGGACAGGGGGTTCAGGGGATCCGGGACCTTTTAAACTGTGCTTTTGCAAAGGGATTTCAGGACTATGACTATTATCGGGCGGATTCCCTGACAGAATCGGACGCGGCGGATTTTTACAGCAACCGGATACAGCTTTTGAAAAGCTGGCTGTCAAAGGAGGCGTCAGAACAGTTTTCGGATTCGCAAAAAGCGTATTTAGTCAGCCAGTATGAAAAATTGCAGGTGCCGTTTTCGATCGATTATATGCTGGGATGGAGGCAGGCGGTGGAGTATGCGCCGACGGTTGTGATGCTTTTAGCGCTGATACTCGGATACCTTGTGGCAGGCATTTTTTCCGGCGAGTTTTCTTGGAGGGCAGATGCTGTTTTTTTCAGCAGTGCATATGGGAGAAACCGTGCTGTCCGGGACAAAATCAAGGCTGGGCTTGGCATTGTGACCGGAATTTATGCAGCCGTGTTTATATTATATACGTGTTTTGTGCTGCTGTGCCTGGGTGCTGACGGTGCCGGGCTGCCAGTCCAGGCAAGCTGGACTTCATGGAAAAGCTTTTACCATATGACAGTCTGGCAGGAATATCTTGCCATTGCAATCGGAGGATATCTGGGATGCCTGTTTTTAGCCCTGCTGACGATGCTTGTGTCCGCCAAAACAAAATCAGCGGTGCTTGCGGTGATGGTGCCGTTTCTCGCGATATTTTTGCCAACGTTTTTGCAGGGGGTGAACCATCCAGCAGTCACCAAGGTAACCGGCCTGCTGCCAGACCAGCTCTTGCAGGTGGGGATGGTAGTCCGATATTTTCATTTATATGAGATCGGCGGGAAGGTTGTGGGGGCTTTGCCGATTTTGCTTGTGCTGTATCTGGTGCTTGCGGCGGTGCTGGTTCCGGTGATTGACAGGGGGTATCGGAAGTTATAAAAACAACAGCACCGCAGCAGCAAACACCCCATCCTGTACCGAGACCTCCACATTCCCACCATACTTTTCCGCAGTTTTGCGTACATTTTGCAAGCCAATGCCATGCAGCAGTGGATTGGCTTTTGTTGTGAAAAATCTGCCGAAATAGCTTCGCCTGTTTTCTGTACATGGATTTTGTACCTTGATCATTAAAAACTGTGCAATCCGGCGGATGGTGACGCGGATGGTTGGAGCGTCGGCGCTGCTGCCTGGCTTGACAGGGGGTGTTTTTGTGTTTTCTATGGCATTGTCAAGCAGGTTAAATAAAATGACGCAGATATCGTCTGCGGTGACCGTACAGGTATTCGGAAATTCTACGTTGACATCCATTGTGATTCCTTTTGCTTCCGCGAGCATCAGCGCGTGGTTTAAAATCGCGTCTACAATGCCTACACCGCTCCACACCACGTCCGGGAGCTGCCGGATCGGTTCGCTGATGGAGGCGGTGTAGTCCATGATTTCAGTATTTCCCGCTTTTTGTGCCAGCCAGGAGATGATTTGCAGGTGGTGATTCATGTCGTGGTACAGCCTGGCGTTTTCTTTGTAGATTTCATGCAGCCGCTGCTGGTTTTCTTCCAAAAGTGTATTTTTTAATTCCAGAAAACGGACTCTGGAACGCAGTGATTTTTTTAACAGGTTTTTCATAGATATCAGGTTCTCCGAAAGCAGAAATTAGTTGTATGGAAGATCATGTTTTCAGATTTTACAGCTCCAAAAGAGATTCAGCCTGCGCTTAAGCTCGGACAGCCTGCTTTGCGCGATCGGCAGCCTGCTGCCGTCTGCCAGTATGCAGTCTGTGCGTACGATGCTGGATACGTGGCGCAGGTTGACGATGCAGCCCCGGTCGATATAGATAAATTCGTCTTGCGGCAGCTCTGCATGGATTTCCGCGAGGGATTTGCGCAGGCGGATCGGTTCCGGCTGGCTGCACAGGTGAAAGATCCCGTTCTTTCCTTCCCGTACCAGATACAGGATATTTTTCAGCGGAATCCGCTCCATGCGGTTTTGGCTGCTGATCAGGTAAGATTCGGTATCCTGTGTCTCCAGTATGGCGGCTGCGTCTGTTACGGCGTGCATCAGCCTGCCGGACAACTGGTTTTTGGGGATGTAGCGGAAAATATTCAGTTCATAGGCATCTACGGCATATTTAAAATATGCGGTCACAAAGATAATCAAAGCCTGCGGCAGCTTTTCGTGAATCCGGCGTGCCAGATCCATCCCGGAGATGTCCGGCATCTCGATATCTAAGAGCAGCAGGTCAAAAAAATCACCGTCTTCCAGCGCATACAGTAAATGCGTCCCGTTTGTGAATGTCGTGATCATCGGGAAAATATGCTGTTTTTCCAGACAGCGCCTTGTCTCGGCTTCGATGTTTTTCAGTGACAGCGGTTCGTCGTCGCAGACGGCAATTTGCAGCATGGCGCAGCATCCTTTCTTTACTCATTATCCGTCTATTATACTCTGAAATTTTTGTAGAATCAATCCATAATTTGAGGACAAAATCCCCAAATTCGCGGACGTATCCGCATCTTTTCTGTATTCTGTGTTATAATTTTTTTGCTTTCCCAAAGTATGGCTGTATCCTGGCAGCTTCGTCAAACAGGATCAGAGCATACTTGAAGTAAAACGACCGCAGCAGCTTTTTGGAAACTGCCAGTAAACCGTTAGCAGCGACTGCCGGCAATTCCATAGCCGCAGGCTGCTGTGGGAAGTCATGCGAAAGGAGCTGAAACGATGAAAACAAAACGTCCGATTGCACGCATTGCACATGCGCATCTGTATGTTTTAAAAATTGTCTGGCAGATAGATAAAAAGCGGGTTTTGCTGCAATTTTTAGAGCGGTTTTGCACCGTTTATGAGTATTTGATTTATGGGGCGATTTTTACGCAGGTCATTTTAAGCCTAGTGGAGAAAAATCTGGAATTCCAGACGATGTTTGCGCTGCTGTGGGCAGGATTTCTGCCGCGGGCTGTCATACATATTTATTTGCAGTATTACACGAATATGGCAAGCCCGGTGTCCGATGTGCGCTTTTTGGAGGGGATGACCCGTCTGCTGTATGAAAAGGCGTGCCTGGCGGACCTTACCTGTTTTGAGGACAGTGAATTTTATAATCAGTATATGATGGCGGTACGGGAGGCAAAAGCACGGGTGCCGAAGATGCTGTATGATATTAGTGATATGATTGTATCCTTTCTCGCCGCACTGACGGGATTTTATATGATCTGGAGGATGAACCGGTATGCGCTGCTGTTTATTATCCTGCCGATTCTTGGGAACTTTGTATTTAATGGGATACTGAGCGGCCGTTTATTCCGCCTGGAACGGGAAACGATTATATTTAAGCGGATTGCGGATTATGTCAACCGTACGATCCACCTTGCCGATTATGCCAAGGAAATTCGATTAAGCAATGTCTTTTCGCTGCTTGGACGCAAATATGACGAATCCGTAAAGGCGGAGCAAAAGGCAGTCAGGCGGTATGCGCCGGTCAATCTGTTATTATTTTTCTGCTTTCAGTATTTCACATTTACGCTATTATTTAACGGCTCGTTTTTGTATGCCGGATACCATACGCTTGTGACCGGGTCGATGGTGTTTGCGGAGCTGGCTGTCTTTCAAAATTTTATGTGTACGAATACGTGGGATTTTTTGTACAGCGCAGAAGCTGCGGTGGAAAATATTAAAAACAGCTTTTTTATCGAACAGATCGAAGGCTTTTTAAACTATGAGCCGAAAATACCGGAGGATGCGGACGGAATGATACCGGAGCGGACGATACGAACAATTACATTTTCTCATGTGTCGTTTGGCTATCAGGAGGGCAGGGCTGTGCTAAAGGATGTCTGCCTGGAGCTGCACGCGGGGCAGCACGCGGCGCTGGTCGGATTCAACGGCTCCGGTAAGACGACATTGATGAAGCTGCTGCTGCGCCTGTATGACCCGGATGAGGGAGCGATTTTAGTCAATGGCACCGATATCCGCGAATACAACCTGCGCGCATACCGAAGCCTGTTTACAGCCGCGTTTCAGGACGGGAAAATTTTTGCGGATACGGTGGAGGAAAATATTTTGATGGGTGCGCACCAAACGCCCGAGCAGGATGCACAGACCGTATGGAAGGCGCTAAAGCTTGCAGGGATGGAAGAGGAAGTACGCTCCTGGGACAGGCAGGAAAAGACGGTCTTGACAAAAGAGTTTTCGAGGGAAGGGATGGTGCTTTCCGGCGGGCAGAGCCAGAAAATCATTGCTGCGCGCGCGTTTGCGAAAGACTGCCCGGTTGCGGTCTTTGACGAGCCGAGCAGTGCGCTTGACCCGATTGCGGAATACAGCCTGTTTGCAAATATTTTGCGTTTCAGCGGAGAGCGGATGCTGTTTTTCATTTCGCACCGGCTGTCATCCGTGCGGAATGCAGATGTCGTATTTTTTCTGGAAAACGGCAGGATTACGGAGCGTGGCAGCCATAAAGAACTGATGGAGAAAAATGGAAAATATGCCTCGCTGTACCGGACTCAGGCAAAAAATTACCTGGCATAAGGAACCGGCAGAAGGAACAAGAAAGAAGGGGTGTGAGGATGCAGAAACATCATACGGGAGACGGCAGGGAACAGAAGCTGACAGCAAAAGAAATACTCAAAGAGCAGTGGTTTTTGACCAGGTTTTGCTTTGCGGCGGCGCCAGGAGGGATGGCGTTTCATGTTTTTGAAAGCGTCAAGCTGCAAGTGTCTATCTTTTTTGAATTTATCTGGATGATCAATTACGCGCTTGGGATTGCGGAGCGCGGCGGGCCGTGGAAGCAGTTTTTCTGGTGTATGGTTATTTTTATGGCTGCCGTATTTGTATCGACGATGTCGTTTTCCTATTATAAGCAGTCGGTAAAGCCAAGGCTTACGCCAGTCCTGCACCAGGCATTTCGAATGCATATTTATGAGCGGACGAAAGACCTAGACCTTGCGTGCTACGATGAGACAGATTTTTACCAGAAGTTTATTCTTGCGGCGGAAGAGTCAGATACATGCATTGACCGCTATCTGGAGACGGTAGAGACCTACAGTGCGGGAATCACCCAGTTTGTGCTTGCCCTGGGCTTTTGCCTGACAGTGAATCCGCTGATTTTGCTTGTAACAGGAGTGAGCTTTTGCGTATCGCTGTGGCTTGCAGGGAAGGAAAACAGGCTGCAAATCGCTTCCCGTATGGAACGGCTGCCTTATGAGCAAAAACGCGAGTACCAAAACCGGGTCTTCTACTTGTCCGACTATGCCAAAGACCTGCGCCTGTATCCGGGAATGCAGCAAAAATGCAGGCAGGATTTTAACCGTTCGCAGAAGGAAATCCGGCGTATTCACCGCACATACGGAAAAAAGCTGTTTGTGTACGGATGTATCCGGGATGCCGTCGGCCCTGTGTATCTGGAAAGCGTGCTTTCTTGGTCGCTGCTGCTGTATCAGGTGTTAAAGCTGCATACGCTTTCTTATGCTGCGATGCTGAGCAGCTTAAAGGCTGCGAGCTATGTTTCCAAAAGCTCTGGCAGCATGATTATGGGATGGAAAAAAGCGGCGGAAAACGCGGCATATGTAAAACGGATCCATAGCCTGACGAATATGGAGCCTTCGGTTGTATCTGCAAAAAACCTGCCTGTCGGGACAAGCCCTGTATCATTTGATATCCGGCATGTGACATTTTCCTATCAGCCTGGGAAACCGGTGCTAAAGGACATCAGCCTGCAAATCGGCGCCAGGCAGAAAATTGCGCTCGTCGGCTATAACGGCTCCGGCAAGACCACGCTTGTAAAGCTGCTGCTGCGCCTGTATGACCCGGACAGCGGAAGCATCTGCTGCAATGGGACGGACATCCGGGATTATGCGGTGGAGGGCTACCGCCATTCCATCGGCTCGGTATTTCAGGATTTTAAAATCTATGCGGCGTCATTAAAGGAAAATGTATTGATGGATGTCAGCCAAAATACGAAAAAAGAAAACTACGAGGTAGAAAAAGCGTTATATGACGCACATTTTACGTTGCAGGATAACCGTCTGGTCTATCAGATCGAGACGCCGCTGACGACGGAGTTTGAAAAGGACGGCGTCAACCTGTCCGGCGGCGAGATGCAGAAGGTCGCGATTGCGCGTACCCTCTACCGCAGGCAGAACCTGATTATTATGGATGAGCCAAGCAGTGCGTTAGACCCGCGGGCGGAGTATGAGCTGAACCAGGAGTTAAATGAGATCGCACAGGATAAAACGGTCGTATTTATCTCGCACCGGCTGTCCACCACGCGGGATGCAGACTGTATTTATATGATGGAGCAGGGGCGGATCATCGAAGCGGGAACGCATGAAGAGCTGCTTGCGGCAGGAGGCAAATACGCCGGCATGTGGAAGGTGCAGGCGGGGCTGTATCTGGATGCGCAGTAATTTTTCGGGAACAAGGGGCTTGCGTTATGGCTGCCTGCGCAGGCGGAATCTATGTACCGAGACTTTGAGCTCCTCTGCCTGGTGATACAGCTCCTTTGCTGACTGTGCGGATTCCTGCGCCGTGGAGGCGTTTGACTGTACGACTTCTGAGATCTGTTCCATACCCTGTGTCAACTGTTTTAACGAATGCGACTGGTATTGTGCCGATTCAGCAATCCGTTCTACCAGTTCGGTGGATTTCTGGGCGCTGGAGACCACGGCGGTAATTGCGTCAGTCGTCTCAGTCGTCAAGGAAGAGCCGTACTGTACGAGCTTCATGGAGTTTTCAATCAGCTCTGCAATATCCTGTGCGGAGACAGAACTTTTGTTGGCAAGGTCTTGCACCTCATCCGCTACAATGGCAAAGCCCTTTCCGGCTTCTCCGGCGCGCGCCGCTTCTACGGCTGCGTTTAACGCCAGGATATTGGTCTGGAAAGAAATATCCTCTATTGTCTTAATAATGCCGCCGATCTGGTTGGAAGCTTTGGAAATATCAGCCATCGCATTGGAAAGAGATGCCATCTTCTGGCTGCATATTTGCAACTGCTGTGCAGCGTCCGCGGAGGATTGCTTTGCATGGTCAGCATCCGCAGAAGTGCGGTCTACCTGCCCGGATATTTCCTGGATGCTGGCGGACAGCTCCTGTACCGCAGATGCCTGGCGGACAGTGCCGTTGGACAGGCTTTCTGCCCCGGAAGCCATATGCTCGGATTCTCTCGATACATGGTCGGCAGTCATGCTGATTTGTGACAATGCATGGTTTAGGGAATCTACAATCTGGCGCATTGCTGTCTGGATCGGCAGAAATTCACCGCGGTAGTCGTCACCGATGGTTAAATCCATCGAACCCTCTGCCATCTGCGCTAGTTTACGGTCAATATCCTGGATGTATTTTTTCAGCTCCCGTTTTGTCTCATGAATGGACGCCGCGAGCATCCCGATTTCGGAAGTACTCGGCTTCAGCGCAAAATCTGCGGAAAGGTTGCCGTTTGAAATCTCGCTCATCTGGTCACGGACGGCAACGATCGGATGCAGCACCCGCCTGTTTGTTACAATCATGCTGATAAGCTGCAATACGGCAATCAGGATCAATGCGGCTGTCATGCATTGACGGATAAATCCAGCCTGGTAGTTCAGGTCGTCCAGGCGTGCCTGTGTCCTTGTATCCAGTGCGGCTAAAAACTGTTCCTTTAATGCGTTGATCTGTGCGATTGAGCTGCTGTAATCTTCTCCATAGACATAGGCAACGGCACTTTCCCGGTCGCCTGCTTTTACCTGCTCCATCGATTCTTCTTCCAATGGTACGAGCTTGTTGGACAGTGCAAACATATCGTCGATCATGCCCTGTTCTTCGTCTGTAATACCGATTTCCTGCATAGCGGCAACGCCGATATCACGGTTTTTTGACTCGTTGACTTCCTCCCAGTAATTGTCATAGTGCTCCTGCGCTCCGGTTGCCGCGAACGCACGGACTTCATTTGTCAGATAAGCAGAGCCGTTCATAAAGCGGTTGGCGTTGTAGGTCAGGTCAAACCGCTCCTCATTTGCGGTATTCAAAAGCCCGCGAATATGGCTGTTGGAAAACAAGGCGACCCCCATAAAAATAAGGGTGAGAATGGAAATCCCGTTTAAGATCAGGTTTAGTGTGGACTGGTTCATGGATTTTTTCATAGTAGGTTGCTCCTTCCTGTGGAACTGTCAGTTCTTCCAATACAAATGCTAAGAATATCACAACATATAGTTTACAGGATATGAGGGTAAAAAGCAAATTTTATTTAGGAAAAAGAGAAGGATGCTGTAAAAAGGAAAGATTTTACAGCACCCTTTCTGAGATTATGAAGTGTTGGCGTGAAAATTAGTTAAAAGCCTTTATTTGGAAAATACAATTACATTCCAGGAGCATTTTTTCATAACAGCCTCAAATACGCCGTTTTCCATTGTATAATCTGTCCTCGTCTTTGGGACAACCGGGCTGCTTGACGCAGAGTTTGCAAGCTTCATATCGTCGCTTTCCATCACGATATATTCCTTTACCTGATACCCTTCAAAGCCGCGGATATCCGCTTCGAATACAAGGTCGGATTCCGTATTGCGGTTTACGGCAAAGATTGTGACTTCGCCCTTTTCCTCGTTGTAGACAGCGGCTGATTCAATATCTGTGACATGGCTGTGCTGCGTGGTATCATGCGTACTGGTAGAGATGACAGGAGTCAGTGATACGCCGCGCCCGTATTTGGATGCGTGCAGATACGGATAAAAGATAGTCTGGCGCCAAGCCGGGCCGTCTGTTTCTGTCATAATCGGCGCAATGACGTTGACAAGCTGGGCAAGGCAGGCGATCTTGATCCGGTCTGCGTGTTTTAAAAAGGTAATCAAAATCAGGCCGTTTAAAATGGCATCCTCGAAGTTGTAAATATCTTCCAGCAGATGCGGTGCGGTCTGCCATGGTTTTTTCGTCATTTCGTCGTTATCGGCGTCCGTCGTATGATACCATACGTTCCATTCGTCAAAGCTTAAGCAGATATCTTTTTTGCTGCGTTTTTTTGCTTTTACAAAATCACAGGTGGAGATTACGCTGTGCAGGAAGTTTTCGAGATCCTGTGTCTTTGCGAAAAAGTCTGCGGTATCGTTTTTGCGGTTTCCATAATACTGGTGCAGAGAAATATAGTCTACGTATTCGTACGCCTCTTCCAGTGTCGATGCTTCCCACTGCGGGAAAGTCGGCATTTCGATATTGGAGCTGCCGCATACGACAAATTCCAGAGAATCGTCCATCGTCTTCATTGCCTTTGCTGTCTCGGCTGCGAGATGGCCGTATTCGGTTGCAGTCTTATGGCCCATCTGCCAAGGCCCGTCCATCTCGTTGCCAAGGCACCAGGTCTTGATGCCATATGGCTTGTCCACCCCGTGCGAGCGCCGAAGATCAGCATAGTAAGTCGGGGTGTCCAGGTTGCAGTATTCCAGCAGGTTTAAAGCGTCTGCGGTTCCTCTTGTGCCAAGGTTGACAGCCATCATCATTTCAGAATTTACCTTTTTGCACCAGTTAGCAAATTCACCAAGGCCCACCTCGTTGCTTTCCATCGTCCTCCAGGCAAGATCCAGCCTCTTTTTACGCTGTTCCTTCGGGCCGACGCTGTCCTCCCAGAAAAAATTAGACACAAAATTGCCGCCCGGATAACGGATAATCGGCACATTCAGTTCTTTTACAAGATCAATGACGTCCTGGCGGAAACCTTCTTCATCCGCGCTCGGATGCCCCGGCTGGTAGATGCCTGTATAAACAGCCCTGCCCAGATGCTCGATAAAGGAGCCATAGAGCCGGTCGTCGATTTTCGCCAGCTTAAAGTCCTTATCAACAATCATTTTTGTTTTTTGTCCCATAATAAAATACCTCGCTTTCCCTTTTACAAAATGGTACATGAACAGTTGCTTTACTGTTGATTGTGCTTATCATACTCAATTATACGCAGAAAAGCAACTGTTTTTTTAGGAAAAACTAAAATATTTTTATTGTTTTAGAAAAACATAAAAACATCAGGGGCAAAAGGACGGTTATACGGTCACTTCATAAATATGCTTCCCATCCAGTATGATTTCCTGCATACCGGTTTTTTTATGCTCGTTAAAATTGAAACTCAATAAGTATCCGGTATCTGTATGATAGTAATTGAGATATTCCAGTAATTGCTGTTCACCTCTTTTATGATATTCGTTTCCATGCCAGATTTTCAGTTCTATAATGTGGCGGGTTCCGTGGTAATCGACGATAATATCCGTCCGTTTCTGGTCTCTTGTCTGCGCTTCGATGTAGTAATTGCCGGTTCCGTTGATGATCGGCTTTAAATAAAGCAAAAAGAGCTTGCGTCCATGTGCTTCTACAAACGATGCATCGCTTGTGCCGTATATTTCGGTAAAATGCTCACAAAATTTTTCCATGACCAGCTTCATCTGTAAGGAGCCGTGTACAATGTACTGGTTGCGCTCCATAGAGCCGGACTGGTACAGTGTGTTTTCTACTGCAATTTCAGACAGGAACAGGTCATATAGCTTCGTTTCAAAAATGCGGTTTGCAATAACGGCATTTCCTTGGCTCTCCTTTAGGAAGCCGAACGTTGTTCCGAGCTGGATCAGATGGTTTTCATATTCATATGGAAAGCTGCTGCCGCAAAAAAGAATGTCTTGCAGCATTTGTTTCAGCTTCGGAAAGTCTGTAATTTTTTTTACAAGATCATCAAACAGCGGATTTGGCTCTTTGCGGAGAAGCTGTTCTGCGGCAGCAATGCCCTCCTGGGTCCAGATTTCGGACAAAGCTGCAAAGGCGCCTGCGGCAGGCAGGCGTTCGTCTGCGATCTGGCAGATGCGGGAGGCAAGATAAGGATAACCGCTTGTATAATCATAAATCAGCCTGCTGATTGCCGAAATGTCCATGCCAGTTGCGTGATCCTTTTCATAATCCAGCAGCATTGCAGAGATTTCTTCTGGCTTTAGGCTTAAGTCAACCATAAAATCAGCAGCGATATTCCAGGGGCTGTTGTATTTTGTTTCCTGCTCAGGATGCAGCTTTAGTTTCAGGTTTTTGATATCATAGACGCCTGCCAGTATTACGGATTGGAACGTATAGTCCTTTTTCTGCATCTGTGCCAGATATTTGGCACGCAGCAGCCCTAAAAAGGACAAAAAGATCTGGTTGTCAGAGCTTTTGTCGACTTCGTCGATCATCAGTATGATTTCTTTCTCCGAATGCCTGCACAGGCAGGTAATGCGTTCACTGAGGTCATCCAGAGGAAATTGTTCCGATATTGGCTCGTTCAGATTACATAGGAGCGATGGATTTGCGTTCTGCTGACGGAGCAGCCGGGTGATTTTTCGCAGGAAGCCGACAGCCAGTGTGTATAACGAAACAAACATTTCATCAGAAGCCTCAAAGCTTAAGTGTATGACGAGATAGCTGTCGGCAAGCTTTTGTTCCAACAGATACAGGATCGTGGTTTTTCCGTATTGCCTGGCGCGGTTGATAGTAAAATATCTTCCCTGCCGGATATATTGTTTTATAATTGTATCGAGTTTGCCGCTGATATCTGCCATGTAGTCTCTTTCCGGGATGCACAGCCCGGTAATGTTAAATTTTTTTGACATGTATGATTCCTCCTTTAAGGATGGATTTCCTTCATTGTATGGGACGGCAGTACGAATGTCAAGAAAAGCAGATATAAGGAAACAGCTTCCCTGCCTGCTGCGTTCTGTGCGCGGCGGGGAAGCTGTTTTGGGAGTGAATGTTTCTGTGGCTGCCGTATGCTTATTTGCTTGTCAGCTCGGCAATCAGATTTTCCACGTCTTCGATACAGGCGCCGCAGACGGTGCCGACACTGTTGATTTCCTGTACGTCCTCAAGTGTTTTTGCACCGTTGTTGACCGCTTCCTGGATCATGCCTTTTGTAATGTCAAGGCAACTGCAAATGACTTCATCTGGATTCATAATCAAAGTCTCCTTCCTATAATTAACAGATTGTCCTAAACAGTATGCGGCAAATTAGAAAAAATATACAAATCGGTGCAGAAAATTCGGAAACTATTGAATTTCCTGGCGGCACGAGATATAATGAGCGCAAGGAAACAGGAAGGATTTACAGAATAGCATTTATGAGATATGGATGAAGGAGGATACGGATTTTATGCAGCTACAACAGGAACAAGGTTATGAATATATCGAAGGCGGAGTGTGCGCAGCGGCAGGATTTGCAGCAAATGGATGCCATTGCGGGCTGGACGCTGACCCAAAGAAAAATGACCTTGGCATGATCTATAGTGAAACACTCTGCAATGCAGCAGCCGTCTATACAACCAATAAAGTAAAGGGCGCACCGATTCTGGTGACGAAAAAAAATCTGGATGCGACAGGCGGCAAGGCAAGGGCTGTGATTGTAAACAGCAAAAACGCCAATACATGCAATGCGGACGGGGAAGAAAAGGCATGGCAGATGTGCGAGCTTACGGCGCAGCAGCTACGGATTACACCGGAAGAGGTGATCGTGGCGTCTACAGGCGTGATTGGACAAGCCCTGCCGATTGAGCCGATCGCGCGCCATATCGAACAGCTTGCCGCGGGCATGTCGCCTGAAAAACACGGGGAAGCGGCGGCCGCGATTATGACGACGGATACGGTAAAAAAAGAAGTGGCTGTATCGTTTGTGGTAAACGGAAAAACCTGCCGTCTTGGAGGCATGGCAAAGGGCAGCGGCATGATTCACCCGGATATGGCGACGACGCTGAATTTTATAACGACGGACGCGGCGGTTTCAGCAGAGCTGCTGCAAAAAGCGCTGCGTGAGGTTGTCAAGGTGACCTATAACTGCCTGAGCGTTGACGGGGATACTTCGACGAACGATATGGTATGTATCCTTGCAAACGGATTGGCAGGCAATGAGGAAATAACTACTGAAGGGGAAGCCTATGAAAGATTGAAAAAAGGGCTTTATCTCGTATTGCTGCACCTGACGAAAATGCTTGCTGCGGACGGAGAAGGCGCCAGCAAGCTGTTAGAATGTACCTGTGCTGGAGCGCCGGATGTGGATACGGCGATTGCAGCGGCAAAGAGCGTTATTGGCTCATCGCTTGTAAAGAGCGCGATGTTTGGCGCGGATGCAAACTGCGGACGTATTTTATGCGCTCTCGGTTATTCAAAGGCGGAGCTGGATGTGGACAAAATAGATGTAGAGCTGGCTTCTGAAAAAGGAAGCGTCCTAGTGTGCAAGGATGGAAACGGGCTTGCATTTTCCGAAGAAACAGCCGCAGCAGTCCTTTCAGAAAAAGAAATTTTTATCAATATCAACCTGAACCAGGGGGAGGCATCTGCAAAAGCATGGGGATGTGACCTGACTTATGATTATGTAAAAATAAACGCCGATTACCGGAGCTAGTACGGCATTGCAAATCTTTGCAGAATCCGTTTTTCCTCCGGAACGTGCCTGGGACATCGCGCATCTTACAGGAAAGCCTTTGGAATGGTACGGAAAGGAGCGGGTTATGAAAAAAACAAGAGAGATAGTACGCATATTATTATGTATTTTCATGGCATTTTTCATGGAAGCGTCTTTGGCAGCCTGCAATGCAACGCCGGCTGCAAGCGATGCTGAAAATAATGCGCCAATGGCAGGCGAACAGATGCAAGGCGATGCCGGGCAGGCAGACGGTGGCAATGAACAGACAGAAGGCATAGATGCGTATGCAACATCAGACACGCCGTCCGCGCAACAGGAAACAAAATTGCAGCGGTATGCCGACGCGGTGCCGGTCGTGTATATGGCAAATGAGATTACAGAACAATCGATGCTTGCGCTGTACCAGTCGCTTTGCAGGGAAATAAAAGGAGACAATACGGCTGTGTATGTTTCCGCAGGAGAGCCTATGGGCAGCGATGATTTGGATTCCGCGCTGCTTGGCGGTATTGTGCAATATGTCGACGGCACAATTGCCGTATGCGCTACCGCAGACGATGGCTCTGCTTCTGGAACAGACAGGTATTCTCAGGCACAGGAACATGGGTTTACCAAGATTGCCGATGTCGTAGTGCTGGACGAGGACGGTTCTGTTTCAATTTTGGCAGAGGAAGGCATTCATTTGCAGGAATATCAAGTGGGCGCCCACTTTCCGGAGTACGATGGATATTTAATCGTATCGCATTTTACAGAGCATCCGCTCACAGGCTTTCGGGGCGCAGTCCACAGCATATCGCTGGGCGTTGGCTCGGCGGAAGGAAAGCGCCAGATCCTGGAGATGGAGCAGACGGTGCTGCTGGAATCAATGGCAGAGGCAGGAAAGGCAGTATTTGATGCGTTAGACGGAAATCTGCTGTATGTGAATGTATTGAAACGTATGCAGACAGACAATGCCGCAATGCAGGATATCGGGATCCTTGCCTGCACAGATCCGGTCGCCCTGGACCAGGCATGTGTGGATCTGATTTATATGGCGCAGGGCAGCGAGCCTTTTGTAGAAGTGATCGAAGCGCAGAATGGGGAGTATGTGCTGGAGCACGCAGAAGAGGTAGGGCTTGGAAACAGCGCGTATACGCTTGTGACGCTGGATGAATAAGTTATGAATAAATTTTTGAATAAATTTTTTGAAAAAATAGTTGCATTCTTTTCCATGTTGTGCTAATATATTTTGTGCAGGTAAGAAAAGATGCAGCAAGCCGCTGTGGCGGAATTGGCAGACGCATACGACTCAAAATCGTACGGGAAACCATATGGGTTCAAGTCCCATCAGCGGCATTTTTAGAACAGGTTTGTGAATGTAGCAAATAACGAAGCAAATATAGCCGGAATGCTTGGATATCAAAGTATTTCCGGCTATTGTTTTTTCGTGACAGTTCCTAAGCCAGCACAAAATCAAACAGAAAGGAAAAAGCTGCCTGCGCAGCCTTGATACGGAATCTATGGATGATAAATACAGGATACTCGGGAAATATTTCGGCTACTCGGATTTTCGGGAAGGCCAGGAGGCATTGATTGACAGTATGCTAAGCGGTAGGGATGTGCTTGGCATTATGCCTACCGGAGCAGGCAAATCGATCTGTTACCAGGTGCCGGCGCTGCTGCTGTCTGGAATTACGCTGGTGGTCTCTCCGTTAATCTCCCTGATGAAAGACCAGGTACAGGCATTGAATCAGGCAGGCGTCCATGCTGCCTATATTAACAGTTCTTTGAGCGAATCGCAGATATCCAAAGCGTTGCGGCTGGCAGCCGCAGGACAATATAAGATCATTTATGTGGCGCCGGAGCGCCTGGAGACGTATGAGTTTTTGCAGTTTGCAAGACAGGCGGAGATTGCGATGCTGACGGTAGATGAGGCGCATTGTATTTCCCAGTGGGGGCAGGATTTCCGTCCCAGCTATTTAAAGATCGTGCAGTTTATCCGCGGCCTCTACAGGCGCCCGGTCATAAGCGCATTTACAGCTACGGCTACGGAAAAGGTAAAAGAAGATATCGCCTGCGTCCTGGGGCTTTGTGATCCTTATGTGCTGGTCACAGGCTTTGACCGGAAAAACCTGTTTTTTGCCGTGGAAACAACGCGGCAAAAGGACGGCTATGTCATGCAGTATGTGCAGGAACACAAGCAGGAGAGCGGGATTATTTACTGTGCGACAAGAAAAAATGTGGACAGCGTCTGCGAAAAGCTGTGCGCACAGGGAATCGCTGCGGCGAAATACCATGCGGGGCTGAGCGGGGACGAGCGCAGGCGCAGCCAGGAGGATTTTATTTACGATGTGCGCCCGGTCATGGTAGCAACCAATGCGTTTGGCATGGGCATCGACAAGTCTAACGTACGTTATGTGATCCATTATAATATGCCCCAAAGCCTGGAAAATTATTACCAGGAAGCAGGCAGGGCAGGGCGCGACGGGGAGCGCGCGGAGTGTATCCTGCTTTACAGTGCCCAGGATGTCGCAGTCAACCGGTTTCTGATTGAGAGCAAGGAGCCGAATCCAGACAGTACGTGGGACGAAATCGAGCAGATCCGGGAACGGGACGAAGAGCGCCTTCGTACGATGAACTATTATTGTATGACGACAGGCTGCCTGCGGGAGTATATTTTGCGCTATTTTGGCGAAATGGGAACCGGCAGGTGTGAAAACTGCCAAAATTGTGCCAGGGAATACGAGGAGACAGATGTGACGCAGGCAGCAATGAAGATTATCGCCTGCATTTTGGAAAGCAGGCAGCGGTATGGGATCAATGTGACAGCCGGAATCCTGGCGGGAGACGGCCGTGCAAAGCTGCGGGAGTATGGGGTGTTTGAGTACGCGTCCTATGGCAGCTTGAAGGAGCTGCGGGAAATGGAAATCAAGGAAATCATCAATCAGATGCTCGTCGAGGGGCTGCTTGCGGCGACAAAGGATAAATATGCGCTCCTAAAAGTACAGCAGGCGGCGGGCGACGTGGTGGACGGCAGGCGCCGGGTGCTCTTGAAAAAAGTGAAGGAGGATCATCGAAAAGCTGAAACAGGGCGCGCATCCGCCAGCGCCAAAATGCGCAGGTCAGATATTTTAAATTCCAAAGGGCTGGAGCTGTTCGAGCGGCTGCGCGCGCTACGCACCGAGATCGCAAAAGAGGAAGGGCTGCCGCCTTATATTATATTTTCCGATAAGACGCTCGTAGACTTGTGTGTCAAAGCGCCGTTTGATAAAAGTGAGATGATGCAGGTAAACGGTGTCGGAGAACATAAATATAACCGGTATGGACAGCGGTTTTTGGCAGCAGTACTGGATTATACAAAAGGAGCGCGCGAAAAATACTATTTCGGCGATGCTCCACAGGCTGCAGCACAGGGAGCATCGGGGCAGGAAATGAAAGCCCCATGTAAAAAGAAGGCGGACTTTTCTCTGACAAAGGAACAGGCGGCAGCGTTTCCTTATGCGGAAAAATATCTGGTGGCGGAGCTTGCAGAAAAGCTGAATGGGCTGCGGGATGCGGATACGACGAAAAAGATTTCCGGCGCAGAGATTTTTCGCAGGATGCAGGCATTGGAATATGCAGGCGAAGCGGTTCAGGACGGCATCCGGAGGAAGTATGTGACAGAAAAAGGAAGGGCTGCGGGGCTGCTGATCGGGATGCGCAGGAGCAAAAAAGGGACGGAATATGAAGACATTTATTATAAGGAAGAAGCGCAGCGGATGGTCGTTGCCATGGTCATAGCATAAGGATGCGTAAGGAGGATGTATGGATTTATTTGATTATATGAGAGAGCAGCAGCTTCAAAAAGAAGCGCCGCTTGCCTCAAGGCTGCGCCCGTCGTCTTTGGAGGAGGTCGTCGGCCAGCAGCATATTATTGGGAAAGACAAGCTGCTGTACCGTGCAATCAAAGCAGACCAGTTGAGCTCTGTTATTTTTTACGGGCCGCCTGGCACCGGCAAGACAACGCTTGCAAAGGTGATTGCAAACACAACGCGGGCAGAGTTTTTGCAGTTAAACGCGACTTCTTCCGGCAAAAAGGATATGGAAGAAGTCATCGGGCAGGCAAAAAACAATCAGGGTATGTACGGGAAAAAGACGATATTGTTTATCGATGAGATCCACCGTTTTAACAAAGGCCAGCAGGACTATCTGCTTCCGTTTGTAGAAGACGGGACGGTTATTTTGGTCGGGGCGACCACGGAAAATCCTTATTTTGAAGTGAATGGGGCGCTGCTGTCGCGTTCCATTATTTTTGAGCTGCACCCGCTTTCGGCGGAGGACATTCAAACGCTTCTGTTTCGCGCGGTGTCTGACACGGAGAAAGGCATGGGGGCTTATGGGGCGCTGCTCGAAGAGGATGCGGCGCAGTTTTTGGCGGATGCGGCAAACGGAGATGCCAGGGCTGCTTTGACAGCAGTGGAGCTCGGCATACTGACAACGGAGCGCAGTGCGGATGGGAAGATCCATATTACGCTGGACACGGCTGTGGAATGTATCCAAAAACGCGTCGTCCGTTATGATAAGTCTGGGGACAATCATTACGACACAGTATCTGCGTTTATTAAAAGTATGCGCGGGTCTGACCCGGACGCGGCGGTTTACTATCTGGCGAGAATGCTGTATGCCGGAGAGGATATCCGGTTTATCGCAAGGAGGATTATGATTTGCGCATCAGAAGATGTCGGCAACGCAGACCCGCAGGCGCTGCAGGTCGCAGTCGCGGCTTCGCTTGCGGCAGAGCGCATTGGAATGCCGGAAGCGCAGATCATTTTATCGCAAGCGGTTACGTATGTGGCAAGCGCGCCAAAGAGCAACGCGGCATGTGAAGCGGTCGGCAGTGCGTTTGAGGCAGTACGTACAAGAAAGACGCCGCCGGTGCCGGCACATTTGCAGGATGCGCATTATAAGTCCAGCGCAAAGCTTGGGCGCGGTGCAAATTATCAATACGCGCATGCCTATCCAGACCATTATGTGGCGCAGCAGTATTTGCCGGATGAGCTGGAGGGAATGACATTTTATCAGCCGACAGAAAACGGCTATGAAAAGCAGATCCGTGCGTATTTGCAAAAAGTGCAGGAATGGAAAAAAGACGGGCTGCACCATTAAGCTGCAAAACGGTTGGCAGCAGATGCAGGCAGCGTATCATGGTATATTTACGGAAGGAAAAGGCTATGAAAACATATTTGGAAATGACAAAAGAAGAACTGCTGGCAGAACACAGGTCTCTGGAACAGGAGTTTGCAAAGATCAAGGCGCTTGGGCTGAGCCTGGATCTGACAAGAGGCAAGCCTTCGCCGCTCCAGTTGGACTTGTCTATGGGGATGTACGATATCATCAGCTCGCAGTCTGTACTGCGCACAGAGGCGGGAACGGACTGCCGCAATTACGGGAGCCTGGACGGGATTGATGAAGCGAAGCGCCTGATGGCAGGGTTTATGGACTGCAAGCAGGAGCAGGTGATCGTCCATGGCAATGCTAGCCTGAGCATTATGTATGATACAATCGCAAGGTCGATGCTGCATGGGGTGTTAGGCTCCACGCCGTGGTGCAGGCTGGATAAGGTCAAATTTTTATGCCCAGTGCCTGGGTATGACAGGCATTTTGCGATCACAGAGTATTTTGGTATAGAAATGGTTCAGATTCCGATGCATCCCGATGGGCCGGATATGGATTTGGTAGAAAAGCTTGTCCAGGAGGACGCGGCAGTCAAAGGGATCTGGTGCGTTCCGAAATATTCCAATCCGCAGGGCATTACATATTCGGATGAAACTGTCCGCCGTTTTGCGGCATTAAAGCCGGCGGCAGAGGATTTCCGCATTTACTGGGACAACGCATATGCGGTGCACGACCTGTATGAGGACGACCGGGATATGCTGCTGCCGATTCTGCCGGAATGTGAAAAAGCTGGCAACCCGGATATGGTCTATGAGTTCTGCTCGACGTCCAAGGTGACCTTTTCCGGCGCCGGGATCTCAGCAATGGGCATGTCGGATACGAACCGCCAGGATCTGTTAAAGCAGATGTCTGTACAGACGATCGGCCATGACAAGATCAAGCAGTGGACACATACGAGATATTTAAAGGATATGGACGGCGTCCGCGCACATATGGCAAAGCACGCCGCGCTGATCCGTCCAAAGTTTGAAGCCGTAGACGAGATCCTGTCAAAAGAAGTCGCCCCGCTTGGCATCGGGACATGGATTCGTCCAAAAGGCGGATACTTTATCTGCTTTGAAGCAATGGAAGGCTGTGCAAAAGCGATTGTAGCAAAGGCAAGAGAAGCAGGGATTGTCATGACGGCTGCCGGGGCGCCGTTCCCTTACGGTATAGATCCAAAAGATACGGTGATCCGTATTGCGCCGACCTTTCCAAAGCTGGAAGAAATGAAACAGGCGGCAGAAGTATTTGCCTGCTGCGTCAAGCTTGTGAGTGCGGAAAAATTATTGCGCAAATAATTGACAGAAAATAATTGACATTTGAAAAGAATGCGTTATAATGAAGGTGTCTTTACGAAATGTGATCTAAAATACAACAGGAATGAAAAAGAGGGGAGCGTAGCGATACGGTTTCCCGCTTTTTTATCGGAATATACTACTATATTCCTACGGGAATACTAGGGTACGCACCAGGATGATTAAAGGAGGAATATCGCAATGGAAAAGCGGATCTATCTTGACAATGCGGCGACGACAGCGTTAAACCCAGAAGTGTTTGAGGCGATGAAGCCGTATTTTTTGGAAAATTACAGCAATCCAAACAGTGTTTATACATTTGCGCAGCAGAGCAAAAAAGCAGTGGAAGAAGCACGGGAAACGATTGCAAGCTTGATCGGGGCAAAGCCAAATGAGATTTATTTTACCGCAGGCGGCAGCGAGAGCGACAACTGGGCAATCAAGGGCTGCGCGGATGCATTTTCCGCCAAAGGCAAGCATATGATTACAACAAAGATCGAACACCATGCCGTTTTGCATACTTGCCAGTATCTGGAGAAAAAAGGTTTTGAGGTGACTTACCTGGATGTGGATGAAAACGGGCTGGTCAGCCTGGAAGAGCTGGAAAATGCAATCCGGCAGGATACGGTTTTAATCAGCATTATGTTTGCCAATAATGAAATCGGGACGATAGAGCCGATACGGGAGATCGGGGAGATAGCCAAAAAACACGGCGTCCTGTTTCATACCGATGCAGTCCAGGCATTTTGCCATGTGCCGATGCGGATGGACGAGCTGAATATCGATCTGTTGAGTGCCAGCGCGCATAAATTTTATGGGCCGAAAGGCGTCGGCTTCTTATATCTGCGCAATGGCGTGAAGCTTGGCGCATACATCCACGGCGGGGCACAGGAACGCGCCCGCAGGGCAGGCACCAGCAACGTGCCGGGAATTGTAGGCATGGCAAAGGCGGCTGAGCTGGCGGTTCAACATATGGAGGAAAACAGCAGGAAAATCGCAGCAGTCAGAGACCATCTGATCGAGCGGGTGCTTGCTGAAATCCCGTATACACGCCTGAACGGGCATCGGGAGCTTCGCCTGCCGAACAATGCGAACTTCTGCTTCCGTTTTATCGAAGGGGAATCGCTGCTGATTATGCTCGATCAAAAGGGGATCTGTGCGTCGAGCGGTTCGGCATGTACGTCCGGGTCTTTAGACCCGTCCCATGTACTGCTGGCAATCGGGCTGCCGCATGAGATCGCACATGGTTCGCTGCGGCTGACCTTATCTGAGGAGACGACGATGGAAGAGGCGGATCAGGTGGCGGACAGCCTGAAAGGAATTGTAGAGCGGCTGCGCAGCATGTCTCCGCTGTATGAGGATTTTGTGAAAAAACAGTCAGAAACAGAAAAATAAAGGAGGGAGAACGTTCGGATTTCCGGGCCGGAACGGAACGTTCAGAGGAAAAGATGTACAGTGAAAAAGTAATGGATCATTTTAACAATCCGCGCAACGTCGGCGAGATCGAAGATGCCAGCGGCGTAGGAACGGTAGGAAATGCAAAATGCGGCGATATTATGAGGATCTATCTCGATATCGATGAAGATACAAAGGTGATAAAAGAGTGTAAATTTAAGACGTTTGGCTGCGGGGCGGCAGTGGCTACGAGCAGCATGGCGACCGAGCTTGTCAAAGGAAAGACGATCTATGAAGCGCTCCAGGTGACGAATAAAGCGGTCATGGAAGCATTAGACGGGCTTCCGCCGGTAAAGGTGCACTGCTCGCTGCTGGCGGAAGAAGCCATCCATGCGGCATTATGGGACTATGCGCAGAAAAACCAGATCGAGATCGAAGGGTTAAAGCCGCCGAAGGAGGATATATCAGAAGAAGAACCTGCCGAAGAAGAATAGGCTGAAAATATAAAAAACGGATGTTTGCAGGGAACAGGACAGGAGAAATGGGATGAAAGAAAAAGTGGTAGTCGGTATGTCGGGCGGCGTAGATTCTTCGGTGGCAGCCTATTTGTTAAAAGAACAGGGGTATGAGGTCGTTGGCGTTACCATGCAGATCTGGCAGGAAGAGGACAGCACAACCGTCTTACAGGAAGGGGGCTGCTGCGGCATTTCTGCGGTGGAGGATGCACGCAGGGTGGCGGCGCAGCTTGGCATTCCCTATTATGTGATGAATTTCCGCCGGCAGTTCCAGGAGCAGGTCATCGATTATTTTATCCGCGAGTACCGTCACGGGAGAACACCGAACCCCTGTATTGCCTGCAACCGTTTTGTAAAATGGGAAGCATTGCTGCACCGCAGCCTTGGCATCGGCGCGGATTATATCGCGACCGGGCATTATGCGCAGCTTGTAAAGCTCGCAGGCGGCCGCTTGACGCTGCGCCAGTCTGCAAGCGCAAAAGACCAGACGTATGCGCTCTATAGCCTGACGCAGGAGCAGCTACGGCATACGCTGTTCCCGATCGGGGATCATACAAAAGAGCAGGTGCGCGAGATCGCAAAACAGGCTGGGCTGAATGTGGCGGATAAGCCGGACAGCCAGGAGATCTGTTTTGTGCCAGATCATGATTATGCTGCGTTTATCAGCCGTACGACCGGCGAGGAAGAAGCAGCCGGGAACTTTGTGACGGCGGACGGTACCATATTAGGGACGCACCGGGGCATCTCGCATTATACGGTCGGACAGCGCAAAGGGCTTGGCATTGCATTGGGCAGGCGGGTATTTGTCACTGAGATCCGTACCGATACGAATGAGGTCGTGATCGGAGAACATGAAGATCTGATGGTAACAGAGCTTGCAGCGGATGCCATGCATTATATGGCAGCTAAGCGGCTGGAGCCGGGCAGGCGGATGACGGCAAAGATCCGTTATTCCCACAAAGGAGAAGGCTGCGAGCTGACGGAGGCGTCAGCAGACGGCAGCCAGATCCGGCTGCGGTTTGACCGCCCGGTACGTGCTGCGACACCTGGACAGGCAGTCGTGCTATATGAGGATGGCTGCGTGCTTGGCGGCGGGACAATTATGTAAATATAGGAGGAAAATAAAATGGCACAAAGTCAATGCAGCGGATGTCCAAGCGCATCGAGCTGTTCAGCCGAGCAGCGTGAAAGCTGCGGCTCTGCGCAGGAGCCGCAGAGCATGTTGGAGCCGGCAAACAAATATTCCAAAATCAAAAAGGTCATCGGTATCGTCAGCGGAAAAGGAGGGGTCGGCAAATCGTTTGTTACAGCATCCCTTGCAGCCGCAATGAAAAAAGCAGGGCATCCGACAGGCATTATGGATGCGGATATTACAGGGCCGTCGATCCCGAAGATGTTCGGCGTGACGGGAGAGGCTTACGGCAATGCCGAAGGCATGATCCTGCCGCTTGAGACAAAAGACGGGATCAAGCTGATGTCCATTAGCCTTTTGATGGAAAACCCGCAGGATCCGGTGCTTTGGAGAGGCCCGGTGATCGGCGGCGCCGTCAAGCAGTTTTGGACGGACGTTGTCTGGGGTGATCTGGATTATTTACTGATCGATATGCCGCCAGGCACTGGGGATGTGCCGCTGACGGTCTTTCAGTCGCTCCCGGTAGACGGCATTATCGTAGTGACGTCTCCGCAGGAGCTGGTGCAGATGATCGTGACAAAGGCATTTCGTATGGCGGCAATGATGGATATTCCGGTACTCGGCGTTGTGGAAAACTTCAGCTATCTGAAATGTCCGGACTGCGGAAAAGAAATCCGGCTGTTTGGAGAAAGCCATGTAGACGAAGCGGCTAAAGAGCTGGGAATCCCGGTACTTGGCAAGGTACCGCTGGATCCGGCGATGGCGCAGGCAGCAGATGCAGGAACCTTTTATGAAAAAGAACATCCGTATTTGGATGCTGCGGTTGAAGCGCTGAAAAAAATAGAGGCTTAAACGCCTGTCCAAACAAGAAAAAGGGGATGCAGGGCAACAATCATGTCCGCTCCCCTCTTTTTGTCTTAGCGTGCCAGGTCGATCTGCTGCATCGTTCCGGCAGTCCCGTCTTCATATAAATACATCCCGGTTTGCCGTACAACTGCGTTGGTTTTGTTGTCAGCCTGGGAGTTCAGCGAAAACTCCGTATTGACATTTCCAAGATAAATCGCCCCGACGCCTGCTGCGCCAAGCCCGCGCAAAATATCGTTTCCGTTTTCATCCTTCTGCCAGATCAGCAGCTTGTCAAAAATCTCGTCTGCCTCATCGATCCAGCCGTTGCCGTCCTGGTCGTATTGCGCCAGGTCAGCAAATCCGTTGCCGCTTTTGGTGCCGAACAGTTCGCTGCCGTCGTTGATGATGCCATCCCCGTTTTTGTCCAGGGCAAGAAAACCGCTTCCGGCGTTCAGGCGGGAGATCTGCTCTTGGTGCCCGTCCGCGTCCAGGTCGAAATAAAATTTCTGGTCTGAGACAGAGGCGGCTTCGGTACTCAGGTTGATGACAAGCGGGTCAGTCAGCCGGACGCTGCTCATATCCAGAAAAGTCGACGTTTCCTCATAAAAAGACCGTGACATCTCCACTTCGACATTAAAGCTGATTTCTTTGCCAGACGCTGTAACTACTTTGCCCTCGGTGGCAAAGCTGGTCTGCTCCGATTCAAAATAATTCTGCCTGCTAAACGACAGAAAGCTGCCGCCCATTGAATAATCGCCTAGCAGGGCGGAAACAGGATCGAGCGCCTGGTTCCTGCCTGCCCAGAACATCTGGCGCAGGACGTATCCGATCGACTGCCTGCGTACCTGGTGCAACTGGAGCGACTGCAAGCCGCGGCTGCTCCCCATGCTGAAATTGCGGATACTGCGGCCCTGGGAATAGCGCGCCATAAGGTCGTCCTTGGAACTGGACAGGTTGGACTGTTTCTCACGGTCAGGATCTTTGTTTACCTTATTTTTTAAGGAAACAGAAGCTGTATGCGAGAGCTGTCCCACAAATCTTGCACTGCCGCCCCAGATCGACATTTCGTGATAGGTGCGCTGGGAATTCATTTTTACTGCACTGGATGAAATGATCATAAACACAAACCTCCCTCAAAAAAGAAATAAAATATAGAAAAGGACTGCATACAAAAAACGGCATACAATTTAAGCTGGATGCCCAAATTACATACCGTCCCTGGTCTTTGCTATTGTCTTACAATCCCTGTAACTACTTTGATTATCGGAAGATATTGGCAAATAATTAACCAGTTGCATGGATTCGGAGGTGTCCATTCGTGACATACACGAATCCGGCTGCCGGGATGTGCAGCAGCGTTCGTTACGTGTGATCCGCAGGCTGAAAATCACGCACCTGGATACCGTGCTGAAACAGGAAAATGCCTGCATACGTCAGCAGCACGCCGACCGTCAGCCACAGCAGAAAGAAAAACGGCTGTTCGATATGATAGAACATGCCTGCGCCCGCTAAGGTGCCAAAGGAGTTAAAAAACGCGTGAAACAGCATCGGAATGACGACAGAGCCGCCTGCCTCATGCAGGTATCCGATAAATAACCCTAAAAAAGCAGCATAAATGCCCTGGATCATATTTAAATGAAAGATCCCGAATAATACAGCCTGCAAGCAGACTGCGCCGGCAACAGGCAAAGCCTTTTTGGCATAGCCAAGCGTTACGCCGCGGAACACAAGCTCTTCTGAAATCGGAGCAACGATCAAGGCATAGAAAAGCATCAGCGGCGACAACGTACCGATCCCGGCACTGTCGATCAATTCGGTATAAGACTGCATCCAGTCTGGCCGCAGGACTCCGATAAAGTTCATCAGGTAGCTGATGACATACTGCAATCCGACGGACAACAGCAGCAGGGAAAATACAATCCATGGATTAAAGGCGGAGCGGACAGCCACGCGTTCCTGTGAGCGTGCAAATTTTTTCCGGTACCAGTAGCCAAAAATAAACAGCGCCGCAATGGCGTAAGTCATAGATACAAAAATAACAAACGGCGCGGTTGACCATAGCGAAAGCAGCTCATTGATCAGCTCGGCGAACGGGAGGTTTGTCCCTCTGTTTTTGAAAAGTACAGCCATCGCGGTAATCCCACAGATCGGCACAGTGACCAGATTTTGCAGGATTATGGTAAGAATCAGCGGCAGCAGACAAAATAAAATACGCCCAATGCGTTTCATAGCAGGTTCCTCCTGGATTTTTCTTGTATTGTATTCCAAATCCGATAGAAATGCAATCCCATTTTTCTGGTATCTTTGTAAAGCCCGGATCTTGACGCTGCATAGGTTTTTTTGTATAATCGAAAAATAATGCATAGCCAGAGCATGATGAAAAAATAACAGGATGACAAAAAGGGGAAGCAATGCATACAAACAAAACAAATGCAGGCAGAGACAACATTACCCTGATCGGTATGCCGGGAGCAGGGAAGAGCACAGTCGGAGTTGTGCTGGCAAAAGTATTGGGTTATCGCTTTTTGGACAGCGACCTGCAGATCCAGGAGCAGACAAAAAAGCGCCTGTATGAGCTGATTGGCGAATACGGGGACGAAGGTTTTTTAAAGATCGAAAATGAAGTAAATGCAGGGATCTGCGCCTGCCGCACCGTGATCGCCACAGGCGGCAGCGCTGTGTATGGCAGACAGGCAATGGAGCATTTGCGGGATATTTCCACGGTCATTTATTTAAAGCTGTCCTGTAAGGCATTAGAGGAACGCCTGGGAGATTTGCAGGAACGCGGCGTCGTAATGGGAAGCGGCAGTACGCTTTCCGAATTGATGGACGAGCGCTGTCCGCTGTATGAAAAATATGCGCATCTGACAGTCGATGCGGAGCGGATGGACATTCGAGGCATTGTAGATGCGATTTTATTGCAGCTTCATGGCTGATCGCGTATGAAAAAACCGTTTTACAAGCGCCGTATGTTTTTTGCTGACAGGTATATTGGCGCCGCTGATCATAAGAATATTGTTTCCGTCCAGTTTTTTTACATGGTTTCGATTGATCAGAAAGGACTTATGCACCTGCAAAAAGCTTTCGTCGTGAAACAGCCCGCCCAGCTCTTCTTCGAAAGATTTTCGGATAAAAATGCTCGTAATTACCTTGCCGTCGGTCAGGTGCACATGCAGCATCCTGGAAGCGTTTTCCACATATTCGATGTTGGAGCCGTGCACAGACTGCAATCCGCTTTTCGTCCTGATTGGGTACATCGGGCCTTTTTTCAGCTCCGTATAAGAAAACGCATCATCCAGCGCTTCAAAAAACTGGGATTTCTGCACCGGCTTTAACAGGTATCTTACGGCATGGATTTGACATGCATCCATAGCAAAATCATCCGACGAGGCAATGTAGATAATCGCATTTTCATTGCTTGCCTTGCGTATTTCGTTTCCAAGAGCAATGCCGGCCGTCTCGGATATCAGAAAATCGAGAATGTAAATATCTGCAAGTTCTTTTTTTTGTATTTTTTCGTATAAGATTGAGGAATCTGAAAATTTTTCCACTTGAAAGGCTGCATTTGGATTGAGTTTTTTGTAAGATTCAAGCATTCCTTCTAGTGTTATCAAATCCTTCATACTGTCGTTACAAATTGCTATTTTCATTTTTTTATCCTCAAAAAATACTGCAAAACGGGAAAATCCGACACGTTTTGCAGTAAATGTGCTTTTGTTTCTGTCTGATTATAGCATACTTTGTTGTATAAATCCAGAAAGATGTTGAATTTTCTTGTATTTGGAATTGGCATTGCAGAAAATACTTGTAATCTGTTTGTTGCCATGCTATACTGTGCTTGTCTTTGGAAACATGAGTTTTGTCAGTATTTTTCACATATTCCAGCATTTTAGCTGTCTGATTTTATCAAAGGCTATCCGCCGCATGTTCCAAATGAAAGGATAAAAAATTTTAAAATGGGAAAAAGAAAGGAGTTTTGCCTATGAAGCAAAAGAAAAACAAAAAGAAAAACAATAAGGAAAACATCAAATCTAAAAAAGTACTGAAACCAGCTTCATACAAGCTCGAAGACATTCTTGGCGCAGCGATCCCGCGGGCAGAAGCACTTGCGGCAATCCAGGAGGATCAGCAGGCTTACAGGTTGTTTTCCGGCTTTCCGCCAGTTGAACAAGAAAGGTTAATTGCATTTATCCAGGGAGCGCAGGGACTTAAGATTACATATGATACTTTTTTTAAACATGTAATGAACCCGGACATGCATCCATCCCGTTTAGAGCATTTTCTTTCAGCAGTACTTGAGCAGCCAGTGAAAATCCGTATGGTACTGCCGATGGAAGGAGTGCGCATGGCGGATGCAGGGAGTTTTGTGATTATGGATATCGTTGTGGAACTGTCCGATGGGACAATTGTGAATGTCGAGATTCAAAAAATCGGTTATTTGTTTCCAGGGGAACGTGCGTCGTGTTACAGCGCTGACTTTATTATGCGCCAGTATAATCGTGTCAGGGATGACCGTGGGGAACGGTTTTCGTTCCGTGACCTTAAGCCTGTGATCTTGATTGTGCTTATGGAGTCAAGCCCGGCTCCGTTCAAGTCGGTATTTCCTTCATATATCCACCGTGAAAAGACAGTCTATGACAGCGGAGCGCTTGTGAAATCTTTGTCTAAAACGATCTATATTTCTCTTGACACATTTCATGCTGTAGTCCACAATATAAATACAGAACTGGAAGCATGGCTGATGTTCCTAAGTACTGACCATCCGGCTGATATGATCCGTCTGGTCAGTGCATTTCCGGAATTTCTTACCTGCTACCGTGATATTATGGAATTCAGGAGACATCCGAAGGAGTTGATGCATATGTATTCAGAAGCACTGGCAATCCTAGATAGAAATACCGAAATCTATATGTGTGAGGAATTGAAAAAAGAAAATATTGCTTTGAAAGAGGAAAATGAGAATCTGCGTGCTGAAAAAGATGCAGCATTATCAGAAAAAGAGATGGAATTATCGGAAAAAGAGATGGAATTATCAGAAAAAGAGATGGAATTATCAGAAAAAGATGCTGAAATTCAAAAGCTGAAAAAGCAATTGCACCAATTAATGTTCAAGGATTAATGGATGCTCTTTGTATGCTGCCTCAAAGGACTGCCTGGACAATTTTGTAGAATTAGTATCCGTTTTGTGAAAAAAATATAAAATCTATTGACATCTGACAAAATTTCTTTATAATTAGTAAAAACAAAATAAATCCAGGCGGGTCAAAGGTGGCCGCAGCAAGCGGGCATAGGGTAATGCTTCTCTGGCAGAAGCATATTTTTTTCACGCAGGATTAGCACTCATGGCTAAGGAGTGCTAACAAAACAGGCCGCAGCAGGCTTTCGGCTTAAAATCCAGTATTCTTAGGTTTTCTAAATTAGTGATGATAAAAAAATCAGACGTGCTCTCATGATCCGATAACAGCAAAATTCAGCCATACGAAGAAATTAGAAGAAATTAGGAGAAATACAAAGAAATCGAAAAGAAATCAGGAGTGATACACCATTAGGCCAAATAATAGAAACAAGGAGGGATTCTATGGAACAGCTTCAAACCGTAATAACAAGGGAACTGGAACAGTCGGAGATCGGAAAGCTTTCACATGAGCTGACCTATCATAAATATTTGCTGAATAATGACAAGATCCGCAGTTTTTTTCAGAAACTGAGCATTCCAGAATATCTTGCCATGCATATCATTCAGGAGAGCGAACAAAGAGACGACATTTATGCAGGAAGGACGTATTTAAAGGATATTGCAGACCAGATGCAGCGTCCGATGCGGCAGACGTCGCGGATGGTAAAGGCATTGCAGGAGCGCGGGCTGGTGTCATGGTCGCATGACGGGGACGGGAGCGAAGGTACTTATGTCACGATTACGGATTCCGGGAAGAAAATGCTGGAAGAAGAGGAAGGCGCCTTAAAGAAATATTATGGAAAAGTGATTGCCAGCTACGGCAGGGAAAACCTGATCCAACTGCTGCAGTTGATGAAGCAGCTTGAAACTGTCATGGGCAAGGAATTTGAAGAAATGGAGGAAACTGCGATTGAAGAACACGAAACAGATGAATGATTATATAGCAAGACAGGAAGAAATCTGCCGCAGAAACGATATGATCTCGCCAAGGCTTTATGAGGAATATGGGGTGAATCTGGGACTGCGGGATGAAAACGGCAACGGTGTGCTGACCGGGCTGACCAAGATATCCAAGATCGTGTCGTCCAAGATACAAAATGGACAAAAAATCCCGTGCGACGGCGAATTGTGGTACCGCGGGTATCGGGTAGAGGAGCTGATCCAGGGCTTGGATGAAGCAGAGCTTGGATTTGAAAAAATCGCATATTTGCTCCTGATGGGGGAGATGCCAAAGCAGGACGAGTATGCAGAGTTTATGCAGATGATTGCAGATTACCGCTCTCTGCCGTCAAATTTTACAAGAGACGTGATTATGAAAAAAGCGGGTGCGGATATTATGAATACGATGACCAGAAGTATCCTGACACTGGCGTCTTATGATGACAAGGCGATGGACACGAGCGTCACAAACAGCCTGCGCCAGTGCATCCAGCTTATCAGCCAGTTTCCGGTGCTGGCGGTATATGGATATAATGCCTACAATTATTATGTGAACCAGTCCAGTATGATTATCCATAACCCGGATCCGTCGTTGTCTACGGCGGAAAATATTCTAATGATGTTAAGGCCAGACCGTTCCTATTTGCCAGTAGAAGCGAAGGTGCTTGATACGGCGCTGCTGCTGCATATGGAGCATGGAGGCGGAAACAATTCCACATTTACGACGAGGGTAGTCTCTTCATCCGGCTCAGATACATATTCCACGATTGCGGCAGCGATGTCTTCGCTGAAAGGGCCGAAACATGGCGGTGCGAATATCAAGGTTATGGAAATGATGGCGGATATCCGTGCGCATGTGAAGGATTATGCGGACAGGGAAGAGCTGTCTGCATATCTGTCAAAGATTTTGGATGGGGAAGCTTTTGACGGCAAGAAGCTGATCTATGGAATGGGACACGCAGTCTATACGCTGTCTGATCCGAGGGAGCGGGTATTTAAGCGTTATGTGGAGCGTTTGGCGCAGGCAAAGGGCAGGCAGCAGGATATGATGCTCTATCAAGGCGTTGAGGAGCTGGCGCCGGTATTGATCGGCAATAAGCGCAACCGGAATAAGGAAGTCAGCCCGAATGTCGACTTTTACAGCGGTTTTGTGTATGAAATGCTTGGAATTCCGATGGAGCTGTATACGGCGATGTTTGCGGTGGCAAGAATCGTCGGCTGGAGCGCGCACCGTATCGAAGAGCTGATCTGTACCGATAAGATTATCCGTCCGGCATATATGAGCGTGATGGAAAAAAGGTAAATAGTGAAGGAGAAATGAAATGAGTGAGTATAAAATCAATACAAAATGCGTACAGGCAGGCTATACGCCGGGAAACGGACAGCCGCGCCAGATCCCGATTGTGCAGTCTACGACATTCAAATACGACACAAGCGAAGATATGGGCAGGCTGTTTGACCTGGAAGCATCCGGCTATTTTTATACCCGCCTGCAAAATCCGACCAATGATTTTGTAGCTGCAAAAATCGCTGCACTGGAAGGCGGGACAGCAGCAATGCTTACGTCCTCCGGGCAGGCGGCAAACTTTTTTGCGCTGTTTAACATCTGTGAATGCGGCAGCCATATTGTATCTTCGTCTTCTATTTATGGAGGGACGTTTAACCTGATTTCGGTTACAATGGCAAAAATGGGGATTGAAGTGACCTTTGTTTCTCCTGATTGCAGTAAAGAAGAGCTAAACGCTGCATTTAAAGAAAATACGAGAGCGGTCTTTGGCGAGACGATTGCCAACCCGGCTCTGACTGTCCTGGACATTGAAAAATTTGCAGAAGCGGCACATGCGCATGGCGTTCCTCTGATTGTGGACAATACGTTTCCGACTCCGGTTAACTGCCGCCCGATCGAGTGGGGAGCGGATATCGTAACGCATTCCACAACCAAATATATGGACGGCCACGGTGCGGCTGTCGGCGGCGCTATTGTGGATTCCGGCAAATTTGACTGGATGGCGCATGCGGACAAGTATCCTGGGCTGTGTACGCCGGACGAGTCCTACCACGGCATTACTTATGCGGAAAAATTCGGCAAAGAAGGCGCGTTTATTACAAAGTGCACAGCGCAGCTTATGCGTGACCTTGGCTGTATCCAGTCCCCGCAGCACGCGTTTTTGTTAAATCTTGGGTTAGAATCCCTGCATGTACGGATGCCTCGCCATGTGGAAAACGGACAGGCGGTAGCAGAGTTTTTGCAGCAGCATCCGCAGGTAGCATCGGTAAATTATTCAGGATTAAAGGGGGACAAATATTACGAGCTTGCACAGAAATACCTGCCGAACGGCGGCTGCGGCGTTGTGTCGTTTGAGTTAAAGGGCGGACGCGCGGCTGCGGAGGTGTTTATGAAGCATCTAAAGCTGGCGGCGATCGAGACACATGTTGCAGACGCGAGAACCTGCTGCCTGAACCCGGCAACGTCCACGCACCGCCAGATGACGGACGCGCAGCTTGCGCAGGCAGGAATACCGGCAGGGCTGGTGCGGATGTCCTGCGGGCTGGAGGATCGGGAAGATTTGATTGCAGACCTGGCGCAGGCATTAGAGGCAGTTGCTTCCATTTAATTATGAATAACTTTTTTTGAAAAAGCATAAATACTCCTGTTTTGGATAAGCTATATGCAGTAAGAGATGGTTACGAAAAGCCATCTATCTAATCTGTATTTTAGTACACTCAGTATGAAACAGGAGGAATGTTTACATGAACAATGAAAAAAGCCAGCCATTAACCGGTGCAGACAACAAGCGCCTGAACAAAACGTCCCAGTCTGACAACGAATCGACCGCAGCCTGGGCAGGCACAGGTCACTATGCGGCAAAATCGTACGTTTCTATTCCAAAGGCGAGCGCTGTCGAAGACGCCAAAGAATGGGTCGACAACGGCAGCAGGCTGTAGGAGGGGACGGTATGGGAAAGATCAAAATGACCGTTGACGGGAATACAGCCGCAGCCTATGCAGCCTATGCATTTACCGATGTAGCGGCAATCTATCCGATTACGCCTTCTTCCACGATGGCGGAAGTGGTCGATGAATGGGCGGCAAACGGGAGAAAAAATATATTCGGGCAGACGGTAAAGGTAGCGCAGCTCCAGTCCGAGGCAGGAGCCGCAGGCGCATTTCACGGCTCCCTCCAGGCGGGTGCTCTGACGACGACGTTTACAGCATCCCAGGGTTTGCTGTTAATGATCCCGAATATGTACAAGACGGCGGGCGAACTGCTTCCGGGCGTATTTCATGTCAGCGCCCGCTCGATTGCGGCGCAGGCGCTGAATATTTTCGGCGACCATCAGGACGTGATGGCAGCAAGACAGACAGGCTGTGTCATGCTTGCTTCCGGTTCGGTACAGGAAGTCGTGGATCTGGCTCCGGTGGCGCATCTGTCTGCGATCAAGGGGCGTTTGCCGTTTATCCATTTCTTTGACGGCTTCCGCACGTCTCATGAGGTGCAAAAGATCGAAGCGCTCTCGTATGAAGATATGGGCAGCCTGATTGACCAGGAAGCGCTGCAGGCATTCCGTGACCGTGCACTGTCGCCAAACCATCCGGTTACAAGGGGCACAGCGCAGAACCCGGATATTTATTTCCAGACGCGTGAAGCATGTAATCCGTTTTATGAAAGGATTGTCCCGATTGTAGAGGATTATATGGGCAAAATTAACAGCCTGACAGGAAGGAATTATGAGCTGTTTCATTATTACGGCGCGCCGGATGCGGAAAATATAATAGTAGCGATGGGCTCTGTCTGCGGGACGATTGAAGAAACGGTTGATTACCTGAATGCACAGGGAGAAAAATGCGGGCTTGTCGAGGTACACCTGTTCCGCCCGTTTTCTGCAAAGCATCTGCGCAAAGCTGTGCCAAAGACGGCAAAGCGCATCGCTGTCTTAGACCGGACAAAAGAGCCTGGCGCACTCGGAGAGCCGCTATATATGGATGTCAGGGACTGTTATTACGGCGTGCAGGAAGCGCCGCTTATTATCGGCGGGCGTTTCGGGCTTGGCTCCAAAGATACGACCCCGGCGGAAATCAAAGCCGTCTTTGATGATCTGAAAGGGCCGTCGCCAAAAACAGGATTTACCGTCGGGATCGACGATGATGTGACACATACCTCCCTTGCGTGCGGCGACAGGATTATTACGGCAAAAGCAGGGACGGTACGCTGTAAATTCTGGGGGCTTGGCTCGGATGGCACGGTTGGCGCCAACAAGCAGGCGGTTAAAATTATCGGGGAGCATACGCAGCAGTATGTGCAGGCATATTTTGCCTACGATTCCAAAAAATCCGGCGGGCTTACGACGTCCCATTTGCGGTTTGGCAGCCAGCCGATCAAATCTGCGTATCTGATCGACGAGGCAGATTATATTGCCTGCCATAACCAGTCGTTTGTAAACAGCTATGACCTGTTGGCAGGCTTAAAGCAGGGCGGTACGTTTGTGCTGAACTGCATGTGGGGCAGCGAAGAGTTGGAGGAGCATCTGCCGAAAAGCCTGATGCGCCAGATCGCAGAAAAAGAGATCGATTTTTACTGTATCAATGCGGTCAGGCTTGCCGAGGAGATCGGGCTTGGCAACCGGATCAATATGATTATGCAGGGCGCTTTTTTCAAGCTGGCAAATATCCTGCCGCAGGAGGAAGCGAAGCGCTACCTTAAGGAAGCTGTTTTAAAGGCATACGGCAAAAAGGGCGAAAGCGTGATAAAGATGAACCATGAGGCGATCGAGCACGGATTTACAGATCTTGTAAAAATACAGGTGCCGGAGCATTGGAAGCAGTTTGCAGAGGATGACAGACAACAGCCAGAAGATGCGATACAGGAACCGGAATTTGTAGCACGCATCATGCGCCCGATGAACCGCCAGGAAGGAGACTCTCTTCCAGTCAGCGCTTTTTCCGGCATCGAGGACGGGACATTTCCAAACGGTACTTCTGCGTACGAAAAACGCGGCATTGCGGTCAATGTGCCGGAGTGGAATGTCGAATCCTGTATCCAGTGCAACCAGTGTTCGTTTATCTGCCCGCACTCGTGCGTGCGGCCGTTTTTGCTGACCGCAGAGGAAAAAGCGGCAGCGCCAAAAGCGTTTCAGACGCAGAAGGCAAAGGGCAGAGGGCTGGAGGAGTACGAGTTCCGTGTCCAGGTCAGCACGATGGACTGTACCGGATGCGGCAACTGTGCGGATGTCTGCCCGGCACAGCCAAAAGCGCTTGTTATGAAAAAACTGGCGACACAGGCGACAGAGCAGGTGCCAAACTGGCGCTATGCGGCCAGCAAGGTATCAGCCAAAGGGGAGCTGTTTGAAGGGCGTACGGTCAAGGACAGCCAGTTCAAGCAGCCGCTGATGGAATTTTCCGGCGCCTGCGCAGGCTGCGGGGAGCCGGCTTATATCAAGCTCGTTACGCAGTTGTTTGGCGACCGTATGATGATCGCAAACGCGACCGGATGTTCTTCGATCTGGGGCGCTTCCGCACCGACGACCGCGTATACGTGCGACCATAACGGGCGTGGCCCGTCCTGGGCAAATTCCCTGTTCGAAGATAACGCAGAATACGGCTACGGCATGTATCTGGGCGTGCGGCAGATCCGGGACGGCATTGAGCAGAATATGAAGGAGCTGATGCAAAAAGGACTGGAGAATTCCGCGCCGGCGCTGTACGACGCTTTTGCACACTGGATCCAGGTGCGCGAAGAGGGCGAAGCATCCAGACAGGCGTCCGAAGAAGTGCAGGAAGTATTGGCAAGCATCCTGCGGGAAGAAGCGCCGCTTGGCGGAGAGCCGGACGTCGTGCATTTATTAAAGGAAATTCAAAAAAACAAGGACTATCTTGTAAAACGATCGATCTGGATGATCGGCGGCGACGGCTGGGCGTATGATATCGGCTACGGCGGCTTAGACCAGGTGCTTGCATCCGGCGAGGATGTCAATGTGCTCGTGTTCGATACGGAAATCTATTCGAATACCGGCGGGCAGGCATCCAAGTCCACGCCTGCCGCAGCAGTTGCAAAGTTTGCAGCTTCCGGTAAAAAATCCGGGAAAAAAGACCTGGGCAGGATGATGATGACTTACCGCAATATTTATGTCGCGCAGGTTGCCATGGGCGCAGATAAGAACCAGACGTTAAAAGCAATCCGCGAAGCGGAAAGCTACAAAGGGCCTTCTATTATTATCGCTTATGCGCCATGTATCAGCCATGGATTAAAATGCGGCATGGGCAAGAGCATGGACAATATGGCGCAGGCAGTCGCGGCAGGCTACTGGCACCTGTACCGTTACCATCCAGATCTTGCGAAAGAAGGCAAAAATCCGTTTACGCTGGATTCCAAAGACCCGACCGGCGATTTCCAGGAATTTTTGCTCGGACAGGTACGCTATGCGGCGCTTGCACGCCAGTTCCCGCAGCACGCACAGGAGCTGTTTGCAAAAACCGAGGCAGACGCCGCATACAGGCTGGAGGAATATAAAAAGCTGAGTGGAAAATTGCAGTAAGCTGTGTAATACGAAAGGCAGAACAAAAACACTTTTTCAGGCAGCGATCGAGCGAAAGCTGTACCAGCAGCTTCCTTTAAAAATGGAATAGCAGCGGACGATAAAGAAAAGAGGATGCCAGACGGCATCCTCTTTTGCATCCGTATGAAGGAATTGTACACCAGCTTATGCCGTCCTTGGTGTAGATAGGGTTAGCAGTTCCCGCCAGTTTTTCGTAAAACCCATGGTATTTAAATCTACGTATGTGTATTTTTCAAAAAGCATTTCCATGTTGTCTAGAAATCTTGCCCAGTGCCTGTCACCTACAAAAAGATGCTTCAAACAACATAAAACTCCAAAGATCCGATTATTGGCGGCACCTTCTTTACTGTCTTGATGATAAAGTTTTGGTGTTTTTGTGAGCTTAGCATTATAAAGACGGCTATAATGCGCACAAAGATTGCGAACATAAGCAATGCTTTCAATCCAGCTTTCAAAGTATGTATAACCAATGCCATATGTTGAGGCAACCTGCTTTTTGTCAGGGTTTTTCATGTTTTTATAAAACTTTGATAATGTACCGAAGCTGAGAATTTCTACCAGTGCATAAAATGGGACATCACCGTTTTTGTAATTATTCAGAAAGTTTTTCATAAATGGGGTATTTTTATTGCGGATAATTTCTGCGTGGATGTCCTGTAGAAAAGCGGTATGATAGGCTTTATCTGCAAAATTTTTTGAGTCTTTATAACCGAGTACTCCATAGGTGCAGCAAAAATAATTAGCAATGCGGCAACGCAGGTTTATTTCGACACGCTCAATCAATGGAAAAAGCAGTTGTCGGAATTTACTGTTAAATCGGTATAATTCCATAAGCTGTTCAAAGGTTGCCCCGTCGTAATAGCTGCCATTTTTAGGTTTCAAACCGAGGCTATATGCTTTTACAAACCGAAAATAAGAAACATCGTTAAGAAAATTCATAGCGGCTGCTTCATCCTCAATAGTCAGATTCAGTGCCTTTAAGTTTTCAATCTGTTGCTTAACCGATAATGGTTCCTGCTGCTTCTTTAATTCCATATTGTCCCCCGTAAATGAAATGACCCGACGTGGTACGCATTGAAAAGAGGCGTGTCGGGTTCTGTTAATGATATTATATGATAGTATGCCACAAAAATCAATAGGGATTTTGTAACTTTGTAAGCCCATTTGAAGTTCGCTTCGCGAAGGGCTGATTTCCTTCTTGGCTGAATTTACGCATTCTTACGGACTTTGCAGTAAATGCAAAGTCCTGGTGCGAACAGTAACAAGCTGTCCCAGGTTCCAGCTAAGATGGCGGAAAATAAACTATGACAAAGATCCGCATAATATGCCCCAAAAAAATGTAAAAACTTCCCCGATTGCTAATCTTTGTATTTTCTGTTATAATAAATCCAATTATGCATTTGCCCGTTTAGATGCAGAAATGATGCAGATAAATGATATAGAAAAAGAATATGCAAAGAAATGACAGTGGCGCATTTAATAAAGTATTAACATAAGGAGAATAGACTAACATGGAGAATCTGATAGGCAAGCGGCAGATCACTGCCAGAGTTACAAAGCTGACATGGGAACGCATCTGGCTCCATATAGAAGTAAAGGTTGCCTTTGCTGAAGGAGCGGACAGGGACAGCAAGCTGTCTTTTTATCTGATTAACGGCCTGTTTGAACCAAAAGCGAAGCTAAAGGTGACCCAGATCGAGGGAGATACTTATAAGCTGAAAATTAATATTACCAATCCTGGCAATGGGTTATGCCTCCCGCAGGGTACTTATTCTATGATTATCTGCCAGAAAAAACGCCAGATGGCGAAGGCGGAGATTGCGGAATCACTCGTAAAGGAGATGAGCAGCGCGTCCCGGAACTTTTTGTATGGAGGGCGTGCGAAAGTATATTCCGTTACGTTTTATGTGACGGAGGGGGATGAGGGGCTGCCGTTTATTATGTATGTGCTTGCAGGGGGACGCACAGGCATCAGCGCTCCGGTGGCACACGCGGCAAAAAAGGGCTTTCATCCGAAGGAGCAGCTTATCAAGAAGTATTCCAAGATCAATAAGCCGCTAAAGGTGGATATGTACTGGAAATACCGGAAAAAATATAAGCATAAAAGCGCTAAGCCGGTTGTGATGTTTATGTCTGAGCAGAGTACGAGCATCAGCACAAACTTAAAAGCGGTCAAAGACCGGATGCTTGCGCGTGGTATGGACAAGGATTATATCATTGTGGAATCGTACCGTTCTTCGGTCACCAATCCGCGCCAGGGGATTAAAAGCTGGATGGACATGCTAAAGAAGATGGCGATGAGCGATTTTATTTTCCTGGATGACCATGCGCCGGTGTTGGACTGGCTGATTCTGGACAAGGATACGACGCTGGTACAGCTATGGCACGCAGGGGCTGGATTTAAGTCGTCCGGCTACAGCAGGTGGGGGCATATCGGATGCCCTGCGCCGTATAGCTGCCACAGGCAGTACAAATATGGAATATCAGGTTCGAAAAATATCGCGCATTTCTTTTCGGAAGTATGGGGAATCAATGATTCGCAGGTGCTTCCGACTGGAATGCCAAGGATCGACGAGTATCTGGATGAAGATTACCGGGCAAAAAAGACGAAAGAGCTGTATGAAAGATATCCGATGTGCAAAAATAAGAAGGTCATTTTATTTGCGCCGACTTACCGCGGGACGAATAAGGCGAATGCGCACTATCCGTATGAGCTGATCGATTTTGAACGGCTCTATGAGCTTTGCGGCGACGAATATGTAGTGCTGTTTAAAATGCATCCGTGGGTTGCTTCACAGGTTCCGATCGAAGAGAAATATAGAGACAGGTTTGCCGATGTAGGCAGGTATCCGAATATCAACGACCTGTTTTATATTACAGAGCTATTGATCACAGATTATTCTTCGAATATTTTTGAATATTCACTGATGAAAAAGCCGATGCTGTTTTTTGCGTTTGATGAGATCCAGTATTCCTTCTCCAGAGGGTTTCACAGGGCTTATGAAGAATCGGCGCCGGGAAAAGTCTGCCATACGTTTGACGAGATCTTAACCGCCATTGCGGAAAAAGATTTCGATTATCCAAAGGTAGAGGAATATGTAGAAAAGCACTTTGATTATATTGACAGCCATGCGTCTGACAGGGTGATTGACTGGATTATTTTAGGGCGGCTCCCGGATTCGGTAAAAAAAGAGCTTGCGGCGGATGCAGCGGTCAATAAGGAGCTGGAAACGCTTGATTTTAAGCCGGTGTAAACGGATGGAGGAAAAAAGATGAATATTGCAATTATTTTTGCAGGCGGCAGCGGCGTCCGTATGGGTTCGGGCATCCCGAAGCAGTTTTTGGAGATCAACGGAAAACCGGTTATTGTCCATACGCTGCAGTTGTTCCAGTATCATGACGAGATCGATAAGATCTATATTTCCGTACTGGAGGAATACATTGGGTATATGCAGGAGCTGGTGGACGAATATCGCCTGCACAAGACCGCGGCGATTATCCCGGGCGGGACGACGGCGCAGGATTCCATATACAATGCCCTCAAACGCGCGGAAGCTGAAAATCCTGACGATTCCATTGTGCTGCTGCACGACGGCGTGCGCCCGTTTGTATCTTATGAGGTGATTTCCAATAATATCGCAGGCGTAAAGAAAAACGGCAATGCGATTACCTGTACGGCGTGCTATGAGACGATCCTGCTAAGCCATGACGGACAGTGTGTCGAGTCTGTTCCGTACCGCAAGGATACGTTTGCGGCGCAGGCTCCGCAGAGCTTTTATTTAAAGGATATTATTGCGGCACATGACAAGGTGCGCGAAAGGCCGGAGCGCTATGAAAATATGGTGGACGCCTGTACGATTATTCGCAGCCAGGGAGGGGAAGCGCATATGGTGCCGGGCAACCGCGGCAATATCAAGGTCACGACGCCAGAGGACGTGTATATGTTCCGGGCGCTGCTTCAATACAAGGAAAACGAGCAGGCATTCGGGCTTGGCATTACAAACCGCATAGAAACCCGTATGAACAAGCACAGGAAATCGTAAAGCCCAATCAGAAAGGCAAGGCATAAAAGCACTGAAACAGGGAAGAATGACAGTATGCGTTAGCCTGCCAAAACAAGGGAATATCGTGAATCAATGGAGGACAGGAAAGTGGATAGAAAATCAGATACAGACGCTCAGATTCTGGAAAGCCCGCAGGACGCGGTGCTGCAGGAAGACCTGGAGCTGCTTTTAAAGGAAGGCACGGTGCCGTTTGAGCGATTGAAAGACAAGACGGTATTTGTGACCGGGGCAACCGGGCTGTTAGGCTCTCAGGTGATAAAGGCGCTTTTGTGCAGCAACCGCGTACTTGGTACGAATATCCGTATTCTTGCTTTTGTGCGCAATGAGCAAAAGGCAAAGCGGGTGTTCGCCGGACTGCTGGCACGGGACGATTTACAGCTTGTATACGGAGATGTGTCAAAAGTGCCGGTATGTGAACAGAAGGTGGATTATATCATTCATGGAGCAAGCGCTACAAGCTCCAGATACTTTGTATCGAATCCGGTAGAGACCATTATGACTGCGGTCAATGGTACGGTAAATATGCTTGAATTTGCGAGGGCAAAGCAGGCGGAAGGATTTTTATACCTGTCGTCCCTGGAAGTATACGGAACGCCTTCCGCAGACGCAGGGCTGATCGGGGAGTCCTACAGCGGGTATATCGATCCTCTTTCGGTGCGCAGCAGCTATTCCGAAGGCAAGCGCATGGTAGAATGTATCTGTGCGTCATATACGTCACAGTACCAGGTGCCGGTGAAAATCGCCAGGCTGTCCCAGACGTTTGGCGCAGGGGTGGAATATGACGACGGCAGGGTATTTGCGGAATTTGCCAGGTGCGCGCTGGAGAAAAAGGATATCGTGCTGCATACAAAGGGGCAGACGGTGCGCAGCTACTGCTATACGAAGGATGCTGTGGCGGCGATGCTTTTGCTTTTGTTAAAAGGGGAGCCGGGCACGGCATACAATGTGACCAATATGGAGACGAAAATATCGATTGCGGATATGGCGCAGCTTGTATGCGATACGTTTCCACAGGCGGGCATCCATGTGACGTTTGACATGCCAAAGGATGTGGCCTCTTTCGGCTATAACCCGGAGATGGTCATTGCGCTGGACAGCGGCAGGCTGCAAGCGCTTGGATGGAAGCCGACGGTTGGGCTGAAAGAAATGTTTACAAGGCTGGCTGCAAGTATGAAGCCTGGCAGTACAGCAGAATGGAGGTAGTGATGAAATATGGAGTATTAATGCATAAGACGACGATGAATCTGGGAGATGATATTCAGGCTTATGCGTCTGCGCAGTTTTTACCGCATGTGGATTATCTCGTGGAACGGGAAAATATCGATTCTTTCCAGTCCGAAGGCAATGAACCGGTCGGCGTGATTATGAGCGCCTGGTGGATGTGGCAGAAATGGAATTGGCCTCCGGCAGAGTGTATCGTGCCGAAGCTGGTCAGTATGCATATGAATAATTATACGATATACCGAAAGGCTTCTCCGATCCAGGATGAGTGGCTCCAGGGCATCGGCGGTGATTTTTTCCGCGCGAACGGGCCGATTGGGTGCCGCGACCAGACGACGCTGGACTTTTTTACCGAGCGTGGTTTTGACTGTTATTTCAGCGGCTGCATTACGCTGACGCTGCCAAAGCAGAAAAAGACAAAGGATGCAGGCACGTATGTCTGCCTGGTGGATTTAAAGCCGGAGCTGGAGGCAGCGGCAAGGGAGTGGCTAAAAGACAGCGGGCTGGAAATCCGGGTACTGACGCATCACTGCGACTACCGCAAATCCAATGCGACGATGGAGGAGCGGTTTGCAGCGGTGGAGGATATTTTGACGCAGTATCAAAATGCCAGGTTTGTCGTGACAAGAAGGCTGCATGTATCGCTGCCATGCCTGGCGATGGAGACGCCGGTGCTGTCGATTGTAAATATGAACGATGCCGGAAATACGTCCAGATGGGCGCCGTATTATAACTGGGTGCACAACATCGCAGACAAGGATTTTATTTCCGGGAAAATTGATTTTGATTATAACAGCCCGCCTGCAAACAAGCAGGAGCATCTGCCGACAAGGGAAGCTCTGACAAACAGCATCCGGCAGTTTATCGATGAGACAAAGGACAATACGCTGCCGATCGCACAGGTGAAAAAGACGGCTTATACAGAAGAAGAAGCGCGCCGCTGGCAGAATGAGCTGATGCACTGGACGCTGGAAAAATGGCTGCACCAAAACCGTGGGCTTTTGGAAGAACGCAACAAATTTAAAAAGAAAGCCGCAACTTTGGAAAAACGCCTGAAAAAAGAAAACGGCGGGATGCTCCCGGAAGAAGTGGCAAGGATCCGCAAGCTGGAACAGCAGTTGGAGAACGTTACGTTAAAGGACTGGGCGAAAGCCTATGTAAACAGGCATAAGAAAAATTAGACATAAGAAAAAAACAACGTTTCATTAAGGGAAGGAATTTCAATTTGCAACAGAATTTCTGTACTTAGAATAGGAGTTAGGAAGTATCATGAGCAAAACAGGAACAAAAAAGCGGAACAGGGTCTTATCTTTACTGTTGGTTTTGGCGCTTGTATGGATGAGCTGCCCGCAGGCCGCCGTACAGGCTGCCGCCAAAAAGAAGACGGAAAAGCAGCCGCAGCCGCATACCGCAGCGCTGCGGATTATATCTACGACCGACCTGCACGGGCAGGTATCCACGACACACTATGACACAGCAAGCGAAAAACCGGGAAGCCTGGCGCAGGCGTACACGCTGATCAAGGAAGCGCGCCAGGAAGTCGGCACCCGCAATACGATGACGGTAGATACCGGAGATTCCGTATACGGCTATGCCGCGGATTATTTGAAGGAACAGTCCGAAGATACGGTACAGCCGATTTATAAGGCAATGGCAATGGTCAATTATGATGTCATAACGCTTGGCAACCATGATTTTGACTATGGGTACCAATATATTGACAAGCAGCTTGAGCTGTCGGGGCTTAAGAAAAAATGCGTACTGTCCAATATTATACTGGCGGATACCGGGGAAACCGCATGGGAAGAGACAAAGATGATCTCCAAGCAGTTAAAGACAAGCAAAAATAAGTCGGTCAATGTGGAGATCGGCGTGGTCGGTGTTACGATCCCGTCGATGTCTTCCTATTCCAACTGCAAGGAAGACCTGATTGCGCTGCCGATCGTAAGCACGGTGGAAAAGCAGGCGGCTTATCTGAAAGCGCAGGGGGCGGATCTTGTCATTGCCGTTGCGCATTCTTCGTTCGGCAATGCAAACCCGGACCCAGACAGCGACAATGCAGTCTATGCATTGACCAAGCTGGCAAACGTGGATGCCGTCGTAGCGGGGCACGGGCATAAAAACTATCCGTCCACAGACAGTGCGTCAGCCGTATATTACCGTCTGCCGAATGTCGATAAAAAGACGGGGCTGATGAACGGCAAAGCGGTTACGATGATCAAAGACCATGGCGCAGGCATCGGCATTATAGACCTGAACCTGGAGATCCAGGACGATGGGCAGATCAAAGTAGCAGAATCCGCAGCAGAGCTGCGTATGGTCACAAAAGATACGCCTTCGAGCAATGTGATTTTAGAATCGCAGGAGCCGGAGATCGACGCTGTAAACCAGTCTCTGTCAGAGGTGATCGGAACGTTTGGTTCCGATGAGAGGATCAACAGCTATTTTGCATTGTTGGAGGACAACTATGCGATCCAGTTGGTCAATGAATCCAAGATTCAGTATGGACTGACGTATACAGGCGGCGCGGGCAAAAGCCTGTATGCAGACTGCCCGGTCGTGGCGATGACCAAATATACGCTCAGCGGCAGCCAGTCAGCAGAGGATAATATCAGCTTAAACGGCACCATTACGATGAAAGATATCCTGAATATGCAGCAGGATAACCATAATAATAATATCATCTATTGGATCAGCGGCGGACAGCTAAGAGAGCTGCTGGAATGGACGGCAAGCGTATATGCGCCGGCAAACGGCACGATTACCTCGGATGCGGTATTGCAGCAGTTGCTGGAAGAGCGGGGCGCATCGTCCATCGCAGCTTCCGACTGGCTGGAGGACTGGAGCTCTTTTGCAGTATTTGACGGCATTGAATATACGATCGACGCCACACGCCCGGCACGTTATACAAAATCCGGGGAGCAAAAGGACGCCTACGCAAACCGGATCATAAGCATGACCTATAATGGGCAGCCGATTACGGACGACCAGAGGCTGATCCTTGTCAGCCATACGATTCCAGGCAACACCGATGCGACAGGCACGATTTCTTCGCAGAAATTGCTTGGAAAAACAGACCTTGCCTATGTGCATCTGATTAATTTTATCAAACAGCAGCAGGAGTTTGGCAATTTATCGGTCAATACCGACTACAACTGGAAGGTACAGTTTGATACGCAGCGCCCGTATGTCGTGCGTTCCAGTGTCCTGTCCCAGACAGATGCGGCTATGCGGCAGTGGTTCCAGGGGCTTTTAAGCAGCAACGAGACGTTTGCCTATTACCTGGCGCAGTTTATCGAGGCAGGCGAGATGGAGCAGGCGGATACGTTAAAGCCAATGCTCATAGTTTCCGCTACGGTATCTGAGGAGACAAACCAGCCGGTAGAGGTCAAAGTGCAGGCAAACGACCGTTCCGGCATCGCGCAGCTAAAGTGGGCGCCTGGGCAGGAAGCAGCCGGCAGCGCGGTATGGGAAACAGCCGAAAATGTGACACGCGGTTATTTTACGGCGCAGGAAAACGGGATCTATTCTGTCATGGCACAGGATCCTGCCGGCAACCAGATCGTCAAATATGTCAACATTACAAACATCAACCCGGACGTTGTCGACGCACCGACAGTCAATAAGATCAGCAATAAAGTATCTGCAGTTACCGGGACGGCAAAGCCAGGCATGACTGTGCATATCGATGCAAACGGAAATACGTATGAAGTAGAAGTGCTTGAGGACGGCACCTATACGTGTTCTGTAGAGCGTATGCCGGCAGGCAGCATCGTATCTGTATTCTGTACGGACGAAACCGGCAGGCAGAGCAAGACCGTTTCTACGACAGTGTTTAAAAACGGGCCGGATGCTCCGGTTGTCAATACAATTACGAATAAGTCAGATAAAATCAACGGTTATTATACCGGCTCTTCTGCGGCAGTCGTAGCGATTATAGGCTCGAATGTATATATGTCCGCAGCAGATAAGGCATTGTATGAAAAATCAGAGTTGTACAGCAAGTCACGGATTGTCAATACCGTTGACCTCACACTGTCCAGAAATAATTTTGAGATGTCTCTGCCGATTCAAAATGCAGGCGTATCGGTAAAATTTGTAACACTGGATAAAGCTGGCAGGAGGAGCGGTACCGTATCAGCGGAAGTGGCGGATGCAGCGCCAAATGTACCAGTGCTCCAGGAAGTGTGCGATGTGGAAGATTACCTGTACGGGCAGGTGACAAATGTAAATGAGTCAGGCACGGTTACAGTTATCATCGGCGATCGCCAATTTACAGGCGATATACAGCCGGACGGCACGTTTGCAGTCAAGACAAGCCTTGCTTCGGCAGGACAGGTCATTACGGTAATGGCAAACGATGTCAAGGACGGCGAAGCAAGGACAAGCGCGGCAACAGCCGTAACAGTAAAGCCATTTGAAAATTATGTGACAAAGGCGGATACAAGGGTACAGCCAATCTACAGCAACAGTACACAGGTGAAGGGCGATACGCTGCCGACGTATGAAGTAAACGTAGTTGTACGCGGCAACAGCACACGTGTGACGCTGGACAGCCTGGGACAGTTTACTCTGCCGCTGAGCGAGCCTTTGATGGCAGGAGAAAAGGTCTATATTGTAGCAAGGAGCGGCGGCAAGATCGCGGAAGTAACCGAGCAGTCTGTCATCGAGTATGTGCCGACGGTTGTAACACCGGAAACACCGTCTGTATTAACGAGCGATATTACCGTCGATACACAGACGATGGATGTACTGACAAAAGAGGCAGGGACGCTTGTTGTAAATATCGACGGGGTAGATTATACCTCGCAGACAGGTGTCTTTAACCAGGCATATAACGGGTATATTTATACGATACAGCTTCCGCAGACATTTACGGAGCAGACGATCACGATCCATCTGATCAACGCAAACGGGATCTCAAGCGGTTCTGTAACGGTGCAGAGGACATTGCATGTTTAAACGGCCTTATCGCAAACGGATTTACCGTAAGAAAGTCTGTATTTTATTTGTACAGATTGTAAACCGCAACCTGGGCGACCAGGTGATTGCGGATAATACCGAATATCTGGTCAGGCAGGCGCTTCCGCGCCTTGCCCGCCAGCATTATGTATTGCAGCATTATGACATCCAGAGCGAGGATTATGAGCTGGCAAGGCAGGCAGACCTGATGCTTTTTGACGGCGGCGGCATTATCAAATACCGCCAGGAAGAGTTTTACAGGCATGTGCCGGAGCTTTTGGCGCTTGCTCAGGAATGCGGGATTCCGGTCTATTTTAACAGCGTCGGCGTCGAGGGCTATGACGCCGGGGATGCGCGGTGCATCCGGCTTGCGCAGGCGCTGCGTTATGACTGCGTCAAAGGCATTTCTGTCCGGGACGACCTGGAAACGCTGCGGAGGGATTATCTAAAGGACAGCGCCGCCGGAACGATGGCGGTAGACCCGGCGGTCTTTACACCGCAGGCATATGGCATACAAAAGGACGCACAGTCTCAGGTGATCGGGCTTGGGATTGTGCGGTACCGTATTTTTGAAGATTACGGCATCCCGCAGGTCACGCGTGAATTCCAGTTGGAGCTGTGGCAGGGGATTGCCAAGGAGCTGGAACGGCGCGGATATGCATGGCAGTTATTTGTAAACGGGCTGCGCTCAGACTATGACTTTGCGCTGGAGGTACTGCGGTATATGGGCAGGGAAGGCGAGGCGGACACGCTGCTTGCGCCAAGGCCGGTGCAGAGCAGCGAGCTGGTGCAGACGATCGCTGGTTATCAAGGGGTCATAGCCTGCCGGATGCACGCAAATATTATTGCCTATGCGCTTGGTATTGTGAGCGTCGGGCTTGTATGGAATGACAAAATGGTGTTCTGGGGCGAGCGGATCGGCTGCCCGGAACGCTTTTTAACAAGCGGGCAGTTTACGCCGGATCAAATCGTACAGTGCCTGACAGACAGCCTGGCACAGGGAGTTCAGCCATGCCCGGCGGCGCTGAAAAACAGCGTGCAAAAGCCGCTTAAAAAGTTTATCCGCCGCTACGGGCGCGCAGCCTGGAAGAAAAACCGGGCCCAGCATCTGAAAAAGCCGGCGGGCTGGTCAGGGCGCCTTGTGGCAGCCGCCCTCGGCGGCATCAGTATGCGCTATACAAATATGAATACGCCGCAGGGGCTTGCGGGCGCACTGGAAGGCGGCTTTCAGATCTTTGAGGCGGATCTGCGTCTGACGGTACAGGATACGGCACTGGCACAAGATATGCCGATGCAGCAGAAGCTGGTCTGTGTCAATGGCTGGTCAAAAGGGACGCTTGAAAAGCTGGGCGCGGATCCGCAGAGGTATCAAAAGGGCATGGATTATGAGACGTTTATGAAATGCCGGATGTATGGAAGCTATGAGACGATGGATGCCGCACAGTTGTTTGCCCGGATGCGCGGCATGGAAGGCGACTGGAAGCTGATCCTGGATATCGGAAAGCCGAATAAAGAAGCGTTGGCTCAGATAATCGGGCAGCTACAGGCGCTTTGCGAAGCAGGGGCGGACTGGAAGGAGCATTTGCTGCTGCGCCTGCAAAGCAAATACGATGTGGAGACGGTGCAGGAAGCGGGGCTTTTGGTGCAGGTCATGTATTATGTGCCGCCAAAGCAGGTACGGCAGGAGAAAAACATTACTTTGGACGCAATCGGGAAGTTCTGCAAAAAGCGGGGGATCGCGTGGGTGTCGATGCCGAAAGAAGCGCTGGATGAGGAAGTCATGGCTTATTTAAAAAAGCAGAAGCTAAAATCCTGCCTGTTTACGTACAACCGTTATACGGATGTGCTGCGGGCGTTGGAGCTGGGCGTGGACTGGGTCGCGACCTCGTATCTGTCCGTGAAGGAACTGGAAAGCTGGTATGAAGCAGGATATACCATTGTGATCCGCTAGAAAAAGGAAGAAATGAAAAATGCAGTTAAAAATTGTGGCGAGACAGTATGTGAAAATGGCGATACAGAATGTGCTGCTTCCGCTTGTATATCAGGTACGAAAGCCGAAGCAGATTGAAAAAGGGCTTGTCGTATTTGCGGATGCACACCACGGGAGCGTGCCGCCAAGCATGGAACCGCTTGTGCGGGAGTTAAAGCGCAGAGGAAATAAAAAGATCGTGGAGATCTATGACGATTATCAGAATATTTCGTTTGTGCGGCTTTTTTTTCGAATGATCCATTTTATGAACGCCTATGCGCGGGCAGAGTATGTCGTAATCTGTGATAATTTTCTGCCTGTGGCGTCATGCAAAAAGCGCAGGGAGACGACGGTGATCCAGCTATGGCATGGCTGCGGCGCGTTTAAAAAATTCGGCTATGATACGCAGGGCGATATACCGTCGTTTTATAAAGGCAATGTATTTCGCAATTATGGCCTCGTAACGGTCAGCGCACCCGGATGCGCGCCGCATTTTCAAAGTGCGATGCGCCTGCCAAAAGACGTCTTTGCGCCGCTTGGAGTGTGCCGGACAGATAAATATTTTAAAAAATCTTATCAGCGGGCGTGCAGGGAACGGTTTCTAAAGGCGCATCCGCAGGCAAACGGGAAAAAAATCGTGCTCTGGGCGCCTACGTTCCGCGGACATCCGTCAGATCCGAAGCTGGAACAGTATGAGGATATCCTGAAAATGAGCAGGCAGCTCCCGGAGGAGATCTTTGTCATCATCAAAGTACACCCGCATCTGATAAAAAAATACCCATACGATAACAGTACCCTGACCACCGACCAGCTTCTTCCGGTCACCGATTTGCTGATAACGGATTATTCGTCGATTATTTTTGAGTACAGTATTTATAAAAAGCCAATGCTGTTTTATGCGCCGGATATGGAAGCATACGGAGTGGAACGGGGATTTTACCTGGATTACCAAAAGCTGCCGGGCACGATTGTGACAAGGCAGGAGGAGCTTGCGGACGAGGTGATGCGCGTGCTCGCAGACGGCGCTGCGGCAGCAGCCGAGACAGAAGCGTTTTACAAGGCGTATATGTCGGCATGTGACGGAAACGTTACAAAGCGTTTGGCAGATCGGATGGAAGTATAAATGGAAGTATAAATGGAAGCATAAATGCAGCAAATCAGATAGGAGCGTAAATGATAACAGCAGGCAGATGGGGGATAGGAAGATATGAGTGAAAATGGCAGCAGCGAAAAGAAGAATGTTTATGGCGTCGTCCTCGCAGGCGGAGTCGGGGCGCGTATGGGAAATGTGGAAAAGCCGAAGCAGTTTATGGAAATAGCGGGAAAACCGATTCTTGTGCTTGTATTGGAAAAATTTGCAGTGCATCCGGGCTTTGACCAGGTGCTTGTCTTGTCCCCAAAGCAGTGGATCCGTTATACAAAAGACCTGATTCAAAAATATATTCCGATGAAAGAGCGTATTGTAGTGCTGGAAGGAGGCAATACGCGCAATGAGACGATTATGAACTCGATCCGGTATCTGGAGCAGCAGGAGCTGCTGGACGAGGAGACGGTGATCGTCACGCATGATTCCGTACGCCCGTTTGTGACACACCGGATCCTGGAGGAAAATATACAGGCGGCACAGGAATACGGCGCCTGCGATACGGTGATCCCGGCTACGGATACGATCGTGCAGAGCATATCGCATACGGTTATTTCCGATATCCCAGACCGCTCTGTCATGTACCAGGGACAGACGCCGCAGTCGTTTAAGGCAAAAAAGCTCAAACGGGTCTACGAATCTTTGACGGCACAGGAAAAAGAGATCCTGACAGACGCGTGCAAGATTTTTGTGATCAAGGGCGAGGAAGTGCGGCTCGTGCAGGGAGAAGTCTCAAATATTAAAATCACATATCCGTATGATTTGAAAGTGGCAGAGTCTTTGATCGTTTGAGATTGTCTGGCTCCGTATGATGTTGAAGAGGATGAACTTATGTTAAATACTGTATATCAGTTGAAGCGGCCGCGCCAGTTTGAAGCCGTCTTTCATGAAATAGAGCTGGATGAGCGGCACCTGCTCGTGCGTCCGACACGCCTGTCGATCTGCAACGCAGACCAGAGGTATTACCAGGGCGCCCGCGCAGAGGAAATCCTGCGTATTAAGCTGCCGATGGCGCTGATCCATGAAGCGGTGGGCAGAGTGGTCTATGACCCTGCCGGCAATTTTCAGACAGGGGAAGAGGTTGTGATGATTCCAAACCTGCCCGTGGAGCAGGATGCGTTTATCGCTGAAAACTATCTGCGCAGCTCAGGCTTTCGCGCAAGCGGCACAGATGGATTTTTGCAGGAATATGTGCAGTCCACCCATGACCGCGTGATCCGCCTGCCGGGCAGGATCCATCCGTCTGTGGCAGCGTTTACAGAGCTGGTGAGCGTCAGTTACCATGCTTTGCAGCGCTGGCTTTTTACCGCGCATGGGCGCAGGGAGGAAGCGGCTGTGTGGGGAGACGGCAATCTTGGGTATATTACGGCGCTGCTGCTGCATGAGATGTGCCCGGATACAAAAGTATATGTGGTCGGTGTCCATGAGGAAAAGCTGAGTTATTTTACGTTTGCGGACGAGGTGTTTTTATCCTCACAATTAAATGAGGATTTTGCATTTGACCATGCGCTCGAATGTGTAGGCGGATCGGGCGCGCAGTCTGCGGTCAGCCAGATCATCGGGCATATCCGTCCAGAGGGGACGATCGGGCTGCTTGGGGTATCCGAAGAGCTGGTGCCGATCGACACCCGGATGATACTGGAAAAGGGGCTGCGTGTCATTGGCAGCAGCCGCAGCGGGCGTGCAGACTTTGAAGGGCTGATGGAATTGTACGAGACGCATCCCCACATCCTGTCCTATCTGGAAAATATCGTCGGAGAGGAATTTGTCGTGCGGGATATCAAGGATATCCGCTGCGCCTTTGAGGCGGATATCCATAAGCTGATGGGGAAAACGGTAATGGCATGGGAGGTGTAGGATGTTAAGTGTAAATAAAATAAAAAAAGCAGTTTCGGGGGCAGTCAAGTTTGTAACCTTTCGTATTGTTTTTAACGGGATCTACAGCATCCATGCAAGAAAGCCTGTGCAAAACGATAAGGTGCTGTTTGTAGAAGTAAGGGAACCAAGGATTTCCGCCAGCTTCCAGCTATTGTATAAAAAATTAAAAAAAGATAAAAGATACCGTATACACACGCATTGTCTGCGGAGCGGGTTTGTGGGCAGGCTTTCGTACCTCAGGCGCTGTACGGCGATGCTCAAAGACCTTGCCGACGCCAAATATGTCTTTTTAAACGAAGGCTGCAATGTGATCGGCAGTATCCCGATGCGCAGCGAAACCATCCTGACGCAGACATGGCACGCCTGCGGGGCGTTTAAACGGTTTGGGTTCAGTACGGCGGAATTAAAATATGGAGAAACAGCGGAAGAAATGCGCAAATATCCTTATTATGGCAATACGACGTACGTGACGCTCTCAAGCCCAGATATTGCGTGGGCGTATGAAGAAGCGATGCTGCTGCAGGGGCATACGGGATGCCTGCTGCCGACGGGCGTGAGCCGTACGGATGTATTTTTTCAAAGACGGTTTTTGGAAGCGGCAAGAACGCATTTTGCGCAGTGCGTGCCTTTTGCAGCCGGCAGGAAAGTCCTTTTGTACGCGCCGACCTTTCGCGGACAGGCAAAGGAAGCGTACTCGCCTGGGCTGCTTGACGTACAGATGCTGAAACAGGCGCTAGGACAGGACTATGTGCTCGTCGTAAAGCACCATCCGTTTGTCAAAAGCCCGCCGAAGATCCCGCAGAGCTGTGCGGATTTTGCAAAGGATGTGACCAAGGAGCTGTCGATCGAGGAGCTGCTTTGCGTCAGCGACGTGTGTATCTCCGACTATTCCTCGCTTGTTTTTGAATATTCGCTTTTTGAAAAGCCGATGCTGTTTTTTGCATATGACCTGGAAGGCTATTTTGACTGGCGGGGATTTTACTATGACTATTATGAGCTTGCGCCAGGGCCTGTCGTACGGACGAACGAGGAACTGATCAGCCAGATCCGGCAGCTCGAATCCCAGTTCGACCCGCAGCGGGTTCGGGAATTCCGGCAGCGTTTTATGGCGTCCTGTGACGGACATGCGACAGAGCGGATTTTAAAGCTTGTATTGGCATAAACAGCGGGTTTCGTACCATATAGGATAGTAGATAGATCGTTTTGGAAAAACTGGGTATTATGCGGATTGTATTTTTTTAGATACAATAGTAGTTGCTGTACAAACGTAAGTTCTGACAAAAAAATTGTGTATATTTGAAAAAACATTTAAAATATGTGTAAAATACTCTTGTTTTCTGGCTTTTTTTCAGCTATACTAAGAACACGCAATCGGTTATATTTTTTAAAATAGCTAAACACGCTTATGCGCTTTAAAACTATAGCCACAAATAAATGTTGAAAGCAACCAGCAAATGTAGTAGATTATTGCTACGGTTGAGAAAGGATGGAGGTATGAGAGCAAAGGAAATTACAGATTGTGAAAAGGTTGTCATGAAGTGTGTATGGGACAGTCCGCAGGAATTATCGATGCAGGAGATCACAGAAATGGTCAATTCACAGCATGGCAAGAACTGGAAAACGCAAACAGTATCAACATTCCTTGCACGACTTGTAAAGAAAGATTATTTAAAGATGTATCGGAAAGGAAGATGTTTCTATTATCAGCCATTAGTTGACAAAGAAGAATACAAAGACGATGTGTTAAAGGATTACGTTCAGTTTTGGAATGGAGGCAGTATGTCTTCATTTGTATGTGGATTATTTGGAAAGAAGGACATGCTGAGCGAATCAGAGCGAAAGGAACTTAAGAAAAAAATTGATGAGCTTGATTAATCAATTATTTTTCGCTGTCTTGATCAGCTCCGCGACAAGTACCCTGCTGTTTTTTGTATGGTGGCTATTGCGGGGCTTTTTTATGATTGCAGATGCAAAATTGGTCTACACAACATTGCGTTTTATTTGTTTCCTGTATCTGCTGCCGATTGGGTATGTATCAATCCTGCTTACTTACCGAAGCGGATTTCAAGGACGCAAAGGAGTATGGAAGCTGGTTTTTGCGAGAACCGGAGAGCTCTCGGAAAAGCTGTGGCTGTTTGCGATTCTTTGGGTAATCGCCGTGATTTTTTTGATTGCCTATCAGATAAACGACCGTTTACAGTGGAGAAGAAAGCTGGCGGATAACCTCCCGGAGTTTGATCCGGTTGCTGTCAGGACATACAGCATGGTATGCGAAAAGCTGAAAGTAAAGAAGCACAAGCTGCCGCTGAACCGCAATGTAGATATTGAAATGCCATGTGTGATAGGTTGGATACGTCCCCGGCTGCTGCTGCCGGAACGGGATTATTCAAAAGAAGAGCTGGAGCTGATTTTTTTTCACGAGCTGTCACACCGAAAGCATAAAGATCTGGGCATGAAAGCCTTCTCTGTATTTATCATGATGCTGCACTGCTTTAATCCTGCTACATGGATCCTTGTCAGAAAGATCAATTTTTGGAGCGAGTGCATGGCGGATCTGGAAGCTCTGGAGGCGTCCGGCAATCTGCAAAATGCAAAAGCATACTTTGATAATATCGCAAAACTGATTCCCGATGATAAGAAAAAGCAAGTAAACAGTGCCTTTGTCTCAGCCTTATGCTTAGACAAAAAAATGATTGATAGGAGAGTGGAATTTGTGAAAAAGTATAAGTTAATGAAATCAGCAGGAAGGCTGGTAACAGCAGCGCTTGGACTGGCGTTTATCTTTGCGTCAGGGACAACAGCGTATGCATCAGGCAAGACGGTGGCTGATTTACATAATGTGGTTTATCAGGATACAGAGAATTATGTGAATGTGCGGGAAGGGGCTTCGGTTAGGTCAGTTGTTGCAGAAGATGGAATGATAGAATATCATTGCCGGATAGAAGATTTGGATACGGAAGGACTTCAGATTGTTTCTGCACCGGATAAAGATGTTGTGTCATTTGCTGCTGGAATTCAATATAATATTGACTGGTATATTAATCCAAATACACGATATGTGAGTGGAGAATATTATGTAACAACAAGTCAGAAATTAGGTGCATCTGTTACAGTAACTCCTATGAATAAAGAGTTTCATTTGGGAATTATGGATGATCATGGTAATGCATATTATGTAGTAGGTAGAAATGGAACAGCATCACATACGTTTTCTATTCCAGAATCATGCAGATATCGTGTATTCATTCAGAATAATAATAGTGTGTACCTTAATGCAGTAGGAAGTTTTGTATATGAAAATAAATAAAAAATATCGGAATTTAATGCAGCAAAAATGCAAACCATATTACGAGTTAGAAGATTTCAAAATTGAGTTTTTCAAATTCGGCAAACGTGTAGTTTCGACCTTTTATGTCCCGTTATACCGTGGTGAGGACAAAAAGGATCATTAGCGCATGTGTGCCTGTGCCGGGGATGGCGCGGGCGGAGCGGGTTTAGGGCATGTGGCTGAATTAGGGAGCGTACATAGAGCTTTAGAAAGAGTACAGGTTTGCAGATGCCGGGCAGGAAGACAACGGGGCAGAGAGGTCTGCCAGCAGCCTGAGACGTTTTCCTGGGGAGACTGGCGAATGGTTTCAGAATGAAACAGGACAATACATGGAACGATTGTCACATTGAGGATGAAAAGGCAGTTTATGAACGAATGGCTGCCGAAAGCAGTGATACAGATATGGATAAACAGCAGCAGGCTTTATAGGCGAAAAAGAAACGGCCGCATCGCGGAGATCCTGGCAAGGGTTTCTGGGGTGCGGCTGTTTTTTGCTTGCTAAAACGTGCTGTTTTGGCTATAATAAACTTACACTTTCTATGAGACGGATTTGATTTTGCCGATGTACGATGGTATGCTGCGCCGGGTCGTATATACGGGCTTGGAAAGGGGCGATTTGTTATGGCATATATTCAGCGTGCCGCAGAAGATACGATTGCACGGGTTTCGAAAATGTTTCCGGTACTTCTGGTCACCGGGCCAAGGCAGGTTGGAAAGACCACGCTGCTGCAAAAACTGGCAGAGGAGCTGTTTCCTTATATCAAGATGAACGTAGACCATGCAAAACGAAAAGGGGATTTTTGGCTCACAGGTTCGCAGGTGTTCCGGCTTATGAAAAATGTGAGTGAAAGCCTTGCAGGGCGTGTTGGCATAGTGAATCTGTTAGGATTGTCTGATGCAGAGATCTATCAGACGCCAAGCGAGCCGTTTACCACTGATACGAACCGTTTGCTCCGTCGTTTATCTGTCACGAAACCACGCGGGCTGAATGAAATCTATCAGCGCATATTCAAAGGGTCTATGCCGGAGCTTTATGCAGACGAAGCTGTGGATTGGGAAACGTATTACCGTTCTTATACAGATACGTATTTGCAGAGGGATATCCGCGATTTGGCGCAGGTGGCGGATGAAATGCAGTTTTACAACTTTATGACAATCGTTGCGGCACATACGTCCAAGCCGGTTGTATATGAACAACTGGCAAGTGCGGCGGGAATATCAGCGCCTACAGCGAAAAAGTGGCTGTCCATCCTGGTATCGTCCCATCTGGTTGCATTGATACAGCCATATTACAATAATGCCCTCAAGCGCGTTGTAAAAATGCCGCTTCTCCATTTTTTGGATACGGGGCTGGCTGCCTATCTCTTAAAATGGGGAAACCCGCAGGCTCTGGAAAAAGGCGCCATGTCGGGAGCTATTTTTGAGAGCTATGTGTTCTCGGAGATTTATAAGAGTTATTTAAACGCCGGAAAAGAACCGCCAATCTTTTATTACAGAGATAAAGACCAAAAAGAGATTGACCTATTGATTTATCAAAACGGAGTGCTGTCTCCAGTAGAAATCAAAAAAGCGGCTTCGCCCGGCAAAGCTGCCGTCAAAAATTTCCAGGTACTAGACCCGGTTCGTACGGCGGAAGCGTTTGGCGGACTGGAAACGTTGAAAGTGGAAATAGGGACGGGAAGCGTTGTCTGCATGGCTGCTGATTTGCTTCCGATTGATGAAAAAAACTGGTGTGTGCCGGTTTGGTTGATTTAAAACGTGGTATCATATTTGAGAAAGGATATGAAAAGACTATATTGAGTGAAAAATTAGAGGATAATAAAGCTGCTGCTGAATGGGGCATCAAGCAGGCGGAATAAATGAAGAATCAACTTTTCGGGAGATTTCAAAAACGCGTTTAGGAATAGATGCACCCGCTTATCGCAATTAGAATGTGATTTAATTAACCAGAGAGAATTGTGTATAAACTTGTTGAAGTAATTTACTACCTGTGATATGATTTTTCCATGGAGTAATCGTGTTACAAGGTGGTAAACCTCCCTAAACTTGAAAAAGAGGGGAGGTGGTGCAGATGGATACATACGAAGTATTAAGCCTGTTACTTTTGGGCGGTAATTTCCTGATTGCGCTGCTTGCCTATATTGATAGGACGAACAAGCGAAAATAAATAAGCCTACCTTGTACTTTGCCGAGACAGGTAGGCTTTAGCCATTCTGGGAGGTAAACCACTTTGTGGGCGGTTACTCCTTTTATGTCTATAATATAGCATATCTTGGCTTTGGTTGCAATAGCCTTTTTGTCTGTTCATATGTCTGGTATTGCTCCATAAGAGAAATTAGAATGAGGCCAACGCACCCTGTAACACGATTGCTCTTTTGAGATTAAAGCTGCCTGGTTCCTATTGGAAAAATAGGAATTGAGTTCAGTTTCAGAAAGTGGTATGATAACAACGGGCAATGCAAAATCTATAAATTGTAACACATGGAAAGGAGCACAACATGAAAAAACGAGGCAGAATGATCTCCCTGCTGCTGGCAGCGCTGCTCGCATTTCCGGCGGCGCCGCTTTCATCAGTGCCGCCGGATCTGGCGCTGGCACCGGCAGCAGTGGAAGCCGCAGCGAAGGAAGTAAAGGTAACGAATGCGGAAACCGGGACGGTTACGATTCAAAAGGGCGAGACGTTCCAGTTAAAGGCAAACCGTTCGGATGTTACATGGAAAAGCAGCAATCAAAAGGTTGTAACGGTAAGCGCATCCGGCAAACTGAAAGGGATCAAAAAGGGAACCGCTAAAATTACGGCAAAAGCGGGAACATCAAAGGCTGTGATCGAGGTTACGGTTGGTACGAAGGTAACCGGAGTCAATGTGATTAAGTCTGCGGTGGCACTGCCGGTCGGAGGAAAGTCGACGATTAAAGCAGAGGTAACCCCGGCGGATGCATCGAACAAGGCGCTTGTATACGTGTCAGCGGATGCAAAGACGGCGTCGGTGTCCAAGGATGGCGTGATTACGGCAAAAAAAGCAGGCAGTACAAAAATCACGGTGCGTGCGGCTGACGGTTCGAAGCAAAAAGAGGTGGTATATGTATCAGTCCGTGCGGCTGACAGTGAGGTGCGCCCGCAGGATGATTTTTACCAGGCGATCAATGCAGAGCTATTAAACGCACATCCGCTTCGTGAGGATCAGGGAATGTGGAGCAATTTTGGCGGCTTGCAGGAAGAAGTCACAAAAAATTTAAACAGCCTGATTGACGGGCTGGCAGCGGAAAAAGAAAAGTATACGCAAGGATCCATACAGCAGAAGGTCATTGATTTTTATTTGCTTGCACGCGATATGGAGACAAGGGATAAGGCAGGCGTAGAACCGCTGCGCAAGTATATCGACCAGATCGACCAGGCGCAGACGCCGGCAGAATTTGTAGACGTGCTGGCACAGCTTTCCAGGATCGGCGTGAACGGGATCATTAATTTTGGTATTGCAGCAGATATACAGGATTCGAATAAGTATGTGCTGTATGACCAGGGCCCGGAGTGTTTGCTGACAAAGGAATATTATACGCAGACAGAGTCAAACCAGGCGATTCAGCAGGCGCTGCTTACGCTTGTAAAGCAGATGTTTGTACTGGCAGGAGAAAGCGAGGAAGAAGCGTCTAAAAAAGCAGCAAAGATCTGCGAGATGCAGCAGGAGTTTGCAATGCAGGGGCTTGGGCTGGAAGACCGGTATGACGTAGAGAAGATCTACAATCCTTATACAAAGGAGGAGCTTGCGGGCCTGTACAGCAACTGTGACATTCTCAAATATTTAGAGACAGCAGGCGTCACCAGCTTTGACACATGCATTGTGCAGGAAGTGGAGAATGTAAAGAAAGTAAACAGCTACCTGACGCCGGAGCATCTGGATGACCTGAAAGACTTTCAGAAGTTTATTATGTATACGGGCTACAGCAACTATCTGACCAGCGCCCACTACAAGGCTCTGCTGGATTTTGACGCGGCAATGACAGGGTCGGCTGAGCAAAAAGACGCGGATACAGTGGCAAAAGAGCTGACACAGTCACTGTTTAGCTGGGAGTTCGGCAAGCTGTATACGGATCAATATTTTTCAGAAGAAAGCAAGCAGGAAGTAGAAGGCATCGCAAAACAGCTTTTGGCGACATTCCGCAGCAGGATTGAAAAAATTGACTGGCTTTCGGATACGACGAAGCAGAAGGCAATCAAAAAGCTGGATACGATGAAGCTGAAAATCGGCTATCCAGATCAATGGCCTTCTTACTATGATAACGTATCGATCGATGCATCCAAAGGGCTGATTGAGAATATTGTCGATATTATGGAAGCGTTAAACGGCGGTGCGCAAAAACAGTTGGATAACGGTGTGGATAAAAAGGAATGGGGTGCTTTGCCGCAGATGGTCAATGCGTTTTATAATCCGCAGGCGAACGATATTACATTCCCGGCAGCGATTTTGCAGGAGCCGTTTTACCGTAAAGGCGCGGATGCGGCAGAAAACTTGGGCGGCATCGGTACGGTAATCGGACATGAGATTACCCATGCGTTTGACAATAACGGCGCACGGTATGATGAAAACGGCAACTTTGTCAACTGGTGGACGCAGGAGGATCTGGCGCAGTTCCAGGCAAAGGCGCAGAAGGTCATGGATTATTACAGCAGCATTGAAGTGGCAAACGGGCTGTTCCAGAATGGGGAAATGACAGTCGGTGAAAATATTGCCGATATGGGTGCGATGGCATGTATCCTGGATATCCTTGGCGATGATAAAGAAGCGCAGCGCAAGGCGTTTGAGAGCAATGCAAAAATCTGGGCTTCCAACCAGACAGACCAGTTCCGGGATTATCTGCTGATGGCAGACGCCCATTCTCTGAACAAAGTGCGGGTAAATGCAGTCCTGCCGTTGTTCGACGAGTTTTATGAAGTATACGGGGTTACGAAAAAGGATGCAATGTATGTAGCGCCTGAGGACAGGGTAAAGATCTGGTAAGGTATTTTTATAAAAAAGGTTGCCGGGGAGATGAAGGCTTGAAATCATTTTCCGGCAGCTTTGTTTAGAGTTGATAAGCAAGCATAAGGACAACAAATAGCCTAGTGGGTGCTTAGCCACTGTAAAAAGATAAGAAGAATCCCCCAACTGTACGGGCATACAGTTGGGGATTTCATTCTTTGTCCATATGGACTTGTCATATCCTTTTGCCTATTGGCATTATAGCATATGAATTTTCAGGATGCAATATGCATTTTGACAAAAAAGGCATAAGGTATTTCGTTATAAGCTGGCAAGCGCTTCCTGGCTAATCGTATGGATTCCGCTCTTGCTTAAAATTTCGATTGCTTTTTCGTTATTTTCCACACGCAGCACCATATAGGCGGTTGATTGTTTGCGGGTCAGAAATGCGTACATATATTCCAGGTTGACACCGCCGTCTCCTAATATTTTTAAGATACGGAACAGGCTGCCTGGCTCATCCGGCATCTCGATGGCGACAACCGGCGTAATCGAAGCGACATAGCCTGCTTCTTTTAACACGCAGGATGTTTTGTAAGCATCGTCTACAATGATCCGCACAATGCCAAAATCCTGCGCTTCTGCGATGGATAATGCACGCATATCGATTTTGGACTGATGTAAGTATTCGGTCAGCTCGGCAAGCTTTCCCGGTTTATTTTCCACAAATATGGAGATCTGTTTGACTGTCATAAATTCCCCCTCCTGTCTGAATGGCTGTTTTCCCTGCTACCCCTGGTACAGGTTACGCTGGTCGATCACACGGACAGCTTTTCCTTCGCTGCGCGTAATCGTCTTTGGATTTACGAGCTTGACTTTGACGTAAATGCCAAGCATTGCCTTTAATGCGTTTACAAGTTTCTTTTCTCTTTCTGCGACGATACCTGCGTTGTCTGAGAACATTTCCTGTGTCATTTCCACTTGGACTTCGATCGTGTCGCTGTTGTTTTTGCGCCCTACAAGGATCTGGTAGTTTGCCGGATATCCCTGATTTAAGAGGACGGTTTCGATCTGGGACGGGAATACGTTGACCCCTTTGACGATCAGCATGTCGTCGCTGCGTCCCAATGGTTTTGTCATCTTGACATGCGTACGGCCGCAGGAGCATTTTTTGTGGCTTAAGATACAGATATCCCTTGTACGGTAGCGCAGCAGCGGAAAGGCTTCTTTTGTAATGCTGGTAAATACAAGCTCGCCTTTTTCGCCGTCTGGAAGGACTTCCCCGGTCTGCGGGTTGATCACCTCTGCAATAAAGTGGTCTTCGTTAATATGCATTCCCGTCTGTTCGCAGCATTCAAAAGAAACACCAGGGCCGGAGATTTCGGTCAGGCCGTAAATATCAAAGGCTTTGATGCCGAGCTTTTGTTCGATATCATGGCGCATTTCTTCAGTCCATGCCTCGGCGCCGAAAATACCCGCCTTTAATTTAATCTCATCTTGTAAGCCGCGTTCCCAGATCGATTCGGCAAGGTAAGCCGCATACGAAGGCGTACAGCATAAGATCGTAGAGCCAAGGTCGCACATAAACTGGATCTGGCGGTCGGTGTTGCCGGAAGACATCGGCAGCGTCAGCGAGCCGATCTTGTGGGAGCCGCCGTTTAAGCCAGGGCCTCCGGTAAATAAGCCGTAACCGTAGCATACATGTACGACATCGTCCTTTGTCCCGCCGGCGGCAGCGATTGCCCGGGCACAGCAGTCATCCCATAGGTCAATGTCATGCTGCGTATAAAAAGCCACGACTCTGCGTCCTGTCGTGCCGCTCGTAGACTGGATGCGCACGCAGTCTGACAGCGGCGCTGCCAATAGGCCGTATGGATAAGCGTCCCGCAGGTCATCCTTTGTCAGGAACGGAAGCTTGTGCAGGTCGTCTACAGAGCGGATATCTTCTGGCTTAACGCCTGCCTTGTCCATCTTCTTTTTATAAAATTCCACATTTTCGTAAACACGCTTTACGGTATTTGCCAGGCGCTCGTCCTGCCATGCACGGATCTGTTCCCTTGAGGCACATTCGATTTCTGGCTGGTAATAGTGTTCCATACTTGTACTTTTCCTTTCTTTCTTTGATAAAAGCATTATAACATAATTGGGCGCAGGTGTCCAAAAAAATCACAGTTGAAAAAGGGAAGGAAAGCAGTTGACAATGCGGCAGGGGCATGATAGATTATAAGTAATGAAAAGCTTCAGTGCTTTTGCGGCGACAGAGAGGAGCTACCCGTCCCGGCTTTGCGGGCAATACAAATACAAAGGTCGTCTCTGCCTATGGAGTATCATAGGCCTGCTCCCAATCTTATTGAACATTAGCAGTTCAATAAGCATGAATTGCAATTCAAAAAAGAAATGTAATGCCTGAGCCTAACCGCTCAGGCAATTTCTTTATACGTTGGGAGGAAACATGAAGGACACAAGGCTTTTGCAGATTTTCCAAAATGTAAAAGACACAATTTGCAAGGATGATTATTATATTCACATTTCCAAAAAGATTATTCATCTGTCTAACACGGAAGATAAGATACCACATTTGATGGGGCTTCAGTATGCAGGCAGACCAAAGCAGTACACGGGTGATTTTGGGGCATATGCGGTGAAAAAGGGAAGAATCACGATGCAGTCGCTGGAAAAACTGGTGCAGAAGTATTATAAGACAGAAGAAAAGCAGCGCAGAATTTTGGAGGTTATTCACTTAAAGCTGGATAACCTGATTTTCCTGCCAGAGATGTTTGCATCTTACTCAAAATTATATTTATATGATTTGGGGAAACGTGAGGATTCCGACTTTGACAGTGATTATCTAATGGTGCATGAAATGAGGGATAGAACCCTTCACTTGGGAATTATAATAAAGGGCGGGCAGGAAAAAGATTTATACCAGTGCAATTCCTTTATGACAACGTATAAGAAGGATAAAAACAGTGACTCATTTTACCGTGATTTGGTGCATTGCTATGAAATTAACAGAATTGTCCGTGAGGATAAGATAACAAAGCGTGCAGAGACAGTCTATCTGAGCGGCATGGCAGAATGCAGGGAACGAATGGGGATCGAAAAAATGCTGTGGGCAGGCGGTATCAGGGCAGATGAAAAATTGGTTACGGAAATTATAAAAGTAAACCTCAAATTCGGAATATATCACACAATGGATATGTTAAATGACGGAGCAGGACTGCTTGCGAAATGCATGGATAAAAGAGAAAAAGCCCTTGTATCAGGTTTTCTTGCATTATGGGAGGAAAAAAGAAATGGCATCTAGTGTTGTTTGGGTGCTGTTTTTTTGCCTCAAAACAGGCGGAGGTGCAGATTGGGGAGACGGTGCCTACCAGTGAAATCCCATATTGGGAAACGATGAATAAATATCTGGAAAGGCTGGATACGCGATTATTTCTCTTGAACAAAAACACTATCAATGGTATGATAAATAAGGCATTTTGAAAAACCAAGGAGGATGTTGGGATATGAAGGATATAGCACTCGTCATTATGGCAGCAGGCATCGGCTCCCGTTATGGAGCCGGCATTAAACAGTTGCAGAAGGTTGGCCCGCAGGGGGAGATTATTATTGACTATTCGATCCACGATGCGTTGGAAGCAGGATTTACAAAGGTGATTTTTATTATTCGTAAAGATATTGAGGAAGAATTTAAAGAAGTGATCGGCAAAAGGATCGAAACGACATGCCCGGTCGAATATGTATTCCAGGATAAAGACGACCTGCCGGATGGCTTTTCCTGCCCGCCGGGACGCGTAAAGCCATGGGGCACCGGTCATGCGATTTTAGCGTGCAGGGAAGTACTGGATGTGCCGTTTGCGGTGATTAACGCGGATGATTATTATGGAAAAACTGCGTTTAAGCAGGTATACCGGTTTTTAAGAGAGCATGAGGCGTCAAAAGGGCAGTATTGTATGGCAGGGTTTGAGATTGCAAATACATTGAGCGAAAACGGCGCTGTTACGCGCGGCGTCTGTGGGATGAATGACAAAAACGAGCTGATCGAGGTCGTAGAGACAGGCGGCATCGAGCGCGCGGCGTCCGGCGAGATCTGCTGTGAAGGCGGCGCGGTATTGCGGGAAGATACGCTTGTGTCTATGAATCTGTGGGGGCTGACGCCGGAGTTTTTGCAGGTGCTGGCGGAGAAATTTACCAGTTTTTTGGAGCAGACAGATCCGTCAGATTTAAAAGCGGAATATTTGCTGCCGTCTGTGATCGACCAGATGATCCAAAACGGGCAGGCTTCGGTCAAAGTGCTTCCTACGCCGGATAAGTGGTTTGGCGTTACATACGCAGAGGATAAGGACAGCGTCGTGGAAGCTTTTCGCCAGCTTACAGCGGCAGGCGTATACGGCGGCAGGCTGTGGGAATAAAAGGGGAACGGACAAATGAAAATAGCGGTAGCAGGCACTGGATATGTGGGATTGTCTCTGGCAGTTTTGCTGTCACAGCATCATGAGGTGACGGCTGTGGATATCCAGCCGGAAAAGGTGGAGATGATCAATGCGCGCAGGTCGCCGATCATCGATGCGGATATTACGGATTTTTTGGAACACAAAGACCTGCGCCTCCATGCGGTTGCGGACGGGGCGCAGGCTTATAAAGAAGCGGATTATGTGGTGGTATCTACGCCGACCAATTATGACCCGAAGATGAATTATTTTGATACGTCGTCGGTAGAGGAGGTCATACAAGAGGTCACAGGATGCAATCCGAATGCAGTCATTGTAATCAAATCCACAGTTCCGGTTGGCTTTACAAAGGACATCAGTAAAAAGTACGGGACACGCCGGATTTTATTTTCACCGGAATTTTTGCGCGAAGGACATGCGCTGCATGATAACCTGTATCCGTCCAGGATTATAGTCGGCACAGTAAAAAACGAAACAGGCGCAGCAGACGAAGCGGCAGGACAGCAAAAAAATATTGAAAATGCTGCCAGGGATTTTGCAGGGATGCTCTGCGAAGGCGCTTTGAAGCAGGAGATCCCTGTGCTGTATATGGAATCTACGGAGGCTGAGGCAGTCAAGCTGTTTGCAAATACGTATCTGGCGCTTCGGGTATCTTATTTTAATGAGCTGGATACTTATGCGGAAGTCCGCGGGCTGAATACGAAGCATATTATAGAAGGCGTCTGTCTCGACCCGCGGATCGGAGAGCAGTACAACAACCCGTCTTTTGGATATGGCGGCTACTGCCTGCCGAAGGATACGAAGCAGCTCTTGGCAAATTATAAAGATGTACCGGAAAATCTAATCGAAGCAATCGTAGAGTCCAACCGTACGCGCAAGGATTTTATCGCAGACCAGGTGCTTGCCAAAGGCGGCTATTATGAAACAGACAGCAGCAAGGGCAGGAACGGTATGCCGGGGAATGCCTGCGTGGTAGGCATTTACAGGCTGACGATGAAAGCGGATTCGGATAATTTCAGACAAAGCTCCATCCAGGGCGTCATGAAGCGGATCAAGGCAAAGGGAGCAACCGTGATCGTCTATGAGCCCCGTTTGACAGACAGGCTGTTTTTCGGCAGCGAGGTCGTTGAAGACCTGTCAGAGTTCAAGGCAAGGGTGGATGTCATTGTAGCGAACCGTTTTGCCAAAGAATTGGAAGATGTGTCGGATAAAGTATATACAAGGGACTTGTATGGGGTGGATTAAGGACACAGGGATTGACAAATCAGGATGGATGGATAAAATAAAAATGAGGTGATTTCCGTATGGAAAATAAGGATCAGAATGAAGCGCCTGTAACCAATGCGGAGCAGGAGGAAACCCCAGTACAGTACGGTGAAGGAATACAGCCGCCGGAGCAGCCAGAGCAGTACGGTGAAGGAATACAGCCGCCGGAGCAGCCAGAACAGTACGGGACACAGGAACAACAGCCAGAGCCGTATGGGACGCAGACGCAGGAACAGTTAGAGCCGGCGCAATACGGGACAGAGATACGGGAACAGCCAGGGCAGTACGGTGAAGATACACAGCAGGATCCCAATGTACAGGCGGAGGCGGATGCAGGCCAGCAGGCAAGTGCAGAGCAGCAGAACAGCCCATACCAGCAATATGGGGAAGGCTTCAATCAGCAGGCGCATGTGCACCAACCGTATGGCGAAGGAGAAACCCATCAGAACAGCCCATATCAGCAGTATGATGCGGGAGCAAACCAGCAGGGAGAAGCATATCAGCAGAGTGAGCCAAACCATCAGAACAATCTGTACCAGCAATATGGAGCAGGAGAAACCCAGCAGGGAGAACCGAACCATCAGAACAGTCAGTATCAGCAGTATGGAACGGGAGCAAACCAGCAGGAAGAAGCAAACCAGCAGGGCAATCTGTACCAGCAGTATGGAGCGGGCGCGAACCAGCAGGGGCAGTCATACCAGCAGAACAACCCATACCAGCAATATGGAGCGGGTGCCAATCAGCAAAGCAGCCAGTATCAGCAGTATGGCAATCGCGCGAACCAGCAGAACAGCCAGTACCAGCAGTACAATCAGTACCAGCAGAACAGCCAGTACCAGCAGTATGGAGCGGATGCACAGTACGGTGATTATCAAAGAGCCGATCGGCCTTCTTACAGCAATGGATTTGGGATTGCGTCCATGATACTTGGCATTTTGTCGCTTGTGCTGTTTTGTACCTGTATTAATATTCCGCTGGCAGTCGGGGCGGTGATTTTCGGCGTCCTTCAGCTTGGAAGGTCTCAACAGGGAAAGGGAATGGCGATTGCCGGCATTGTAACGGCTGTCCTGTCGGTGATTGCATTTTTTGCCATGCTTGCATTGATGTGGGTGCCGTTTATGCAGTATTATCAGGAGGGGTTTTCCGATGTGCAGCGGCCGGGGTATGAGTACGATTATGATTATGGTGACGGCATAGAGGAGTTTTTTGATTTCTTTGATGGCAGGGATCATTTTTGATAAAGGAGATAACGTATGTACAGTAAAGTAGATACCAATATGAATTTTGTGGAAAGAGAGCATAAAATCATAGATTTCTGGAAGAAAAAAGAGGTCTTCCGTACATCTATGGATGCCAGAAAGGGAGCAGAAACGTATACGTTTTATGACGGCCCGCCAACGGCAAACGGCAAGCCGCATATCGGACATGTGTTAACGCGGGTTATAAAAGATATGATTCCAAGATATCAGACGATGAAGGGAAAGTATGTACCGCGAAAGGCTGGCTGGGATACGCATGGGCTTCCGGTGGAGCTGGAGGTGGAAAAGCTGCTTGGGTTAAACGGCAAAGACCAGATCGAGGAATATGGGATGGAGCCGTTTATCAGACAGTGCAAGGAGTCCGTATGGAAATACAAGGGCATGTGGGAGGATTTCTCGGAAACCGTCGGCTTTTGGGCGGATATGGACGACCCGTATGTGACCTACGATGATAATTTTATTGAGTCAGAATGGTGGGCGCTAAAGCAGATCTGGGATAAAAAGCTGCTGTACAAAGGCTTTAAGACAGTGCCGTATTGCCCGCGCTGCGGCACTCCGCTTTCTTCGCAGGAGGTGGCGCAGGGGTATAAGACGGTAAAAGAGCGTTCTGCGATCGTGCGGTTTAAGGTAGCAGGCGAGGATGCATATTTTCTTGCGTGGACGACAACGCCTTGGACGCTGCCTTCCAACCTGGCGCTTTGTGTGAATCCAGACGAGACGTACTGCAAAGTAAAGGCAGCGGACGGTTATACGTATTATCTGGCGCAGGCGCTTGCCGATCAGGTGCTTGGACGGCTTTGCGATGACAGCGGAGATGAGAAACAGCCAGCTTACGAGGTGCTTTGCACGTACAAGGGAACCGAGCTGGAATATAAGGAATATGAGCCGTTGTTCCATTTTGCGGATGCATTGGTGGAAAAGCAGCATAAAAAGGCATTTTATGTGACTTGCGATACGTATGTAACGATGACAGACGGTACAGGAATTGTACACATTGCGCCTGCGTTTGGCGAGGATGATGCGCAGGTAGGCAGAAAATACGGCCTGCCGTTTGTGCAGCTTGTCGACGGCAAAGGGGAACTGACGCAGGAGACGGCATATGCAGGCGTATTTGTAAAAAAAGCGGACCCGATGGTGTTAAAGGATCTGGATGCGGCAGGGCTTTTGTTCGACGCGCCGAAGTTTGAGCATGAATACCCGCATTGCTGGAGATGCGATACGCCGCTTATTTATTATGCAAGGGAGTCCTGGTTTATCAAAATGACAGAGGTAAAGGACGACCTGATCCGCAACAACAATACGGTCAACTGGATCCCGGAGTCGATCGGCAAGGGGCGTTTTGGAGACTGGCTGGAAAATATCCAGGACTGGGGGCTTTCTCGCAACCGTTACTGGGGTACGCCGCTGCCGGTATGGGAATGCGAATGCGGCAACCAGGAATGCATCGGCAGCCGGGCGGAGCTTGCCGAAAAGAGCGGCAAGCCAGATACAGCGCACATAGAGCTGCACCGTCCGTATATTGACGAAGTGACTTACCAATGCCCGCAGTGCGGTAGCACGATGCACCGTGTCCCGGAGGTGATTGACTGCTGGTTTGATTCGGGGGCAATGCCGTTTGCACAGCATCATTATCCGTTTGAAAATAAAGAGCTGTTCGAGCAGCAGTTCCCGGCACAGTTTATTTCAGAAGCGGTAGACCAGACGCGTGGATGGTTCTATTCGCTAATGGCGGAGTCTACGCTGCTCTTTAACAAGGCACCGTATGAAAATGTCATTGTATTAGGGCATGTACAAGATGAAAACGGGCAGAAAATGAGCAAGTCCAAAGGAAATGCGATTGATCCGTTTGAAGCGCTAAAGACATACGGCGCAGATGCAATCCGTTGGTATTTTTACATCAACAGCGCGCCTTGGCTGCCAAACCGTTTCCATGGCAAAGCAGTACAGGAAGGGCAGCGCAAGTTCCTCGGCACGCTCTGGAATACGTATGCGTTTTTCGTATTATATGCAAATATCGATGCGTTTGACGCATCCAAATACAAACTGGAATATGACAAGCTGGGCGTGATGGACCGCTGGCTTTTGTCCAAGCTGAATACGGTTGTAAAAACAGTCGACCAGGATCTTGGCAGCTACCGGATCCCGGAAGCGGCGAGGGCGCTGGACAATTTTGTAGATGAGATGTCCAACTGGTATGTCAGAAGAAGCAGGGAGCGCTTCTGGGCAAAGGGCATGGAACAGGATAAGGTCAATGCCTATATGACGCTGTATACTGCCCTGGTCACGATCGCAAAGACGGCGGCGCCGATGGTTCCGTTTATTACAGAAGACATCTACCGCAACCTTGTGTGCAGCGTAGACCCGGATGCGCCGGAAAGTGTGCATTACTGCGATTTTCCTGTCGCAGTGGAATCTTATATCGATCCAGAGCTGGAAGCGGATATGGATGCGGTGTTAAAGATCGTTGTTATGGGACGCGCCTGCCGCAATGCAGCCAATATCAAAAACCGCCAGCCGATTGGCAGTATGTATGTAAAAGCCCCGGCTAAATTGCAGGAATATTTTGTAAAGATCATAGAAGAGGAGCTGAATGTCAAAAAGGTTACCTTTACAGATGATGTAAGCGGTTATACAGATTATACATTTAAGCCGCAGCTTCGTACCGTAGGGCCGAAGTATGGGAAATATTTAAAGCAGATTCAGCAGGCGCTTGCAGAGCTGGACGGAAATGCAGCGATGGCGGCTTTGCGGGAAACCGGTGTGTTAAAGCTTGACAGTATCCATGAAAGCATCGTATTATCAGAAGAAGACCTGCTGATTACGATGACGCAGATGGAAGGCTATATGACGGAGACAGGCCAGGAGGTTACCGTTGTATTGGATACTAATCTGACGCCGGAGCTTTTGGAAGAGGGCTTTGTGCGTGAGATTATCAGTAAATTGCAGACAATGCGCAAGGAAGCCGGATTTGAGGTGATGGATAAAATTGCAGTATCCTATACGGCAGCAGACAAAGCGTCCGCTATTTTTGCCAGAAATAACGATACGATCCGTTCAGAAGTGCTTGCCGTGTCCTTAGAGCCTGAAAAGCTCAGCGGATACACGAAAGAATGGAAGATCAACGGTGAAAAGGTGACGTTAAGCGTTGAAAAGCAATCATAAAAAAGGAGGACACCAATGAAGAGCAAAATGTTTGAAAAAGAGACGTTTATCAAAAGTGTAAAGGATAATGTAAAAAATCTTTACCGGAAAACGTTGGACGAGGCGAGCCAGCAGGAGATCTATCAGGCTGTGGCAAATACGGTCAAGGATGTGGTTATTGATGAATGGCTGGCAACACAAAAGACGTTCGACAAGGAAGATCCAAAGATTGTTTATTATATGTCGATGGAATTTTTAATGGGACGTGCGCTCGGCAACAACCTGATTAATCTGACTGCATATAACGAGGTCAAGGAGGCATTGGAGGAAATCGGGCTGGACATCAATGTGATCGAGGATGAGGAGCCGGATCCGGCACTTGGAAACGGCGGCCTCGGACGGCTTGCAGCCTGCTTTATGGAATCGCTCGCGACATTGGGGTATCCGGCTTATGGCTGCGGAATCCGCTATCGTTACGGGATGTTTAAACAGGCGATCAAAGACGGCTTCCAGATCGAGACGCCGGATAACTGGCTAAAGGACGGCTATCCATTCGAGCTGCGCAGGCCGGAATACAGCTATGAGGTAAAATTCGGCGGATATGTGCGTGCAGAAAATGCACCGAACGGACAGACCAGATTTATTCATGAAAACTATCAGTCTGTCAAGGCGATCCCTTATGATATGCCGATCGTAGGCTACAATAATAATGTAGTCAATACGCTGATGATCTGGGATGCGGAGCCGATGAAATACTTCGAGCTGGAAGCATTCGGCAAAGGAGATTACCGCAAGGCAGTCGAAGAAGAAAACCTGGCAAGAAACCTGACAGACGTCTTATATCCATGTGACGACCATATCGCAGGAAAAGAACTGCGCTTAAAACAGCAGTATTTCTTTGTATCTGCTTCCTTGCAGAGGGCGTTGTCCAAGTTTAAGAAAAACCATCCAGATATCCGTATGCTGCCGAATAAGGTCGTGATCCAGATGAACGATACGCACCCGACGCTGGCAGTAGCAGAGCTGATGCGCCTTTTGATGGATGAAGAAGGGCTGGGCTGGGATGATGCATGGGCGATTACGTCAAAGACCTGTGCATATACAAACCATACGATTATGGCGGAAGCGCTGGAAAAATGGCCGATTGAGATTTTCTCAAGGCTCCTGCCGCGTATTTACCAGATCGTAGAGGAGATTAACCGCAGGTTTGTACTTGCTATACAGCAGAAATTCCCGAATGACTACAGCAAAGTGCAGAAAATGTCGATCGTATATGACGGCCAGGTGAAAATGGCAAATCTTGCGATTGCAGCAGGCTATTCGGTCAACGGCGTGGCAAAGCTGCATACAGAGATCCTGAAAAACCAGGAATTAAAAGACTTCTACGAGATGTTCCCGGAGAAGTTCAACAATAAGACAAACGGCATTACCCAAAGAAGGTTCCTGCTCCACGGCAATCCGCTGCTTGCCGACTGGGTTACTGACCATATCGGAAACGAGTGGATCACAGACCTGTCGCATATGAAAAAGCTTGCCATCTACGCAGACGATGAAAAGGCACAGCAGGAATTTATGAACATTAAATACCAGAATAAGAGACGCCTGGCAAAATATATCTATGACCATAACGGAATCGAAGTGAATCCGCGCTCGATCTTTGACGTACAGGTAAAGCGGCTGCATGAGTACAAGCGCCAGTTAATGAATATCCTGCATGTTATGTATCTGTACAACAAGATCAAGGAAAATCCTTCGATGGAATTTGTACCGCGTACGTTTATCTTTGGTGCAAAAGCAGCCGCAGGGTACAAAATTGCCAAACTTACAATCAAGCTGATTAACAGCGTGGCAGACGTTATAAACAACGATAGAAGCATTAATAATAAAATCAAAGTTGTATTTATTGAGGATTACCGTGTATCCAATGCAGAGTGGATCTTCGCAGCAGCAGACGTTTCCGAGCAGATCTCTACTGCATCTAAAGAAGCATCTGGTACAGGCAACATGAAGTTTATGTTAAATGGAGCCTTAACAATAGGGACAATGGATGGCGCTAACGTGGAGATGGTTGAGGAAATGGGCGAGGAGAATGCATTTATCTTTGGCATGAGCTCCGATGAGGTCATCGAGCATGAGCACCGCCGTGATTACAACCCAATGCAGATCTTCAATAACGACCCTGAGATCCGCCAGGTGCTGATGCAGTTGATTAACGGATTTTATTCCCGAAACGATACAGAGCTGTTCCGTGACCTGTATAATTCACTGTTAAATACAAACTGCACACAGTATGCAGATACGTACTTTGTATTGGCTGACTTCCGCGCTTACGCGCAGGCACAGGAACGTGTCATGCACGCATACAAGGACGAGCGGCAGTGGGCAAAGAGCGCGATCCTGAATGTTGCGAATGTCGGCAAGTTCTCTTCTGACCGGACGATTGAAGAATATGTGCAGGATATCTGGCATTTGCACAAGGTACATGTGGAGATAGAAGAGGAGCTGTAAGAAGCCGGCATCCTGTGTGAAACTGCAAAAAAAGACGAACCAGGATTGCGAAAGAATCTGGAAATAAAAAGAAGCCTTACTGATTTTCAGGAATAACTGGAAGTCGGTAAGGCTTTTTGTAAAAACAGGAATGTAAAAGCAGAGGAGCAGGCAATTCGGTTTGGAATTGACAAAAAGAAGGCGGGAGAGTAAGATAGGTATATTATATGATGCACTGTGAGGCATATGATATTTGAAGGAGAAGAAAAATATATGAAAGTTGAAATAGAGAGATTTGGGCCTATAAAAAGGTTTCATTATGATTTGGATAAAGATTTTATCGTTACGTATGGAAATAACAATATCGGCAAATCGTATTCGATGCAGATTATTTATTTACTGCTAAAAACGTTCAGAAATCAGGCATTGGCTTCCACAACTATGATTGGAGCAGAGACTGAAGTGTTAGAAGAAGGGTTGAAAACGATGGTTGCTGATTTTTTAGGCTCTCAAGCTGATTCGGCAGAGATTACAAATATCATTTCCGACAGGTTCTATCAGGTGTTTACACAGCTTTTTCTGCATGAATTTGTTCATTCCTGTCAAAATACGTTTGGCAACTTCGAAATAACGCTGGAGGAAGATCCGGTGATTCATGTGAATTTTCATCAATTTTCATTTGATATTCATTTGAAGGAAGAAAGAATTATAGGAAAGATAAATGTAAAGACGATTCAATTAGTAAAAACGGAATCGGGATTTCATAAATCCAGAGACTTGAAAAATGTGTTTTATATATATGTCGCAGATCATATTGGCCAGGCGGTGCAGGCAATCATACAATATATCAGCGAGCGATTGGTGGAATGGAAGCAATGGATCAGAGCGGAATTTAACGATATCTATTTTTTACCTGCATCCAGATCAGGCATTTACAGTGGAATGAATGCCTTTGGGCCAATTGTAGCGGAATTGTCAAAAAACAGGGCGTATATTACCCGGAAAATTGAATTGCCTGGCATATCAGAACCGATATCGGATTATTTTATCGCATTATCAAATATAAAAGCCAGACAAAATGGACAATATGCGGAGTATTATTCTAAAATTGAAAAGGATATATTAAAAGGAAAAGTAATATTTGATCGAAACAGGAATGCGATTATGTATCAGCCAGATCGAGTGGAAGCGCAATTTGAAATGTCAGAAGTCTCCTCTATGGTTTCGGAAATTTCTCCGATCGTGGCATTTTTAAAATATATGATCGGTTTACAGAGCAAAAAGGAAGAGGGAGGAACATCGATCTTATTTATTGAGGAGCCTGAGGCGCATCTACATCCCTATAATCAAATTGCTTTAGTGGAAGTGTTTTCAGAGCTGGTAAAAGCAAATGTAAAATTGATCATTACATCCCACAGCAATTATGTGTTTAATAAGCTCAATAATCTTATATTGTCTAAAAAATTAGATTATCATGCTTATCAGCCGATGATTCTTGAAGACCTGGATGGAGGAAGCGTTTCCAAAGTTTTGCCGATCGATGAGCTGGGAGCCAGTGATGAAAATTTTGTGGATGTGAGCGAAAAATTATATTACGAGCGGGAAGAAATGATACAAAATATGTATATGGAGGAAACATTTTGATACACCAGATCAAAACAAACCAAAAACTGGTTCCATACTTATGTAATGAAATTGAAGATTATGGAATACATGTGGAGGTAGATGAAAATTTAACAGAAGAAAAATATGCCGTTATAAAAGTGGATGATTTTTATAATGGACTGCATCTGTCAGCCGTACCGAAGTCCATTGATTTTTTGGCAGCCGTAGATTGCGAATGTGATGCCTACCTCTTATATTTACTGGAATTAAAAAATGTAAAAAACCCTAAATTTCTTATCATAAAGGATATACATGAAAAATTTCAAAATACCATAGATGATTTTTTGACAGATAGGTTTGGAGAGATATTTTTAAACGATAGATATAGGTACAAGGATATCAAATTGTATCTGATTTCAGATGCATATAGTTTACAGGGAAAATATAAAAATTTTGAACAATATAAGGCAGTCAGAGATAAAATAGACAAAAGAGATTCTCTGAAAATAGATTGTTCACTGGGCGGAAAGATTTATAAATTTAAAAATAAAGTAGTAAGGATACAGTATGAATTTCCTCCCAATCCAGTGATCAGGAGGATACTTACATAGGAATCATGTATACAAAGTATTGGAAAAGAAAGGAATTGTGAATACGCAATGACAGAACTGGAACAGTATTATAATAAATTCTGCGAAGAAAAGCGCCTGGGCAGGAGGCACGGGCAGGTAGAATATATTATTTCGATGAAATATATACACAAATATCTGGAAGGCATAAAAAATCCAAGCATTATTGATATCGGGGCGGGTACCGGACGTTACAGTGTGCAGCTTGCCAATGAAGGATATGATGTGACGGCTGTAGAGCTGGTAAAATATAATCTGGGTATACTAAAGTCTAAAGGCAGCAGCGTCAAAGCCTACCATGGAAATGCACGAAAGCTTTCCCGGTTTGCGGACGCTTCTTTTGATATGGCGCTGCTTTTTGGGCCGATGTACCATTTGTATACAATGGAGGACAAGGTGCAGGCGTTGCGGGAAGCGGCGCGGGTGACAAAGCCGGGAGGGTATATTCTGGCTGCGTACTGTATGAATGAATATGGCGTCCTGATGTATGGATTTCGGCAGGGAAATGTCAGGCAGTGTTTGGAGGACGGGCGGCTTACGAAAGAGTTTCACTGTGTCAGCAAGCCAAAAGACCTGTATGATTATGTCAGGCTGGAGGATATCGAACGGATCAATAAAGAAGCCGGGCTGACGCGTGTTCAGATCATCGCGCCGGACGGGCCGGCAAATTATATGCGCCAGGCGCTGAACGCAATGGATGAGGAGACGTTTGCGCTGTTTGTGGAATATCAGATGTCGGTATGCGAACGGCAGGATTTGCTTGGCGCGAGCGCACATACGGTGGATATTTTGCAGGTATCTTAAATTGAAGCAGGAAAGCCCGCCATACCAAGACTTCCTGCTTCTGTTCGTTGCAGCGGCGAAAAGGAACTGCCGCTTTTTTTATCTGGTTTTTAAACACGCGCTGCTACAAAAATCTGTACGCTTCGCGGCCTGAGCAAAACAGTGCTGTTTTCTACTTTTTCAGGTATTTCGATGATGCTGTGTGTCCGGTAAGTATCTACAACGGTTGTCCACTGCATATTTGCGGGAAGCTGCGGCAGATGCTGCGTCACATTTTCCCAGTAGGTGTTGATCGATAAAAATACGATATCGTCATGGTCGGACTCTTCTTCTTTTCCGGCATACATAACGCCGATTACGTGGGAATCCCACTGGTAATTTCCGTTCCAGGCTTCTGCTTCATGCAGGCTGACCGTAGGGAACCCTGCGGAGCTGACAGGCATATTTTTTCGGATCACTGTATGCTGTTTGCGGAAACGGATCATAAAGCTGAAAAAATTAAACAGGTCTTTATTTTTTTCAGGAAGCGACCAGTCCAGCCAAGAAATCATGTTGTCCTGGCAGTAAGCGTTGTTATTTCCATGCTGGCTGTTGCCAAATTCGTCTCCGGCAAGGAACATCGGAGTCCCGCGGCTGCACATTAATACCGCACAGGCATTTTTTACCATCCTGCGGCGGAGCGTCAAGATCTCATGGTCCATGGTCTTTCCTTCGGTACCGCAGTTCCAACTGTAGTTATCGTTGCTTCCGTCCGTGTTGTTCCATCCGTTTGCTTCATTATGTTTTTTGTTATAACTATACAAGTCGTTTAGTGTAAATCCGTCGTGGCACGTCAGGAAATTGATCGATGCTTCGTGTCCGCGGGTTTTTGGGTCGTATAAGTCAATGGAGCCGATGATGCGCAGGGCTGCGGTTGCTGCGGTATTCGGGTCGCCTTTGAGGAAACTGCGCACATCATCACGGTAACGGCCGTTCCATTCTGCAAAGCGGTTCCAGGAAGGGAAGCTGCCGACCTGGTACAAGCCGCCTGCATCCCAGGCTTCTGCGATTAGTTTTGTATCGCCCAGGATCGGGTCAAAAGCAAGGCTTTGCAGCAGCGGAGGCTTGCGCATTGGGGAGCCGTCCTCATTGCGGCCCAGGATCGTGGCAAGATCGAAACGGAATCCGTCTACACGGTAGGTCAAAACCCAGTAGCGCAGGCAGTCCAGGATCATACGCTGGACGATCGGGTGGTTGCAGTTTAATGTATTTCCGCATCCGCTGTAGTTGAAATATTCACCGTTTGGCTTGAGCATGTAATAAATATTGTTGTCAAAGCCTTTAAATGAAAAGAAGTTGCCCTGTTCATTCCCTTCCGCCGTATGGTTGAATACGACGTCCAGGATGACTTCAATGCCGTTTTCGTGCAGGCTTTTTACAAGCTGCTTTAATTCGGTGCCTTCGCGGTTATACTCAATGCCGCTGCAATAGCTTGTGTTTGGCGCAAAAAAGCTGACCGTATTATAGCCCCAGTAATCGACCAGGTCATGCCCGTTATAAGATCGCAGCGATTCTGTCTCGTCAAATTCAAAAATCGGCATCAGCTCGACCGCAGTGATCCCAAGCTTTTTCAGGTATGGGATTTTTTCCATCAGAGCCGCGAAAGTGCCCGGCTTTGCGTGGAGAGAGCCGTCCGCCATAGAAAATCCGCGCACATGCAGCTCATAGATAATCAGGTCGTCCATGGACAGACGCGGAAAGACATAAGTGCCCCAATCAAAGTCGTCTTTTACGACGCGCGCTTTATAAAAATCATTCTGATGTTTTTTGGTACCCCAGACGCTTTGCCCGGTCACAGATTTTGCATAAGGATCCAGCAGATATTTTTTCGGATTGAAAATCAGGCCGTTTTCCGGTTCGTATGGGCCGTCCACGCGGTAGGCATACTCAAATTCTTCAATATTGAGCTTGAATACGATCATCGAAAAGACATTTCCGATCCGGTAACTGTCCGGAAACTTTAAAACCGCATAAGGGACGTCTTCTTCCCTGTGAAAGAGCAAAAGCTCGCACGAAGTCGCATGGTTTGAGTGGACGGTAAAGTTTACACCGCCTGGGATTGCGGTTGCGCCGTTGATATCGTAAAATCCCGGGCGAACCTCGTAGCCGGCGATTGTATCAAAAGGGACCAGATGGATTTTGTTTAATGGAATTGGATTCATAGTTGATACCTCGCTTATTTAAAAATTTTTATTCAGCAAAACTGAGGCGCCTGCTGAAAAATCAATGTTATGTTTGTTTTTATTATAGTATTGGGGTGCGGGTTTGTAAAGAAAAAACGGAAATAACAGATTGACAGAAAATGAAAGATGTGGTATCCTAATAAAAGTTAGATAGGACTAATCTACAACCTATAAAAGCGCCGATTTTCAAACACGCCGGAAGGCTGTTTTTTTAGACATAACGGTTAGAAGGGACTAATTAAAAGAAAGGGGGATTTTTCTTGAGCGTCGTAATTATCGGAGGGCATGAAAGGATGGAAGCCCAGTATAAGGAAATCTGTAAAAAATACCACTATAAGGCGAAGGTCTTTACAAAAATGAAAACGGATCTGGATCGTAAAATTGGGAATCCGGATCTGATGATTTTATTTACCTCGACGGCTTCTCACAAAATGGTGCGCTGCGCGGTTGCAAAGGCAGAGGGAAGCCGACTGGTCTTAAAACGCTCTCATAGCAGCAGTGCGAATGCGCTGATTCATATACTAGAAGCTTTGGCATAAAAAGAAACAGCATGGATTTGTTATTAATGTATTTATAATCTCGCGGCATTATGATAATGACGCCATTGAAACTTTTACGGTTAGAGAAAGCTTTCCAATGGATAGATTTTGCAGAAAGCGAGAACGAGGACATGCTGTTTCATTCATTAGAATTTTTGTTTTTTTTCCCTATTGTGGTGCTGGCATATTTTATCCTGCCAAAAAAATTAAAAGCCGTATGGCTGCTTGCCGCAAGTTATTACTTTTATATGTGCTGGAACGTAAAGCACACATTTTTGATTGCGTTTTCCACAGTTGTGACCTGGGTGTGCGGGCTGTTGATTGGAAAATGCAGAGAAACGGCAAGAGGGATGCGGTATCGGAAATGGATTGCCGGCACAGGGGTTCTTTTAAATCTTTGCATTCTGATCTTTTTTAAATACTTTGATTTCATTTTAGATAATATCAATTTTATTTTTGGAAAAATCGGCGTTCAGCCAGTGCATTTGCCATTTGAAATTGTGCTGCCTGTCGGGATATCGTTTTATACGTTTCAGGCGCTTGGCTATATGGTCGATGTGTACCGGGGAGATATCCAGCCGGAGAAAAATCTGCTGTATTATGCGCTGTTTGTTTCCTTTTTTCCGCAGTTGGTCGCCGGGCCGATCGAGCGCTCCAAAAATCTGTTGAAGCAGATCCGCAGCGTTCCGCAGATGGGCGCGGGAATGCTGCTGCAATACGAACGGATTGCGGGCGGCCTGATTATGATGCTGTGGGGATTTTTTCAAAAACTGGTGATTGCGGACAGGCTCAGTATTTTTGTGGATGCGGTTTACGGAGGCTGGCAGCAGTGCGGGCTGACAGAGCTTGTGCTGGCGACGGCGGCGTTTTCCATCCAGATTTATTGTGATTTTGCCAGCTATTCTACGATCGCAGCAGGCGCTGCGAAGGTATTGGGGTTTCATTTGATGGAAAATTTCCGTACACCGTATTTTTCCAAAAGCATACGCGAATTTTGGCGCAGATGGCATATTTCCCTGAGCACATGGCTGAAAGATTACCTGTATATTCCGCTGGGCGGGAGCCGATGCGGCGCGGTGCGCAGCCAGGCAAATCTTATGGTAACCTTTTTGGCGAGCGGCCTTTGGCATGGGGCGAGCTGGCATTATGTGGCATGGGGCGCCATCCATGGATGCTATCAGATGATCGGTACACAGACCGAGGGCATCCGCAGGAAAATCCGGATCTGCGCAGGTGTAGACCAAAGGTTGTTCAGCTATCGGTTTGGGCAGGCTGCGGTTACTTATATATTGACGCTGTTTGGCTTGATTTTTTTCCGGGCGTCATCTTTAAAAGAAGCGTTCGGGATTATTGGAAGGATTGTTACAAAGCCGAACTTGTGGGCGCTGACAGACGGGACGCTGTATGGATTTGGCGTGGACTCCGCGCAGGCCCGGGTACTGATTACTGCATTAATGATCCTGCTGTGCGTCAGCCTTGTAAGAGAAGTAAAAAATGAAATGCTGGATGAATTTTTAGGAAGGCAGAGTACGTGGTTTCGGTGGACGGTTATTTTAATTCTGTTTTCCTTCATTTTCTTATTCGGGATGTACGGGCCGGATTATGATGAAAGCCAGTTTATTTATTTTCAATTTTAATTTGAGGGGGATGTTTGTATGATTTTTGTAAAAAGAATAGTGCGGATGCTGTTTTTTTGGTGTTTACTGTCTGGCATGGTCTTGACGCTGAATCATGTCACGCTTAACCGCAGGAATGAAGGATGTATCCAGTTGGCGGATTTTTACCGGCTTGAGGAAAATAGGGTGGATGTGCTTTGCCTTGGAAGCAGCCATGTATATTATGGCATTAATACGTGCCAGCTATATGACGACTATGGGATTGCAAGCTACCTTTTGGCTTCGCCGGGACAGCCGGTATGGATCAGCTATTATCTGCTGGAGGAGGCTTTAAAGACGCAAAATCCCCAGCTTGTCATATTAGACATCGGCACGTTGTTTCGCAAGGAAGAGGACTATGGAGCGTATTCCTGGGAGACGCTGATCAGCATGAAGCCTTCGCGGACAAAATGGAATGCGATCCAGGCAGTGAATCAGTATGTGGAATGCCTGGACGCGGCGGGGGCGTTTTTTTCCTTTCCTTATTACCATTCGCGCTTTCTGACGCTGACCAGTGAGGATTTCCATAATACGGAGCAGGTCAGGTACAACGGATACCGGCCGGAGTTTACGGCGATTTCTGAAAGCGAGCTGGAAAAATGGAAAGGCAAGATCTGGACTGCTGACATGGAAAACGAGCCGGCGGATACCGAAGCGGAAGCAGTGGATTCTGATGGTTCAGGAACGGCTGAGGGCGGACAGGAAGTGCTGACAGAACGGACAGAGTATTATTTGCGGAAAATCATCGAGTTATGCCAGGAACAGAGCATTACTTTGCTGCTTGTCAATTCCCCGTTTGCAAACCAGGTGGAGGAAAAGCGTGCGGCCGGCGCCTATATCCGTACGATTGCAGATGGTTATGGGGTTGAGCTGATTGAGGGCAATTACCTTGTGGATGAAATGGAGATTGACTTTGCGCAGGATCTGCTGGACGCTTCGCACCTGAATTATTATGGAAGCGTGAAATATACAAAATACCTGGCGGAATGGATACAGGAACATTGCAGCCTGCCGGACCGCCGCGGGAATATAGATTATTGGGCATGGGAAGAGGTGAGCGATCTGTTTTGGGAGGAGAAAGCTGTGGCTGAATGTGGCGGATGATTTAGGTTGCAAACACAGCCTGTCGTATGCTATAATAAAAAGAACTAAGTTCTCAAATTTGTGCTGTATCAGGGAGGAATTAAATATGAAATCGATCCCTCTTTCAATCGTGACAAAGTTATCAATTATGTTTTCTATTTTAGGGTGGTCGTTCTGGGTATTTGCATTGGTACGAACGTGGGCATCATTGTCTTAATGACTGGATTGATTGTACTTGTTGGAACTATTATTTTTATGGCGCTTTTTTTATAGATGCCCGCATTGTGGAAAACAGTTGTCTTAGAGGCGTCCTGTGCTATGGAGGGAATCGGAAAGGGATACCATGGATCTGACATATTTGCTGTTATTACAAAATTTAAGAGAAGTGTTTGGTGGGGTTTTTGATTCGTATATGCTGGAAATCACAGCAATGGCAGAATCTGTCCCCACGTTTTTGCTGCTTGCGGGTATCTACTGGTGTGTGGATAAGCGTACCGGACAACATATGGGATGGAATACGGCGCTTGCATGTACATGGAGCCAGTTTTTAAAGGCAGTATGTAAAATAGAACGCCCGTGGGTGCGGGACGAGCGGATTCATCCGGTGGAGGCTGCGGTACCTGCGGCAACTGGATATTCATTTCCGAGTGGGCATACGGCACGCGCAGTTGCGACATGGGGGACGGCAGGAAGCTGTGCCTGGAAAAACGGAAACCGACATGATGGGCAGGATCCAAAAAGCAGGAGACAGAGCCAAAATTTGAAATGGCTGGGCGTGCTTTTATGGATTTTGACGGCGCTTATTTTGTTTTCCAGAAATTATCTCGGGGTGCATACACCGCAGGATGTAGGGATGGCGCTGTTGTTTGGGCTTGGATTTATGTGGGTTGTGGAAAGGCTCTTAGGCTGGGTGGAGCAGCATCCGCGTGCAGACCTGCCTGTCTGTGCGGCCGGGTGCCTGTTTTGCTTTCTGCCGATGCTGCGGGTTGGCTGCATTCCGAATGCGGGAGCCGGGATGGGGCTGGTTATCGGCTGGCTCGTGGAGCGGAGGCTGGTGCAGTTTGAGACGTCAGGGACAATAGAGCAAAGGAGCGTACGATTTTTGGCGGGCGGCGCGCTGGCGCTGTTTTTGCTTAAGACATCCTCGCCTGTGCTGGGGCTTGTGATGGAAGGAAAATACGCTGGATTTTTTGCGATGTTTTTCTTTACTTTTTTTGTAATGGCTGTTTATCCGTATTGTTTCAGTAGGCTGGAAGGGCAGCATACACAGGAAGGCAGGAGAAAGGCGGGCAAGCTTGGAGCCGGTGCAGCCGGGATTTTTTTGAGTGCGGTGCTGGTGTTTTCGGCTGTCTGGGCGCAGCGCGGCCAGGCAGGTGAATATGCGCAAAATTCTGTGGGGGGGTATCTGCGGAATGGAGGAGCGGATACAGATTATTGCCCACAGGGGGTATTCCGCCGCGTTTCCGGAAAATACAATGATGGCTTTTTTAGGGGCGCTTACAGTCGGCGTGGATTATATTGAGACAGATGTGCAGTTGACAAAGGACGGCGAAGTCGTAGTTTTTCATGATGATGACTTGGCGCGGATTACTGGATGTGAAGGGACGGTTGCAGACTATACGTACGAAGAGCTGTGTGCGATGGATGCAGGGAAGTGGTTTGCGGATTCTTTTGCAGGAGAAAAGATCCCGACGCTGCGCCAGGTGCTTGCACTCGTGCGCGACTGGGAGAGCCAGCCGGATACGGGCGTGCGTATTTATCTGGAGCTTAAGGATCTTGGGGATACAGAAGGATTTGCAAAAGCTGTGTACGAGACGGCAAAGGAGGAAGGTATGGAAAATCGATGTGTATTTGCTTCTTTTCGTTATGAATATTTGCAGCAGATCAAGGAGCTGGATCCGCAGGTACAGGTGCTGTACAATACCGTTACGGCAGAGCCGGACATTCCTTTGCAGTATCCGGCGGAGTTTTATGGATTTTTTGTGGATACGGTAAACGCGCAGGCGGTAGAATCAGTCCATGCGCTGGGCAGCCAGGCGTTTGTCTGGACGGTGAATACGCCGCAGCAGATCAAAGAAGTGCAGGAAATAGGGGCGGACGGGATCGTGACAAATGTTCCGGTGCTTGTTAAAGTGATGGTGCAGCAGAACTTACAAGGCACATTGGCACTGCGGATCCAAGCCGCTGCAGCACTGCTTAGATCCGAATGGAATTAGGCAACTTTAGAGTAATCCATAACAGAAACATCCTGCATAAGTGCTTTAGCACGATTTACGATATTTTCCAAGCGCTTCATTACATCGTCTGCGTATTCGATTTCTCCACATTGACTGCATTTCACCTTTACAATAAAAACACATCATCAACACCCCTTTCTGGTTTTCATGTCTGACTCAAATTTTGATGAGTCTGGAAAGTATGCTGTTATTATATGTACATAATCATCTAATCCAACAACTACGTGAATAATCTTATTGCTTATCGTATAGCTGAAAATTAAACATGCTGGATTTAGCCAATGGTCAGGGTAATCCTCAATAATTTTACCATGATTTTGGAATGACGTACATATACAATTTGCACAAACAGCACTGTAAGTAACGCTGTCCCATTTGCAGTAATAGAAACGATCTTAAGGATTTTTTAAGATTTTCTTTTATTCCGCACTTTTATTTACTTTACCTATCAATTATGCTATTATTATAAAAAACTGCCTACAAAAAATAGAATCGTGGTGAAAGTTATGACAGAAATCAGTTTACTTGTGATTGGGTGCCTTCTGGCACTGTTGTTTTTTATATGGCTGGCATTTGGAAAAAAGGCGGCATCCAAAGCGGCTACGCTTGTGATCGATACCGTGCTGCTGGCGCTATGTGTTGCTGCAATTCTGTGCGGCCTGCTGCTTCGGCAGGAGAAATACCAAAAAGAACCGTTGCCGGGCGGCGCATCGCAGGAGGCGGAAGCAGGGATACTGTATGAGCAGTAGCAGGGGCAATGCCTTTGGATGTATGAGGGATATTTGGGTGCAGGATGATTTGGTGAAAGGGATGTGACAGAATATGAAAAAAGTGAAAAATGCAGTGTATCTGCTGTTTGCTGTTTTCGTATGCCTGATTGGGATTGCGTATGGGCTTTCATTTAAGCTTCCAATCAAAACGGCATATGCGGCGGGCAGCGCTGCCAACAATATGAATGTTGTATTTGTGCTCGATGGCAGCGGTTCTATGTATACGACGGATAAAGAGAAGCTTCGGTTTGAGGCGCTGGAGCTGTTTTTGGGATTGTCAACGGAGTCCGGCAATTATATGGGAGCGGTCGTGTTTGACGACGGCATTATTTTAAAGCGGGAGATTGTCCCGATTCAGGGCAGGGCGGCAAAGAACGAGCTGTCCCAGGAGGTGAAAGACGCGGCCAGCAATGGAGATACCGATATCGGCAGCGCAATCCTGACGGCAGTGCGGATGTTAAAGGAGTCTGGAAACCCGGATCTGCCGTCGGCAATGATCCTGCTTTCTGACGGCAATACAGACCTGCCAAAGGACAAGTCCGGCAAAAAGCTGGAGGAATCTGAGCACAGAAAGGCTGCGGCGATCGATTATGCGCGGGAAAAGGAAATTAATATCCATTCGGTCTGCTTAAATGCCAACGGCAAGGCAAGGCTGGAGGAGCTTTTGGAGATTTCAGATGCGACAGGCGGGACTTGCGTTGAGGTGAAGCGGGCGCAGGATCTAAAGGATGTGTTTAACCAGTTTTATAATATCATTTATTCGACAAAGACGACGAACCTGGTGGATACGAAGATTCCGGCGAGCGGGGAGTTAAAGGTGCCTTTTTCGATTCCGGTTATCGGCGTGAAAGAAGCGAATATTATTATCAATACGCTGAATGCGGATACGTCTTACAGCCTTTTTTCGCCGAAGGGCTATGGATATACGAGGGCGGAGCTGGATGATATGGCAATCAGGGCAAAGACGTTTACCGTTATCAAAATCGAACATCCGCAGCCTGGGGACTGGGAGCTGGTTGTGCGGGGAGCACGCAGAGACCAGGTCAAAATCGACATGGTGTACAATACAGACCTGTCTATGCTGCTGGAGGCAGCAGAAACGCAGTCGGAAGGGCAAAAGGCTTCCTGGGAGCTGTCTGCACAGGTGTGGAATGAAGGAGCGGCAGTATCCGATGCGGAAGTTTATCAAAAGTATCCGTTTTGGATCACGGTGACGGACAAAGCGTCTGGGGAGACAGAAAAGCTGGATATGTCAGCGGATGCAGAAAGCAGCCTGGGGCAGTATGAGACAGAGGGCTATGGAAAATACAAAGTGCAGGCGTTTTGCGAGATCGACGGTATAAGAGTAAAATCCAACGCCGTAACGCTGCAAAAGACAAATACAGCCCCGGTGTGGACGCAAGATCCTGTTGTGGTGGATAAAAAGATCCATTTGTTTTCCGCGAGCCTGCTGAAGCTGGATTTGAATGCATATGCTTCGGATGCGGAGGACGGGGACAGCGGGCTGCATTTTCAGATCGTAGATTCTGCGTTTGCACAGGATGACGTCTATCTTGAAGATGACGCCGAGCTGAATATCAAAATAAAAAAGTGCGGCAATGGGGAGCTGACGGTTGCAGCGACAGACGAGGCGGGTGCTGTTACGCAGGTGCAGGTGCAGATCCATACGGCTTCGATTACAGGTTATTTGCTGCTTGCCGCAGTACTGCTTGTATTGCTTGCAGCTCTGATCGTGCTGTTCCCGGTACTGCGGTCGTATGCCACGGTTGTGCGCGGGACGGTGCAGGTTCTGACCTATGGCGAGGAGGGGACAGACCCGCCGGTTACATTTGACGGGGATAAAGGCAGGATGGTGCTGTCGCGGTATGTGCATCCGTCCCAGGATGTTGGGCTTTTGCTGGAAAAATGCTATATAAATGCCGGAGAAAAAAAGGATTGTATTTATTTTGTTTCCGCAGAAGGGGTTTATTCCGACCAGGGCGGCGGGCAGAAGAAAAAGAAGGTCTGTGTGCGTGCTGGGATGGAGGTCAATATCAGCAGCGATATGGATTTTGCGAACGGGATTCGGATTTCTTACATGCCTTATTAGCAAAAATAAAAGGATAGCAAAAGGATAGAAGAAAGGAAGAGTGACTATGGCGACATATGGACAGCTTCTGATTGATGCCGGCGGCGGGATTGTAGACCGCGGCAGGCAGTCGGACAGGCAGGACGGGGCATCTGTGATCATCGGGCTAGGCGGAACCGGAGCCGATGCGGTCATCAAATTAAAACAGGAGATCTATAAGCAGCTACGCCCGGACGATGCGGATGCGGTCATCCCAAGATATGAGGCAGTCCGCTATCTGATTATTGATGCGGATGATTCACAGGTCGCGCCGTCTGCGGCTATGACGGATATCGATAAAAATACAGAATTTTTCCCGCTTTCCAATAGCTCGATCAAAAGTACGTTTGAGGCGAAGGAAATCTTAAAGACAAGGCCGGAGTTGTACTGGCTCGACTATGAAAACATTTCCATCGACGAAGCGAGCAAGGGAGCGGGCGGTATCCGCCAGGTCGGAAGGTTTCTGCTCGTTGATAAAGGGGAAGCGCTGTATGCAAAAATGAAGTCTGTGATCGAAGGGGCGCTGACAGCGGCGAAAACAGGGGAGCTGGATATCCATATCTGTTCCGGGCTTTCCGGCGGGACAGGCAGCGGCATTTTTCTCGACGTCTGTTATCTGGTGCGCAGGATCTTAAAACAGATCGGCAAGCAGGAGGCAAGGGTGAGCGGGTATTTTTTCCTGCCGGATGTGAATTTGTCGGTTCCGGTGATTTCGGAAAACCCGCTGATCTCGGCTTATATCAAGGTCAACGGCTATGCGGCATTGCAGGAACTGGACTACTGCATGAATTTTGCGAAAAACAAAGACAGTTTTCGGATGAATTATGGATTTGCAGAAGTGGATTTTTCCATGAACCCGGTCGATTTGTGCTATCTGATCTCGACAACGGATGCTTCCGGCAACCGTGTACAGAACGGCTATCAGTACGCCATGGGTGTCGTTACAGATTATATTATCAGCTTTCTGGCAAAGGAAACAAGCGGATTTACGCTGGAGAGCCATATTGCAAACCTAAATTCCATGAAGGAAGGCATCCGTGTGCAGCACGGTGCGGCTTTGGATTATAATATTTTGGGCGCTTCGGTGGCGGAAATGCCGCTGACCGAGATCGCAACGTACCTTGGCTGCGAATTGTTTGAAGGCTATCGGGAATTGTTTGGCAAGGTGCCTGCGGAAAAGGAACGGGATGAGTTTCTGGCAAAAATGCGGCTTGGATATGAAGACCTGCAAAAGGAAGTATCCCATGGCTGCGTACCGGCGGTAGTATTTGGAAAGGCATATGATGCCAAAATGTATGAGCAGGGCGGCAGCCATCCGTTTGAACAGCGGGCGGAACAATTTTTATCGGATAATATCGGGACGCTCGAAAAAAATGCCAAAACGATGATGGAGGCAATGGATGAATTTGCGGTTCCAAAAGCTGGGACTTCTTTAATTAGCAGGACATACAAGGGGCTGTTTGATTCGTTTGTGACAAGCATGGACTACGGGCCGTTTTACGCAGGCAGGCTGCTGTCAGGCGGGGATAACCAGAACCTGATCCATGCGGTGGATGGTTTTCTGAAAAAGAACGGGGAGCTGTTAGAGCACGAGCTGCGCCAGACAAGGCTTCGGGAAGACGAATATAAGGACGCTGCCTTGAAAATGGAAAATACGAATTTTCTGAATAAGAAAACAAGGATGGACAGCTATTTGCAGGCATTGACAGGGCTGTATGCGCACCATTACCGCGTGGAGCTTTATAAAAGTATGGATATGGTGTTGCAGGAATATAAAAGGCAGCTTCGCAGGCTGTACCAAAACCTGTTCCGTGTCCTGATGCAGGTATTGGATACACTGCGTGAAACGTTTGAGGTAAATAAAACCGTCCTGTCGCAAAAGGGCGTCCAGGATCATCTGTATACATGGAAAATACTGTCCATCCCGGATGTGGTGGAAGGGCTGAAACAGGAGTTTAAGGAGCATGACCTTGGGCAGACGTTATATCATCTGATGCTGACGCTGTTTGAGCATTGCAGCGCATGGATCAGCCAGGATGAAAATGAGATCCGCAAGCTAATTTCGGACTTTATACTGGAGGAATTTGACAAAGCGACGAAAAGGACGATGACGGATTACCTGAAAGAAAAATTCCGTGTGGAAAACCCTGCGCTGCTGGCGGAAGCTGTGGAAAAGGAAATCATACGGGATAAGCTGGGCAAAGATTCGACGCCATTGTTTTGGAAGAATCCGATGTATCAAAACAGTATGGGAATGCACAGCTATCTGACAGTGCCGTACGATGCTGCGGAAATTAAAATGGCTGCGAAAAACTTTATTAACAGGCAGATGGAGTTTACAGTCAGAGAGTCGCATATTACGGATAAATTGTCGATGATGCGCTTTTACAGCGGGCTTCCGATCTTTGCCTATCAGGGCATTATGGAATTGCAGCGTGCCTATGAGGAGGATAAAAAGGCGGGCAGGCATTTATTTGAGCGCGGCGCCGTAAACTGGAACCTGCTTCCGCCGCCGGTTCCATGGAGCTTTAAAATAGACCTGCCGGTGGAACGGCTTGCACAGCGCGGCCAGGCGCTGATCGCGGAATTTGAGCGTGCCGAAGCAGCGGGCGTGGTCGTAAAGGATGAATTTTTCAACTGGAATATTTTAAAGACGAAGGAGCTTTCTGTGGCAGCATGGGTCGAGGAGCTGGGCGGTATCCAGACAAATGGGAAAAACAATCCGAAAAAGATCCGGGATGCCATTGCAGCGATGAAAGAAAAGCTGGAACATGCGATGCAGGCAGCGCAGCCTGTGCGGATCGAATATCTGAATACCGTAAGCGGCAGCGAGAGACAGGTTATGCTTGATTTTTACCTGCTTGCCCCGGTATTGCAGGCGCTTGTCCATGACGAGCTGCAAAAGCGGGAGGACGCACAGCGCCAGATTGCGCAGTTAGAGCAGCTTGCACAGGATACGGTCAGGGAGAAGCGCACGAAAAACGATTTCTTTAACGCCATTTTTACCGGGGTGCTGTCCTATGGAAAAAAGGTCGTATTCAGCTATGACGAGTTTGGAATGCAAAAAAGCGTCGAATTATGCAACAGCAGTATGAAATACGGACAGTCCGGCGCTTACCAGGCGTATTTGACATACAGTACCTTAGATGCTGCGCTTCGGGAAAAAATAGACAGCCGTACGAAAGCGCTGATGGATGAGGAGGACTCCAGCCAGGTGTGCGAAGCCGTCGAAGCACTGGAGCAGGGAATGCCAAAAAAGATCCAGGGATATCTGGGCATCTATGATGAGCTGGATCCGGTGCATGAGGAGATGGAAGCTTTTTATATGGATTTTATGAAGACGCTGCATAATTTTAAATTGAATATGTGAGTGGCAGAGAGGATGATGTGAATTGGGTATTTCTATAAGTGAAAACGGAAAAGCTGCGTTAGAGCAGATACAGTCAGATGTGCGCAGTATGGTTTTGGCTGGGTTGGAGCAGATTCAAGAAGGTAAGACGAAAGACTTTCATGAAGTGTGTGACAGATTGGAGAAAAAATATAAAGATGCAGCATTACGAGATTAAAATCAATGATTTGGCAGAAAAAGATTTGGAACAGGCTGGTGATTATATTGCCTATGTACTATTAAACCCTATTGCTGCCGAAAAAATGGTAAGAGGAATCCAAGAACAAGTTAACAAGCTTCAATATTTTCCAGAGAGCCATGAGTTGGAAGATGATCCGGTACTTGCAGAACTGGGAGTACGTAAAACGTATTTTAAAGAATATAAGATATTTTTTGTCGTAGATAAGGATAAGAAGATGGTTTATATAGTTAGAATTCTTCATATGCTGGTAGATAGCAGGATGTGGCTGTATCGAACCTTGGGAATTGAGCTGTAGTGTATGCGGTATCCGTTTGAGTCAATGGAAATGGAACAATCGTAATAAATCGAAAACAGAATCAGGATGACATTATGCACAAAACAGGAAATAAGCACAAACATTTTCAAAACGGAAAGCAGCTCCTGCAAGGATGCATCAGCAAGCTGAATGAAAACCAGCGCGGAGAAACAGGCGGTAATGTGGCATTGTATCCGACGGTTGTTGTGTTTCTTGGGAGCAGGAGCTGCAGCAGCATGAAGCATGTGAAAACAACGCTGGATGATAACTGGAACAACGCCCGTTTTTTGCAGTACCTGCATGTGGCTAGGGCAGAAAACGGCTGGAAATGCTTTCGCCTGAAAGAAAATTCGGAAATGAAAGAACCGGAAATGAAAGAACCGGAAACAGAGAATACCGTATCCCGCGCTGGAAGGAAGGACAGCGGTATGGAAGGCTTTTGCTGGGAGTCCGAAGGCGGAACATGGGATGAGGTGCTGGACAGAGCGATTGTGGACATGCTGGAGACGGAGGAGAAAATTTTTTCTGACCGGACGACGATAAAAATGGAATACGTGTTGGATGCATCAGAGCCGGACGGCATTTCCTATTTTGAATTGTATGACAGTACGGGAAACGGGCTGCAAGCGGATGAGCGAAAGACGCTGTACCTGATGCTTGACCAGCGCCCCGGGGCTGGGGCGGAGGCGTCAGACAGGCTGCTGCGGCATATGGTGGAGCGGTACCTGGGGCGGGAGCAGGCTGCGGGTACAGCCTATCTGCTGAGTAATTATCTGCAATCCGGGCAGATGCTTGGGGAACGCAGTGCCTGGCAAAATTATCGTCTGGCAGCAGATTTGATGCTGCTTGGAGGAAACCGCAGGGAAGCCGAAGGGGTGGCGTCAAAGCTGTTCCATGGGTTTAAGACGGTTTCCTATGCGCTCGTAACAAAGCCGGCGGATGAGATTGCGGCAGTTTGCCTTCGGACGTTATTGCAGCAGCTTTATGAGACGGAGCAAAAGCGCCTGTACCGAAAGCTGCCTGCCAGTGAGATCTCGAAAAGGCTGCAAATTGACCGGCACCATGGGTTTGCATTTTTGGAAGAGCTGTTTTTAAAGAAACTTCTGCCGAAGCTTCCCAAAGAGTCGGACTGGCGGTATTTGCCGTTCCGGTCTGTGCAGGACTGCCGCAGGTTTTTCAAAAGCGCAGGGGCGGATTTGGAAGCGGCTGATGAGATGACATGCGGCGCAGCGTCTGCTTTTTTGGACGGTGCTTATCTTGCTCCGGTCAGGGAATTCTGTTCGGATGAGAGGGAGGCCGCACAGTGCAGGGCGCAGATCGAAGGGCTGTTTGCAGCGCAGTTTGCGTATTTTGAGCTGCTGTATTTAAAGGAACATGAGGACGGGCTTTGCAGCGTCTTTTTGCCGGAATATCAGTTTGCGGGCTTTGCACCAAAAGACAGCACATGCCGCAGGCTGCATATGCTTGGGATTTACGAAAGCAAGCGGCTGTTTTATGAGAAGATGAAGCAGATGATGACGGAGGTATCTGCGCAGAAGATGCAGCAGGCGCATCGATTCCAGGAGCTGTATGCAGCGTGCAGGAAGGAAGTCCAAAAGGAGTGTATCGTGACCGGGGATGAATCAAAGTCAGTAGAAGCTTTTTACGGCAGAGTGACCGCACAATTCGTAGAGCGGCAGCAGAAGGAGGACGCGGACGCGCCTGCATTCCCGCAGGTCTTTTGTGTGGAAAATCAGAAAAAAGAGCTGCTTGGCGCGGTGTGGGGCGTTTTTTTGGAGCTGATACAGGAAAATGTATTTGACTGTGATTTTGAACAGGAAGTAGACGCCAGGATGGACGGGATGGATGAAAAGCAGCGCCATGCGTTTGTAGCCGAGGAGCTGCGCAAAAAGCTGGAAGGAAGCAGGCGGTTAAGAAACAGGATCGAGCTGCCGATGACGGAAGCGGGCTGTTATTATATGGTAAATGCAAGTGCAGATTATGCAAAGACGCTGGAACGGGCGGACAGCAGGGAGTATGTGCTGTTTGACCTAAGCCGGACGGACTGCATTGAGCAGCTAAAGATTTACGATATACTTAAGCCGGAGCAGCTTCACCTGATACTGCACCACAGCCATGACAGTGAAACAGCGGAGAGGATGTCACATGATAATAGAAAACAGACAGCAGGATTATGAGATTCGGGAGCTTTCGTGCAGCAGGGAGGCAGGCATGATCCGGCTGCGCTGGAGGTATAAAAAGGCGACGGACTTTTTAGTCTTTCTTTATGACAGCAGGCAGACGGCGGAGTTTTGCCTGGAGGAAGCGCTGGAGGAGCTTGCAGCAGAGGGTGAGGAAGCGGACGAGGCGGCTGTGCTGGACAGTGCGAAAAAACTGTATACACCTGGAAAGGGAGTGCCATGGATGCTGCTGCACAGGACAAAGGAGGATTTTGTACGTGACGGAAGGAGCCTGGCGCTTCCTGTCAGTGAGCTTTCCAGGCATGTGCCTTATGGAATCAGTGTATTTGCCTGCTGCTTAAAGACGGATCAGGATACAGAAGCTATGTATACGAAAAGAAATGTACTGCATGTGTATCCGTCAAGCTTGCCGGAGAATACCTGTTTTGTGCCAGTCAGGGCAAGGGCGCAGATCCGATACCGGAAGCGGCTGTTTTCGAGAGAAAAGTATGGGCTGCTTTCTTTGCCGCGGATTGCGGATTACCGGGACGGCGCCGTGCTTTATCATGTGGAAGGCGCAGCCTTTGACGTGCCGCTGCCGCAGGCGTGCCTTGGCAGGGAGCTTGTGATTACGCTGCCCAGACAGGCAAAGGTCAGCCTGCGTGTACGGGAGGCGGACCAAAAATATCTTGCTGTGCAGCTTACAACCGTAAGGTGAAAAAGAAAATCAAGGAAAAATCAGGATAAGAAAGGGTGGGTTCCGGGATGGAGATGAAGCAGGCCACAGACTGTAAATGTCCGTTTTGCTTTCAGAGATTTAGTCCCCAAAAGGCGGCATTTAAAGCGATGACGGTGTTTACCGAGCAGGATTTTTCTGCGGGTATCAATGATGAGGCGGAGCTGGAGCTGAAAAAAAGATATGCATTAGAGACGGATCTTGCATACGAGCAGTTTTGGAACCAGTATCCTGGGAGCGAGCCGCAAAATGAATATCGGGATTATCCGGTCATCGATAATCTGAGTGATTCGTATGTAAATGGAAAATATGAGGCGGATACCAGCGGATTTATCAACCGGGCGGTCGATGAATTCGGGGTAGTTACCAAGGTGCGGATCTGTCCGTACTGCCATAACGTCCTGCCGTTTGAGTTTGGCAAATATCCGGTAAAATATATTTCTGTGGCAGGGATTACCAGTTCGGGAAAGACGGTGTACCTGTCACAGCTCCTGCGCCAGATTGAAACGTTTTTTGTAAAGGCAGGGCTGACGGTTGTCGGCACCTATGATGAAGCGGAGCGTTTTCTGGATCATTATAAGATCTTAAAGGATGTGCCGCTGCCGCGGGGAAACGCGGCGGACGGGCTGATGCCGCCTTTGGCGCTGAATGTCAAATGCAACAAGACGCAGCAGGTGTATACGCTTGTCTTTTATGATATTGCGGGTGAAAACTGTGTGACGCCAGACCAGATGGAAAAATTTGGCCCGTTTATCCAAAACTCGGACGGGATCCTTTTGATGATTGATCCAGGCCAGTTTCTGGGAAATCCGGCAAGGGAGAAAGGGACGGAAGCGGAAAGAAAAGAGGCAGAAAAAGAAGCGTACAGTCCTGACCGGGTGATCGCAGCGATGTGGAATGCATTTGTCACGTCGGACAATACAGAGGGCAAAAGCCAGATCCCGCTGGCGGTTACGCTGTCAAAGAGCGATACCCAGACGGATGTGCTGGACTACCGGTCGGCGTTGTTTGCAAATATCAGTTATCAGGAATATACAGACAATGAGATTCCGCTAAAAGCGTTTGCCGCTACCGATATGGAGGTGCGGCGGCTTTTGGCAGGGCTGAACCGGACAAAGACCGAGATCTTGTGCAATAAATTAAACGAATGCTTTCCGGTGCACGCCTTTTTTGCAGTTTCCGCGCTGAATGCCATGCCAAAGGAGCAGACCGGGGAGAATTTTGAGAATTATTATTTGCTGGACGAAGACCCGGAGACGATCCGGGTCGAGGAGCCGATTTTTTGGATTTTGTATAAGCTTGGCATCTTGCAGGTAAAAGAAACGGAGCAAAAAAAGAAGCGCGGTGGGCTTTTGCGCAGATTATTTGAATAAAGCGGCAGGGAGGGTGCGGGAACATGAAATTATATCAGGCTGGATATTACAGGCTGGGCGGGAGCGGCAGCGGGGCTGGCTGGAAGCTTGTGGCGCCGTCTGCCGGCATGTCGGAGATCGCAAAGGCAGGTTTTCGCGGGATTGCGGCTAAGCTGGTGGATCTGAGGCAGCAGTCTTTGCAGCCGCCGCAAGCGCTGGGGATCTTTGCGCATGACCGGTTTTATTATCTGATGCATGTCAATTATGCTGCATCGGGAGAGGACAGCCGGGGTGTGGCTTATGTGCATGGGTACTGTTTTCACCAGGCGGAATATTATGAATTGGCAAAACAGCCGGAAATGCTGTTTGGGATTTTGCCGGAAAGCTTTGATCTGGAATATCACCCGCAGCTTTCGGCTTATCCGGTTGTGCAGTCTTTGCCTTACCGGAGTATGAATGAGAGAAGGCTGCTGGATCAGTATTCTGTATCCAAAGAGCTGTACAAAGATATGCTGCTGGGAACGATCTGTGCGCTGGAAGGGTACAGCGGCGCGCTGTGCATCCGGTGTACGGTGCAGCCGGAACAGTATACGCAGGCGTACCAGGAGCTGCTGTATTGTATTATGAAGGGGCTGCCGTATCATTTGCGGCAAAAGCTGCTGTCCTGTTCGTCTCCGGGGATACAGACGATGGTATATGTCTCGGATACTGTGATCGGAAGCCATTTTGTGGATCTGGATACTGGAAGAAGCCAGTGTGATGTTGAACGGCTTGGCAGCTATCAGTTTACCAGGCTTTATAATATGGATCTTTTTTATAACAGCAGGGATACGAGGGAGCAGATTTTTCAGAATATTGCGGCGTTTATGGACGATGCGTTTACGGATCCGCTCAAACGCGCCGGCTGCGCGCTGGTGGAAGCCGGGTTTCAAAAAAGCATAAAAAAAAATGACGGCGGGATTGAGCCGGAGCTGGCGGCAGGGCTGATGCAGGAATTTTTAACTATGGATTTGCAGTACGGGGAAGAGACGGCGGAATATCTGGCCGCGCTGCTCGAATCGCTGAATCAAAACGAACTGCAGATCACAGACCAGACGCTGGCGTCAATGCTTGAGGATGCGTATACGAAGTGTATGCAGCAGGCGGTGTCCCATGCGGTGCAGTCAGAAGACGGAATGCCGCCGGACGGGATGTATGCATTGACATGCCAGATGGCGCTGCTTTATGCGTACAGGATCCTGTTGCAGCCGAAGGAAAAGGGTTTTGAAGAGCTGCAAATGATGCGGCATTTACATGCAGATAACCTGTATCCGGCTGTCTGCCGTTATCTGGAGCAAATCGACGCCCCGTTTTTTGCAGATTATTACTGGAACCGGTTTTTGCCTGGGGCGCTGACGACGCTAAAAAAAGCGGAACTGTTTTTAAACGATCATGGGAATTCCTTTTCTGAAACAGAGCAGCGTTCGTTTCAGAAGCTGCTGAAAGCCCTGATTGACCGTGAAATGAAAGGGGCGGAAAGCTTTGAGGAGCTGTCCCTGACAGCAGAGATTATGGAACGTCTGAGGTGGAACGTCCCGAATCTGGACAGGGACGAGCAGCTTTTGGAATATACGTATTTTGTATTGTGGAGCTGCTTTGACCTGGACTGGTTTGATGTGGGCTATGAGCAGCGGTATGAGCAGTACAGGGTACGCAAGCTTGCCGATGGTTTTGGCGGCAGGGCATGTCCGAATGCGCAGGAGGTAAGCAGCCTGCTCGCTGTCTGGGACGAAGCCAGACGCTGCACGGAAGCGCATCGGCTGTGGGAGCTTTTGTATAGCGCCACACCGGCTGTAGAGCAAAAGCTGATGCACAATATCCAAAGGGAACTGCAAAAGGCATTTTTTACGGAGGAGGCGAATGTCTCTGTAAGGGAGCTGGATGCTTCGCTGGTACTGTGCTATGATAGAGATAAAAAGCGGTTTGACCTCGTAAAATGGATTCGCCAGTGGGCAAAGCACAGAAAGATGGATGATTTTGCCGGGCAGTTTGCCGGGTATGCAAAGGAATCTGAGCTGCTTACGAATAAGGAGCGAAAGGAATGCCTGATACGGAGCCTGGAGGAGACACTGAAAAGTAAAAAGCAGAGTGCGTACGGCAGGCTTGCCGACGACCAGAAAAAGGCTTTGCAGCTTTTTTCGCGTATGTTTCAGGCGGCAGGCGGGAAAAAAAGCGCGGGCCAGGGGCTGGTCTATACGGTGCACAGGGAGGTGCTTGGTTTTTTTGCACTGCTGTCCCTGGCATTTTGTGAAATCTGCCTGAGGCGGTATGGAAGCGCAGATACGCGCCTGCCTGTGGTGCTTCTTGCATTTGCAGGCACCTGCATGGCTGTGGTGCTGTCAGCCAAAGCAGTATCCGCAGGGAGGCAGGCAAAACTGCAAAAGACGGCAGCCGCGGCAGGGATAGAAGAGCCGGACAGCCAGGAAGAGGGCGGTGTTTTGGCGAGTTTTATTATAGTGATGCTGCTTGTCAGTATGGTGTCGGCGGCAGCGGCAGGCTATTTTTTCGATGGATTTTTGATAAAGGCAGGATGTGTGATGGGATTTATGGCTTTGGCCGCATTGATGGCATTGCTGAATGGGCTTGTCACGAAGGACTGGAGCTGACAGAGAACAGGCAGGGAGTAGGATGAGCAGGAATCGGTTTTCACTGAAAATGCTGATGGGAAGCATTCTGGCAGGAATGGTATATGGGTTTGCAGGAGAGTTTTTGTATCAGCAGATGCAGCGGCGTGTTTCGAATGCTGCTGTGACGATGGTGTATTTTACAGGCATGTATTTGTTTTTGGGGCTCGCCGTCTATCTGATCGGGAGGATGGGGCGTTACCAGGCTTATGGGCGGGTCAATCGGAAGCAGTGGACGGCTGCGTTTGCTTTGATGGCGCTCTTTTCGGCATTGTTTGCGTTTCTTTACAGCCGGATAGGGACAGGCGCAGAGCGCCAGGAGTTTTCTTCGTACCTGTTTGTCATTGATCATTCAGGTTCTATGAACCAGACGGATCCTCACGGGATGCGGTATGAGGCGATGGAAAAGCTGCTGGAGCATAAGAAGGCTTCGTTTTGCTATGGGATATACTATTTCGCAGACACAGTAGAAATGGCGCGGAATATGGCGCCTGTCGGTGAAAAAAGCTCGGTGCGCCAGGTGGAAAATGGCGGGGGCACAGCGGTCAACAAAGCTTTGGAGACGATCTTGCAGGATTTAAAAGATGGCAGGCTGGTGTTAACAGACCGATGCAGAATGATCCTGCTGAGCGACGGCTATGCTACGGATGTAGACGAGGTCAGCCGGTATGACTGCATCCGGCGCCTGGAGCAGTTTGCTGACAGGGGAATTTCGATCAGTACCGTAGGCATGACGGGAGATGTGGACAAAGAGCTGCTGATGCTGGTAGCGGATAAGACCGGAGGGACTTATGTCAGCGTGCAGGAGGTCGAACAGTTGGAGGCAGGAATGCGGCAGGCGGCGCAGGCCGATGTGATAAACCGCGACCTGCTCGGTTACCGCAGTGAAAGCGATGCAGGCTTGCTGCCGGCAGTGCTGCGCGTCGTTTTTATTATTTGCCTTGGCGTTTTGGTCGCAGTAGAAAAGACCGTTTTATGCGAGCGGTTTTTAAATACGAATTCGGTGCTGGCAAGCTCCGTGGCGGGGAGTGCGCTGGGCGGGATCTGCCTGGAGGCGGGGATGAATACGTTTGGGCTGCATCCGTCGCTGATGCGTGTTGCCCTGTGTGTGCTGATCGGGTTTACGCTGCTGCGCGAGGATCTGGTGATCGATCGGACAGGCATGTAGCAGCAAATGCGGAGTGGAAGGAATGAAGAAGATTGTTGCAAATACGGGGTGGGATGTATGAAGAAGCTTGTAAACGGGCTGCTGTATAGCCTGCTGATAGCTGTTGCCGCAGCCGGGCTGGCTGGCGTGGCGCATTTTGCAGTACAGGAAAAGGAACGGGCAGCGCTGTGGGAGGAAGCGGAACGCAGGCTGGCGCAGGCGGAACAGGAAAAGGCAAACGAGGATGCGCAAAAAGAGCAGGCCAGCGAGGATATCCGTGCAGTATTCGTGAAAAATCTGCCGGTGTACCAGGAGAAAAAGATTACAAAAGGAAAAGCAGGCAGAGTGGAAATGCTGTCGTATGGGGATGAGGTTACCGTGCTGGAAGAGGACGGGCTGTATACGAAAGTCCGTACCAGGCAGGAAAGCGTTGGCTATGTATGGAGCGACTGCATCGGTTCCAGCGAAGGCGGGCAAAATCTGACGCCTCTGCAAATCGTTGTATTGGACGTAAAGCTTTCCGGGCAGGACGGAGAGGAAGCGCAGGAAGCAGACGCGCTTTGCCTTAAGCTGGCTGCGGATCTGGAACAGCGCCTAGAGGAGCGCGGCTATGCCGCAGTGCTGACTGCCAGGGCAGGCGAACAGGAAAACAAGGAAGCAAAGCGAACCCTGCTGGCAAACCAGATCCAGGCGGATGCCAGGCTGCAGATTGCCCTGGAAAACGATGCAGACGGCGCGGCGGACGGCGGCAGTGAACCGGCGGCGGACAGCCGTGCGGCAGTTTACTGTGTTGCGGCGGACAGTGCAGACCCGGCTGTGCAATGGTATGCGGACAGCAAAAAGCTTGGGAAAAAAATTTTGAAATATTATACGAAACAGACTGGGATGGAAAATGGCGGCGTATTGGAAAGCGGCGACGGTACAAGTATGAACCAGAGCAAAATGCCAGCGGTCACGTTAAAGCTTGGGGATTTTTCTGCCAGCGGGCAGTCCGGTAAGATGAAGAAGGCGAAGTTTCAGGCGAAAATGGTGCAGGGGATCGCAGACGGTATCGAGGCTTATTTTCAGGCAGCGGACGCAGAATGATATGCGGCTGGCGTACTGAAATGCGGGCGGAAAGGATTGGCAAAAGGATGAAAAAAGAAAACAGGAAAAAGCGGGGCTTTGCAGGGGCAGTCATTTTGGGCATGTGTATATGCAGCATCAGCATGGCAGGACAGGTTTATGCTGGCTCAGGCAGCGTCATGCTCACAGGGCGGATGACTGCGGATGCGCCTGGAACGGTACAGGAGCTGCCAAAAACGCAGGTATTCCTTACGGAGGACGGGATATTGCCGGATTCGGATACGCTGGCTGCCGGATCTATAGACAGGCAGTTTGGTACAGAAAAACGCATGGCGCACCTGAACGGCAGCCATGCAGGAAGCAGGCTGGCGGGGAATGGAAAGAAGATTTATGACTTTTTAAAGGCTGGGATTATGAAGGTGGCGGACGGAGAGCGGACGACTGCACAGTTTATGCTGCCGGTGCGGGAGCTTTTGGACAAGCTGCAATATACAGAAGAAGAAATAGGAGCTTCTTTTCGGGATCCAGATACGGGAAACCAGGTTTCCAAGGAAAAGCAGGTGGAGATCCTGGATCAGTTTCGGGGCAGGCAGATTATATCGGATGCACAGCTCTATAACCTGTTTAATTCGCTGCTGGTGGACTGCCCGTATGAGCTTTACTGGTATGACAAGGCGGAGCAGGGAAGCTTTCGGATGGTAATGTCTGGAGCACAGATCAAAAACAGCGGGACGCAGACGCTCTTGTCTTTGGATCAGGCAGTGCTGACATTTAGCTTTGCTGTTGACCATGCGTATGGCAGCGGATATCAGACTGATGCCCGCAAAACGGCTGCGGCACGGACGGCTGTGGAACATGCAAAACAGATTGTCCGGGAAGCCGACGGGCTGTCTGATTACAAAAAGCTGGTGTATTACCGGAAAAAAATCTGCGAGCTGGTCTCTTATAATAAGGAAGCGGCAGCATCCAGGTCTCCGGGAGACCAAAACCCATGGCAGTTGGTCTATGTATTTGACGGGGATGATACAACCAATGTGGTGTGCGAAGGATATGCGAAAGCATTCCAGTACCTTTGCGATCAGACGGATTTTTTGGATCCGCAGGTGCGCAGCCTGATTGTGACAGGTACGATGACCGGCGGTACGACGGCAGGGCTTCATATGTGGAACATTGTACATATGGGTGACTTTGGAAATTATCTGGTAGATGTGACGAATTGTGACCAGGGTGCAATCGGTGCGGAGGATGCATTGTTTTTGGCAGGGGCATCTTTTGGAGATGCGGAACATGGATATTCGATTACTATAACGACTCCGCAGCAGGCGGAGAAAACCGTTTCTTACGAGTACCGAGCGTATATGAAGGACATTTACTCCATGGAAGACCTGACACTGGAAATGGGAGGCAGGTTAAAGGAAGCAGATGTGCATGTGCATTCGTGGAGCGAATCGCAGCGGACAGATGCCACCTGTACGGTTTCGGGCAAAGTCCTTTACACATGCCGTACCTGCGGCAGGACGAAGGAAGAGGAAATCCCGGCGACAGGGCATGTGTATGAAGCCGTCTGCCAATGGAGAGAAAACGGAACCTCTACGGTCACGTTTGCCTGCAAAAACGACAGGACGCATAAGCTGCCGCGCATAACCGCGGATACAGGGCAGGAGTCGGAGCTGCTTACGGCGGATATAAAGGATGCGGACGGAAACTGGAAATACAGCCTGAAAATAGACAGGATGGACTTAACGGCTGGGAACAGCCTGTCGGTTTACAGCCTGGATGATACAGGCGCGTACAGGATGGTAGATGATAAAACGTATACGATCAGCGAGGATGGAAGCATCCGCGTATCGCTGCCGGAACAGCACACGTACCGGCTGTTGAATGCAGCGCAGTCGGAAGAAGCCGCCCAGGGCATATACAATACCGTAAAGCCGCAGCAGAAGACGGCTGCTGTAAAAAAAGGGAAACAGATCAAAATGCGTTTCAGCAGCAGCCTGGATCTGGAAAATGTAAAAAGCATTGCCTATACGTCATCCAAAAAGTCAGTGGCAAAAGTCTCTGCGAATGGGAAAATTACAGCGAAAAAGGCAGGAACTGCAGTGATCCAGGCAAAGGTAATGTTAAAAAACGGGGTTGAAAAGACGGTTTCTATGAAGGTCAGCGTGAAATAGGTAAAACCCTACCAGCAGCAGGTTTTTGGTGTATCCTGATAATGCGCCGGCGTAGTTTTTTTCTTTGATCTGGCGGATGGCGCCTTTTGCAGAACGGTTCCATTTCAGCTCTAACCCAAACATAAAATAGACAGTGACAATAGATGCAGGCAGGGAAAATGCGGAGGATATCATGATGCACAGAATTTTGATCGTGGAGGATGATGCAAAAAATAACGAGATGCTGCGGGAGTATCTGCAAAACCATGGGTACCAATGCACACAGGCTTTTTCCGGCAGTGAGGCGAAGCTTGTTTTTTCGATGGAGGAATATGATCTTGTCCTGTTAGACCTGATGCTGCCTGGCATTGCGGGAGAAGCGCTGGTGCCGCATTTTGCGCAGAAGTGCCCGGTGATCGTGCTGTCGGCAAAAAGCGGGCTGGACAGCAAGGTGGAGGTATTGTCTGCCGGAGCGGACGATTACCTGTGCAAGCCGTTTGATTTGCCGGAGCTTCTGGTGCGCGTCCAGGTGCAGCTACGCCGCAGGAAACAGCGTGCGGAGCCTGCATCGGCAGAAAATGCGCAGCCATTGCAAAACAGGTATACTTACCGCGCATGGACGCTGAATCCAGACACACAGGAAATGACAGCGGAGGGAGAGCCAGTGGAATTCACAAAACATGAATTTTTGATTCTGGAGCTGCTGATCCGCAATCCGCAGAGGGTGTTTACCAAACAGATGATCTATGAGTATGCCTGGGGCGAGGAATACTTGGCAGAGGATAAGACGCTGCATGTGCATATCAGCAACATTCGTTCGAAATTAAAGAAAAGCGGGACGGATACGTATATCCAGACAGTGTGGGGGATCGGATTCAAGCTTTCCTGATGCAGGTTGCGATACAGATTTGTGTCCCCGAAAACTTTAAACTTTCTTAACCATTTCTGAGTGCTTTTTGAAACTTCGCTGTTTATACTGTTTTTTGCAGACAGAGGAAAGGAACTGTAGTGCAGGCCGGCACAGGAAGCAAGGGAGGAGAAAACAGTGAAGCAGGAAAGAAAGACGGAATATGCTGTGGAGACGATCTGCCTGACCAAGCGGTATGGAGATAAGGCAGCAGTCAGGCAGTTGCATTTAAAAGTGCGGGAAGGGGAGATCTATGGATTTATTGGTAAAAACGGCGCCGGGAAATCTACGACATTAAAAATGATCAGCGGGATTGCCGCGCCGACAGAGGGCGAAATACGCCTATTTGGCAAGCCAGTCAGCGATCCGGTTGTACGCAGAAGGCTGGGGATCCTGATTGAAGCGCCAGGGCTGTATCCGAATATGACAGCAAGGCAGAATGTTGTGATGAAGGCAAAATGCATGGGCATTACGGATGAAAAAAGCGTGGATGCTGTGCTGGAGCTGACAGGGGTGCAAAATACAGGGAAAAAACAGGTAAAGCATTTTTCTATGGGCATGAAGCAGCGGCTCGGCGTAGCGTTGGCGCTGCTTGGAAATCCAGATCTTCTGATCCTGGACGAACCGCTCAACGGACTGGACCCGGAAGGGATCCGTGAGCTGCGCCAGTTGATTGTCAATCTGCATGAGGAGGGAAAGACGATCCTGCTGAGCTCCCATATTTTAGGCGAGCTGAGCAAGATTTCTACAAATTATGGGATTATTAAAAATGGGGAATTGTTGGAGCAGCTTTCCAAAGAAGAGCTGGAGGCGCGGTGCCGGGATTATTTTCAGATCGAGGCGGAGGACATACAGCGCGCGCTGCCGCTTTTGGAAGAAGCGTTTCCGTCTGTGCAGGCGGAAGTATCGGACAATCGGACGCTTCGGATTTACGGGCTTACAGAAGGCGCTGCATTGATCCAGGTACTGGTGGAGCACCGGATCGCGGTATATGCATCGGGATTTCACCATATGGATCTGGAAGAATTTTTTTTGGAGCGCATGGAAGGAGGAGAAGATCATGTTTCAGCTATTGCGGATGGATCTGTATCGGATCAAAAGAAGTAAATCGGCGTATGTTTGTTTTGGGCTTCTGCTTCTTCAAATGTCGGCGATTGTTTTTATGGTCTGGCTGCTGACGCCGCAGGGACAGCAGTTGGCGGATAAAATTGGATTTGTGTCAGCGAGCGTGCCGGGAAACAGCGAAGGAATGCTGGATGGCATGGATACGGTCAGTATGTTCCGCAGGACGGGGTTAAACGGCGGGACATACAGCATGATTTTTGGGATCTGGCTGATGCTGTTTGTCTGCATGGATTATCAGAGCGGATTTATGAAAAATATTATGGCGCTGCATCAGAACCGTTTTTCTTATGCTGTCAGCAAAGTCCTGGCAGCAGGGATTGTCAATCTGTGCTATCTTGCCGGACTTTATGTGTTTGTATTGATCCTGAACCGGCTGCTTGGGAAGATGGTGCCTGAAACGGGGATTTTGGATGTGGTTTATTATATCAGTTGGTGCTGGCTGATCACTACAGCATTTGCGGCGCTGATGCTCCTTATTTGTGTCTGCACAAGGAGTGTGGCTGCCGGTGCAATCGCCGCAGTGCTTTTGGGAACAGGTACGGCTGTCATGCCGGTATACACGGTTTTGCGCCAACTGCATATGGGCGAATGGCTGGAATATTCGATTTATATGACGCTCAGTACGGCGCCGGATCATTATACTTCCGGCGGGGATCTTTATGTGTACGCAGTCGGTGCCGTTTTCTTTGCCGTATATACAATGACGGCGGCAGTTGTTTTAAAAAAGCAGGATATTTAGGCAGGCTGTGCAAAGAAAAAATTGCAGGGAGAGCTGGAACAGGCTGTAAAATAAGAGTTTTCCGGGAGGAGTTTATGCTGTCAGGCGTTTTTGTACTAATATTTGGTATTATTATAATGATCCAGTTTTTATACCATATCTTTTTGTGCCGGGAGCTTCATACGATTTACAGGCAGTTGGAGGAAATTGGCCGCGGCAGCCATATCGAGCTGTGTATCCAGAGCCGCCAGCCGCACCTGCTGGCACTTTGCAAAATATTGAACAGCCTGTTCAAACAGCAGCGATGCCAGCAGCTTAAGTACGAAAAGGCACAAAACCAGCTAAAGCAAAATATCACCAGCCTTGCGCATGACATCCGCACGCCGCTGACCGGGGCAGTGGGATATGTGCAGCTTGCACAGGAGTGCGGACAGGAGAAAGCGGCAAGCGCTGAGCTGGAATGCAGACAGAAGCCGGAGGGGGTACGCAGGCAGCCTGTTTCTGTACAGGCACAGAAACAGCAGCGGTATTTACAGACGGCGCTTGACCGGATGAAAGAGCTTGGAGGACTGCTCGAAGAGCTGTTTTTGTATACCAAGCTGGCCAGCCAGGATTTTGAACCAAATGTCTGTGAGATACAGGTGCTACCGGTATTAAGCGACTGCCTGGCTGGTATGTATCAGGCGATGGAAGAAAAAGGCATGGCGCCGCAGGTGGATTTTGCCTTTGAAGGCGTACGGGTACTGGCGGACGAAGAGTGCCTGCGGCGCATTTTTCACAACCTGATCTGCAATGCGCTGGTGCATGGCGCAGGAGAGCTTGTGATTCGTCAGGAAAAAAGCTGCCTGATCTTTGAAAACAAGGTATCTGCGCCAAAGATGGGAATGCCGGATATGGAACAGGTATTTGATCGGTTTTATAAAGCAGATTCTGCCCGGAGGAAAGGTTCTTCCGGGCTTGGGCTGTTTATTGTCAGGGAGCTGGCGGAAAAGATGGGCGGGAGCGTGCGGGCTGAGATGGATGGGGAGACGTTTCGGATTTTGTTGGAGCTGCGGGATGGTTTTTTGAGGATAGGTGCAGGAAAGGAGGATTTCTGATATGAAAAAATTTAATACAACTGGGCCATGTATTCCGAAAAAACATTATATGGTAGATATGTCAAAACAGTTGGATGATATACGCAGGCTGGTTTTGGAAGGAGCTTATTTTACAGTCAATCGTGCCCGGCAGTACGGGAAAACTACGCTTCTTGCAGCATTGGCAAGGCTTCTGGAGCAGGAATGCATTGTCGTCAGCCTGGATTTTCAGAAATTCAGTGAATCCTGTTTTGAAGAGGAAAACAGCTTTTGCCGGGCATTTGCAGCAGAGTTTTATGAGGAAGCAAAACATGCCGTTGCGGACACATATTTGAAGAAGCTGGATGATTTGGAAAAGGACATTCATCTGGATCTGCGTATTTTGTTTCGAAGGCTGATGGGATTTTGTGCGGAAAGCCAAAAGCCGGTTGTGCTTATCATTGACGAGGCGGACAGTGCTACGAATAATCAAGTGTTTCTGGATTTTCTAGCGCAGCTTCGCAGCGGTTATTTGGACAGGGAACTGAAACATAGAGAAGCATTTCAGTCTGTGATACTAGCTGGAGTATATGATGTGAGGAATATGAAAAGAAAAATCCGTCCGAATGAAGAACATAGAGTAAATAGCCCCTGGAATATTGCGGCTGATTTTGATGTGGATCTGAGCTTTACAATCGATGGGATTGCGCAGATGCTTTTATCCTATGAGAAAGATTATGCTACTGGGATGGATCGATTGAAGATGGCAGGATATTTGTATGATTACACATCTGGCTATCCATTTCTTGTATCCAGGCTGTGTTTGCTGATGGATGAAAAAGTCAGCAGGATGGAAGGCATTACTTCAAAAAAGGAGGCGTGGACGCCAGCGGGATTTCAGGAAGCAGTACGGATGATTCTAGCAGAAAAAAGCCCTTTGTTTGATTCTATGACGGGGAAATTGGAAGAATACAGGGATTTGGATAAGATGCTGCGCACATTGTTGTTTACCGGGAAAAATATAGCCTATAATCCAGATGATGAAGCTGTTGGCATGGCTGTGATGTTTGGGTTTGTAAAAGTGCAGGAAGGGTATGCAGTTATTGCAAACAGAATTTTTGAGACGCGTCTTTATAACAGATATCTTGCTGCCGGGGAAGTACAGAGTACAGGTATTTATAAAGCGGCGCTGCTTGATAAAAATAAGCTGTTTATTCAAAATGGACATTTAAACATGGAACGTGTGCTGGAACGGTTTGTGCAGCATTTTGAGGATCTGTATGGCGATCGGGATGAGGCTTTTTATGAAGATATTATATAGAATCCAGAACGAGAAATATGGAAAGGACAGATGTGGTTGTCGATTACAATGGAGAACAGTTTGTGATTGAACTGAAAATCTGGAGAGGAAGCGCTTATCACAAAAAGGGAGAACAGCAGCTTGCACAATATTTAGAGCATTATCATCTGAAAAAAGGGTATTTGCTGAGTTTTAATTTTAATAAAAAGAAAGCGTCAGGCATCAGGCATGTGCAGGTTGGAGAAAAACTGCTGATAGAAGCCATTGTATAAATTTGATGATAGAGGAAGGCAAAATGAAATATAAAATACTGCTCGTCGATGACGATAAGGCGCTGGTAAAGATGCTGTGCCGGTATCTTACGATGAAGGGGTTTGAAGTGCTGCCGGCATTCAGTGCCATGGAAGCGCTGGAAGCTATGGGAAAAATGAAACAGTCTCCGGATCTGATGCTGCTGGATATCAATATGCCAGGGATGGACGGCATGGAGTTTTGCCGCACAATCCGCGGCAGGATGTCCGGCCCGATTCTTTTTCTGACAGCCAGGGTGGAGGAAGAAGACCGGGTGAGCGGGCTTATGAGCGGCGGAGATGATTATGTTGCAAAGCCGTTTAGCCTGAAAGAACTGGAAGCGCGTATTTTGGCGCATTTAAGGCGTGAGGAGCGTCACCGCAATGATACGTCGTATCGGTTCAGCAAGGACATGATCATTGACTATGCGGCGAAAAAAGTACAGGTGAACGGCATGGAGCTGGAACTGACAAAAACAGAATATGAGATCATTGCGTTTTTGTCTATGCGTCCGGGGCAGGTTTTTGATAAGGAACGGATCTATGAGCGTGTGTGCGGTTATGATGCGGAAGGCGACAGCCGCAGCATCACAGAGCTGATCCGCAGGATCCGAAAAAAACTGTCTGCATGTACACAGACGGAATATATCGAAACTGTCTGGGGGATGGGGTATCGGTGGATGAAATAAAGGAGAACGTAAGCATATGTTTTGGAAAATAAAAAATCTGTCTATACGCAAAACCATTTTGCTGTATTTTGCCGCTACCATGGCGGCGAGCTATGTGTGCGGTTATTTTCTGGTTAGGCAGGCAGGTTTTAGGCAGGAGCAGGTTTGGATGAAATATGCCCAGGATACAGAGTTGTATGGCAGCGGTTATGTGATCCGGCGTCCGGAAATGTCAGAAATGAGCCGCGCGGACATGCGGATTTCAGAATTGTGTGATTTTCTTCAAACGTATGGGATACTGGTCATTTCTTTTGTCGGAATGACGGCGGCAGTAAGTTTATTTTACAGGCGGAAGCTAAAGGAGCCGCTTTCGGTCTTGACAAAAGCATCGGCTGCGATCGCGGAGAATCACCTGGATATGGCGATATCCTATGAGAACAAGGATGAGATGGGACAGCTTTGCCGTGCGTTTGAAGCGATGCGCAGGCAGCTTTTTGAAAACAACAAAAAGCTGTGGAACATGATTGAGCAGGAAAAGGAGATGCGCTCAGCGATCGCCCACGATATCCGCTCGCCGCTTGCCGTGCTGAAAGGTTATCAGGAAATGCTGCTGGAGCTCGTTCCTGGGGAAACGCTTGACCGCGTGCTATTGCTGGACATGCTGGAGGAAGGCATGGTGCAGATCCAGCGGATGGAAAATTTTCTGGATACGATGAAAAAGCTGTCATCTTTAGAAGAACGGGAAATAAAGCCGCAGGAGACGACGCTTTTAGAACTGGAGGAGAAGTATCAAAAAAGTATGGGCATACTGGCGGCGGGCAGCCAAAAAGTGTGTGAGGTTTTGGTACAGGATGGAGCTTCTAACGAAAATGCGGAGGCATATTTCTCACAGAAAGCAGAACATACAGAGTACAAAATATTAAACGCTGACGTGGAGCTTATTACAGAAGTGCTGGAAAACCTGTGTGTAAATGCGCTGCGCTATGCAAGGACGAAGGTAACGGTACGGCTGAGCCTGCAAGGAGAGGAGCTGTGGATCGAGGTGCAGGACGATGGGCCAGGCTTTACAGAACATGCACAAGTACTGACAAAGCCGTATTACCATGCAAATCCGAAGGATGATTTGACGCATTTTGGGCTGGGGCTGTATATATGCAGGGTTTATTGTCAGAAGCATGGAGGAAGGCTGTTGCTTGGCAATCAAAAATCCGGCGGAGGGACAGCGCTGGCTGTTTTTCGTGTGTAGCGGATTGATGGTTTTTTCCACACGAATTTTTTTATATGAATTTTTCCGCATTGTTTTTTTGTTGTGATTTGTGTTTTATCCTGATTACAGTACAAGAAAACAAGGAGGAACTTACCATGTGGATCATTGCAGTCAGGGAGTTTCGGAATTATCTGAAAAACCCGATCTATTGGCTGGGAATGCTGATTGTCATAGGGATGGCATTTCAGCAGCTTGCACCGTATTTGAAGCTGTATGAAGCCGCGCCGCAAGAGAGCGCTGCGGGGCAGTCCAGGGAGGAGATGCTTACAGACGGGGATATTATGGATGGATATGTCCCTTCTACAAAAGCGCAGCAGTTGGAGGCAGCCTGCCTGGAAGTGCGGCGGCAGCTTTTGGAGGAGGCCGGATATACAGAGGAAGAAGCAGAAGCGGTTTATCGGGATTTGTCTGGGCGGGACTTTTCAGATGAAGAGTTTGACGCGTATTTGCAGGAGCAGTATGGCTTTTATAATGGGTATTGGATTATGCAGGAGAATGCGCTGCATCCGGGCACGGCGGAGGAGATCGATGCGTATATCCAGTCAAAAATGCAGGAACATCCGTATTCTTATTATTTTGCAAGGAAATTTGCGGATTTTAGCGGATTGTTTCTCGGATTTTTTTCGTCGGTATTATTAGCCTTGTTATATGCCAGGGATACGAAAGGAGATCTTTATGAACTGCTGCATACGAAGCCGATTGCCGCAAGGGCGTATATTGCAGGGAAGGCAGCGGGCGGTATGCTTGGTGTGCTGCTTGTGCTTGGCGTTTTGAATGTGGTATTTGGGATTTTATGCCAGGCAGCGGCAAGCAAAGGCGGGTTTTTGTTTAGATGTCTGGACCTTCCGGCGGCAAGCCTGTGTTATATAGTGCCGAATCTTTTGATGATCGTAAGTGTCTATACAGTTGTATCGCTTTTGTTTAAAAGCCCGTATCCGGCAATGCCGCTGCTGTTTGTATATCAGGTTTATTCTAATATGGGAAGCAGGGACGCAAACGGGCGTTACGGATATTTTGGCAGGCCGCTGGCGATTATGGTACGGTTTCCCGGCAGGCTTTTGGATACGGTGCCGCCGCCGATGGCAGTTTACAACCAGATATTTTTGCTTGTGGCATCTGCGCTGCTTTTATTGCTTTCGGTATGGATCTGGAAAAGGAGGAGGGTATATTGAGACAGGAGTTTAAAATCTGCCTTCCGGTGTATAAGGTCGTTTATACCGTATGTTTTGCCGTGCTGCTGAGCGTTGTCCGTGGGATTGGATGTGTGGAGGAGATTGGGATTACACTGGATGTATATATGGCTGCCCTCTCTGTTGTCTGCTGCGCGGATGCTTACCAAATGGAATATACGGGGAAAAGGTGGGAGGTGTTTTGCCTGTATCCGGTAAACAGCAGACAGAAGGTGCTGCTTTTGAGAGTTGCCATACAGTGCGGATATCTGGTTCTTTTAGCTGTATTTGCATATGCCTGTTTTTTCTGGCAGAAGCCTGTTTTTGCCGTAAAAACAGCAGGAGGCATATTGTTTGCGATGACGATTGGGGCAGTGGCAGTGTCCGTCGTTTTTTGGGGAATGTGCGCCGTGACATTTGCAAACCTTTGCCGCAGCAGCCTTGGCGGCATCGGGATATCGTTAGTATTATGGCTGTTCGTATATTCTGCGGCGGGAGAGCGTGTGCTTGGAAATTACAGTGTGTTTGCCTTTGTATTCCGCGACATCAATAAGACGTCTGATCTTGGGTGGATTGCTGGCAAGGGGATTGCGGCGGCGCTGGCGCTTCTGATGGGTGCCATGCAGCGTGTGATGATACAATACAGGAAAGGAACGGTAAAAGGATGAGTATTGAACTAAGAGGCCTGACAGTAACGTTTCCTAATGGGACGACGGCTGTTGACCATGTCAATCTGGAAATCCCTTCGGGAATCTATGGACTATTGGGAGAAAACGGGGCGGGAAAGACGACGCTGATGCGCGTCCTTACGACGATCCAAAAGCCGACATCCGGCTCCTGTGCCTTGAACGGGATCGCTTATACGGAAGAAAACTATGAGAAGATCCAGAGAAAAATCGGCTATCTTCCACAGGAGCTGAACCTGTATCCGAATCTGACGCTGCGGGAATGCCTGGACTATATGGGCGGCATTGCAGGTATCGGCGGACAGGAACGAAACAAGCGGATCGATCACTATTTGGAAAAAACAAGCCTTAGTGCGCATCAGAAAAAGAAAATACGCCAGTTGTCCGGCGGGATGAAACGGCGTGCCGGGCTTGTCCAGGCGATGCTCCACGAGCCGGAGCTGCTTGTGGTAGACGAGCCGACTACCGGGCTGGACCCGCAGGAGCGCGTGCGGATCCGCAAGCTGCTGGTGGATTTTTCCAAAAACTGCACCGTCCTGTTTTCCACCCATGTCGTAGAAGACCTGGCAGCTACATGCAGCAGCCTTGCGGTTATGAAAAAGGGAAAATTTTTATACAAGGGAGCAGTCAGCAGCTTGATGAAGATGGCAGAAGGGCATATCTGGGTCTGCGAAGCAAAGGACGAGGCAGAGGCAGAGATGCTGGAGCAGAGGTATGCGGTTTGTGCGAAGCAGTATGTAGAGGGAGGGATTAGGCTGAGACTGATGAGCGATTCGATGCCGGCTGCTGCGTGCAGGAGGGCGGAATTGAGCTTGGAGGATGCTTATATGTATATTGTGAATGATAGATCTGAATTCTAAAACATAACATTTTGTAATAAAATGTTGTCTGAAAGTATTCTATAACAATTCTATGATTTTTGCAACAGGAAAGAAAAAATTGGCAGTTATGACAGTTTTTCTTTCCTCTTTTCGATTGTTTTCTGTTTAAAACATACAAATAAAAGGCTCTTTTTCTCTATCTTGGTATGGGCATTCGATGTCCTGATCCAAGGAAGTTTTTGGCAGCCGAGACGGGCGGATTTTTTTCTGGCAGCTTTCGTTTCCCTTATTTTATACGTTTTTTTGCATTTGGACTACAATTTAAAAGCATAACAAATTATTACAAAATGTTATGCTTTTTGATGGTAGTTTCTTCTTTGCCTGCGGCATTGAGCACCAGACAGATGCCAGAATGTAGATTGGAGGATGCGGATGAAAGAGTTGGATTATACGAGGATGGGGACAAGGATCCGCCAGGTAAGAAAAGCAAAAGGATGGTCGCAGGATGTGCTTGCAAAAAAGTGCGGGATCAGCATGTCCTTTCTCGGGCATATCGAGCGTGGGACAAGGATCATGAGCCTGGAGACATTTGTCAGTATCTGTGATGCGCTGGATGCGGATGCGGGTGAACTGCTCTGGGGCGAGGTACACCCGTCTGATGCGGTGCTGGATTTGTGGCATCCGCCCGGGCAGGGCACGCAAAAAGAGGCAGGCACAGACAGCTATGCAATGTATGTAAAAATAATGAAGTCTGTGGCGGAGATCATGAATGAAGCTTGAAAAAGAAAAAGTATTAATGCTTTCTTCGGTAGCATCGATGATTGACCAGTTTAATATGCCAAACATCCGCCTGCTTCTGGAGATGGGCTATGAGGTGCATGTGGCTTGTAATTTTACAGACGGCAATACGTGTGATAAAAGGCGCGTACAAACGCTGTGCCAGACGCTGCGCGGGATGCAGGTAGCCCTGCACCAATGGGACTGCCCAAGAAAGCTTCGCCCGGTAAAAAACTGCCTGCTCGCCTATCGGCAGCTTTTGGAGCTGATGGGGCGTATACGGTTTGCCTGGATGCACTGCCATTCTCCGATTGGCGGGGCACTGGCAAGGCTGGCGGCGCACCGCAACGGCATCCCGGTGGCGTATACGGCGCATGGGTTTCATTTTTATAAAGGCGCGCCTGTTAAAAACTGGCTGGTTTATTATCCTGCGGAGAAACTTCTGGCGCACTGGACGGATATTTTGATTACCATTAACCGGGAAGATGATGCGTTGGCGCGTCAGAAGCTGCGGGCGGGAAAAATTTGCCGCCTGCCTGGCATTGGTATTGACACCTGCCGTTTTTCGTCTAATGGTGCATATGGACACAGGGAATTTTGCAGGCAATACCAGATTCCTGAGCAGGCAGTGATGTTGCTGTCTGTAGGAGAGCTTAGTGATAGGAAAAATCATCAGGTGGTTATCAAGGCTCTTGCAGATATGCACAGGCAGGATGTGTATTATATAATCTGTGGACAGGGGAGGTTACGCGGGGAACTGCGCAGGCTGGCTGCCACGCTGGGCGTGGAAGCGCGGGTACGGATGACGGGATTTCAAAAAGATGTAGAGCGGCTGTACAGGAATGCGGATATTTTTGTGTTTCCGTCACGGCAGGAAGGGATGCCGGTTGCACTGATGGAGGCAATGGCTTCCGGGCTGGTGTGCGCGGTTTCTGATATTCGCGGAAACAGGGAGCTGATTGATGAAAAAGGCGGGATCCTGTTTCCGCCGGATGATCCAGAGGGCCTGCGGGTAGGACTGGAAAAGCTTCTGGAGCATCCGTCTGTCTGGCAGGAATGCGGCAGCTATAATCAGGTGAAGGTAAAACCATATGGCAAAGAGCATGTAATGCGGCGTATGGAGCGGATTTATACTATGATGGCGGGCAATTCACTTGACAGTAAGGAAAGGGAAGATGAGAAAAAAGAGGAAAGTTCAGGTACTGTTATCTGCTTATAATGGGGAGAAGTATATTCGCTGTCAAATAGAAAGCATTTTGCAGCAAAAGGATGTGCAGGTTATGCTGCTCGTCCGGGATGATGGATCGACAGATGGGACTGCCCGTATTTTGCGGCGTTATAAGCAAAAGTATGCAAATATTTCTGTCCGAACTGGAAGCAGGCGCGGCACGTCAGGGAGTTTTTTTGAGCTGCTTAAGATGGCGGATCTGTCTTGTGATTATTATGCGTTTGCAGACCAAGATGATGTATGGCACAGTGAAAAACTGGCGCGTGCCTGTGCCAGGCTGGACCGGGAATGTGGAAAGATCCCGTTGCTTTATGCAGGAAAAGTGATATGTGCTTCTGCGGATTTAAAAAAGAGAGAACGGTTTTCTTATCGTATCCGCAGGAAACCGTCGTTTGGAAATGCGCTTCTGGAAAATATATGCATGGGTTGTACGCAGGTATTTAACAGCAGCCTGCTTTTGCTGGTAAGGGATCACCTGCCTGTGGGAAATGTGATGCATGATTGGTGGATGTATCTGACGGCTTCTTATTTTGGAAAAACCGTTTATGACAGCCATGCATATATCCTTTACCGCCAGCATGGGGACAACCAGGTCGGAATGCACAACTGCTGGGCGGCGCGCTGGGCAGGCAGGATTCACAGGATGGGACAGGTATACAGGAAGCTGTCCAGGCAGGCGGAGGATTTTTGCAGAGCTTATGCAGTGCAGGATCACAGGCAGGAAGACAGCAGGCAGCAGGATAACAGTGATTTGCTGGAAAGCGTCTGTATATACAGGAAGTGTTTTGCAAACAGGCTCGCACTGGCAGGAAGCAGACAGATTTACCGGCAAAGCCAGCTAGATGATGGGATCTGCCGCCTGCTGATCCTGGCAGGATGGTTATAGCGTATTATTCAAAAAACAGCGGAAAGAAAAGGAGATAGATTGGATGCGACAAAGGTGCAGGGAATTGTATGAATACCGGGAGATGATACGCTGCATGGTGCGAAGGGATCTGCGGGGGCGTTACAAAAGCTCGGTACTTGGATTTTTATGGACGTTTATCAATCCGTTATGCCAGATTGCGGTATATACGGTTGTGTTTTCACACATTTTCCGTATGGAGATTGACCGGTATTATTTGTTTCTGACCGTTGTGATGATTCCTTGGGTCTGCTTTAGCTCATCGGTTCAGGGAGGTGCCGTTGCGGTGGTGAATCAGCAGGATCTGGTGAAAAAGATTTATTTTCCGCGCGAAGTGTTGCCCGTTTCCTATGTGACGGTCTGCTTTATTAATATGATTCTGTCCTTTCTCGTTGTATTTGCTCTGATTGCGGTGACGGGAAGCGGGTTTTGCCTGCAGGCTCTGGGGTTTCTTCCAGTGGTGGTACTGGCACAGTATATGCTGTGCTTGGGAGCGGCGCTTTTGATTTCTGCCTGCACGGTGTACCTGCGGGATTTGGAGCATATCGCAGGAGTGCTTTTGATGGCATGGATTTATCTGACGCCGGTAATGTATGATATCAGCTTTATACCGAAAGATCTGGCAGTTTTGTTTTATCTGAATCCGATGACGCCGATTGCGGTCGCGTACCGGGATATTCTTTATTATAAGCATATACCGCAGCTATCTGGGCTACTGGTTTCGATTGGTGAGGCGCTTGTGATGTTTTTGGTCGGTGAGTCAGTATTTGCAGGTTTGCAGAAGAATTTTGTGGAGGAACTATAATATGGAATCAGAACCAGTAATCCAGGTCGAAGATGTCTGTAAAAAATTCAAAGTCTATGATGACAAAGGAACTAGCCTAAAGGAGCGCGTATTGTTTCAAAAACGCAGGCGGCATAAAGAGCGCCAGGTGCTTAAGAGTGTCAGCTTCACAATATACAAAGGTGAAACGGTTGGCCTGATTGGAAAAAACGGCTGCGGAAAGAGCACAATATTAAAAATGCTGGCAAGAATTTTGTATCCGACGCAGGGGACAGTACGGCTGTGCGGGCGTGTATCCAGCCTGCTTGAGCTGGGCGCGGGGTTTCACCCGGATTTGAGCGGGCGGGAAAATATTTTTACAAATGCGTCAATCTTCGGACTGGGACGGGCAGAGATCGAACGGCGGCTAGATGCGGTTATCCGGTTTTCTGAGTTGGAGGAATTTATAGACGATCCAGTGCGCACATATTCTTCCGGGATGTATATGAGACTGGCATTTGCGGTGGCGGTGCATGTGGATGCGGATATTCTGCTGGTGGATGAGATACTGGCAGTCGGCGATGTGAACTTTCAGGCAAAATGTTTTGAAAAAATGAAAGATATTAAAGCAAAGGGAACTACTATCGTGATTGTATCACATGTGCTGGGACAGATGCAGGAGATTTGCGACCGGGTGATTTGGATTGCGGACGGGGTGGTGCGGGATGACGGCGATCCAAGGGAAACAGTGGAGTTATATCTGTCAGATATGGAACAGAAGCGAATGGACAGACTTGAGGAAGATTTTCAAAAAAGTGCGGATACGCCGGGATTTTGCTGGGATGGGGCACACCGGGAAGGAAGTATGGAGATCTGCTTTACGGATGCGGAAATTCAAAATGCACAGGGAAAGCGGGCGTTTTTTTTTGATGCAGGCGAACCAATGGAAATCCACATGTATTATCATGCAAAAAAATCCGGGAAAAAAATTAATTTTATAGTTAGTATTACAAGAGATGACGGGACGTATTGTTTTGGAACAAGTGCACTTTCCGGGGCAGGTCCATCGGCAGAAATTGTGTCTTTGTGTGAGGGAAAGGCATCTATGATTGTGGAAAACAACTGTCTGGCACAAGGCAGATATTTGGTAGATATCGGGATACAGGATATGCAGGAACATAAATATGATTATATCTACAATGCCCTGGAGTTCAGGATCAGAGATGAACAGCATACAGAAAAAGGAATTGTCCATGTGCCAAGGCATTGGAACATTGATGGAAAGGAAATTCAGAATGGGAAAGATCGTGCATATGCTGCGTCAGACAGGCAGGCTTGCAGTTAAAATGGGATTTCATTTGCTGCGGCATCCAGGGCAGTCCGTCCGGCTGCTTTCACCGCGTAAAATCCGCCATTTTTTCTGTTTTCTGAGAGAAGAAGGCCCAGCATCTGTAGCAGGTAGGATTGACAGCAGTATACAAGGAATTCGTATCCAAAGTGCTGTGTATAAAGTCCATAAAGTTTTGAACAATCGGCCGTTTGAGGCGTACCAGGTACTGCATTTTAGAAAAACAGAACAGCCGAAAGTATCGATTATCATACCAGTATGCAATCAGTTTGGCTATACGTACTATTGTCTGTGGTCTGTTCTAAAAAATACCGGTTCTGCGGTCAGCTATGAAGTAATTGTAGCAGACGATGGTTCCACAGATACTACCACACGGCTTGAAGAAGTCGCGGAAAATGTGAGGATCATCGTAAATAAACAGAATCTTCATTTTTTAAAAACTTGTAACCATGCGGCAAGACAAGCCTGCGGTGAATATCTGGTATTTTTGAATAATGATACACAGGTGCAGAAAAATTGGCTGCAACCGTTGGTCAGATTGCTGGACCAAAATAAAAAAGCCGGAATTGTGGGAGCAAAACTTGTATATGCGGACGGACGGTTGCAGGAGGCGGGCGGGATTATCTGGAACGATGGTTCGGCCTGGAATTATGGAAATGGACAGGATCCAGAAGCTCCTGAGTTTAACTATGTAAAGGAAACCGATTATATCTCCGGTGCAGCAATGATGATACGCACTTCTTTGTGGAACGAAATTGGCGGATTTGATGAAAGGTATGCACCTGCCTATTATGAAGATACGGATCTTGCATGTGAAGTAAGAAGACGCGGATATCAGGTGCTTTACCAGCCATTGTCTGTTGTTGTTCACTTTGAAGGGATTTCCAATGGCAGGGATGTGAAACAGGGGCTGAAAGCTTTTCAAATAGAGAATCAGAAAAAGTTTTATAAAAAGTGGAAAGAAACGCTCATAAACGAGCAGGAAAATAACGCAGAACATGTATTTCTGGCAAGAGAACGCGGGGCAGGCAAAAAAATCCTGCTTGTTGTGGACCACTATGTACCTGAACATGATAAAGATGCTGGAAGCCGGTGCATGATGGATTATCTGAAACTGTTTGTTTCCGTTGGTTACCATGTGAAATTCATTGGAGACAATTTTTATAAAAGCGAACCTTATACAACAACTTTACAGCAAATGGGAATAGAAGTATGCTATGGTGATTACTATTTCCATCACTGGAAGGATTGGATCAGTGCAAATGGCAGGTATCTGGATTATGTGCTGCTGAGCAGGCCGCATATTTCCTGTAAATATATCGATATGATCCGTACATGCAGCGATGCAAAAATTATTTATTTTGGCCATGACCTACATTATCTGCGCAAAATGCGTGAGTACAGGATAAGCGGTAGCAGGAAAGACTGGAAAGATTCCAAGGAGTGGAAAAAAACAGAACGAAAGCTGATGCGAAAAGCAGACTTGTCTTATTATTTATCCCAGGCAGAACTGGATGAAATCAAAAAAGAAGATCCGGCTATCAATGTTCACAGGGTGCCGATTTTTATTTATGATCAGTTTCCGGAATGTCATTTTTGCGCCTTGGAAAGAAAAGATATTCTTTTTGTTGGGGGTTTTGGCCATCCGCCGAATACCGATGCGGTCAGATGGCTGGGTGAAGAGATTCTGCCACTTGTCTGGAAGGAAGACCCGGATATTGTACTGCATGTCGCAGGGGCAGATCCGCCGAAAGAGATTCAGGCACTGGCTGGATCGCGGCTGATCATTCACGGATTTGTGTCTGAGAAAAAACTGGAACAAATGTACCGTAAGGTAAAGCTGTCTGTTGTACCATTGCGCTTCGGGGCAGGTATTAAAGGAAAAATTATTGAAAGCATGATGTGGGGCGTGCCGGTTATTACAACGGCTATTGGGATCGAAGGGATTGACGGCACGGAAAAGTTTGTCAGAGTCAGCAGATCTGCGCAGGCATTTGCGGTAGACCTGCTGCGTCTGTACCGGAATGAAAAAAAGCTGGAACAGATGTCCAGGGAAGGGCGCAGGTATATCGCACAACATTATTCGGCAGAATCTGCGATTGCCATATTAGAGCAGGATTTTGTATTTGACAGTAGTGTGTGACAGGGAGTGAGATATGGAAGTTAGAAGAAAAAAAGCAGTTTTTTGTATTCTGCTGCTGGCGTCTGCTGCGTATATTTGGTACTGCAATGCGGTTATGACAGAAGTCCCGCATTTGTCATGGTTTGACCAACTGCCGATTGCAGATGCCTGGTTTCAGGGCAGCTTGACATGGAAGGATTTGATTTCCAGTTATAACAGCGGAGAACATGGTATGTTTGCCAATCATGTACTTTATTTGTTAAATGTGATTTGGTTTCAGGGATGTACGAAATTTGATGTATATTTGAATGATCTGAATGTTGTCATAACGGGAGCGATTTGCATGGTGTTTTCTTACCAGATGCTGAAACAGATGAAAAGCTGTCTTTTTTATCTGGCAGCAGAAGCGTTGTTTTTATTTTCGTTTGTACAGGGTTCGTCAGGGGCGATGGAGACACAGGTGCGGTTAGGAATCCTTTCTTTTCTGGTAACCATGTTATTTGTTGATAGAGAACTCCGGGAGTGCGCTACACGAAGCAGAAAGCATTTCTACGTTACATTGCTGCTGATTGCTTCGAGTATTCTTGTATTTGGGACTTTGTATTCTTTTGCAGGAGTGCCTCTTGTCTGGCTGCTGGTTCTGATTACGTATCGCAGGGGCAGCAAAGGACAAAAAAGGAAGCTTGCAATTGCAGCGGTGTATGCGTTATCTGTGCCTGTTTATCTGGCGGAATACCGGATTTTTGGATTTATGCAGGATGCTGTACAGGAACGTGCAGGGGTAATGCAAAATCTTGGATATGCATTGGTGCATCCTGTAAATACACTCAAGTGCCTGCTGGCATGGTATGCCAATGGTGTAATGGGCTGGGCATATCATGAATCTGGGAAGTATACACCGGCAGTCTGGATGCTTTTGGGGGCATTGGCATGTGCATTTTTAATATTTACAGTAGTGTTATTTTCCCGGTGTAGGATGTACGAACGTACGTGGCTGCCGCTGATGTGCATCGTCTATAGCTTTGGCGTGTTCTGGCTGGTGCTGTTGGGGCGGGAGACGCAGTGGGAGTGGTTTTCCAGTGAATGGTACAGTGTGCATATGAAAATTGCCTATGCGGGTGCGGTCTGGATCATCGGCTATGTATCTGGCAGGCAAAAGGGGATCTGGAAAAAGGCTGTCTGTACAGGAAGTGTCTTTCTGATTTGCGTGTGTTCCTGTATGGGGAATTATGAAGCAGTGAAACGGGCGCCATATGTGTATTTGTATTATAAAAATATGCAGAAGTATTTATTTGTAGAAGATGAAAGGTTGATGCCTGTGGATGCTGCGGGCAATACGCCGCTGCTGGATACGCTGGAACATACAATGGATGCGATTACAGTATTGAAAAAGCACCGTCTGAGTGTTTATCAGTATTGGGATGCTTATGAAAATCGTCCGAGAAATGAAGCAGCAGGCGGATCAGATCAAAGTCAGACAAAGGATTAGGAAGGGAAAAAGATGAAAGTAGTAATATTGGCAGGAGGGTTCGGCACCAGAATCAGTGAAGAAAGCCATTTAAAGCCAAAACCGATGCTTGAAATCGGCGGAAAACCGATTCTGTGGCATATTATGAAGGAATATTCCCATTATGGGTTTTATGATTTTATTATTTGCTGCGGTTATAAGCAGCATGTGATTAAAGAATGGTTTGCGGATTATTACCTGCATAACAGTGACGTGACGTTTGATTTCAGTGATCATAACCGGGTGACAGTACATAATAATGTGGCTGAACCATGGAAGGTGACACTGGTAGATACAGGACTGCATACCATGACAGGCGGACGTATCAAGAGAATCCGAAAGTATGTGGATGGGGAAACATTTATGGTTACCTATGGCGATGGGGTCAGCAACGTGAATATTGAGGATTTGCTGCGTTTTCACCGGTCACATGGAAAGACAGCTACACTGACGGTGACAGGAGTTGCACAGAGGTTTGGGGTGCTGGACTTGTCACAGAACGGTGCCGTTACGTCTTTCCGAGAAAAATGTGCGGATGATAGTGCAAAAATCAATGCGGGCTATATGGTCTTTGAGCCGGCAGTATTTGATTTCCTAGAGGATGACGGGACGGTGCTGGAAAAGGAGCCTTTTATAAATCTTTCCAGGCAGGGAGAACTGATGGCATATTTATTCAGTGGTTATTGGCAGTGCATGGATACCAAGAGGGAAATGGATCGGCTGAACACATTGTGGGACAGCGGACAAGCAGAGTGGAAATCTTGGGATGACTGAGCCAGAAGGGAGGCAGTATATGTTTGAACATGACACAGAGCAGGAGGCAAGACAGAAAATTCTGCAACAGGTGAAAGAGTACTGTGATACGTTTCATAACCGGCAGGAATATAAAAAGGGGGACAAGATTGCATATGCGTCTCGTATTTATGACAGTGCAGAAATGTGCAGCCTGACGGATGCCGCACTGGATTTCTGGTTAACGGCAGGTCGTTATACCACTGTATTTGAGGAAAAGCTGGCTGGATTTCTTGGGGTACACTATTGTTCCCTGGTTAACTCTGGCTCTTCTGCAAACCTGCTTGCATTTATGGCGCTGACGTCTCCGTTACTTGGAGAACGCCAAGTGAAGCCAGGTGATGAGATGATTACGGTTGCGGCAGGGTTTCCGACGACGGTTGCACCGGCTGTCCAGTACGGCGTGGTTCCGGTGTTTATTGACGTCACAATCCCGCAGTACAATCTGGATGTGTCAAAGCTGGAAGGCGCACTATCTGAAAAAACGAAAGTGGTTATGGCTGCGCATACGCTGGGCAATCCGTTTGACCTGGCATCTGTCAGGAAATTCTGTGATGCACACGGGTTGTGGCTCATTGAGGACAACTGTGATGCACTTGGATCTGTTTATATGATGAATGGGAAAGAAAAGCTTACTGGCACGATCGGGGATATCGGAACATCATCCTTTTACCCACCGCATCATATGACGATGGGGGAAGGCGGGGCAGTTTATACGGACAATGACCTGCTGCATAAGTGCATCCGTTCGTTCCGCGACTGGGGGCGTGACTGTGTATGCGCATCTGGGAAAGATAACCAGTGCGGGCACCGCTTTGACAGACAGTATGGGGAGCTTCCTTTTGGATATGACCATAAGTATGTATATTCGCATTTTGGATATAACCTGAAGGCGACGGATATGCAGGCAGCGGTTGGATGTGCACAACTGGAGAAGCTTCCGGGGTTTATTAAACAAAGAAGGCAGAACTTTGCGCGCTTTTCAAAGCTGCTGTTGGAAACAGGGGACCGGCTGATCCTGCCAGAAGGATGCAGGGACTCTTCTCCAAGCTGGTTTGGGTTTTTAATGACCTGCCGGGAAGGAGTTCACAGGGATAAGGTCGTTTTTTACATAGAGAGCCATGGGGTACAGACAAGGATGCTGTTTGCGGGGAATCTGGTAAAGCATCCCTGTTTTGACCAGATGCGCAGGAGCGGCACGGGATATCGCATAGCAGGAGGATTGGAAAATACAGACAGGATTATGAGGGATTCCTTCTGGATAGGCGTGTACCCGGGGCTGACAGATGAAAATATTGAGTATATGGCAGACGTAGTAAGAGAGGCTGTATACCAGTAAACAGTGTGCAGATAAAAATGGTCAAGTCGGGTCAGCAGGATCACGGCGGAGAGAGGTGTGGCTATGAATGAAGTAGAATTGCTGGACTGTACATTGCGTGACGGAGGGTATGTGAATGACTGGGACTTTGGGCACAACAACTTGGTCAGCATCTTTGAGCGGTTAGCAGATGCGGGGGCAGATATTATTGAAGTTGGTTTTTTGGATGAACGCAGGCAGTTTGATATCAATAGAAGTATTATGCCAGATACGGACTGTGTTGAAAAGATTTATGGAGGGCTGGACAGGAAACAGTCTATGATTGTCGGAATGATTGACTACGGTACGTGCAGCCTTGTAAACATTAAGCCTTGCAGAAATTGTTTTTTGGATGGCATACGCGTGATTTTTAAGAAGCACCTGCGTAAAGAGGCGCTTTTGTTTTGTGCCAAATTAAAAAAGCTTGGGTATAAAGTATTTGTACAGCTTGTAAGTGTTACGAGTTACAGCGACAGCGAAATGGAAGATTTGATCAGGTATGCAAACGAGGTTAAGCCGTATGTGGTTTCTGTGGTAGATACCTATGGTTTGATGCACCAGGATAATTTAATGCATTACTTCTGCCTGCTGAATGACGGTCTTGACTCGGAAATCGGGCTTGGTTACCACGGACATAATAACTTTCAGATGGGGTATGCAAACTGCATTGCTATGGTATCAAATAAAACAAGACGCAGAATTGTTGTAGACAGCAGTATCTATGGGATGGGGAAAGGTGCTGGTAATGCGCCTACAGAGCTGGTTATGATGTATTTAAACCAAGCAAGGGAGAGGCGGTACCAGGTCAGCCAGGTTCTGGAAGCAATAGATGTGAACATTTCACAGTTTTATAAGGCAACGGCATGGGGCTACAGCCTGTTCTATTATCTTGCTGCGTCCAATGACTGCCATCCGTCCTATGTGACAGATCTGATGAATAAGCGTACGCTATCAGTACGATCAGTGAATGAGTTGCTAGGCAGGCTGGAAGGTGAGAAAAAGCTTTTGTATGACAAGGAGTACCTGGAACAAATGTATATTGAGTACCAGGCAAAAGAAGCAAACGACGAAGCAGATATTAAGCGGCTGCGGAAAATATTCAGGAACAGAAGTATCCTGATTGTTGGTCCGGGTATGTCCATGTGGGTGGAGCAGGAAAAAATAAAACAATATATAGTGGATAAAAATCCGATAGCAATTTCTATTAATTATATTCCAGATTTTTTCGAGCCGGATTACTTGTTTTTAAGCAACGCTAAGAGGTATGTGCAGCTTGCATCCAGGTTGAGCCGGGAAAAGCATACTGTGATTGCGATGTCCAATATTACATGTGCGAATGGCTCCTTTGACTATACATTAAATATCAGTCCACTTTTGGATTTGGATGCGCAGGTAATTGATCATTCCCTTGTTATGCTGCTTAAGGCAATGATCCGGTTGGATGTAAGAAAATTGACGCTTGCAGGGTTTGATGGCTACTGTGAGGATAGGGAGAATTATTTTAACCAGGATATGGAATATGGCTTTTCAAAGAAGATGGCAGATTACTTCAACCAGTATACAATAAACTTCCTGCGGGAAAACACGCAGAAGATGCGGGTGGAATTTTTAACAAGTTCTCTTTATGAGTATGGGATGGAGCATTAGATTATTTTCAGAAGGGCTTATTTGTAGAATAGGGACTGAAAAGGCTGGCAAGGTTAATACAAAACTAAGATAATAAAAGATTTATGGTATCCGTTTGAAAGGACAGAAAGAAAAGGTGAAAAGCGATGAAGCAAAGGCTTGCAGATTATGTGGCGGATTTTTTCGTATCACATAACATTCAGGATTGTTTTATGGTAGTCGGAGGCGGCGCGATGCATTTAAACGACGCGCTTGGGCATAAAGAGGGGCTTTGCTGTACGTTCTGCCACCACGAGCAGGCGTGCGCGGTTGCTGCGGAGGCATATGCGAGGGTAAATAACCAGATGGCGGCAGTCTGCGTGACGACCGGGCCAGGCGGCACCAATGCTATTACAGGCGTATTGGGCGCTTGGCTGGATTCTATCCCGATGTTTGTGGTTTCCGGGCAGGTGCGCTATGATACGACGGTGCGCTACATCAGCAGCCAGGCTGAGGGGGCTGTGCCGCGTGCAGTTGGAGACCAGGAATATGACATTACAAAAGCAGTCTCGTATATGTGCAAGTATGCGGTTATGCTTGAAGACCCGCTGGATATCCGCTATGTGCTGGAGCAGGCGTATGCCAGGGCGATGGAAGGGCGGCGCGGGCCTGTATGGGTGGATATCCCGCTGGATTTTCAGGGCTGTATGGTTGAAACTGAAAAATTGCGGGGGTATGGCAAGTCGGAAAAGCAGCCAAAAGCAAACCAGGTGCCTATGCAGGCATTAAATGAAATCGTTTCACGTATCCGCGCAGCGGAGCGCCCAGTGTTTTATGCAGGCAACGGCATCCGCCTTTCAGGAGGGTATGCGGAGTTTCGGCGTACAATGGAGCTACTTGGCATTCCTATTGTGGCTTGCTGGGACTCGGTCGACGTGGTTGAGGGTGCGCACCCGCTTTATACAGGAAGGGGCGGGATTATGGGTGACCGTGCAGGCAATTTCGCGGTTCAGAATGCAGACTTGGTGCTTGCTGTCGGCGCGCGCTTGTCGATCCGGCAGGTAGGGTACCGATGGGATACCTGGGCAAGAGGCGCGTTTGTCATTATGGTGGATATTGATCCAGAGGAGTTGAAAAAGCCGACGCTGCATGTGGAGCTGCCGGTATGTGCGGATGCAAAGGTTTTTTTTGAGGCGTTGAACGAACGGCTTTCAAAGGAAAGCTGCCCCTTGTTTAAAAAAGACGGATGGAGGAAGCAGTGCCTTTCCTGGAGAGAGAAATATCCGGTGACGCAGCCAAAGCATTGGCAGGAGGACGGGCGCTATGCCAATGTCTATGCATTTGTCAGGTATTTGAGCCAGAGGCTTTTAAAGGGGAGCCTGACGGTTGTCTCCAATGGGAGCGCCTGTGTGGTCGGCAGCCAGAACTATGTCATTCAAAAGGATGGGCGGTTTTTGATAAACAGCGGTGCGGCAAGCATGGGATATGGGCTTCCGGCGGCGGTTGGCGCGTGTATTGCGGCAGGCAGGAGGGAAATTGTCTGCCTGGAAGGGGACGGCAGCATTATGATGAACTTGCAGGAGCTACAGACAATCCAGACGTTGCAGCTCCCAGTGAAGCTGTTTGTGATCCATAACGGGGGATACCATTCCATCCGACAGACACAAAACAGTTTTTTTGCAGGGCATTCGCGGATTGGGATCGGGCCAGAAAGCGGGGGCTTGTCTTTTCCAGAGTTTAAAAAGGTGGCGCAGGCGTTTGGCTATTTTTATATGGAAGCGCACAGCAACGCGCAGATGGTACAGATGGTAGATGCGGCACTGGATAAAAAGGGATCGGTATTTTGTGAGGTATTTGTATCACCAGAGCAGAATTTTGAGCCGAAGAGTGCCGCCAAGCGCCTTCTTGACGGCAGCATGGAAAGCCCTCCCCTTGAGGATATGGCGCCGTTCCTGCCAAGGGAGGAGCTGCTTTCGAACCTGTATATAGATGCCGTGGAATGAGGATGGGCTAAGTTTCAAAACGGAGCGGCCGATGCGCTTTTGATTGAGCTTGCGCCTTATCATATTCTTGCTAATACAGCCTGTCCAGAACCTACGTTGACAGAGCTCACAAAGAAAAACAATTCGAAAGAGGAAATCCATCAGGATTTGATGAGATCGAAGAGGAGGACGAAAGAGGGGATGCTTATGCGGACTATCAGTATTCTGATACCAACATACAATGAAGCTGAGAATGTAACAGCATTAAGTGCCGCAATTATTGAGCAGATGGAAAAACTTCCAAAATACAGTTATGAAATTATATTTATTGACAATGATTCCAAAGATGGGACAAGAGAACAGATCAGGAATTTGTGCGCAGGTTGTAAAAAGATAAAAGCCATTTTCAATGCAAAAAACTTTGGCCAGAACAATTCACCGTATTACGGACTGACGCAGACAACCGGAGACTGTGCCATACTGATGTGCGCGGATTTCCAAGATCCGGTGGAACTGATTCCAAAGCTGGTGCAGGAGTGGGAGGCAGGATACAAAATCGTAAGTGCGGTAAAGACAACGAGCAAAGAAAACAGGGCAATGCGGTTCGTCAGGACTTGTTATTACAAGCTGATCAGGAAGTTTTCGCATGTTGAGCAGATCGAGCATTTTACCGGATTTGGGCTGTATGACCAGTCTTTTATACAGGTACTTAGGCAGTTGAAAGATCCGACGCCTTTATTAAGAGGTATTGTTGCGGAGCTTGGATTTAAAAGAATAGAAGTCACGTATGAGCAGCAGCTTAGACGGTCTGGCAGAACAAAAAATAATTTTTATACATTGTATGATGTGGCAATGCTGAGTTTTACCTCTTATACAAAGATCGGCCTGCGCCTCGCTACCTTTTTGGGATTTCTGATATCCATTGTCAGTTTTTTTATGGCAGTGATTTATTTTATTTTGAAGCTCCTCTACTGGGATACCTTTATTATGGGGACAGCGCCGATTCTGATCGGAGTATTTCTCTTAGGTGCGATTCAGTTGATTTTTCTGGGGCTTCTGGGGGAGTATATTCTTTCTATCAATGCGCGGGTAATGAACAGGCCGCTGGTGATCGAAGAAGAGAGGATTAATTTTGAATTGGCAAGCGGAGAAAACAAATGAAGAAAAAAATAATACCAGGTCTGCTGCTTGGCGTGATTACCATATTGCTGATGCTGTCCGTATATCCGCTGCAACTGTGGAAGGGATCTTATACAGACCAGTATGACAGTTCTCAGGAGACGGATATCCTACAGTTATCGGATTCGATTTATGTAAAACAGAATTTTCACGCAAAAGAAATCTACTTAAAGTCGATAGAAGTTACGCTGGAAAATATGACAGATCCTTCCAAAGAAGGATGTCTGATCGCGACACTTTCAGACAGTAAAAATAAGGTTTTATGGACTGACAGCTTGCCGTATCAAACGATAAAAGCAGGAAAGCCGGTAAAGCTTAAAATCAGCCAGCTTTGTGAACCGGAAGGGAGCTACAGTCTGGAACTGCGACCGAGTAGAGGGACATTAGCGGGCGTTCGTATGGTCAGCCAGATCTGGCAGGCGCCAGAAGGGAATGATACCTATGCTTATAATGGCAAAAATATGGCTGGGGGATTAGCGTTGCGCTACCATTATGCAAAGTTCTATCATAAAATTCAGATTCTGATGATCTGGATGGTCTGTATTGTTGTGCTTTTAGCAATAATCTGGCTGGTGTATGACACAGAAGCGGCGAAAGCAGCAGCGGTTGCATTAAAAACGATCAGAACATGGCAGCAGGTCTGGGTGATTCTGGCATTAGTATCTGCATTTCAGATGAGTGCATATCTGTCAGTATTTGTAACAGCAAAAAGAACATTGCGGGTGATGCTGCCAAGCCTGGTTTTGTGGATTGTTACTGGAATAGTCACTGTTTGGCTGTTCCGTGTAACAGATTGGAGAAAGTGCCTGAAACGTTGGAAAGCGAGATTGTTTGAAGAAAAAGAATGGTTTGGTGTACTGGCTGTATCGGCTGTATTACGGCTTTTGATGTTTGAAAATATTCCAAAGTGGGACGCAGGAGAATATTACTATAGTCTTGGAACAGCATGTAAAAATTATACCTTTTCCTTTGAGAGTTTTTTTGAAAATTTTAGGTTGTGTACCCATTCAAATTTAGGGTTCTCTTTTATGATGGGGATCGTGGAATTTTTATCTCTGGGAAATCCGAAAGGCATCTATACATGGAACCTAGTTCTGACACTGTTTGCGCTTTATTGTGTTTATTCCCTTGCGCGGGATTGCTGGCTGAAAGGAACTAAGAAAAGCGCTGCACTCCTGACACTGGCAGTATCGGTGACACCACTTTTTCTGGGAACGTTTTCTTATGTGAATGTGGATTATATGCTAGTGGTGTTCTTTCTTTATGTCCTGTATTTTGTACATAAGAAGGCATATATTCTGTTGGCTTTTTCTGTGGTACTGCTGAGTCAGACGAAAGAAACAGGAGTTGTGATTATTGCTGGTTATTTTGGGATGAAAATTCTGCTTTATTTTGTGTTAGAAAAAGGAAGCTTTTTCAGGCGGGTGCTAAGATGTTTTCGAAAATACGATATTTGGGCAGCAGTGCCGGCAGGCGTTCTGTATGGGTTGCAGATCTTAAAGCTCGGCGGGTTTTCTAACTGGGTGCAATCGGCAGATATATCAGAAGAGACATCAGCGATGGGATGGTCTAATACAGGAATGAATTGTTTTGGGTTTCAGCCTGCATACATAGGGTACAAGCTGAAACAGTTTCTGATTTTGAATTTCTCCTGGTTGCTGGCAGCAGTACTTGTAGTAGGTGTAACAGTGCTGCTCTTACGTGCCTTTCGTTCCGGCAGCAGGGTAAAGTGGCACCAGATGCTGGAGCTGGCAGCAGTTATGGCAGCGTTTTTGCTGTTTGGTGTTTTATATGTTACCTATACATTGTCCCGTTATAATATTTTGTTTGCGGTATTGCTAGTGATTCTTGCATTATATGTTTTATATGCTGCGCTGGATGGATGGCTGGGACAGAAGGTTTTTTATTGTATCACAGGTGTGATTTGCGGACTGCTGTGCAGTCAGACATTTTGGAATATTGATCTGCTCTCCAGTCGTATTTTTCAGGAGGTTTCTATTGGCAGTGGACATACCATGTTATTTGCGGATTTTGAACAAGGATATTTTGGAGATGCACTTGTAACAAACTATCAATACAACTGGATAGACAAGGCTTATAACAAGATGCTCAAAGAAATGGATTATGACGCTAGGCAGAACCTGATTCTGACAAGGCGGCATCTGTTGGGTACGCATTTGGATGGCAACACTGGGCATTATGAAGTACAGTGGGATACAATAAAGAAAAAACGTGTCATTAGCCACAGCGATCAAAGCAGATGGAAAGACATTTGTGTGGATACAGTTTCAAAAACATTTTCACAGCTTCCGTTTCGATATATTCCTTATCATGTGCCGGATACCATACGCCAGCAATCTGCAATGGTATTCCTTCCTTATTATGAAGAAGAGGAAGGCAAATATCTGGAATTGTATGATAAATATTGTTATACAGCGCCGGTACAGACAGCCCATGCATATGGCGGGACGATTTCATGGTATCCGCTGTTAAAAAAAGATCGGTATAGTTATTTGTCACTGAAAGACCTCAAAGATGCTCTGCTTGACAGAGACAGCAAAGAGGCTGCGAAAAATACGATCGGGGACAGCGTACAGGATTTTAAAATCAGTGATTGGAACAAGGCATTTTATGAACAGCTATGCAAAGCCGGCTGGTCAGAGGAAAAGATCAACGAATATGATACATACATAAAACTTGGCGCATGTGTTTTAAAGGAAGAGGAAGGACACAGGAAAGTGATTCGGGATAAGGATGTGATTACTATGAAACTGGAAGTATATAGTATGGATGGAAAACCATTATCTACAGAGTATGTAGGAAACTGCTTTAACAACAAATATACGGATGTCGCTGTTGGAATCGGAAACCTGCTGCCGGAAGTAGAGGATGCATTGAAAGGCGCCAGAGTTGGAAGTACCGTCCAGGCAGAAGTTACAATACCAAAGGATTACCCGGCACTTTTTGCGTATGCGGGACAGAAGCTGCACTTTGTTATGAAGCCGTTGCAAATTACCGGTTATATGGAGCTGTACAAGAAAAACCAGAAAGGGCTTTCTGCAAATGCAGCGGAAACGGTATGGGGATATTACAGAGATCAGGCGATGAAAAAGCTTCTGCTGGAAACGGTGCATTCCAGTTTTGCTTATGACCCGGCGCGTCTAAAAAATGAGCAAAAGCAGTTGGAACGTTATCTCACCGCTTATCTGACTGCCTGCAATATCACACAGGAGGAATTTTTGCGGGAATATTTAATGGTTTCAGAAGAAGAATTTGAGATGCTTAAAATGGAACTGGCAAAAGCGTCGATCCGCGCCAGTCAGGTAAAAGCGGTGGAAGAGTACCAGATGTACCAGTTTTATGAAAGAGGAAAGGACGGTTTTTATAAGGGCAGCGGTTTATATTCGGATGGATGGATGTCTGATGCTGGGCGCTTATTTGTGATGAATACAAAAAAACATCAAAAGGTAACGGTAAAATATTATGCTTTGGATCGTATGGAAGGAGAGACGATCGAAGTATGGAAAGATAATACATGTATTAAAACTTGGAAAATCCGTTCGGGAATGCATGAGATTGTATGGAAACTGGGAACAGAAACGGGTGAAAAGTATGATATCAAAATATCGTCTTCTTTTAATCCGCAGCGGGAAGGAAGCGGAGAAGATGTGCGTGATTTGTCTATTCGCCTAGATCGTATCCGTATTCATTAAATGAAGGAAGGGAAAGTTGGTGGACAGTATTATGGTGCGGAAAAACAGTGGTTTGACAGTGGATATTTTTAAGGCAGCAGCGGCAATCATTGTTTTTCTGCTGCATGGAAGGATCTTTTTGCCAGCAGCAGACCAGATGACAGGATGTATGCGCTGGATCACGTATTTTCCAGCGTGGGGGGGGTATGGCTCTTTTTAATTTTGTCAGGATATGGGATTGGTACTGGTTTTTTTCAGAAAAAGTATCTACTAACTGGACAGGATGGAAAAGTCCAGATAAAAAGAATTATTCGGTTTTATATAGGAAGGCTGCTTAAGATTGCTCCTTTTTATTACTTGTATTGCCTGCTGTTTGAGGTTTTTTCTGGGCAGTTCTTTTTTTGGCAGAATCCAGTGATTAGTTTTCAGATGCTGACGTTTACTTTTAATGGCAATGGTGGGATTAACGGGCTGGGTCATTTATGGTATTTATCGATGGCTATGCAGTTGTATGTATTTATGCCTTTGCTTTACATTGGCATTGAATTTTTGTGTAAAACAGGAAAAGCATTTGTATTTTTGTCCATAGCCGTGATTTTTTCTGGTATGGTTATGCGTGTGGCACTTTATCAGGCAGGAAGAGACTGGTATTCGGAAATCTATACAAACTGTCTGGTGAATCTGGATCTCGTGGCAGCAGGTATGCTGACGGCGAAGGCAGTGAGCAGTGGTGTTATAGTCATAAAAGAACATGAGAAAGAAACAATCAAAATTATAGGAGTGGCTGTTTTTTCAGGGCTTATTTTATATAACTGCTATATCTATGCGGCAGGAACGGAAACCGGTTTTTTTGTTTATCGATGTATACTTCCGTCCGCATATATTGTGATCTGTATGCTGCTGCTGTCTGCTTCCACAGGCCGCAAACATGGAACGGACACAAAGATCATACGAAAAATAGAAATGGCTGTTGCATGTACTGTGCGGTGGTTTTCCAAGTGTTCTTTTGTTTTTTATGTATTCCATATCAGTGTTTTGGATTATCTGAGCAAATCGCTTGCTGCAACAAGGTGGTTTTTAAACATGCATCCAAACTGGCAGTATTTTTTGTTTTTTGCAGTGTCTCTTGTGATTCTTTTGCCGCTATCTGCAGTGTTTACACGCTGGAATGCAGAATTGGTCAGATATCTGAAAAAAATGATCAGATTTGATACGGGCTGATTTTATTAGGAAAGGTGGAACTATTTATGAGTTTGAGTAAAAAACGAATCGTTTTCTTGCTGGCTCTGCTGTTGGCAGGAAGTTTGTTTGCAGTGGCCTATCTTGCAGTGACAGGAAACGGTGTACAAAAGTTCACAGATGTAGTGATAGAATATACCGCGATCTTTGCAAGCAATAAGTCGGCAGAGCGTAATCTTGTATTTTTTTTAACTTTTACAGGGATTGTTGCTTATGGAGTATACTATTTCTGTTCCTGTAAAAACCAGGAAGGTGAAGTGTTGGAAACAGAAGTGGAATCTATAGAATGTGGTAATCTATGGATTTGTATTTTTGGGGTTATGGCTGGGATTTCTTATTTTGTGTTTGCGAATATAAACGCTGTGCTGATGGGGTCGTTAATTGTAATGTTTTTTATTTTACTGATTGACAAGACGCTTGTCTTGTTAGGAGTTGTTTTTTATTATATGAGTATTTATGCCGTATATGGTTTGTACCGTATGTATGTATTTGCAGGAGGAGAAAATTCTTTTACAAGTATAGAAGCCGCTTTTCTTGTGGCAGTTGTAATGTTTGGAATTTTGGTGTTGTCAAAGGATAAACAACGAATGTTGCTGCGGGGATGTTTGGCAGGACAGATGCTGGTACCAGCAGTGCTGCTTGTCTATCTGGCATCTAAATATAAGTATCAGGATGAAATAGTTGTGATTCCTGTTCCGATGCAGGTAAAGGTACTGATTTTTGTATTACTGGTGTTATTTTTAGCAGAAGATTTGCGGGTGTTGAAAAAGGGCTGGAAAACGGCATTGGATTTGAAGAATGTGATTAGTTTTGGAACGTGTGTCTGTATTATGGCATTTAACAGGTTCGGTGGTACGGGTGCGGTGATTTCAAGCGATACGCATCATCCTTTTGAGAATATTATCGGGTATTCGCAGATTTTTGAACTTGGACAGAAGCCGTTTTCAGAATATATTCCAGTTTCTGGTATGTATTCTGTGATTCAGGGGGCTATTTTTCGTTTCTTTGGAAATGGGCAGGCAGGAAATTATTATATTGCAGAGAACATTTTTTATTTACTGGCGGTGATTCTGGTGGTGGCGCTTTTATGGATGCAGGTAAGCAGGATTTGGGGGTTTTTAATTTCACTTCTTTTTTATATGATGGATTATAACCGAATTGTATTTATTCTGCCAGTTATGCTTTTGCTGGTAATGCCAAAACTGATCGCAAAGAAGAATATGTGGTTTTTAGCGTGGTTTTTGACCAGTTTGTTTCATGGATTGTATTATCCGTTGTTTGGTGTAGCGGTATGTGTTGCTTTTTTACCACTTGGTATCTGGCAGATGATTACATATGTAAAATCAGGAAAATTGAGGAAGGATACAAAAAAAACCGGTTTTTGGGTGTCCTGTGGAGTCTGTATAGTTTTGACTGTAGCTTGTGCGCCATGCTTGGCAGGAACATACAGACACATGAAAGCGATGGCTGGACAGACGATTTATGCAGATGGAATTGCCCGTTTCGGCCAGATCGTGCCAGAATGGTTTTTTCCCTATTTGAATCAATTTCCGGTAATTAGAATTGCACTTTATGATATTTTTTCTTTTTTGATTCCAGCAGGTTTTGTATGGATCATGTTTGCATTGTTTTTAGATATTGCAGGGGCTGGTATTTGGAAGCGCAGATTATATATGGTACATCCGCAGGCTGCATTCGTTGCTGCGTCCCTGGTGATTATGCCAACGATCTGTTTTTCATCTACAGTTGTTCGTTCGGATGTTGGGAGTTTGTATGCGAGAAGCGCAGGACCGCTTTTTGCCGGAATGGTGATATTGCTTGTCATGCTAGAGAGATATGTGAAAATCGAAAAAATAAGATATTTTGTTATTTGCACAGCGGTTTTTATACCTACTGTTGTTAATTCGACTGGATTTTTTATGGCAGATTCTAAGTTGGATGCGTATGAGATTGTACCAGATGGCTACACATATATACAAAAGGATAATGTAGAAAAACTGGGAACTGGTTTTCTTGCACAAGAAGTTTATGATACTGTGTCGTCAGCGAATCAAGTGTTTGCAGAGGAAGATCGTGCACAGTCGTATTTTGGAAAACGAGGCAATTTTGGCTTCTTTTACTTGAATGATGTAAAAGGAGATGCGACTATGGAAATTGCCGGAACAGTCAGGGGGTTTGAAGCTACACAGGAAGCGATTGATATTGTCAGAAACAATAAAACAGTGATTGGAAATGATTTGAATCCTTTTTATAATTACTATTTGTATCATTGGCTGCTTACATCAGGAGAATATATCTGGTCTGAGGAAAAGGAGTGCTTTTTGCCTAACGATGAAAATATTGATGTTGATAAAGTCAGAAACATGCATCAGGAGGTATCATTATCTTGGGAGGGGATAGACATTGGAAAATGTGCAGGAGCATTGGGATTGTCAAAAGATTCTTTGGATCAGATCTTCACAGAGAAAAATACAGAGTTAACTTTGCAGCAGGGTAATAACGGTATTCAGATCCTGTTTTCGAATACAATAGATGGAGATGAGGCAGATTATCTGTATTTGGAATTTACTGGTATGGATCAGGATTATCATCATACTTTATATCATTTGAGTGAGGAGCAAGAACAGGATGGAGGTATCCTTGCAAAAAATCTGATGAAGAAAAATTACAATCCGGGAATGATGGTGTGTGTGTCCTGGCTGGATGTCAATGGGGAGGGACACGCAATGTATTGTGCAATGAGCCAGGGAAAATTAATGATTCCGCTTGGTGCAGGTGTAAAATGGCTGCTGCATCCGCATACGCAAATACAAATATCTGTAATGCAGGATGGGCAGGAGATTTCTGTACCGCAGATATCAGACATACAGTTTTTGAAACTTCGTGAGGCAGGGTAGGAAAAAGAAAAAGTAAAGTATTTGCAGGAGGAGAGTATATGGTAATAATTACAGCAAATAGGGTAATTTCTCTGATTCAGGAAGAAATTGCAAAGTGGCATATAGAAAATGAAAACAGAAAACCGGAACACGTGATTGTAACAGATGAAATTCGCCGGATAAAGCCATTGAATGAGCACAGAGATAATATTGAACAGGTAATCAGGGAATTAACGATTACAAATACAGAGATGTGGCATGAGGAAGATAAAGTACGCAGCATGAAAGATGAGGTTGTTCTAAGAGCGATTAGAAATATCAATCCTTTGAATCAGCATAGAAATGATTTGATGGAAGAAGTAGATGAAATTGTATTGGATAATTTAAATCAATAATGGAGGATAATCATGGAAACGGTTGGCAGCCTGATTGATAAGCTGAGTATTAATGAGCTTAAAATCTATCATATGACTGAGCAAAGTAAACGGGATGATGTGGATGAAACTTTCCGGCAGGATTGCACCGCAAGATTGGCTGTTTTGCACCAGCAGCGTATGGATCTGGAAAATGAGCTGCAGGAGTTGCTGGATGATATAGGCTCAGGGAAAAGGACATTGCGGTTATACAGACATATGAAAATGTATAATGAAAAGAAATTCAAGGATTGAGGAAAATTAACATAGAAAAGATACGTATGGAGGAAAAATGAATCCAGAATATATAATTGTGCAAGCAGGAGGAAAGGGTTCCCGGATGCAGTCTTTAACTAGAAACAAGCCGAAAGCTCTGGTTCCAGTAGATAATTTACCAATGATATTTCATTTGTTCAGAAAATATGTAGATAAAAAATTCATTATAATTGGAGACTATAAATATAAGGTGCTGGAAAAATATTTGGAAACGTTTGCGGATGTAGAATATCAACTGATATCTGCATCTGGAAGTATAGGTACCTGTGCAGGGATAAAAAAGGCACTCAAATATATACCCCCAGATAAAGAATTTGTATTGATCTGGTGCGATTTGATCTTAGCAGACGATTATCAGTTTCCAAAAGAAAAAGGTAATTATATTGGAATTGCTAAAGACTTTCCGTGCAGGTGGAGTTATAAAGATGGAAAGCTTGTAGAAGAAGTGAGTAGTGAAAAAAAAGGGGAGGGGGTTGCAGGATATTTTATTTTTACGGAAAAAGACATATTAGAAGATGTTCCTGATAATGGAGAATTTGTGCGCTGGTTGAAGGAAAAAAAGATGCGATTTCAAGAACAATCCCTTCAGCATACGCATGAATACGGATTGTATAGTGAATGGGAAAAACGTCCTAAAATGCGCTGTCGTCCGTTTAACAGAATTGTTAGAAAGGAGAATATGCTGATAAAATATCCGGTAGATGATCAGGGCAGGGAATTGGCTTGTCAGGAAGAAGCATGGTATCGTAAGATACAGTCTCTTTCTACGAATGAGTTTCATATGTTAGCCATACCAAAGATTTATCGTTATGAACCATTAACAATGGAGTTTGTAGACGGAAAAAATTTATATGAATATACAGATATTCCTTATGATCAGAAGGCAGAAATATTAAAACGAATTGTTTACAGCCTGAATGAAATTCATGGGCTTGGAACATCCCCGGCAGAATGGGATAGTTTTTATGAAGCATACATAGGAAAGACAATATCCCGTTTGGAAAAGGTAAGAAATTTAATTCCATTTGCAGATTGTAGAACGATCAAAGTTAACGGAAAGACCTGCCGAAATATTTTTTATTACTGGGAAGAAGTGAAAAAAGAAATTAAAAAATACATGCCAGACAGGTTTGTTATGATACATGGAGATTGTACATTCAGCAATATGATGCTGAAAGATGACCAGAATCCGGTTTTATTTGATCCTCGTGGATATTTTGGAAATACAAAATTATACGGTGACGAAGCATATGATTGGGCAAAACTGTATTATTCTGTGATAAGCAATTATGATCAATTTAATCTAAAAAAATTTACGCTGGATATAGCGGAAGAAGAGGTATATCTCCAGATAGAATCCAATCATTGGGAAGACATGGAGGATGAATTTTTCAGACTTCTGAAAGAGAACGTATCCAGAAAACAGATGAAATTATTACTGGCAGTAATCTGGCTAAGTTTGACAACTTATACGTGGGAAGATTATGATTCTATATGTGGGGCATTTTATCAAGGGATTTTGTATCTGGAAGAAGCTTTGCTTATGTCAGATAAGGGGACAGGTGACAGATATTTTGATGAAACTATTCATATTATATCAGATGCGCTGTACCGATTGGATATGAATCTGTTTGAAAGATTGATCATAGATGCTGAAAAGACTTTGAAAAATGGTTATAAAGTTGTTGTAACAGGGCTCGGAAAGAATGTTCCGGTATGTGAGAAATTTGCAGGTACGATGACAAGTCTGGGATTGGATGTGCGCTTTATGCATACAAATACAGCCGTTCATGGAGATATTGGAATGATAAAAAAAGGAGATCTCGTGATTATTTTAAGCAAGAGTGGCAATACAGATGAGTCTGTATACCTAGCTGAAATCATCAAGAAAAGGAATACGTCATTAAAATGCATCACGTTTTCAAAAAACAATCGTTTGGCAGATATTGTTGGACAACATAATAACTTGGTAGTTTCTATGAAGCATGAAGGTGACTTATGGAATATTGTACCCAATAATTCAACTACATTATATCTGATCATACTTCAGGGATTGGCAATGACTCTGGCTGAAAGAATGCATCTGGATTTAAAAAAAGATTTTGCACCAAACCATCCGGGAGGGGCAATAGGAAAGGAGCTTGGCAATGCCTCAAATACTTGAACTGTCAGCTTTGGCACATACATGGTTTCTGGATCTAGATGGTACAATTGTAAAACATAATGGTTATAAAATAGACAGTCGGGATACTTTGCTAGATGGTGCGTTGGATTTTATGGCGCAGATTCCTAACAAAGATTTAATTATATTTGTTACATCCAGAGAGGAAATGTATAGGGAACAGACAGTTTCTTTTTTGGAGGAAAATGGGATACGGTATGATGTTATTATTTTTGGGGCGCCGCTTGGTGAAAGAATCGTCGTAAATGATGAAAAACCAGGAGGGCTTAGAACGGCAGTTGCATTTAATGTTGTCAGAGATGCTGGGGTATTGGTAGAAGTGAAGGAGAACCATAATATATGAATCAGAAGGATAGGGACAGGATTACAGTTGGGCTATGCCTGCTGACCTGGAATGAAATCGAAGGCTGCAAACATGATGTGCCTTTAATTGATAAAAATCAGTTTGACCAGATCTATTGTATTGACGGCGGAAGTACGGATGGAACTTGCGATTATCTGTCCAAACAGGGAATTGAGGTATATAGGCAATCGCACAAAGGATATAATTCAGCTTGCAAAGAAGCAGCATTTCGGTGTAAATGTGATGCATTTATTATTTTTCATCCTAAGGGTACGATTTCAGTGAAAAATATTTATAAATTCAGATCTTATTTTGAACAGGGATACGAATTGGTTGTTGCGAGCCGTATGGGGAAAAATGCGCATAATGAGGAAGATGATAGGATGTTTAGACCAAGGAAGTGGTTTGTACTTTTGCTTGCTCTGGCTGCGAAGATATTATATCAAAGAGAAGGGAATATGATATGGGATGTGTTGCATGGGTTTCGGGGTATGACACTATTAGCTTTTCGCAAAATGGCTGTTTCAAATTTTCCTATGTCATTTGATATAGAAACATGCTGTCGGGCTTATAAATTTCAAATAAAACGTATGGAATTTCCGGTTTGGGAAAAAAAGAGGATTGCAGGAGAAACACATTTTAAAGCAATATCTTGTGGATGGAATTTTATAAAATATTTGTTATGGGAGCTATCAAGAAAAGATTAGCCTTAATAAGTGTAATCGCGATGCTGATTCCGATACCTGTTTTTTCAAAATGAAAAAAGTTACTGAAAATAGAATTTTAAAACGGAGGATAAAAATGTTAAAAGAGATTCAACTGTTTGTAAACAGCCATGAAATTATATTCAAAGTTCTATTTGTGTTAATTATAGGTATTATTGTGACAGTTAGAACGGTGTATGACTTTAAAGTAAGAGAACGACAGGAAAGTCCAAGCAAAAGGTCTGTCTTGATTGTAAATATAATATTTGGGATACTTAGCATAGTATTCATACCGCCTCTTATGAATTTTGTGACCTCAGACCATACTTCTGAAAAAAAGGTAAAAGAGATAGAACGTTTGTATGATGATGTAATTGACATGTGTCAAAATGAAGAATTCGATGAAGCGCAATATATATGGAAAAAACTTTTAGATGAGGAACCTGAAAATGCTAGGTATCGAAATGGATATGCGAATACACTTTATGAATTAGAAGATTTTAATGCTTCTGCAGAACAGGCAAAAGAAGCTGTTCGGATAGAAGCAGATAATGCAAATTATCAAAATATGGCAGGAGTGATTTACTTCCAGCTTGCTGATTATGAAACAGCAAAACGATATTTTATATCGGCAATGGAACTTGAACCAGATACAGCTAAGTATATTCAAAATATTGCACTTACCTTTAATAAAGAAGAAAGGTATAAAGAAGCTTGTGAGTATTTTGAAAAAGCATTGCAGGTTTTGGAGAAGGGATCAGTAAAAGATCCGAATAAAGAATTGAAGATTATTTTTAATTATGGTATTGCACTGGATGGAGTAAGTAAGTATGAAGAAGCGTTAGTTGAATTTGAAAAAGTATATGAACAAAATAATGATTATTTGAATGTATTACAATGGATCGATATGGAAAAAGCACGTTTGAAAGTTATAGAGAATCCAGACGACCCGGATGCTATAAATAAATTTGGTGTGTGCCTATATGATTTGAAAATGTATGATGAAGCATATGAACAGTTTGAGAATGCAATAGTGATAGATCCGAAAAATGCGAATTTCTATTATAATGCTTGTTATACCAAATATTCAATGAAAGAATATGAGGAAGCGATAGATTATATTAACAAATCAATTGAGCTTATGCCAGAAGCAAAGTATTATATTAATATAAAAAAAATGGTGAAAAGCGAACAGGAATTGGAATATGATCCAAAAGATAAGGAGTTACTTATAAAGGCGGGACGAGCTAATTATATAGTGGAGCTTTATAATAGAGCTAAGACAATTTTTTCAAAAGGCAGGGAATTATATCCAGATAGTGATGAATTTAAAAACTATTTAGATTTGTTAAAAAGACAGGAAGAATACAATAGTGACCAAAAACTGGAAATAGCCGAAAAACTGGCAGATATACAGTATGAGTTAGAATTATATGAAAATGCTGCAGAATTATATCAGATATTGGTTAGAAATAATGAAAACAATCCATCTTATCATAATGATTTAGGATGTGCTTATTATTCTATGGAAGAATATAAAGATGCATATGTATGTTTTATGAGGGCTGTGGAGTTAGAGACGGAAGACAAAGAAGCATTAAAAAGCTATAAAGAAAATGCCAGATTAGCTAAAGAATATTTGTAGATATTTTTTCAGCCAATTCTGTGTAACAGCACTGTTAGAAACCAGAGGGCTTTAGAAAGAAAACAAAAACGAGACATTTATTAAACGGAGTAACAGCTATGCTGCTGGCAGGTTTGATGTGTCTGTTTGTATTGCTCTTAAACGAAACGATACGAACTGTCCGCCAGGTGCGTATGATTTTGACTGTATATATACTGTCTTGGGCAGCAGGATCTATCATGCCAGGAGCACCAGGCGGAATCGGTGTGCGGGAGGCGGTCATCACATACTTGACGAGAAATCATCCGTTGCAGGAAGCGATATTGCTTGCTATGGTGTTGCACCGTGTCAGTACGGTTCTTGGTGATATTTTTGGTTATTTATGGGCAAAAAGCGGATTGCTTTTGTAATGGCTGTGTAGTATACTGAGTATCAGGAAACTGTAATTGAAACAATGCTGTTGCAAAGAAGAAAAAGAAAGAGGGCGTCAATGTTAAAACAGCCAAAACAACCAGGCAGCCAGGAATTAAAAGAATCTGCATATACGTACGACCAAAAATTTAAACAGTTGTTCCAAAATAAAAAGTTTCTTGCGCCGATCTTAAAAAATGTAGTGGAAGAATATAAAGGGCTGCCTTTGCAGGAGATCGAAAGCTTGATCCTGTCAGTAAAAGGAGACGAGGAAGTGGCTGTGAATATAGCAGCAGAGGATGTTGGCAAGGGAGAAGAAGCGAAGACATTTTATGATGTGGTGGCAGGGTGCAGGTATCCGGGCACGGAAGATGTGTTTGTGGTAGATTTGTACTTTGACCTGGAGATGCAAAGAGAAAAAAATCCAGGATATCCGGTGCCGAAGCGAGGGATTTATTATTGCAGCAGGATGCTCAGCAGGCAGCTAAGCCATTTGGGGCATGTGGACTATGGCGAATTAAAGCCGGTATATTCAGTATGGATTATCATGAATGATATACCAAAAGCGCTGCAATATTCCAGGTACGAAGTATCCTTAAAAGGGAAGAGCAGCCTGGAAGAAGAATCGCACAGGTACAGCGCAAAGCAGAAAAAACAGTATGAGCAGGCGGTGGGCAGCCTGGACAGGCAGATTGACCTGATCCACCTCTGCCTCCTGTTTTTGGCGGAAGATT